>DBQX01000116.1 GCA_002305415.1 Actinomycetales bacterium UBA1383 | reverse complement strand
CTCCTCCGGCGCACGCCAACCCGCGGGCGTCGCCGAAAGCGTCGCCAGGCATGCGAAGGGCGGGCGACCACCGGCCGCCCGCCCTCCTCATTGCCGATTTACGGCGTGGTCACCGCCACGATCGTGGGGTTCGGGAGCCCCGCCGCGCCGCCGTAGGCGACGGAGCCGAGGTACTTCGTCGCCGGAACGAGTCCCGAGAACGTGAGACCGATCGTCCCGGTCGCACCGAGTGTGGCCGACGCCGGCGCCGAGACCGTCATGTTCCCGGCAGCAGCTCCCGGAATCGCCCAGTCGTACAGCACGAACGGCGAGGTGTCGCCCACCACGCCCCAGCCGTGCACGTACAGGGTGAGAGCGAGCGGCGAGGCCGGTGGAGAGGCGAACGAGAAGTTGACCTCCTCGTCGGAGCCCCCGTTCGTGCTCGCGCCCACGAGCGTGGTGCCCTGATAGACGTACACGTCGAGGTCGGATCCCGGCGTGACGTCGGAGTCGAACAGGGCGAACCGCTGGAACGTGGTTCCCGCCGGGATCGTGACCGGGATGGCCACGGTGCCGGTCGAATCGCCCCGGACGAACGTCTGGTCCGGGTCCTGGGCCACCGCGCCCGGCGTGGTCGCCGGTGCCACGAGGCCGCGCGCCGTCGCCGTGAAGGGGCCGGTGTACCCGAAGGAGACGTCGTACGAGATCGGGTCACCCGTCCCGGACACCGACGCCGGCGCCGCGAGGGCCACGGGCCGGATCACCGCGGGGATCCGCACCACGTTGCCCTTGTCGCCGGCCAGGGTGATCTGGCCGCCGACGTAGGCGTTGAGGGCCGCAGTCGTCCGGGTGAACGTGAACGCGACCTCCTGGGTCCCGCCCTTCGGGACGGTGAACGACGACGGCGTGACCGTCACGCTGACGCCGGCCAGGCCGGTCGACGTCACGGTGTAGGTCTCGGCCTTGTCGCTCACGTTGGTGACTGTGCGGGTCACCGTCTGGACTCCCGCGAGGTCCCCGATCGCGATGGATGGGCTGTTGAAGTCGCTGGCGTCCGTGGGGTAGCCGGCGGCGGCGAGCGCGTCACACGTCGCGGTCAGGCCCGCGGGCTGGGTGGCGCAGATGAACGCCAGCCAGTCGTTCCAGCTGGAGTCGAACACCAGGCCGGGGTCAACAGCCTCGTTGGGCCGAACGTGGCCCGCGCCCTGGCGGAAGATGACCAGCGGGTTGGTGTTGGGGCCGTCGAGGACGTCATACCCGGTGGTCATGAGCGCGGACTTGACCGCCATCGGGGACCAGTCCGGGTGCGCCTGGATGAGGAGCGCCGCGAGGCCAGCCACGTGCGGGCTGGACATCGAGGTGCCGCTCAGCAGGTCGAACAGCCGGCCGTTGTAGCCCGCGGGCGAGACACCCGCGAGAATGTCCTGCCCGGGCGCGATGACGTCGGGCTTGAGCAGGTCGCCGCCCGCTCCGAGGAGTGGTCCCCGCGAGGAGAACGATGCGGTGTACGGGGCAGGCTCATCGAGGGTCATGCCGGCGTCGGAGAGCGATGCAGTCGGCTCATCTGTTCCAGCGATGTACGCCTTGATCTCCAACCCGTCCTCAAGCACGACATGCACGGTCGGCACTGAGTGGAACAGTGCGAGGGTGTTGAGCCCGGTGGACTGGTTGTAGAGCACCATGCCGACCCCACCCTTGTCATACACCTCGGCGCTCTTGTCCACGAGGGCGTAGTCACCGCGCTTGCAGAGCACGATGTTCCCCGTGACCAGGTCCTGGTCGAGAGATCCGGGAGCGCAGAGCTCGGCGGCCAGCACCGCCGCGTCCTCCTCATCCTCGTCCGCGCCCGTCGGGATGATCGCGGCCTTTGCCGAATCCACGAGAGTCTTCGGGCCCACGGCCTTGGTCGCAGATGCGCCGATGTATACCGAATCTTCGTCACCGAGGCTCACGGTCGCCTTGCCGGTACGGTTGTGCGTCCCAGCGGCCACGGTGGTGATCCAGGGGCTGGGATGCGCGACGGTCGACGCCGTCGGGCCGGAGTTGCCCGCCGAAGCGGCCACGAACACGCCCGCGTCGGCGGCGTAGAGGAACGCGATCTCGACCGCGTCGCGGAAGTTGGTGGACGTCCCCGAGATGGAGAAGTTGATGACGTCCACGCCGTCGGCGACGGCCTGGTCGATCGCGGCAACGCTGTCAGAGTCGGCGCAGCCGCCCTCGCCGCCATAACCCCAACACACCTTGTAGGCGGCGATGCGCGCACGGGGGGCGATACCGCTGATGCTCTCACCGAAGAAGGACACCTCGCCGGCGGTTGCGACGTCGTAGTTGCCACCCGCCGTGGTGGCGGTGTGGGTTCCGTGGCCGTCCGCATCGCGGGCGGAATTGAACTCGTTCGGGAAATCCGCCTCTACCATCGCGAAACCACCGTAACCCGCGCTGTAGTACTGGGCGCCGATGAGCTTCTGGTTACACAGCGAGGCGTTTGAAGTCCTCACCCGGGGTGCACTTGCCGTGCCAGCCGGGAATCTGCTGATAGACGAGCTTGCCCCTGGCGTCCCGGTCACTCAGACTTGGGTGCTCGGGCCAGATGCCGGAGTCCACGATGCCGATGATGACGTCCTCACCGGCGCCGTCGGTCTTCTTGCCGGCCTTCGCCGGCCATCCGAGGTCCGCCCACAGCCCATCAGCATCGGTGAGCCCCAGGAAGTCCGGGGTCGAACTGGTGTCGAGCTGCCGGATCTCGTCCGGCGTCACGGCTACCACGCCTTCGGCGTCCGCGAGCTTCGCGGCCGCAGCCGCACTCAGCTCAGCCGCGAATCCGTTGAACGTGTACGTGTAGCTGTACAGCTTCTTCCCGCCGCCGGCGGCCTTCAGGGCTGCGTCCTGCTTGCCCTGAAGATGGGCGACGTAGCGCACCACGTCGCGCCCCCGCGGATTGATCTTCTCGCCCTTGGCGGGCTTGGTGGCCTTCAGGCCCTTGACGCCGCCGTCGTACGCAACGACCGGATCCCCGGCTATCTGGACGATGTAGGTTCCCGCCTTCGTCGGCGCCTCGACGGCGGGGAACAGGTCATCCGCCGGCGCGAGCGGGACGCTCGACGGCCCGGCGGCCGCAGCCGGCGCGAGCCCGGCCAACAGCAACATTCCTGTCGCAGCCGCAGCTATCCTGCGGCGGGTTCTGAGGGGAATTCCCATTAGACACTCCAGTTGTGAGGAAAGTGCCCACCGACGACATGTGTCGGGGACCACATTCCGCAACCTAGCAGCACATCACCGCAGGTGGAGTGCCATCCGCTCGTGTCGCGCCGCCGCGTCCACCCCCGCTGGGCCGTCGATGAGGCGGGCACCTGCGCGGGTGGGGTACCCCCGCACTGACGTGAGATTGCCCCGCCACACGGGGCAATCTCACGTCCCCCGGGAGGCAGTCCCCAAGCGGACTCCCGCCGCGGCTGTCAATGGCCACGGCGAGCGAGGCGCGGCGCCGGCGGTGCGGCGCGGCGCCGGCCCCAGCCCGACCATGCGCCTCACACCGCCGCGAGATCAACCCTCGGATCGGCCAGCCGCCCCACGTCCACCCTGCGGCCGGACGCAACCAGAGCCTCGATCCGGTCGTTCACATCCCACACGTTGATGTTCATCCCCGCCACCACCCGCGCGGGCGCATCCGACCCGATCACCCAGAACGCGAGGAACTCACCCGAACCGGGCTCCCCACGGCTCCCCCGGTACACCAGTCGCGCGTCCCCCAGCAGGTCCGAGTACCCGCAGAACTCCATGCCCAGCTCGTACTGGTCGGTGTAGAAGTACGGCACGCGGTCGTACGAGACGTCCATCCCCAGCATGGACCGCGCCGCCGCCCGGCCCTGCCGCTGCGCGTTCGCCCAGTGCTCCACCCGCAGGTGCCGCCCGAGCACGGGGTGGAAAGCACTCGCCACGTCCCCCGCGGCGTACACGTCCTGACCCACGTGCAGCGACGCGTCCGTCACCACGCCGTCGGCCACGGGCAGGTCCGCCACGAGCGCGAGTTCCGCGTTCGGCACGGCCCCCACGCCCACCACCACGACGTCGGCCGGCACCACCGTCCCGATCGCCAGGGTGACGCCGGTGACCTGCCCGTCGAGCTCCTCGTACGACTCCACCAGGGAGTTCGTCCGCACCTCCACCCCGTGTCGCTCGTGCATCTCCCCGAAGTACGCGCCCAACTCCACCCCCAGCGCGGACTCGAGCGGCACGTCGTCCCGGCCGAGGATCGCCACTTCGTTGCCGTACGCGCGGGCGGCCGCCGCCACCTCCAGCCCGATCCAGCCGGCCCCCACCACGACGACGTCGCGCCCACCCCCCGCGAGGTCCGCCCGCAGCGCCTCGGCGTCGGCGATCGTGTGGAGATGGTGCACGCCCCGGGCGTGCGGAAACGCCGACCCCCGGAGGTGGCGCGGCGAGGACCCCGTCGCCAGCAGGAGCTTCGAGTAGCCGATGCGTTCGCCGTCGGCGAGGACCACCGCGTGCGCCGGCAGGTCCAGGGAGTCCACCCAGGCGCCGAGCCGCAACTCGACGTCGTGCTCCGCGTACCACTCCGCCGGATGGACCAGCGCACTGGAGCGCTCGGCCGTGCCGGCCAGGTACTCCTTCGACAGCGGCGGCCGGATGTACGGCAGCTCGTCCTCCCCCGCGAGGAGCACCACCCGGCCGGCGAACCCCTCCTTCCGCAACTCTGTCGCGGCACTCCCGCCGGCGAGCCCGCCACCAACGATGACGATCTGCTCGTCCATGGCCTCTCTCCTCTCGTCCCGGAAGTCCACCCCCAGTGCCCTCCGAATGTCAAGGGTTGTTGAGTACTGCCGGCGCGAGATGTCAAGGGCTGTTGAGCGGCGCCGGCACGAAGCACCACCAAGGTCTTGTCACCTCCGCGCAGCTCGGCGTACCGTGACCGGGTTGGCCAAGGGCGACCCGGGCGGGGCGCCAGCCACCGGCGCACTCCGACTCGGGAGGACCGAGGAGGACGGGCATGGACAGCGCCGCAATCGCCACACTGAGGAACCGGCTCCGGGGCGAGGTGATCACCCCGCACGATCCGCCCTACGAGCAGGCCAGACGCGTCTGGAACGGCTCCATCGACCGGCACCCCGCCGTGATCGCCCGCTGCGCCGA
>DBQX01000126.1:34906-36206 GCA_002305415.1 Actinomycetales bacterium UBA1383 | reverse complement strand
GCCGGCCTGCCGTGGCAGACGATCGTCGGTGACCAGGCCCCGGACGTCAAGGCCCTGCTCGCCCGCACCGGGGCCCCACTCGCCCAGCAGGCCGTGCGCCGCTCGCTCCGCAACCCCGGCCTCGCCCTCCTGGTGACGACGGCGCTCGACCTGTTCGTCGTCTGGGTCACCGCAGGTCCGGTGGCCGTGGAGGAGGCCTTCCCCCGGGTGGCGGCGGGTGCCGCCACGGCGCTGCTCTCCCTGCTGGTCGGTTCGCGTGGGGGGCCGCTGCGCGCGCTCGCGGGGCTGTCCTCGGTGGTGACGGCCGGGTTGCAGGTCGCGGCGCTCGCCTCCGCCCTGATGGCGGCCCTGGAGACGGGCGACGTCGTCGCCGTCGCGCCCATGGCACTGGCGATGGCCTCGGCGCTCACCACCGCGGTGAAGACGGCCGCCGTCGCCTTCAGGGGGGACCGATGAGGCTCGTCCGTGCGCTCGCGGCCGCCGCCCTCGCACTGGTCCCCCTGCTCGTGCCCGCCGCCGCGCGCGCCGAGGAGAACCTCGTCACGGAGCACACCCTGCCGGCCGGGTGGTCGGTGACCAGCGATGACGTGGACTCCTTCGTCGCCACGGGTGCGTACGGTGACATGGCAGGTCTGGACGTCGACTGGATCGGGGAGTCCGGGGTGTACGCGTACCTCCGCCACCCGGACGATCCCCTCGTGGTGAACGGGGTGTACGAGTTCTACACCTCCTTCGAGGACTTCGCCGCTCGCTCCGACGACGAGATGGTGTTCGTGGGCGACGGCGTCGTGGACGTTCCGGGTTCTGACGAGCCCCAGGAGACCGGGCACGAGGAGCCGTACACGTGGACCGGCGCGCAGCAGACCACGCTCGGTGGCGCGGAGGCGTGGAGCAACGTCGGGACCTGGCAGAACGCGTCCGGGTACCCCTGGACCCAGGTGCTCCACGTCTACTGGATCCCCCTCGACGGCGCCGGGATCGCGGTGACCGGGACGGTCACGGCGATGGGCGGCCAGCTGCCCCCGGGCGTGCCGGACACGATCCGCAACGACGTCGAGACGGTGCTCGCGTCCCTGCGCTTCAACGCCGCTGGCAGCGGCACCGCCGCACCACCGGCCGTGCCCGGCGCGGACACGGGCGAGGACGAACCGTGGCGTACCGTCACCGGGGGCGCGGCCTCCGTCGCCGCGGCCGGAGTTGCCCTCGCGGCGGCCCGGGCCAAGGGGCGGACCCGGCGCGGCGAGGAGGAGCCACCGCCGGACCAGCCCGTCGGCCATGTGCTCCAGCTCTCGACGAACCG
>DBQX01000126.1:0-34749 GCA_002305415.1 Actinomycetales bacterium UBA1383 | reverse complement strand
GCGACGACGGCGTCGGTGACGGTCGCCGTCGCCGGCATCAGCCGGATCGTCCCCACCCTCGACCCGCGGACCGCCCTCCAGGTGGGCGGGCGGGCCACCCTGTCCGCCGTCGTCGAACTGCTCGGGGCCGACGCCGAGGACCCGTCCCTCGACGTGGCCGCGGTGCGCCGATCGCTGGCGTTCGCCTGTGGCTCGCCATGGTTGGAGCTGTCCGCGCCGACGCCGTGGGGCGACGGCGCCGCCGTGGCGCTCGTCGTCGGGCAACCCGACCCCACCCGCACCCAGGACCCGCCGGAGAGCGTGCAGGTCCGGGTCACGGCCCGTATCCGGGACCGCGAGCTGACGGAACTCGTCACCGTGGAGATCGCACCGCTTCCCGTCCTCGATGCCACCCCGGACAGCGTCACCCTGGCGGTGGACAGCGGGGCGAGCGCCGAGATCTCGGTGTGGGTGGCCAACGGGGCGGGACACCAGTGGTCCTTCGACACCGAGTGGCGGGAGGGGTCCCGGCTCATCGCGTCGCCGGAGATCCGGGCCACCGGTGCGGTCACCGCCACCCTCACCCTCACGGAGGGCGGGGAGGCCGCCGATCCGGGACGGCGCCAGACGGCGGCGACGCTCATGGTGCTCGCGCGTGCGGAGGGCTTCGAGCCACTGAGGCGCGAGGTCCAGGTGATCGTGGAGCGGGACGGCCTGTTCGTCAGCCGTACGAACGCGGACCCGTCCATCGGGGCCTTCTGGGTGCGGGCCGACGGCAGCGCGGTGCCCACGGAGTTCGACCTGCGGGTGTACGTGCGTGATCCCGCCACGAACGAGATCGTGCCGGACATCGCGCTCGCCCAGCAGGTGGAGTTCGAACCCGGCGGGGACCCACAGACGGCGGGACACGCCGGCCTGCGGGCGGGTGACGTGCAGGTCACGCCGGCCGGGGTGCGGCCCGGCAACAACCCGAGTGCCACCTACCGGGTGCACCTCACCCACACGCTGCCCACCGGACCGGACCCCGTGCCCGCCTACCTGCGCGCGACCGTGCCCGGCCACGACGAGGAGCAGTTCACCGCGCTGGTGCCGCTGCGCCTGCGCGGGGTGGACATGGAGCCCTACTCCGAGGCGTGGGAACGGGAACTGGCCGCGTGCCGCCTGGTGATCGACGAGTTCGTACCGGTGGAACACCGCGACCCATTGCGTTCGCTGCTGAACGAGCGCTCCCACACGATGGGTGCCGAGGGCCTGTTCGTGATGCGGAAGCGGCTGTGGAGCTTCGCGCACGACCAGATCATCAAGGAGAAGCACGAGCACCTCGACGATGCGTGGTGGTACGAGCAGGTCGAGGGGACGCTCGAGTGGATCTCGTGGTGCGGTGACATCGCCATGGGGGTGGCGAGCGGGTCCTATGTGGGCGTGATCGGGATGACGGCGCTCGGGATGCTGAAGCCGTTGCTCGTCTCGGCGATGGAGACGTGGGTGGACGGGGGGTCCCTGGAGGACTGGCTCGCCGGCCAGGCCACCGCCNNNTACTACTTCGCCAAGGAGCTGTACAACGATCCGCAGCTCTCCGTGACGAATGCGATGAAGCGGGTGGGGGCGCAGCTCCGGGACGAGGGGCTCGTCCGCTTCCTGCAGCACATCGTGGGGATGAAGGGCGTCAGTCGCAAGCCGACCGCCGACGCTCCTGCGGCGAAGCCCGATGGGCCGACTGCGAAGTCCGATGGCCCGGCACCCAAATCCGACGTTCCGGCTGCGAAGCCGGACGCGCCCGCCCCCAAGCCCGACGTTCCGGCGGCCAGGCCGGACGCCCCACCACCGCCCCCGCCCCGGCCCGACGCGCCCACCGCGAAGCCCGACGGGCCAACTGCGAAGCCGGACGCCCCGGCACCGAAGCCGGAGCCGGATGCCCCGCCGGCGAGGCCGGAGCCTGACACGCCGCCGGCGAAACCTGAGCCGGATGCCCCGGCACCGAAACCTGAGCCTGACGCCCCGCCCGCGAAACCCGAGCCCGAGGCGCCTGCGAAGCTGCGGGAGGGGAGTCCGAAGGCTCGGGCGGAGTCGATGGCGAGGCAGTTGGCGGCCGAGACGGCGGATGGGGGGAAGGTCTCGAAGGCCACGGTGGAGCGGATTCTGCGGGATCCGGATGCGATGCGGGAGTTGAAGAAGGCGCGTCCGGATCTGTGGAAGGAGTTCCATGAGACGCGGCAGCAGATCTATGACGGGCATGACAGGCGCCTGGTGGAGTGGATCGAGGCGAATGTGCCGGAGGCGCAGGGTCGGAGGGTGGAGATCGAGAGTTTCGGGACGAAGGATGGGGTGGACCGGGACTACCGGGCCGGGTACGTGGTCACCGACGGGCAGGGGAACCGGCGGTTCATCGAGTTGAAGAAGGAGGCGTGGGCGCAGAAGAGCATGGAGATCTTCGCTGAGGAGACCGGGGGTCCGGCCGACGGGCAGGGGGCGCGGGATTGGGCGAGGGATCACCAGCAGTTGGCCACGGACATGTATCACGGGGAGGCGAGCGTGGACATGGCGGATCAGGCGACGGTGTGGAATGAGGAGACCCGGTCGTGGGAGAAGACCCAGGTCACCCCGAACGTGCTCATGGTGGAGGCCGGTCACTCGACCCTGTTGGATCCGGACGGGTTGGGCAAGACGTATGAGACGAAGGTGGCGGAGTCCTACCACCAGGGCAACGTGTTGGATGCCTACCGGCAGGCGGACAAGTCCCTGCACACCCTGGAGTGCTGCCGGGAGGGGTACGCGATGCAGGGGTACGGGATCAAGGAGTTGCCCCCGAAGGTCCAGGCGGGGATGGAGGCGATCAAGGATGTCCAGTCCGGGACGCTGACCCCGGAACAGGCCGACGCCCGCCTGCGCGAACTCGACTACACCGGTGGGCTCCCGGACTTCATGGAGAGGATCTCCGCCCAGTTCGCCGCCTTCAAATGGGTCCGCAAACCCTGAAAGCCACCGACGTGTCAGGCGAGCAGCGCCATCGCCTGGGCGACCATGCCCATGCGTTCCAGCCGGGTGAGCCAGCCGTTCCTCGCGATCCGGAGGGTGCTGGACGCCTGGTGGAAGGTGGACCGGTGCAGCAGGGCGTCGGCGTCCCAGTCGTCCGGCAGGGCGCCCGCGTAGGCCGAGCGGGTGAAGACGTCGACCTCGGAGGCCTCGTCGCTGTTGCCGCCGTAGCGCAGGATCGCGTGGGTGACCTCGGCGAGCAGTCGTCCCACCTCGCTCGCGGGGTCCGCCTCGCGCATCCGCTCCCAGTCGATGGCCACGAGGCCCCCGGCGTGCGCCACGATGAAGTTCGAGGTGGTGGCGTCCCCGTGGATCCAGCCGGGGACGAACTCGGCCATCGCAGGGTCCGCCGCCCAGCGGTCGATCAGCCGGTGCAATGCCTCGGAGACGAGCGTGTCGTCCTTCAGGACGCCGGCGTGGGACAGGTCGCCGACGTAGGCGTGGGCGCGTCCGACGTCCCAGCCGAGGTCCGGTTCCGACTCGGGCGTCCGGCCGCTGACGTGCAGGGAGGCGAGCAGCCGGGCGGTGTCCTCGAGGACCCGCAGCAGCATGCCCGGGCGGGTGCGGCGTATCGCGGCGGCGTCCTCCAGCGTCAGCCCGTCCACGTGCTCGAGGAACAGCACGTCCCGCCGGCGGGCCAGGGTGCGTGGTGCCCGGAGGGCCGGATCGGGCAGGAACGACTGCGCCCGCCGGGTGCACTCGAACTCGTTGGTGGCGTGGCGCTCGGCCCACACCGGATCGGAGACCTTCTCGCGGTAGAACTTGACGAGCACGGTCCACTGCGTGGCCTTCTCGCGGTAGAGGTAGATGGCGCGCGTGAGGCGCGCCGCCTCCCACAGCTGGGGGCGCCCGGGCAGGTCCCAGTGGTCGCGGTAGAGGTACAGCGGGATGGGCGAGTCCGAGGGGACGTCGAACCACGAGCTCAGCGTGAAGGCCGGCGCGTTCGTCGGGGGCTCGAACGGCACCGCCTCGAAGTGGTCCATGGCCCTCCGATCCGCCTGGCCGCGCCCGCGAGGGGCGCTGAACCGCGAGTCATGACATCGTACTGGCAACGCCCTGTGGACGGCTCGGGATGAGGAGGTGCCGGTGCGGATCGACCCCGGCACCCGCGTGCTCCTCTTCGACTGCTACCAGACCCTCATCGGCATCCGCACCGACGAACACGAGCCGGCCACCTGGGAACGGTTCGCCGCCTTCCTGCGGGGACACGGACTCGACGCCGCCCCCGACGCGCTCCGCGGTCGCTACCACGCCCTCGTGTGGGAGAACATCGCCGCGAGCCCCGAGCCGCACCCGGAGTTCGACGTCGAGGACGTCCTCCGCCGGCTCCTCGGCGAACTCGGGGCCGACGACGCCGGCGCGGCCCGCCTCTCCACGCCCGCCGCCCGCGCCTTCCGGACGGCTTCGATGCGGTGGCTCGAGGTGTTCCCCGACACGCTGCCCGCCCTGCGGGAGCTGGGACGACACCACCGGCTGGGCCTCGTGACCGACGCGCAGCGGGTGTTCCTAGAGGCGGAACTGCGCGAGACCGGGCTTGAGGGGATCTTCGAGGTCATGGTGGTCTCGAGCGATCTCGGCTACCGGAAGCCCGACCACCGCATGTTCGCCCCCGCGCTCGCGGCGTTCGGCGCGCGGCCGGAGGAGGCGCTCTACGTCGGGGACTCCCTCGACCGGGATGTCGGCGGGGCACAGGCGGCCGGTCTCACGGGGGTGTTGCTCGACCGGCACCGGCGCGGGGCCGGAGGAGACGTCCCGGTGATCGCCTCGCTCGACCAGCTCGCGACCACCCTCGGCGGGGGATGAGCCGTCGCCCCGGCGGTGGCGCCACGAGTGGTAGCTTTCGGCGAACCCATCGGCGGTGGAGGTCCGGATGAACGCAGGGCAACTCGTGGCGACCGTGGGGATCCTGCTTCCGCTGATCATCCCGCTGTACGTGGTCGCGGTGGCGATCCTGCTGATCAACGACCAGCGTGACCCCACCCGCACGCTGACGTGGCTGCTGTTCATGTTCCTGCTCCCCGGCGTCGGGCTGCTGCTGTACTTCTTCCTCGGGCGGAACCTCCGGAAGCGCACGATGCGCAGCGGCTGGTGGGAGCGCCTCGCGGAGAGGGCCGGACCGGTGCACGCCCGGCTC
Source organism: Actinomycetales bacterium UBA1383 (assembly GCA_002305415.1). Lineage (GTDB taxonomy): Bacteria > Actinomycetota > Actinomycetes > Actinomycetales > Actinomycetaceae > UBA1383. The sequence goes on along the minus strand of DBQX01000126.1, from coordinate 29,603 downwards.
CGGGGGCGCTACGCCGCCGAGATCGCCCACGGCGAGGACACGGCGCGCGAGCTCGGCTTCTCCGAGGTGCTCGAACTCGCGGAGACCGGGGAGGGGTCCTTCCCGCTCCCGGCGTACGACGTGCGCATCCTCGCCTCCGGCGCCGAGAAGTTCGACCAGCTCAAGAAGGACCTCGCCGCGGCCCGGGACACGATCAACCTCATGTACTTCATCTGGGAGCGGGACGAGCTGACCCAGGACCTGATTGACATCCTCTCCGAGCGCGCCCGGGCCGGGGTCGAGGTGCGGATGCTCAACGACTACATCGGCAACATCATCTACCGGAAGGACCAGCTGAAGCAGCTGACCGCCGCGGGCGGCCGCGTCTCCTACGACGTCCGGGACCTCGGACAGGCCAACTACCGCAACCACCGCAAGATCGTGGTGATCGACGGCGTGCTCGGCTACACCGGCGGCTGCAACGTGGGCCAGGAGTACATCGACGGCGGGAAGCGCTACCCGGCGTGGCGGGACACGCACGTGGTCTACGGCGGTCCCGCCGTGGCCGCCCTGCAGACCATGTTCGCCGCGCGCTGGCTGGACGTGGAGAAGGAGGACTTGTTCACGGACCGGTTCTTCCCCCCGGAGTACCCACCCGGGACCACCGCGACGCCGGCACTCACGGTGAGCACCGGCGTCGACGCGGTGTGGGAGGTGGCGCGCCGCGCGCACGTGGTGGGGATCGGGGAGGCGAGCCAGCGCGTGTGGATCCAGTCCCCGTACTACGTGCCCACGGCCGAGGTGCAGGCGGCAATCACCAACGCTGCCCTCGCCGGCCTGGACGTCCGCCTCATGATGACGGGCATCCCGGACAAGAGGAGCGCGTGGTACGCGGCCAACACCTACATCGAGCCGCTCCTGCGGGCCGGGGTGCGCGTCTACCACTACACGGCGGGCTTCTTCCACGCCAAGTCGATGACGCTGGATGGGAAGGTGTTCGTCATCGGCACGCTCAACCTGGACATCCGCAGCCTCGAACTCCACAAGGAGCTCATGGTGTGGTTCCTCGACCCCGAGCTCACCCGGCAGCACGACGCGCTGTTCGAGGCGGACATCGCCGGCTCGCGCGAACTCACCCTCGCGGACTTCGCCGCCCAGACCCGGCTGCAGCGCTTCCGGGACTCGGCCTACCGGCTCGCCTCGAACCTGCTGTAGGCGGTCAGCTCACCAGGTGCTCTCGCCGCGGATGATCACGTCCGAGCCGCCGTCCACGAAGACCACCTGGCCGCAGAGGTGGGTGTTCTCCTCGCTGGTCAACCACGCCAGAAGACGGGCGACCACGATCGCGTCCGCGATGCCGTTCAGCGGCATCGGCACCATCTCGAGCAGCGCCTTCGTGGCCTCCTCGGTGGCGGTCAGGTCCTTCGTCATGGGCGTGCGGATGATGCCCGGGGCGACGGCGTTCAGCGGGATCCCGGCGTGCGCCCACTCCTCGCGGGCGGCGTGGCGCCGGATCCACAGCGCGAGCGCGCGCTTGGAGGTGCCATAGATCTGTGCGGAGAGCTGGTCGTTGGCCGCCAGCACCGCGGCCCGTGCGATTGCGTCCTCCTCCGCGCCGTCGAGGAAGAGGTGGAGCAGCTCGTCGTCCGGCGGGAACAGTGAGGCCATCGAGGCGATCGCGACGGCGCGCGGTGCCTCGGAGCCGGCCAGCAACGGCCGCAGGCCCGTGAGCGTGCCGACGGCGCCGTAGTAGTTCACCTTCGCCGTCGCCACCGTGGGGGTGGACAGGCCGGCGCAGGCGATGATCGCGTCGATGGAGCCGCCCGACTTCTCGGTGACGGCCTCGACCATGGTGGCGCGCCCCTCGGCGGTGGAGAGGTCGGCGTCGACGTCCGAGCCCTTGAGGTCCACGCCGATGACGGCGTGTCCGCGCTCCTGGAGCAGTTCGGACGTGGCCTTCCCGATGCCGGAGGCGGCGCCGGTGATGACGTAGGTGCGCATGGGGATACCTTTCGGAGGGGGATTGGGGATGTGACAAATCTAACAATCCGGGCCCCTGTTCGCATCCGGTGGCGGATAGGCTCGGAGGGTGCTCCGACTGGTCGAGTGGATCCGCGCCACGGCGGCGCGGGACTTCCCGGATGACGTGGCCCTCGTGGTCCTCTACGGTTCGCACGTCACCCGGACGGCGGGTCCGCATTCGGACATCGACTGCTTCTTCGTCCCGCGCACCGAACGGGGACTCGCCTTCGCGCGCACGTTCATCATCGACGGCATCGGCTACGACATCTTCCCCCTGCGCTGGGAGCGCGTGGAGGGGCTGGCCGACCTGCGGGAGCCCCTCATGCCCCTGCTGGGGGACTCCGTCGTGCTCCACGCCGCCTCGCCCGCGGAGGAGGCCCGGTTCCTGGGCCTGCGCGCCCGGCTCCAGGCGAATCTGGCCGACGAGGAGCTGACCCACCACCGGGCGGTGGAGCGACTCGGGCGCGCGCGGGCGAGGTGGGACGGGACCGCGGCGCTCGACGACGTCGGCCGCCTCCGCACCCAGGCGGGACTCGTCGCGCTGGAGCTCGCCCAGGCCGTGGCCTTCGCCAATGGCACGTACTTCCACCACGGGCCGAAGCGCCTGATCGACGACCTCGCCGGCCTGAGCACGCCCTCAGGCTTCCTGCCCCTGTTCCTCGGGCTGGCGGCCGCACCGGACGCGGGCGCCGTGCTCGACCGGACCGGTGCCCTGCTCGCCGCCACCGCGAGATTCCTCGAGGACGACGACGCCGGGTCGGCGCCGCCGCTGCCCGCCCGCGGTGCCGCCGTCGTCGACGTCCACACCCTCGCCCACGTGTACGAGGAGATCAGTTCTTCGTTCACCAAGGTGAGGGTCGCCTGCGACGCGGGCGACCCGGTGGCAGCCTTCCTCGCCGCCGTCCTGCTGCAGGATTGCCTCGACGACGAGGTCCCGGTGGCGGTCGGGCTCCCGGGGCTTCTCGAGGCCCACGACCCTGCGGACCTCTCCCGCCTCCGCTCGCGCCTCGACGCCGCCGAGGCCACCCTGGTCCGCGCCATCGAGAGTGGCGGGGCCGTCATCGAGCGCTACCCGGACCTCGGGGCCTTCCTCGCGGCGCAGCGTCACGACGCCGTGTCGTAACGTCCCTGTCACCGGGGCCAGCTATCGTCCATCGAGTACTCGCTGACCCCTCAGGATGTGGAGGAACCATGACCGTGCAACCCCCGATGCCCAAGCGACTCTGGGCGGAGTTCCTCGGCACCTTCTGGCTCGTGTTCGGTGGCGCCGGCACCGCCGTGCTCGGTGCCACGATGGTCGGCGGCGCCGGCTTCCCCGTGGGTGTGGGCCACCTCGGTGTCTCGCTCGCCTTCGGCCTCACCGTGGTCACCGGTGCGTACGCGCTCGGGCACATCTCGGGCGGGCACTTCAACCCGGCCGTCACCATGGGGCTGGCCGTCGCGAAGCGCGTCGAGTGGGCCGCAGTCGGCCCGTACATCGCGGCCCAGATCATCGGTGGCTCCCTCGGCGCCGGCGTCCTCTACCTCGTCGCGTCCGGGAAGGAGGGCTTCAACGCCGTCGAGTCCGGCTTCGCCACCAACGGCTGGGGCGAGAGGTCCCCGGACGGCTACGGCTTCCTGGCCGCTGTGGTCGTGGAACTCGTCCTCACCGCCGTCTTCCTCTGGGTGATCCTCGGGTCCACCTCGAAGAAGGCCCCTGCCGGGTTCGGCCCGCTCGCCATCGGTCTCGCCCTCACCCTCATCCACCTCATCTCGATTCCCGTCACCAACACCTCCGTGAACCCGGCGCGCTCGCTGGCGACGGCGTGGTTCGGCGGGGGCGAGGCCCTCGCCCAGGTGTGGATGTTCCTCGTGGTCCCCGTGGTGGGTGCCGTGATCGCGGGCCTTTCCTACGCGCGGCTCACCGGGGACGAGGACCCGGAACCGGCCGAGGAAACGGCCCGGGTCGCCGAGTGACTGGCCAACGGCAACCGGCTCCGTGCCCGTGCGGGCGCGGCGGTAGCCTCGAGGGGTGTCCACCGCGCTCGCCCGCACCTCCGCGCGCCTGACGCCCGCGGTGCGAATGGGGCTGTCGATCTCCCTCGCCACGGGGCTGTACGGCATCTCGTTCGGCGCGCTCGCGGTGGCGGCCGGGTTGAGCGTGGCCCAGGCGTGCGCGCTGAGCGCCCTCATGTTCACCGGCGGGTCGCAGTTCGCGTTCGCTGGCGTGCTGGGCGGCGGCGGCACAGCGGCCGCGGCGACGGCGGCGGCCTCCCTCCTGGGGATCCGGAACGCGGTGTACGGCGTGCAGATGAACGCGCTGCTGCGGCCCGGCTGGCCCCGGAAGCTGCTTCAGGCCCACGTGACGATCGACGAGTCCGTGGCCACCGCATCCTCCCAGGAGCACCCCGACGAGGAGTACCGCGGATTCTGGACGGCCGGTCTCGGGGTGTGGTTCCTCTGGAACCTCTTCACTCTGGTCGGCGCGCTCGCTGGGGACATGCTCGGCGACCCGAGGGCCTGGGGTCTCGACGGCGCCGCCGTCGCCGCGTTCCTCGGCCTGCTGTGGCCCCGCCTCCACGGCCGCGACCCGTGGGCGGTGGCGGTGGTGGCCGCTGTGGTGACCGTCGTCGTGACGCCGGTGGTGCCGCCCGGGATCCCGATCATCGTGGCCGCTGGGGTGGCCGCGGCGATGGGCGTGCTGCAGCACCGCCGGGTCGTCCAGGGGGCGCGATGAACCTCTGGTGGTGGATCCTCGGCGCGGCCGCGATCGCCTACGTGACGAAGTTCGCCGGCTACCTCGTTCCGGCCGCGTGGCTGGAGAGCCCGTGGGTGCTCCGTCTCAGCTCGACGGTGACGGTCGGGCTCCTCGCCGCCCTCGTCATGACGAACACCTTCGCGTCCGGTGCCGCGGTGGTACTCGACGCGCGCGTGGTCGCGCTCGCGGCGGCGGCGGTGGCCCTCGTACTGCGGGCGCCCTTCCTGCTGGTGGTGGTTCTCGGGGCCGCCGCCGCGGCCCTCACCCGGCTGCTCGCCTGACTGCGGCCTCCGGGTCAGCTGGCGTGGGGGAGCCAGTGGATGTCGATGTGGGCGTGGAGGTGGTGCTCGATTCGGGAGTGGGGTCCGGATGGCGGTCGGGGTGGGTGGCCGCGGAGCAGGGGTGGGGTGTCGTGGTGGTAGGCGTGTCCGGTGGGGGTGGTGATGGTGAGGTGTTCGGGGGAAGCCCGGTGTCGCCAGCCGGGGTTCTCCTTGGTGTGGTTGCAGCGCTCGCACAGTCCGGAGGAGTTGGTCCAGGTGGTGGGTCCGCCGCGGGCGTGGGGGGTGGCGTGGTCGGTGTGGCGAATGGGGGCGTCACACCACGGGGTGCGGCAGGTGTCGTCCCGGAGGATGATCATGCGGCGTAGCAGGGCGGGGAACACCCGGCGGCGGGAGTCCATCGCGACCAGGTGGCCGGACTCGGGGTGGGTGTAGAGCCGGCGGAGCCACACCCGGGTGGTGCCGGAGGGCCCGTCCTGTTCCGGAGCGAGCAGGTCCCGGGCGATCTGGGCGGGCAGGGGGCCGTGCCCGACGAGCCAGGCGGGTTCCTCCGCGGGGTCCGCGACCCCGGTACCGGTGCCGGCGGGGTGGTGGCCGTGGAGGGTGGTGTCGGTCATGATGAGGTGGACCTCGACCGGGACGGCGGTGGCGGTTTCCTGCCCGGTGAGCAGTTCGACGAGCAGGTCGGCGCGGACCTGGTCCCGGGTGCGGCCCGCGGCCCGGCCAGCGGCGATGACCTGGCCGGTGGCCTGTCCGAGGGCCTGCCACGCGGCGATGCCCTGGGCTTTGGGCAGCAGGGCTGACAGGTGGACCATCGATTCGGCGGCGGAGGCGATCGTGACCAGGCGGTCCCTCTCCGCGGTGCGGGCCCGTTCGGTGGCGTCGCGGGGGTCGAGGGCGTGGGCGTGGGCGCGGGTGTGGGCGACCACTTCCCGGTCGCCCCACTGGTGGATCCGCCCGGCGAGGCGGGCATCCAGTTCGCGGCGCTGCGCGGGGGACAGGTGGGTGGTCTCCCGGACCACGAGCAGGGCGCGGGCCTCGGACAGGGCCCCGCGGGTCACCGCGGCCAGGGTGTGGGGCAGGTCGTTGGTCAGGGTACGGGCCGCGGTGAGCCAGCGCGACCCGCACCAGGGCGACTCGCGGCGGGCGAGAGCGATCTCGCCGGCCAGGCCACGGCCTTGCCGCCGGGCGGGTACCCCGCGCGCCCGTTCGGCGTCGCGGCGGGCGGTCTGAAGGGCGGTGGTCTCGCGGACCTGCGCACCGGCGCACGCCGCTTTCAGTTCCTCCAGCACCCGGAGCCGGGCGATGTTCTCCGCCTCGGTCACCCCGGCCGGGCACGCGGCCAGGCGGACCACGAGCCCGGCGAGCTCCGCCGTCGTCACCTCGGGGCCTCTCACCCCCGCCACCAGCGCGTTCCCGCCGTCCTCGACCATGCTCCCAACCTAACGAGACGCACTGACAACATCCCCCACGCCGGGGTCCGCGGCCTGGAACTCCGCAACCCCCCGAGGTAGTGGAGGTTCACGATCATGCCCGGTTCCAGTCCCTCCATGAACACGAAGAAGCGGCCGTCGTTCCGCACGTCCCCGAGGGCCGTGCGCTGGTTGGCCGGGTCGTCACCCTCCCGGAACGCCGTCATCAGGACGCCGCCGTGGTCGGCGGGGGTGCCGTCAGCCCGGAGCACGGATCCTGCCGCGAGGGCCATCCGGGCGGGCAGGCCGAGCTGCGGCAGGCCGCCGTCGTTGCACATGAGGTCCCAGTCGCCGAGCTGGCGCTGCGCGTTGCCCTGGTTCATCCAGGAGTACAGGTAGAGGCCCGGGAGCTGCAGCGTGTGCCCGATCTCGTGCGTGAGGGTCTCGTAGACCTGCCGTCCGTCGATCGCGGTCCAGTTCTCCGGCATCATCAGCATCGGCAGGTTGCGGTCGCTGCCATTCAGCTTCACCGTCTGCGTCGACTGCTGCGGCCACACGAAACGCCCGATGGACGTGGACGTGGGCGGGTTCGCCGCCGTCGGCACGTTCACGGTGCGCACCACGAAGGCGACGGCGTCGGTTTGGCCTCCTCAGATCAGCGCGGTCCACCCGCCGCGGCAGGATGGTGGGCGTGCATTTTCCGGGTGGCGCCCTGTGCTGCGGTGGGGTCTGCGGTGCACCGCAGGACCGTCATCGTAGGGGGACTAAAGTCCCTGTCCAGGGTGTGACGAGACGGCCGGAGCGCAGAGCGGGACGAGAGTGCTCCGGTCGCCCTGCTCGGGGGGAGGTGTTCTACGCTCAGGTGGTGACCCATCCCATTCGCATCGCAGTGCAGATCCAGCCCCAACACGCGGAGTACGCCCAGATCCGGGACGCCGTGCGGCGCGCCGAGGAGATGGGGGTGGACGTCGCGTTCAACTGGGACCACTTCTACCCACTGTCCGGTGACCCGGATGGCACGCACTTCGAGTGCTGGACGATGCTCGGCGCGTGGGCCGAGCAGACCAGCCGCATCGAGATCGGCGCGCTCGTGACCTGCAACTCGTACCGCAACCCCGACCTGCTCGCGGACATGGCACGGACCGTGGACCACATCAGCACCGGGCGGCTGATCCTCGGCATTGGGGCTGGGTGGTTCCAGAAGGACTACGACTCCTTCGGCTACGACTTCGGAACCGCCGGCCAGCGCATCGCCGCCCTCGCCCAGGCGATGCCGCGCATCCGCGCGCGGCTCGCGGCGGGCAACCCGCCGCCCACCCGGCCGATCCCGATCCTGGTCGGTGGCGGGGGCGAGAGGAAGACCCTGCGGGTCGTCGCGGAGCACGCGGACATCTGGCACGGCTTCGGCGACGCCGCGACCATCGCCCGCAAGAGTGCCATCCTCAACGGCCACGGCGTCGCCGTCGGGCGGGATGCCACCCGGATCGAGCGCTCGGCCGGGGTCTCACGGAGCCCCGAGCAGGTCGGAGCAGCGATGCTCGCCGCGGGCGTCACCCTCTTCACCGTGGGAGTCTCCGGACCTGACTACGACCTGTCCATGGTGAGGAGCTGGGTGCACTGGCGCGACGCGCAGGGGTAGGACAGCCGGCTCCCGCCGCTCACCGCCCGGCTGCGTGCCGCGCCACGAAGCCGGCCCACCGCTGGTCGACCCACGCCTGGATCTCGCCCACAGCGCCGCCGTCCAAGCCACGGAAGCGCCCCTGCGTGCCGAGGTACTCGGTGACCGGCTTCAGCGGCCGCCCGCCCTTCGCCAGGGTGGCGCTCCGCCCCGTCAGCCGGAACGCGCCCTCCACCACCTCGTACAGCACCACGAGGCCGCACTCCACGGCGAGCTCCCCGATCCGCACCGTGTCCCGCGGCTCGAAGGACCAGCCACTCGGGCACGGGGTGTTCATGTGGATGTACCGCAGGCCGCGCATGTCCCGGGCCCTGGAGACCTTGTCGAAGACGTCGGTGGGATACACCGCGGACGTCGAGGCCACGTACGGGATGCCGTGCGCCTCCATGATGCGGGGCATGTCCTTCGGGTTCTCCCGCTTCCCGGCCCACGTGGTCGTGGTGCGCGCACCGTGCGGCGTCAGCCCGGACCGCTGCGTGCCCGTGTTCATGTACGCCTCGTTGTCGTAGCAGAGGTAGATGAAGTCGTCGTTCCGCTCCGCCGCGCCGGACAGCGCCTGGATCCCGATGTCCCCGGTGCCGCCGTCCCCGGCCATGGCCAGCACGGTCATCTCCTCCGACCGCCCCGTGGCCCGCAGTCCGGCTGCGAGGCCGGCCGCCGCGGCCGCCGTCGACGGGAACGCCACGTTCACCCACGGCACCGCCACTGACGACGTCGGGTACATCCCGCCCACCACGGTCAGGCAGCACGCCGGCACGGCCATCACCATGCGGCCGTCGAGGGCGGCGGTGATCTGCCGCAGCCCGATGCCGATGCCGCAGCCTGCGCACGCGCGGTTGCCCGGGAGGACGAACCTCGACTCCGGGAGGTCGAGCAGCTTGGTCATCGCGCGCCCCTTTCCGGGATCGTCTCGGGGTGCAGGTTGAGCCACTCCGGCTGCCGGTCGACGACGCCACCCTCCACGTCCGCGACCGCGCGGCGGACCGCCGCCACCAGGTCGTCGGGGCTCACGTCCCGGCCGCCGAGGCCACAGATCGCGCCGGTGACGACGGGCGCCTCCCCCCGCAGCGGCTGCAGCGCCGCCTTCAGGTCCCCGGCGATCGGCCCCTCGACGCCGTAGCTGAGCGCCTTGTCGAAGACCACCGCGAGCCGCTTCCCGGCGAGCCGCTCCCGTACGGCGGCCACCGGGAACGGCCGGTAGGCGCGGATCCCGAGCACGCCCGCCCGCACGCCGTCCGCCCGGAGCCGATCCACGACGAGCGTCGCCTGGGTGGCCAGGCTGCCGGCCGCGACGACGGCGACCTCGGCGTCGTCGAGCAGGTGGCCCCACACGAGGCCGCCCCAGGATCGGCCGGTCACGGCGCCCCACTCGGCGTCCACCTCGGGGATCACCTCGAGGGCCTCGAGCAGCGCCCGGTGGTGGAGGGCGCGGAGCTCCATGTAGCCGGGGTGCAGGATCCCGCCGGCGCCGGGGCGGGGGTCGGCGAGCGTGACAGGACCGATGTTGCGGGGGTCCGCGGGGTCCACGACCTGCAAGGGATGGGTGCGGGGCGGGAGGAAGGCGTCGGCCTGCTCCGCCGTGGGCACCTCGACCGGCATGACCGTGTGGGAGAGCAGGAAGCCGTCGTAGCAGACCATCACCGGGACGTCCAGGCGCTCCGCGATGCGGTAGGCCTGCAGGGTGGTGTCGAGGATCTCCTGGTTGTCGCGGCAGTAGAGCTGCACCCAGCCGGCGTCCCGCACGCTCATGGAGTCCTGCTGGTCGTTCAGCACGCTCCACGGCGCCGCCATCGCCCGGTTGGCGATGCACATGACGATCGGCAGGCGCGCCCCGGCGGCCCACCACACCTGCTCCGTCATGTACGCCAGCCCGTTCGCGGAGGTGGCGGTGAACACCCGCGCCCCCACGGTGGAGGCGGCGATGCACACGGTGAGCGCGGAGTGCTCGGACTCCACGTTCACGAACTCAGCGGGCATCTCGCCGCTGGCCACCCACTCGCTGAGCGTCTCGACCACCGGCGACTGCGGGGTGATCGGGTACGCGGCGACCACCTGGACGCGCGCGAGCCGCGCGGCGGTGGCGGCGGCCTCGTTGCCGGTGACGATGGTGGTGGTCATGATCCCTCCGGCCGCATCAGGATCGCGTCGGTCGGGCAGACCTCCGCGCAGATGCCGCAGCCCTTGCAGTAGAACAGGTCGATCACCGGCGGGGAGCCCTTGGTGATGCAGTTGTCCGGGCAGTGCGCCCAGCAGATCTGGCAGCTGAACCGCCCCGACTTCACCGGCAGGCACGCCGACGGCAGGATCACGGGGTACTCCCGCCGCCACTGCCCGGTCTGGCCGGCCTCACCGATCCCCGGCGCCGACATCGCGATCAGGTGCTCGTCCACCGTGTTCCTCCCGCCGTCACGGCGGTCCGCTCGAAGGCGAGCCGGGCCGCACGGATGTTCTTCTCCGCCGCGGTCTCGGGGAACGCCTCGGCGATCGCCGCCTCGACGCTCTCCATCGTGACCAGCCCGGTGGCGGCGGCCACCGAGCCGAGGATCGCCGTGTTCACCAGCGGCTGCCCGCTCACGACGACGCCCGCCTCCCGCGCCGCCCCGGTGACGTCGGAGGCGACCACGCGGACGTCGTCGGGGAGTCCGAGGTCGGCGGCCGCGCGGGCCGTGTTCACGACGACGACGCCGCCCGGCACCAGCCCGGCCGTCGCGGCCGCGACCCCGAGGAGCGAGTCGTCAAGGACCACCACGACGTCCGGCGTCGTCACCTGGGACATCACCCGGATGGGCTCGTGGGCCATGCGGGTGGTCGCGGTGATCGGTGCTCCACGCCGCTCGGCGCCGAACGACGGCGCCGCGGTCACGCCCTCCCAGCCGCTCAGGTGGGCGGCCCTGGCGAGGATCTTCGACGACGTCACCGCCCCCTGGCCGCCGCGTCCGTGCCACCGGACCTCGTGCATGGGCTGGTCCGGCAGGGGCTGGGGTGATGCGGGGTCGTGCTCGCCGGCGAACACCCCGATCGTGATGCCCAGCCGCTCCTTCGCGTCCTCGCGCAGCAGGTACTTCTGCACCTTCCCGGACGCGGTCTGGGGGTAGGCCTCCACGAGGAACACGTGCCTCGGTACCTTGTAGCGGGCCAGGCGGGCCCGGGCGAACTCGCGCACGTCCTCCCCGGTGATCTGCGCGCCCTCCGCCCGGATCACGTAGGCGCCCACCACCTCGCCGTACTTCGCGTCCGGCACCCCCACCACCTGGACGTCCCGGACCCCGGGCATCGTGTACAGGAACTCCTCGATCTCGCGGGGGTAGATGTTCTCCCCGCCGCGGATGATCATGTCCTTGATCCGGCCGGTGATGCGGTAATAGCCGTCCTCGTCCACGGTGCCGAGGTCTCCGGAGTGCAACCAGCCGTCGGCGTCGATCACGGCAGCCGTGGCCTCCGGCATGCCGTAGTAGCCCTTCATGATGTTGTAGCCGCGGCAGAGGAACTCGCCGGGCACCCCGGGCGGGCAGTCCAGGCCCGTCTCCGGGTCCACGACGCGCACCTCGATCTGGTCGTGGCGGGTGCCGACCGTCTCGCACTTCCGCTCGAGGGTGTCGTCCACCCTCGTCTGCATGAACACCGGGGAGGCCTCGGTGAGCCCGTAGCAGATCGTCATCTCGGAGGCGTGCATCCGGCTGATCACCTGGCGCATCGTCTCGATCGGGCAGGGGGAGCCCGCCATGATGCCGGTCCGGAGCGAGGTGAGGTCGAACAGGTCGAACATGGGGTGGGCGAGTTCCGCGATGAACATCGTGGGCACGCCGTACAGGGCCGTGGCTCGCTCCTTCTCCACGGCGGCGAGGACGAGGAGCGGGTCGAACTGCTCCACCATCACCGCGGTGGACCCGTGGGTGATGATCGCCATGATCCCCAGCACGCAGCCGAAGCAGTGGAACAGCGGGACCGGCAGGCACACCCGGTCCGCGGGGGAGAGGTTCTGGCGTTCCCCGATGTAGAACCCGTTGTTGACGATGTTGACCGAGGTGAGCATCACGCCCTTCGGGAACCCGGTGGTCCCCGAGGTGTACTGCATGTTGATGACGTCGTCGCCGTCGAGGGAGGCGGTGAGCGCGCGCAGCGGCTCGTCCGGCGTCGCCTCGCCGAGGGCGAGCAGCTCGGGCACCGAGTAGAAGCCCCGGTACTTCTCGGGCCCGAGGTAGATCAGGGACTTCAGGCGCGGGAACTCCGGGGAGTCCAGGTGGCCCCGGGGGTGGGTGGTGGACTCGGGCACGAGCTCCCGCAGGATCCTGATGTAGTCCACGTCCCGGAAGGCGTCGATGATGGCGATCGCCTTCATGTCCGACTGCCTCAGCACGTACGCGAGTTCGTGCGACTTGTAGACCGGGTTTACGGTCACGAGCACCGCCCCGATCTTCGCCGTCGCGAACATGAAGGTCAGCCAGTCCGGGACGTTGCGGGCCCAGATGCCCACGTGGTCGCCCCTCCCGACGCCGATCTCGAGGAGCCCCTTGGCGAGCTGGTCACAGCGGTGGTCGAACTCGGCGTAGGTCCAGCGGAGGTCCCGGTCCGGGTACACGATGAAGTCGTGGTCCGGCTGGAGGGCCACCCGGCGCTCGAAGTACTGCCCGAGTGGCAGCCTGGTGTGGAGGTCGGCGTCCATCGTCCCTACTCCGGGACGTGCACGACGGCGAGGATCCGCGCGGCGGCCGCCCCGTGGGTGCGGACCTCGTGCGGCACGATCGAGTCGAAGTAGATCGAGTCACCCGGCCAGAGCACGTGCACCTCGCGGCCGTACTCCACCTCCAGCGAGCCGGAGAGCACGTAGATGAACTCCTCGCCCTCGTGGCTGGAGCGGCCGCTGCGTTCCAGCTCGCTCGGGGCCACGTCGATGATGAAGGGCTCCATGTGGCGGGACACCTTGGAGGCGGCGAGCGAGTGGTAGCTGAGGAGGCCGGCGTCGGACGCCGTCTGCAGCGACTTCAGCCGGGGCGCGGTCCCCGCCTCGCCGGCCCGCGTGACCACCGGGCCGATCACGGCGTCGTCGTCGAGGAGCGTCCCGAGCCGCACCCCGAGCGCCCGGGTGATCCGCAGCAGCGGTGCCAGGGAGGGGGAGAGCTCGCCGGCCTCCAGGCCGGCGATGACGACCGGTTCGCACTGGCAACGCTCGGCCACCTCGTCGACCGAGAGCCCGAGCGACTCGCGCAGCGTGGTGAGCTTCTGTCCGAGTGTGGCGGCTGGCACTGCGATCCCCTTCGCGACGTTCCCGGGCACCCTTGCCCGGCGACACCACGAGGATAACCACGGGCACCACCGCGGACACGGGACCATCGGAGTGCGGACGGCGGTGACACCGCAGAAGATGGAGGGCAGTGACCATTCGAGGAATCATGACCAGTCCCCTCGGCGTCGAGCGGCCCGCGCGCCTCGCCGCCCTGGTGTCCGCCGCCCCGGGGCGACGGCGCCAGGTGACCCACAGCCCCTTCGACGGCTCCGGCATCGGCGAGGTGCCCACCTGCACGGCCGACGACGTCGCCGCCGCCGTCGCCCGCGCCCGCGCGGCACAGCGTGGCTGGGCGGCCCGGCCGCTGCGCGAGCGGGCTGCCGTGGCGCGCCGCTACCACGACCTCGTCCTCGCCCGCCAGGACGAGCTGCTCGACCTCATCCAGGTGGAATCCGGGAAGTCGCGGGCGAGCGCGCACGAGGAGGTCGCCGACGTCGCCGCGAACGCGCTCTACTACGCGCGCACCGCGGGCCGCCACCTGCGGACGCGCCGCCGCGAGGGCGCCGTCCCGCTCCTCACCACCACCGTGGTCCACCACCGGCCGCGGGGCGTGGTGGGCGTCATCAGCCCGTGGAACTACCCCTTCACCCTCGCGGTGTCCGACGCGGTGCCGGCGCTCGTGGCGGGCAACGCCGTGGTGCTGAAGCCGGACCGCCAGACCCCGTTCACGGCGCTCGCCGCCGTCGAGCTGCTGCGGGAGGCGGGCCTTCCCCCGGACCTCTTCCACGTGGTCACCGGGGAGGGGACGGTACTGGGGCCCAGCCTCATCGACGCCGTCGACTTCGTGATGTTCACCGGTTCCACGGCCGTGGGGCGGGTGGTGGCCGAGCAGTGCGGGCTCCGCCTCATCGGCTTCTCCGCCGAACTGGGCGGCAAGAACCCCATGATCGTCCTGGCGGACTCCGATGTGGAGGCCGCAGCGCGGCAGGCGGTGCACGCCTGCTTCTCGAACTCCGGGCAGCTGTGCATCAGCATCGAGCGGATCTACGTGGAGGCCCCGGTCTACGACCGCCTCGCCGCCGCGTTCGCGCACCGGGTGCGCCAGATGCGGCTCGCCGCGGGCCTCACGTGGGATGCGGACATGGGGTCGCTGGTGAGTGCGGCGCAACTGGCAGTGGTCCGCCGGCACGTGGACGACGCCGTCGCGAAGGGGGCGCGGGTGCTCGCCGGCGGGCGGGAGAGGCCCGACCTCGGGCCGCTGTTCTTCGAGCCCACCGTCCTGGAGGGCGTCACGGAGGACATGGAGGTGGCCCGCGCCGAGACCTTCGGGCCGGTGGTCTCGCTGTACCGCGTGCGCGACGCGGCCGAGGCGGTGGCCCGAGCGAACGACAGCGAGTACGGCCTGAATGCCGCCGTGTGGTCGACGTCCCGGCGCGGCGCGGCGGTGGCGGCGCGCCTCCAGGTGGGCACCGCGAACGTGAACGAGGGGTACGCCGCGACCTGGAGCTCCTACGACGCCCCGATGGGTGGCTGGAAGGCCTCCGGCGTGGGACGCCGACACGGCCGGGAGGGAATCGTCAAGTACACCGAGGCCCAGACCGTCGCCGTGCAGCGTCTGATGCGCATCCACCCGCCCGACGGCGTGGGAGGGCAGCGCTGGGCGGCGCTCGTGACAACGGGTGTGCGGCTGCTGCGGCTCAGGGGCTGACCGTGCGTATGGGGTGCAGAGCCTTCCGGCCTACTGCGAGCGTTCGCGCACCTCGGTGGCGATGTCGAGGCGCCGCACCGCCCGCATCCCGGGCCACAGGGAGACCGCGGTGACCACGAACATGGCGGCGATGGTGAGCACCATCGTCGCCGGCCGCGTCTCCAGGTCGAAGGAGAGGATGTCCGTGGAATAGGTGGACATCAGCCGGGTGGCCGCAGCACGGGCGATGAGTGCCCCCGGGACCACCCCGATCGCCGTGAGGATCATGTTCTCCGCCAACACGTACGCACCGATCCGCCGGTGCGAGATGCCGTTCGCGCGCATCGTGGCGATTTCACCGGTGCGCTCGGCGAGGTTCACCGAGACGACGTTGTAGATGAGCGCCACAGCGAGCACGCCGCCGAAGGCCAGCATCAGGCCGACGATCAGGTAGAAGAGCCCCATGAACTGCTCGATCATGCTCCACGCGGCCCGGGCGTCGGTGGCCGAGGCCACCACCGGCAGATCGGCCACGGCGCCGAGGACCGCTTCGCGATCGGCGTCGTCCTCGAGCAGCAGCGCGATCACGGAGGTCCCCGGCTGGGTGATCGCGTCCTGCCACCCGGGAGCGGCGTCCGCGGCGAGGAGGTCCTGGAGCGTCTCCCGCGTCACGTAGGCCGGGCTGCCCATCGGCTCCCGGACGGTGTCCTCGATCGGGAGGTCGAACGTGGCGCCGAGGGTGGGCAGTGAGATCCGCAACGTGTCCCCCACCCCGGCGCCGGTCTCCTCCAGGACCGCCTCTCCCATGACGACGCCGGAACTCGGTCCCTCGCCGCTCCCCGTCACGAACCCGCGGACCTCGGTGCCGGCCTCGTACGCGAAGAGGGTCGTCGAGTAGGTGCCGTCGGGGCCCTTGAGCGACGCGTCGAGGATCACCACCGGCTCGGCCGTGCGGACGCCCGGGACGCCGGCGACGGCGGCCACCGCCGCGGCGTCGACCGGGCCGGTGGTGACGACGTCGCCGTCGTGGACGTTGATCACGTTGAAGTGGCGGTCGAGGAGGATCGTGACGGTGTCCACCATCGCCCACGTCGTGTACACGAGCGTCATCGCGAGCGCGATGGCCACCACCACCGAGGAGCTGCGGCGGGGATTGCGCCCGATGCCCCGGACCACCATCCGCCACTGGACCGGGAGGCGGGACGACGGCGGGAGGACCCGTTCGAGGAGGCTGCGGCGCGCGGGGGTGGCGGGGGAGTCGCCCCGCAGCGCCTCTGCCGGCTCGATGCGGACCGCGCGACGGGCGGGCACCCACGCGGACAGCACGCCGGCGGCGATCCCGAACGCGAGGCCGGCCACGGGGGTGATCCACCTCAGTTCGCGCACCGTGTCGGGAATGCCCAGCTCGGCGGTGTACGCGGCGGTCATCGCCCAGCCCATCGGGACTCCGAGCGCGATCCCGAGCACCGCGCCCACCGCCCCGAGCCAGAGCCCGTAGGAGAGGTAGTGCCGCACGACGGTGCGCCGCGAGAAGCCGTTCGCCCGGAGCGTGCCGATGACGCTGCGCTGCGAGTGCACCAGCCGGGTCAGCAGCGTGTACGCGGCGAGGCCCGAGACGAGGAGGAACATGGCCGGGAAGAAGACGGCCATCTGCTCGAACCCGGTGACGTCGAGGTTGAGGGCCTTGTTGGATGGCTGGTCGGCCCGCGCCACCACCGCGGACGCGCCCTGCTCGAGCGCGGTGCCGCGCACGGCGGCGTCCACGGCCGCGGTGTCGGCGCCCGGCTCGTAGCGCACCAGGAGCTGGGAGAGGACCTGGGCCTGGTCGACGGCGTCGAGGACGTCCTCCGTCACGAACAGCACGCCGAACTCGCCGGGTGCCTCGAAGAACTCCTGCGAGCTGCGGGCCGGCCAGAGGTACTCCGGGGAGACCGCCGCGCCCGTCACGGTGACGCCGAGCGTTCCGAGGACGGTGACGGTGTCGCCCGGTTCCAGCCCGAAGTGCTCGGCGAGGTGGGTCTCGGCGAGCCCTTCCGCTCCGCCGCTCGGGAGTTCGCCCGCGACGACGTCGAGCGTGTTGATGTCGCTGGTGAGGGAGACCACGCGGCCCAGGAACACGTCGTCGCCCACCTGGAGCGGGACGTCGGCCTGGCGCCGCGACTCGACGACGGCGACGCCGTCGATCGCGTTGAGGGCGGCGTCGAGCGAGGGCGGCCCGCCCGTGATCGTCATGTCCGCGAAGGCGAGGCGGTCATAGGTGCCGTTGTAGGAGGCCTCGAGGTTGCGGTAGGCGTCGTAGGTGGCCGCGAACATCATCACGCCGAGCACGATCGTGCCGAGGACGGTCAGGAACTGGCCACGCTGCCGGGCGATGTCCCGGCGGCGCTTGAGCGGCAGGCCCGTCACGGGCCCGTCACCACGTCAGGTCCTCGGGCGCAGCCGGCGCCGCGTTGGGCTCATCGGCGACGAGGCGGCCGTCCAGCAGGCGCAGCACGCGGTCCGCCATGCGGGCGATCTCCGAGTTGTGGGTGACGAGGAGGACGGTGTGGCCACGCTCGGTGGTGTCCCGCAGCACGCGGAGGATGTTGATGCCGGTGTCGATGTCGAGGGCGCCGGTCGGCTCGTCGCAGAGGAGGAGCGGGACGTCCTTCACCAGGGCGCGTGCGATCGAGACCCGTTGCTGCTCGCCGCCGGAGAGCTGGCCCGGGAAGTGGTCCGCGCGATCGCCGAGGCCCACCTGGTCCAGGGCGTGGCGGGCGCGGGTGTCTGCGTTGCCGCCGGTGATCTCGGCGAGGAGCTCGACGTTCTCCATGGCGGTGAGCGTGGGCACCAGGTTGAAGAACTGGAAGACGAAGCCGATCGAGGAGAGGCGGTAGCGCGTGCGGTCGTCCTCGTCCAGGTCGGACAGGGAGGTGCCCATGACGTGAAGATCGCCGCCCGTGGGCGCGTCGAGGGCCCCGACCACGTTGAGCATCGTGGTCTTGCCGGAGCCGCTCGGCCCGAGCATCACCACGAACTCCCCGCGCGGGATCCCGAACGACACGTCCTCGAGGGCATGCACCGCGGTTTCCCCGGTGCCGTAGGTCTTGGTGAGGTTCTCGGCGCGGATGGCGTGGCCGGACGGAGCGTCGACGGCGGCGCCCGCTGCCACGTGCTTGCCATGGCCCATGCCGTCCACCGTAGACTGGTGCGAGCGTCTGCGGGGCGGGGCGGGTGTCGCTCGCGGCCACTGAGTGGGGAGAAACTCCATCGAATCTTGATGGAAACCGGCGGGGATGACCCTCCGACGTCGCTGACCATGGAGGTACCGAGTCCGAGGAGAGCGTAATGGGGAAGAGCATGCTCGCGGCCGCAGCCGCAGCCATCGCGATAGTGAGCGTGTCGGGGTGCGCAGGCCCCGCGCCGGAGGAGACAGCGCAGGCTGACTTCCTTGCGCCGTACGGGCTGGAGGACAGCAGCGCCGAGGAGATCGTCAGCGCGCTCGACCGGACCAACGAGGATCGGGAGGCCGGCCTGGCCGGCTCCGTCCGCTACGACACGGTCGTGTTCGCCACTCCCGGCGGCGAGACCGAGCTCCCGCTCCCCGATGACCTCTTCTACCTCTCCCTCGCCCCGTACGTGGAGAACACCCACGACTGCTACTACCACAACCTCGCGAGCTGCCAGGGAGAGCTGGTCGGCGAGGATCTCGAGGTCACGATCATCGCCGCCGACGGCGAGGTGCACGTTGACGGGACCGTCACCACCTACGACAACGGGTTCGTCGGCTTCTGGCTGCCACGGGACATCGAGGGCACCATCTCCGTGAGGTGGGGCGGACTCAGCGCCACCGCCCCGATCGCCACCGGACCGGACGACCCCACCTGCGTGACCACGCTCCAGCTCGGCTGACTGTTCTCGCCGACGGCGATCCGCCGGGGGCCCGCAACGGCGAGGATGGTGCCGTGGAGATCGAGAACCCGCAGCACCGCTACGTCTCGACGGGGCGCCTGCCCACGGCGGACGCCGTCCGGGAGATCGTCGCGGAGGCCCACGAGCGATTCCGTCGCGTGCGCCACGGCGAACTCTCAAGCGTGTACCCCGCGCTCGCGCACGCTGATCCGAACCACTTCGGGGTGTGCGTCGTCGGGACGGGCGGCGCCGTCCACGCGGCTGGTGACGTGGACGTCCCCTTCGCCCTGATGAGCGTCGCCAAGCCCTTCGTGTTCGCCCTCGTCCTCGAGGCGCTCGGTCCGGAGGAGGCCCGCGCCCGGATCGGCGCGAACGCCACCGGGTTGCCGTTCAACGCCGTCGCCGCGGTGGAACGGGAGCCGGACGGACGCACCAACCCGATGGTCAACGCGGGCGCCATCGCCACCGCGAGCCTCGTGCCCGGCGAGGGCGAGGAGAGGTGGGCCGCGATCAGGGCTGGACTCTCCGCCTTCGCGGGCCGGCCACTCGGACTCGACGCCGGGGTGTACGCCTCCGCCTCCGCGACCAACCACGTGAACCGGGCGCTGGCCTTCCTGCTGCACAGCCGCGGCGGGCTGGGCTGCGACCCGGCACTCGCCCTCGACCTCTACACCCGGCAGAGCTGCCTCACCGTCACGGCGACGGACCTCGCCACCATGGGCGCCACCCTCGCGGGCGGTGGCGTGAACCCCGTCACCCGTGAGCGGGTCATCGACGCCGCGCTGTGCCACCACGTGCTCGCCGTCATGATGACCGCCGGGCTGTACGAGACCTCCGGGGACTGGCTGTACGACGTCGGCCAGCCCGGCAAGAGCGGGATCGGCGGCGGCATCGTCACCGTGGCGCCGGGCAAGGGTGGCCTGGGCACCTACTCGCCCCTGCTCGACGACGCCGGCAACAGCGTCCGGGGCCAGCTCGCCGCGCGCTTCCTCTCGCGCCGCCTCGGCCTCGACCTGCTGGGGTCCGAGCCGAGGCCCACCACCGAGTCGTCCGGGGTGCGGCCGGCGCGTCGGGCGGCACCATAGTCTGGACCCGTGACCAACCTCGAATCCCGCCCCCGGGAGCACGTCTGCGTGGCGGGCCCGGCGGTGCCGGTGGAGCTCATCCCCCCGCGGGACGTCCCCCTCGGCGGGCCGCGCGCCATGACGGTGCGGCGCACCCTGCCCTCCCGGCAGCGGTCCTTCATCGGCGCCTTCTGCTTCGCGGACCACTACGGCCCGGACGACATCGCCGAGACCGGCGGCATGGACGTGGCCCCGCACCCGCACACCGGGTTGCAGACCGTCACCTGGCTCTTCGAGGGGGAGGTGCTGCACCTCGACGCGCTCGGCTCCGTGCAGGCCATCCGCCCCGGCCAGCTCAACCTGATGACCGCCGGCCGCGGCATCTGCCACTCCGAGGAGGGTACGCTCGTGCGATTCCCGGCCCAGCGGCGCCTGCACGGGGTGCAGCTGTGGACCGCGCTGCCGGACGCCACCCGCAACGGCGAGCGGGCGTTCGAGCACGTGGCGGACGTGCCGGCGTTCGACGTCGACGGCGCCCGCGTGCAGGTCTTCATGGGGACGCTCGGGGGCGTCACCTCCCCGGCGCGGGCGGACACGCCGCTGGTCGCGGCCCAGCTGGACCTCCCGGCCGGGGCCACGGTGCGGCTCGCGGTGGACCCGGCGTTCGAGCACGGCGTGCTGCTGGACACCGGCTCGCTCACCGTGGCCGGTACGGCGCTGGAGCCGGCGTGGCTCGCCTACCTCGCGCCGGGGTGCGCCGAGGTCGTGCTCGCGGCCGGCGCGGAACCGGTGCGGGCGGTCCTCATCGGGGGCACGCCCTTCGAGGAGCAGATCGTCATGTGGTGGAACTTCATCGGCCGCACCCACGACGAGGTGGCGGAGGCGCGCGCCCACTGGCAGGCCGCGATTGCCGGCGACCCCGACGGCGTGGCGCGCTTCGGTCACGTCACCGGCTACGAAGGGCCGCCCCTCCCCGCTCCCGAGCTGCCGAACGTCCAGCTCCGGCCGCGGTAGCGTCGGAGACGTGCTGCTGTACGCGCTGCGCCGCACCCTCGCCCACGCGCGCCTCATCACCCTCATCGCGCTGACCGTGGCACTGATCGTCGGCGCGCTCGCGGGCACCCAGGCCTACCTCGACACCGCGGCCTCCCGGGCCGTCCGTACCGTCCTCGCCGACCAGTCCCTCCAGGTCCAGACCCGCCTCGCCGACGACGCCGCCGCCCAGGCCGACGGCGCCGCCACCGCGCTCGCGGACCTCCTGCCCGCGGACCGCGAGGTGTGGCACACGATCCGCTCGATCCCGCTCCGCCTCGCGGACACGGACGCCCGGCTGGTCCTGCTGGTCGACCCGGCGATCGCGGACCACGCCGGACTCGTCGACGGCGCCTGGCCCGCCAGACCGGACCAGGCCGCGCTCCATGCCGGCGCTGCCACGGCGCTGGGCGTCGGCGTCGGGGACTCGCTCGAGATCGCCGTCGAGGGCACCACCGCCGCCCTGACACTCGTCGGGACGTGGCGTCCCACCGACCACCCGCACTGGGGCACTGATCCCCTCGCCGCGGCGGGAAGCGATCCGCTCGATCCGGGAACCCACGGCCCGGCGATCGTCCCCGGGGATGCCCTGACCGGCCTCGACATGACGCCCTTCGCGCAGTGGACCATCAGCCCCGGCCCCACCGTCGGCCCTGCTGACCTCGGCGCGTGGAGCGCCGGCCTCGCGGCCCTGCCGGACGCCTTCCAGGATGCCGGCGTCACGAGCCGCGGCCTCACGTCCTCCGGGGACCTCCCCGCGACCGTGGCGGACACGGAGGCCGGGCTGGCCTCGGTGCGCGCGGCCACCATGATCCCGATGCTCGTGCTGGCGCTGCTCGGGCTGGTGGTGCTGTGGCAGCTCGCCCGGCTGCTGGCCGCCGTGCGGGCGCGCGAGACCCTGATCCTGCTCTCGCGCGGCGCCACCCGCCGTGCCCTGACGACGGTGAGCGCGGTGGAGGCCCTGGCGGTCGCGGCGCCCGGGGCCGCCCTCGGTGCGGGAGCGGTGCTGCTCGGGTCCGCCGGCCGGCCCGGCGTCCACGTCTCCGCCGTGTGGCTGGGCGCCACCGCCGTGGCTGCCGGTGCGGTGGTGGTGCTGACGATCAGTGCCGCGCACGCCGCCGCCACGGGCGTTCGGCCGGTCGAGGAGACAGGCCGGGTACGGGCCGCGCTCGCGCCCGGGGGCCTCGTCCTCGTGGTGCTCGCCGCCGCCTTCACGCTGTGGCGGTTCCGCCGGAATGCCTCCCCGCTGGTCGCCGGCACGGCACGCCCCGACGCGCTCGCAGTCGCTGCCCCCGCCCTCGGACTGGTCGCGTGCGCGCTCCTCACCGTCGCCCTCGCCGGACCCCTCGCGCGGCGGCTCGCGGCCGCCGTCGACCGTAGCCGTGGCTACTCCCCGTCCGCCGAGCTGCGGCAGGTCTCGCGACGCCTGCCGGTGGTCGCGGTGCTCGTGGTGCTGGTGGTGGTGGCAGCCGGCACCACCGCTCTCGCCGCCGCGTACTCCGGCACGTGGCAGGCGTCGCGCACGGTGTCCGCCCGGGTCGCGGCCGGGGCGGACGTGCGCGCTGACCTGCGGCCGGCTTCGGTCGGGACCACCCCACGGGGGGTCTCGGACGCCGCGACCCTCGACGGCGTCACCGCCGCCACCGGCGTCGTCCAGCTACCCCTGCGGCTCGGCGGTGAGACCGGGACGCTCTCCGCGCTGCCGGTCCGTGACCTCGGGGTTTCCGCCGCGCCGGAGGACGTGTTCGGCCCCGCGGTGGAACTGCTCACGCCTGACGCTGGCGTGCTGGCTGGCGTTGACGTTCCGCCCGGGGACCTCCGCCTCGCCGTCACCGTGGCGGGGACCGACATCTCCTCCGTCCAGTTCTGGGTGTGGCTGCACGACGGCGTCGAACTCGTCCGGCTACCCGCCACCGGGGCGGGTGCTCCCGGCACGCTCGCCGTCACCGTCCCGGCCGGGACGTGGCGGGTGGTCGCCGTGGACGCCGACACCCCGGAGACGGTGAACGTCGACGCGATCGGGTCCCCGGATGTCCTCGAGAGGAGCCGGGTACGGTTCGCCTCG
The DNA here is from genome assembly GCA_002305415.1 of Actinomycetales bacterium UBA1383. Taxonomy (GTDB): domain Bacteria; phylum Actinomycetota; class Actinomycetes; order Actinomycetales; family Actinomycetaceae; genus UBA1383. Next base: position 6,534 of record DBQX01000126.1, on the reverse strand, counting down.
ACCGTGTTCGAGCCGTTCCAGCGACTGATGCCGGAGCGGGCCGGAACACCCACCGTCCCGGTTCTCGTCACCCCGGGATGGGAGGAGGAGATCCGCGATTCCGGCACCGACGTGACGCTCGGCGAGATCCCCTTCAGGCTGGAGCGGGTGGGGGACATCGGCGCGGTCCCGGGGAATCCCGCGACCCGCGCGGCGCTCGCCGACCTCGCCACCCTCCAGGATGCCCTCCTGCGCACGTCGGCGGGGGTGCCCGCCGTCGACGAGCTGTGGCTCGCCACCAGTGCGCCGGGCGACGTCGCCGCGGCGCTCCGCGAGCGGCTCGGGCCGCAGGTCCCCGTCCTGGAGGGTGTGACCCCGGCTCCGGACCCGGTGTCCGAGCCGGCCCGACTCGGGTTCTGGGTAGCCGTGGCCTCCGCGCTCCTGCTCGTGCTGCCAGCCGTCGCGGCGGTCGCGCTCGTCCAGGCGACAGCACGGCGAGGTGAGGTGGTCGTACTGCGGGCGGTCGGGCTGGGGGCGGCGCAGCAGGGCGGTTCGCGGAGGAACGAGCTCCTCGGTGTCGCGGTGGGTGCCGTCGTTGCTGGCAGCGCCGCCGGCTGGGTGGTGGCCGAGCTGGTCATGGTCGACCTGGTCCGGGCCACGACCCCGCGGGTGTCGCGCGGGGTACCGCTCGCACTGGCCTGGGACCTTCCGGTGGGCGCCGCGTTCCTCGCCCTGCTGCTCGTGGCCCTGGCCGCAGTCGCCGCCTGGTACGGCCGACTCGTCCGCAGCCAGGCGCGGGACAGGACGTGGCGGGAGGAGCTGCGGTGAGGGCGCGGCTGTGGTGGCGGCTCGCCACATGCACCCCGGGCGCGAGTCTGGTGATCGCGCTCGTCGTGGCGATCACGGCCTGCCTCCTGACGGCGTGGCCGCGGCTGCTGCAGCAGGTCGGGCTCGACGAGGTGAACCACCGCATCACGGCTACACCTCCCACCGTCCGTGCGCTCCGCGCCACCGTCCCGGGATGGCCGGTCCCGGTCCCGGACTGGGCGGACATGCTCCGGACCGAGCTGGGGTCCCTCGCCGCCAGCGCGGGTGAGGAGCTGCGGGACGCCCTGGGCGCACCCGTCATCGTGCTCGAGGGCGTGTCCACCCCCATCCTCGGGTCTGGCGGTCCGACTGATCTCGCCACCCGCTCCCTCCGCGTCCGAGTCGACCCCGATATCGGCGAACGTGTCCGACTCGTGGAGGGGGACCTGCCTGGCCCCGCGGCGTACGATCCGGCCTTCGAGTCCGCCTACTCCGCGCTCCTGTCGGAGGGACGGTTCGAGGAGTTCGAGGCCATCGTGACCTCGCCGGACCTCCCGCCCTCCGAGGTGATGATCTCCGCGGCGAGCGCCGCCCGGCTCGGGCTGGCGGTGGGCGAGGTCGTCCAGCTCCCGGCGTTCTGGAGCAACGGCCTGGTGCGGGTGGTGGGCCTCTTCGAGGCTGTCGACCCGGATGACCCCTACTGGCAGGCCCAGGTGAGCGTGCTGCGGCCGCTGGTCGTCGATGATCCCCAGCGCGGCCTGCTCGCCACTGCGACCGTCTACCCGAACCCCGGGACCCTGAGGTGGATCGGTTCCCTCGAGGGAGCGGAGGGCGTGACCACCACGCAGCTCTGGTTCCCCGTGGAGCCCCGGGCCACCGACGCCGGGGCGCTGCTCACGGACCTGCGCGACTTGACCTCGAGGTCCGTGCCCCTGGCGGGGCTGGCGTCGTCCCCGAGCGTGGAGTTCTCGTCGGACCTCACGGACGTCCTCGAGCGCGCCCTGTCCATCTGGAGCTCGACGGAAGCGGTGCTGACGGTGGCACTGGCCGGACCGGTCGGTGTGACCTTCGCCCTGTTGTCGCTCACGGTGCGGCTCGCGGTGACCCGCCGTCGTGCCACCCTCGCGCTCGCCGCGGCCAGGGGCGGCTCGCCCTGGCTGCTGCGGGGCGCGTTGGCCGCGGAGGGCATGCTGCTCGGGTTCCCGGCGGCGGCGCTCGGCGCCGTCGCCGCGACCCTCGCGATCCCCGGAGCGGTCCTCGCCGGCCACTACCTCGCCGCTGGCGCGGCGGGTCTCGCTCCAGCGGCATTCCTCGCGGTATCCCCAATCCCGAGCTTGCGCCCCACCCGGTCCGACCTCGGTGCACGCGCCAGCAGCCGGTGGCGCTGGGTCGGCGAGGTGGGCGTGGCGGCCCTCGCGGCGGGGGCGGTCTACCTCCTCCTCGACCGGGGTGTGGCCGCCGACGCCGCCACCGCCGGCGTCGACCCCGTCGCCGCCGCCGCGCCGTTCCTCATCGCCGTCACGGTGGCGTTGCTCGTCGCCCGGCTGTTCCCCGTCCTGCTCCGTGCGGTGCACGCGATCACCCGACGACGCCGCGACCTGGCGCCCTTCCTGGGGTCCGCCCGCGCGATCCGGGAGGGCTCCAGTGGCCTGGCCACCCTGCTCGCGGTCGTCGTCGGCCTCTCGATCACGGTCTTCTCCACGACGATGCAGACCACCGTGGACCGTGGCGTGAGTGCCACGGCCCGGGGCGCCGTCGGGGCGGACGTCCGCCTTGCCGGGCCCTACTACACCGCCGACGACCTGGCTGCGATTCGCGCCGTCGACGGGGTCGCCTCCCTCACCGAGGTCGTGGAACTCCCGCGGACGCCGCTGGTCGAGGTGGCGGGCTCGGGCTCGGCGGTTGACCGGCAGTCGCGTCGTGTCGCCGTGGTGGCGGTGGACACCGCCACGCTCGCCGCGACCCAGCGTGGCGTCGCCGGTGCGGTGGCGCTGCCACCCGGCATGGCTGGACTCGTGGACGGCCGGGTGCCGGTGCTGCTCGCCGCCGGGCAGCAGGTCACCGAGGGGGTGGAGCTGGAGCTGCTGCTCGAGGAGCGGGTGCCGATCACCGTCGTCGGGCGGGCGCCCGACGCCGTGGGACTGGCGAGCGGCGACTCGTGGGCGATCGCCGACCTCGGACTGCTCCGGGAGGTGTCCGGGCAGCGGTTCCCGGCGCGCATCGTGCTGGTGGGACTCGCGGAGGGGACCGACCCGGACGCTGCCCTGGCGGGACTGGGCGACGCCGTCGGGGGCCGGGGCACGATCACCTCACCCACGGCGGACGAGGCGGACTTCCTCGCGTCCCCGAGCGCGGCGGCGCTGCAGCGCGGCTTCGGGATCGCCGTCGTGGTCGCGGCGGTCCAGGTGGTGTTCGCGGTGGTGCTCGCGCTCGTGCTGGCGGCTCCGGTGCGGGCGCGACTGCTGGCCGTGCTGCGCACCCTGGGCATCAGCGCCCGCGACGCGCGGCGCCTCGTCTGGTGGGAGACGGTGCCGGCCGTGGTGGTGGCGGCGCCGGTCGGTGCCGCGCTCGGGCTCGCGCTGCCGTACCTCGTGCGCGCCACGGTGGACCTGCGCCCCTTCACGGGAGGTGACGGGCAGCCCCCGATCGCCCACGACTGGCTCCCGCTCGTGGGGGTGGTCGGCGGGGCCGCCGTCGTCACGGTCGGGGCCGTCCTGGTGGCGGGCGCGATCGCCCGCCGACTGTCCCGCGATGTCCTGCGAATGGGAGATGATGCCGTATGACCACCGCAGCCGCGCCCACGGTGAGGGGCGGGGAGATCGTGTGCGAGGACCTCGTGCGGATCTTCTCCACCGAGGGTGTCGAGGTCCAGGCGCTGCAGGGCCTGACGCTGTACGTCGAGGCCGGGGACATGGTGGCCGTGGTCGGCGCCTCGGGATCGGGCAAGTCCACGCTGCTCACCATCCTGTCGGGGCTGGACACGCCGTCCGCGGGGCGCGTGTCCGTCGACGGCGTGGACCTCCTGACGCTGAAGGGGCGGGGCCGGGTCGAGTTCCAGCGGCACACCGTGGGCTTCGTGTGGCAGCAGACCTCACGCAACCTGCTGCCCTACCTGACCGCCGCGGAGAACGTGGCGCTGCCGATGGTGCTGGCGGGGAGGGACCCGGGGGCGCGGGTGGACGACCTGCTCCGCCTGCTCGGCGTGGGGCACTGCCGCGATCGCCGGCCCGCCACCATGTCCGGCGGGGAGCAGCAGCGGGTGGCGATCGCGGTCGCGGTGGCGAACTCCCCGCGGGTGCTGCTCGCGGACGAGCCCACCGGTGAGCTGGATGAGGCCACCAGCGCGGAGGTGCTCGAGACCCTGCGTGCCGTGAACCGGGAACTCGGGGTGACGGTGCTGATCGTGACCCACGATCCCGCAGTCTCGGAGCACGTGCGCCGCACCGTGCAGATCCGGGACGGGCGCACCTCCACCGAGGTGCTGCGCCGCCGGGAGATGGACGAGCACGGCGAGGAGCGGCACATCGCGGAGGAGTTCGTGGTGCTGGACAAGGTGGGACGCCTGCAGCTACCCCAGGAGTATGTGCGGGCCCTCGAGCTGAAGGACCGGGTCCGCCTCACCCTTGAGACCGATCATGCCGGGGTGTGGCCGGACCCGTCCGGCCACGCGCGGGGCGAGGAGGCCACGTGACCGCCGCCGTGTCCGGACGATCGCTGAGCCGGACGTTCGCGACGGCGGCGGGTGAGGTGCACGCCGTCGTCGACGTGGACGTCGAGGTGGACCCCGGTGAGCTGCTCGTGGTGCGGGGGCGGTCCGGGGCCGGGAAGACCACCCTCCTGAACCTGCTGGGCGGGCTGGACCGGCCGACGTCGGGCAGCGTGTGGCTCGGGGAGCGGGAACTGACCGCCATGAGCGAGGACGAGGTGCTCGCGGTGCGGCGGGGGGAGCTCTCGTTCATCTTCCAGTCGTTCGGGCTGATCCCCGTGCTGTCAGCGGCGGAGAACGTGGAGGTGCCGCTGCGGCTGGCACGGACGGACCCGGGGGAGCGGGCGGCGCGGGTGGCGGCGGCGCTCGAGCGGGTGGGCCTGGCGGGGCACGCGAACCAGCGGCCCTACGAGTTGTCAGGGGGAGAACAACAGCGGGTGGGCATCGCGCGGGCGCTGGTGACTGACCCGTCCATCCTCCTCGCCGACGAGCCCACCGGCCAGCTGGACTCCCAGACGGCCGGCTCGATCATGGACCTCCTCGCGGAGCTGGTGCAGGAGCGGGGACTGGCCGCGGTGGTCTCCACCCACGATCCGCTGCTCATGCGCCGGGCAGACCGGGTGCTGGAGCTGCACGACGGCCGGGCGCGCCGCATCGGGCGGCACGCCCTCCAGTGAGTGAACGTCCGGCGGCGACCGTCAGGCGCAGGCGTGCCCCATGGCGCCGCAGCACTCGCAGAAGCCGTCCACGGTGTAGGCGAAGTCCTGGGCGCACTCGCACCACACGCGCCGCTCGTCCCGCGGGACCTGATCCTCGCTGTGCTGCTCGATCTCGACCCGTTCCATCGTCATGACCGCCATGGCTCCTCCTCCACATCCATGTCCATGGTGGACCAGCCCACTGACACGACCGGGGTGCGACGCGCCGGGGGCGGGCGTTGCCGCGGGTACAGGCTCCCCCACCGCCCGGCTGATGGGGAAGGATGTGTGGGTGGACTCCGTCTCCGCCCCACACGGGCTCGCCACCTCCGGCACACTGCTGTTGCTCGACACGGCGTCGCTGTACTTCCGCGCGTTCTACGGGGTTCCGGACACCGTGAGGTCACCGGACGGCGTCCCGGTGAACGCCGTCCGCGGGCTCCTGGACATGATCGCGACCCTCGTCGCCCAGCGCCGGCCGACGCGGCTCGTGGCCTGCTGGGACGACGACTGGCGGCCGGCGTTCCGCGTCGCCGCCATCCCGAGCTACAAGGCCCACCGCCTCGCGGACGCCGGCGACGGCACCGAGCAGGTCCCACCCGCGCTCACCGCCCAGGTGCCCCTCATCGTGGACGTCCTCGCCGTTGTCGGGATCGCCCGCGTCGGCGCACCCGGGTATGAGGCCGACGACGTCATCGGCACCCTGACCGCCCGCGAGGCCGCCCGCCCGGCCGGCGCGCGCGACGCCGTCGAGATCGTGACAGGCGACCGGGACCTGTTCCAGCTCGTTGACGACGCCGTCCCCGTGCGTGTCCTCTACACCCAGCGAGGAGGTCTCGACGTCATCGACGCCGCGCGGCTCGCCGAGAGGTACGGCGTGCCGTCCGGCGACGCCTACGCCGACATGGCCATCCTGCGCGGCGACCCCTCCGACGGACTTCCCGGCGTTCCCGGGATCGGCGAGAAGACGGCGGCGGCCCTCCTTCGGACCTACGGATCGCTCGACGGCGTGCGCGCCGCCCTCGCCCGCGTGGACCGGGGCATGACCGAGGCGCAGCGACGCCGGCTGGCCGCGGCAGCTGACTACCTCGACGTGGCGCCCCTGGTGGTCCGCGTGGCGCGGGACGCACCGGTCCCGGACGTGGACGATCACCTGCCCGACTCGCCCGCGGATCCGGACCGTCTGGTCAGCCTGGCTCGTCGCTGGGGCCTGGCCTCGCCAGTGGCGCGCTTGCTGGACGCGTTCGCGTCAGGTGCGGGGTAGCGCCCGCGCGCGGGGGGTCTGGGCCTGGGTGGGGTGAGTGGTGGGGTGTCGCGGTGGTGGGTGTGTCCGGTGGGGGTGGT
>DBQX01000007.1 GCA_002305415.1 Actinomycetales bacterium UBA1383 | reverse complement strand
CCATCACGCTGGCAAGCGACACCCGCGCGAGCGGGGGTCATCCCTATGCGTACCAGTTGACCGACGCAGAGTGACGGTCGTCCCCGCGCGAGCGGGGGTCATCCCCTGCCCGGGGACCTGTCCGGCATGACCTGGGGGTCGTCCCCGCGCGAGCGGGGGTCATCCCTCGACCGTGAGCGCCGATTCGCCTGCTGTGGTGTCGTCCCCGCGCGAGCGGGGGTCATCCCGCCGTCAACGTGACCTTCGGTGACGCCGCCGGGTCGTCCCCGCGCGAGCGGGGGTCATCCCGGCCCCCACCCGATTGGGTGGGGGCCGTTTCGGTCGTCCCCGCGCGAGCGGGGGTCATCCACGCGCCGGAATCGTCGAGTGCCAGCTCATCATGTCGTCCCCGCGCGAGCGGGGGTCATCCCGCAACGCGGCGATGGCCGTCAGGTAGCGCCCGGTCGTCCCCGCGCGAGCGGGGGTCATCCCCCTTTGGGAACCATCTTGGAACCATTCGGGAAGTCGTCCCCGCGCGAGCGGGGGTCATCCGCGCGTGCCCCTGCCGATCGACCAGCACGAGACGTCGTCCCCGCGCGAGCGGGGGTCATCCGGTCGCCTACATCGTCTACGCGGTCGGCGCGGTGTCGTCCCCGCGCGAGCGGGGGTCATCCCACGACGGTCACCTATTCGCTGCTCATCGACGGGTCGTCCCCGCGCGAGCGGGGGTCATCCGCAGCACGGGCTCATTGAGCCGATCTGGCTGTAGTCGTCCCCGCGCGAGCGGGGGTCATCCCTCCACGACGAGGACCACGGCTACTACTGCTCCGTCGTCCCCGCGCGAGCGGGGGTCATCCGGTGTGGGCGTCCGGCCGGTACGGGCGCGTCAAGTCGTCCCCGCGCGAGCGGGGGTCATCCGGACACCGCCACCTCCGACTACGTCGTCGGCCAGTCGTCCCCGCGCGAGCGGGGGTCATCCCATGCCGACGAGGGCGAGGAAGATGCCCACGGCGTCGTCCCCGCGCGAGCGGGGGTCATCCGGTCTTCCGCGACAACGTGTGGGACTGGTGGACGTCGTCCCCGCGCGAGCGGGGGTCATCCCGGTGGGCCACCACGGACCCGGTGCGCCACGACGTCGTCCCCGCGCGAGCGGGGGTCATCCGACTTCAATCCTCTGGAAGCCGCGCACAAGGTGGTCGTCCCCGCGCGAGCGGGGGTCATCCCCTTCCGGCCGGCCTTGTCTACGTCGCCAGCGAGTCGTCCCCGCGCGAGCGGGGGTCATCCGTCGGAGATCATGGCGCGCGAGATTCAGCGGGAGTCGTCCCCGCGCGAGCGGGGGTCATCCTAGCCACAGTCCGGCTCCAGCGGGCTTCACGTTGTCGTCCCCGCGCGAGCGGGGGTCATCCGCGCCAGGACCTCGGCTACACGCTTCAGGACAAGTCGTCCCCGCGCGAGCGGGGGTCATCCGAGTCGCCGCTCGACGCCGCCGGCGATGTCCCGGTCGTCCCCGCGCGAGCGGGGGTCATCCGCCCCTCTGGGTGTCGATCGCGCTATGGCGGGCGTCGTCCCCGCGCGAGCGGGGGTCATCCCTGATCGAACCATTCGCCCATCTCCGTGCCGTCCGTCGTCCCCGCGCGAGCGGGGGTCATCCGGCACACCACCCAGGTTCAGCTGGTCAGCAGCCGTCGTCCCCGCGCGAGCGGGGGTCATCCGACGCACACCAGCACCCGTTGGGCGCTCTACGGGTCGTCCCTGCGCGAGCGGGGGTCATCCGAAAGGGGGGACCTCGTGAAGATCGAGGCCCTGGTCGTCCCCGCGCGAGCGGGGGTCATCCGGATGGCCGGCGCCTGATGTTCGAGGCCCGCACGTCGTCCCCGCGCGAGCGTGGGTCATCCCGCCTCGTGCTCAGGATGGCCGCCGAGTTTGGTCTCGTGATCTCCTGGTTCGCCCGCCGCTCGCGCGGCCACCCCGCGGACTAGCGGTTCTCGACCACGAACGCTGCGAAGCCGGGCACGGTGAACCGGAACCGCCCCTCGCGCCCCTCGATGACGCCGCGCGCCACGAGGTCCGCGCGCACGCGTCCCAGGCTCCGCTCTGTGCGTCCGAGCCGCTCCGCCACGGCGGCGAGGGGTGCCTCACCCCCGAGGGCGGCAAGGGCCGTGATGACGGCCTGTTGCGCGGGCGTGGACCCGTCCCAGCGGGCGAGGTGCATCCCGCGCGCCTCGGCGAGGGCCAACCCGACGGCGGCGTCGACGTCCGGCAGCGAGATCGACTCGCCGGCCCGCACCTGCCAGGCGAAGCTCCCGATCGACTGGACCATGTACGGCACCCCCCACGACTCGGCGACGGCCCGGTCCACGGCAGCCGGGTCCCAGCGGATCCCGAGGTGGGTGGCTGGTTCGGTGAGCGCGCCGGCGGCCGCGGCGTCGTCGAGCGGCCCGAGCTGGTGGAGGACGTACAGCCGCTCCGCGTAGGGGTTCGCGCGGGCGAGGCCCGCCAGGAGGGTGGGGTTGCCGGTGACGACGACGTGGACGGGCACGGGGAGGTCATCCTGCCCGAGGAGGTGGAGGGCCCTGTTCAGTGCCGTGATGTCCGCGGGGGCCGCGGCGTCCAGCTCGTCGATCGTGATGAGGGCCGCGCGGCCCTCATCACGCACCCACAGCCCGAGGGCGTGGAGCAGGCGGTGGAGCCCGGCGTCGTCGTCCAGCTGCGCTCCGGCCGCGGCCGCGTCGACATCGACGCCGAGGCTGAGCCTGCCACTGCTGTCCACCGTCACCCGGACGGCGGAGAACACGGTGAGCAGCCGGCTGAGGGCGCCGCCGCGCTCCCCGCCACGCGCGAGCGCGCGGCGGAGCGGTACGTACAGCGCCCGGGTGAGCGCCGCGGCGAGGGAGTCCGGGGGCCCGGCCTCGAGCCGCGCGGTCACCCAGCCGGCGTCCTCGGCCCGTTGCAGGAGTTCGAGCAGGAGGACGGTCTTGCCGACTCCACGCGCGCCGGTCACGGCCCACGGCCGCTGGCCCTCGCCACTGGAGACCTCCTCGAGGACACGTTCGAAGCGCGCGAGGACGTCGTCACGGCCGGTGAGGACCGGGGGTGGCACCCCAGCGCCCGGACGGTAGGGATTGGCGGGACCGCTCATGGTGCGACCGTAGCAACGGCCACCGACATTCCCGGCTGGCGCGCGCTCAGAGCCGCTTGACCAGCGGGAACGTGATCGTCTCGCGGATGCCGTACCCGGTGAGCGCCATCAGGAGGCGGTCGATGCCCATCCCCATCCCCCCGGCGGGCGGCATGCCGTACTCCATGGCCTGCAGGAAGTCCTCGTCGTACACCATGGCCTCCGTGTCACCGGCCGCCGCGGCGAGCGCCTGGGCCTCGAATCGCTCCCGCTGGACCACGGGATCGACGAGTTCGGAATAGGCGGTGGCCAGCTCGAAGCCGCGGACGTAGAGGTCCCACTTCTCCACGAGGCCGGGCTTCGAACGGTGCGCGCGCGTGAGGGGCGAGGTCTCGACCGGGAAGTCCCGCACGAAGGTGGGCTCGTGGAGGTGGTCACCGACGAACGCCTCCCACATCTCCTCGATGATCTTGCCACCGCTGTGGTGGGGAGCCACCTCCACCTCGACGCCCGCGGCGATCCGGGCCAGTTCAGCCCTCGGCATCAGCGGGTCGATCTGACGGCCCAGCGCCTCCGACAGCGACTCGACGAGGGTGATCGTGCGCCACTCGCCCGAGAGGTCGTACTCGCTGCCGTCCGCGAGGGTCACCACCTCGCCCCCGAGGGCGTCGCGCGCGGCCCGCTGCACGAGGTCCCGGGTCAGTTCCGCCATCGTGTCGTAGCTGCCGTACGCCTCGTAGGCCTCGAGCATGGCGAACTCGGGGGCGTGCTCGGAGTCCGCACCCTCGTTGCGGAAGTTGCGGTTGATCTCGAAGACCCGCTCCAGGCCGCCGACCACGGCCCGCTTGAGGAACAGCTCGGGGGCGATGCGCAGGTAGAGGTCCGTGTCGAAGGCGTTCATGTGGGTGACGAAGGGGCGCGCCGACGCCCCGCCGTGCAGCGTCTGGAGCATGGGCGTCTCGAGTTCCAGGTAGCCCCGTTCGTCGAGGTTCGCGCGCAGCGACTTCACGACGGCGGCACGGGTGTGGACCATCCGCCGCGCCTCCGGCCGCATGATCAGGTCGAGGTAGCGTTGGCGCACCCTCCCCTCCTCGGAGAGCGTCACCCGTTCCCCGGCCTCCCTCTCGTACGTCTTCGGCAGCGGGCGCAGCGCCTTGCAGGCGACGCGCCACTCGTGCGCGAGCACCGAGAGCTCCCCCCGCTTGGAGGAGATGACGCGGCCCGCGACGAACAGGTGGTCCCCGAGGTCGACGTCCGCCTTGAAGTCCGCGAGCGATTCGGGACCGATCTCGGCGGCGGACACCATGGCCTGCAGGGTGGCACCGCTGCCGTCCTGCAGGGTGGCGAAGCAGAGCCGGCCCGTGTTCCGCAGGTAGATCACGCGCCCGGCGACGCCGACGACGTCGTCGGTCTCCTCGCCGGCGGCGAGCGAGGGGTGTGACGCCCGGACCTGCGCGATCGTGGCGGTGACGGGCAGTACGACGGGGTACGGATCCACTCCAGCGGCGAGCAGCCGCTCCCGCTTCGCCGCACGGACGCGTACCTGCTCCGGGACGTCTGTGCGGTGGGGTGGGGTCTCGATGGCGCTCACGCCCGAGAGTGTACGCGAGGGCATACCCCTAGGGGTATCTGCTACGCTGGGGGCACCACCGAGCAGGAGGACCATGGGACTCTTCGACTTTCTTCGCCGCACCCCGCAGGACCCGTCCCGGTTGCCGGGGGCGATCCGCGCCGACCGCGCGGTGGAGCTGGTGCGCGACGGCGCGGTGCTGGTGGACGTCCGCGAGGACCACGAGTGGCGGGCGGGTCATGCCCGTGCGGCCCTGCACATCCCGCTCGGACGGCTCGCCACCTCCACCGGGAGGATCCCGCAGGGCCGCCCGATCGTGGTGGTGTGCGCCCACGGGAACCGTTCGCGCGTCGGTGCGGCGCGGCTGCGCGCACAGGGTCTCAATGCCACGTCGCTGAAGGGTGGGATGGCCGCGTGGCACAATGCGGGCGGAGCCCTGGTGTAGAAGGAGGCCGGATGTACCTCACGGGTCAGGACCTCGTGTCCGTGCGTAACCGCCTCAGCCGGGCCCACGGCCAGCTGGCGGCGGTCATACGACTCCTCGACGAGGGCGGTGACTGCGAGACGCTCGTCACGCAGCTGGCCGCCTGCTCGAAGGCCCTTGACAAGGCAGGCTTCGCGATCATCGCGAGCACGCTGCGCCAGTGCATCGAGAACCCGTCCGAGGAGATGGACACCAAGAAGCTCGAGAAGCTCTTCCTGTCGCTCACCTAGGAACCGCTCCACGGGCCGCGCGAGCGACGGGCGAGCAGCGCATGCCGCACGTGCGCCTTCACCACCTCCTCGGCCTCGGAGACGCCGAGGGGCTGGCACCCGAGGCCAACGAGCCGGTCGATCATCGCGGCCTCGGTGCGGGCCAGGGCGAGGCCGCGGCGGACGAGCGTGCCCGGGGGCTTGCGCGCCTCACCCAGGTCGCGGGCGAGGCGGAAGAAGAACGTCTGCGCCCGCGGACGGACCAGGCAGATGGCGTCCGCGAGGATGTCCTCGGCGCGGCACTCGTCCACGATCTCGGCGGCGAAGATGCCCTCGGCGATCACGATCGGCGTGCCCTGCAGGTCCAGCGGTCGGGTCCCCGTGCGGCGGTTCGACGGGATGTCGTAGATCGGGATCTCGCAGCGGCCGGTGCGGCACAGCGTCACGAGGGCGTCGAGGGCCGCCGCCTGGTCCCAGCTCGCGGGCGAGTCCCAGTCGACGATGCCGAAGCGGCGGGGCAGGCCGTCGTGGTCCTCGTCGTGGTAGAAGTCGTCTAGGGTGACCACCGGGAGTCCCAGGCGGCGCGTGAGCGACGTCTTCCCGGACCCCGAGGGCCCGGTGAGCAGCACCACGCGCGCCAGGGGGCGCCGGAAGCCGGTCGGCAGGTCGAACAGGCCATCCTGCGGCGGGACCGTCTCGTCCACGCGTCCCTCCTCCACGCGTCCCTCCTCCCCGGGTCCGTCCATGCCGGGCTAGCGGACGTCCGCGTCGACCCAGTCGAACGTCCGGGTGACCGCCTTGCGCCACAGCCGGTAGGTTCGCTCGCGCTCGTCCTCGTCCATGAGCGGGTGCCAGCGGCGGTCCTCCTCCCAGTTGGCGGTCACGTCCTCCTCGCCGGCCCAGAACCCGACGGCGATGCCCGCCGCGTACGCCGCCCCCAGCGCGGTGGTCTCGGCCACCCGCGGCCGCACGACGTCGACGCCGAGGATGTCGGCCTGGAACTGCATGAGGGTCTCGTTGGCCACCATCCCGCCGTCCACCTTGAGCTCGGTGAGGGGCATGCCCGAATCGGCGTTCATGGCGTCGAGGACCTCGCGCGTCTGGAAGGCGGCCGCCTCGAGCGCGGCGCGCGCGATGTGCCCCCGGTTGACGAAGCGCGTGAGCCCCACCAGCGCCCCCCGCGCATCGGCACGCCAGTGCGGCGCGAACAGCCCGGAGAAGGCGGGCACGAAGTAGGCCCCCCCGTTGTCCGGCACCGTGGCCGCCAGCGCCTCCACGTCCGCGGCACTGGCGATGATCCCGAGGTTGTCGCGCAGCCACTGGATGAGGGAGCCCGTGACGGCGATCGACCCCTCGAGGGCGTACACCGCCGGCGCACCACCCAGGCGGTAGCACACGGTGGTGAGCAGCCCGTTGCGGGACCGCACCGGCGTCGTCCCCGTGTTGACGAGCATGAAGTTCCCGGTGCCGTAGGTGTTCTTCGCCATGCCCGGCGTGAAGCACGCCTGCCCGAACGTGGCAGCCTGCTGGTCCCCGAGGATGCCGGCGATCGGCACGCCCGTGAGCAGGCCGTGGGCGCGGCCCTCGCCGTACACCTCGGCGGACGAGCGGATCTCGGGCAGCATCGCGAGCGGGATCCCCATGTCCGCGGCGATCTCCTCGCTCCACGAGAGGGTCCGCAGGTCCATGAGCATGGTCCGGGACGCGTTGGTCACGTCCGTGGCGTGGATCCCGCCCCTGACGCCGCCGGTCATGTTCCACACCAGCCACGAGTCCGTGGTGCCGAACAGCAGGTCCCCGGCCTCGGCCCGCGCGCGTGCGCCGGGCACGTTGCGGAGGATCCAGGCGATCTTGGGACCGGAGAAGTACGTCGCGAGCGGCAGGCCCACCCGGTCGGCGTACCGGTCCGGGCCGCCGTCCGCGGCCAGCTCCGCGCAGATCCGGTCGGTGCGGGTGTCCTGCCACACGATGGCGTTCGTGATGGGTTCGCCGGTGGTGCGGTCCCACACCACCGTGGTCTCGCGCTGGTTGGTGATGCCCACCGCCGCGATGTCCGCGTGGTTCAGCTCCGCCCGGGAGAGCGCCTGCCCGACCACCTCGCGCACGTTCTGCCAGATCTCGAGCGGGTCGTGCTCCACCCAGCCGGCCCGCGGCAGGACCTGGCGGTGCTCGAGCTGGCCGACCGCCACCACGTGACCGCCGTGGTCGAAGACCATCGCGCGTGACGACGTCGTCCCCTGGTCGATCGCGAGGACGTGGGTGGCCGCCATGTCACCTCCCCGCCGAGACGGGGACGATGTCGTGCGCGGCGAGGCGGCGCCTGGTGGCGGCCGCGTCCGTCTCCTCCCGCTCGGCGGCGTCCCGCGCCTCCGCCGTCTCGCGCCAGGATTCGAGTTCCCGCTCCCGCTGGAAGTCGTTCCACCCCAGCAACGGGGCCATGATGTCCACGATCTCGGGCGCGGCCGCCAGCCCGCGGTCCCGCGTCTCGAAGGCGAGGCGGACCCGGTGCCGCAGCACGTCCTCGAGGTGGAGCGCCCCCTCGTGGGTCACGGCGTAGGCGACCTCCGCCCGGAGGTAGGAGGGGGCGGCCCCGAGCGGCTGCGCGAGCGAGGCGTCCGTGCCGATCAGGGCGAGCACCTCGTCGAGGGCCGAGCCGTAGCGGCCGAGGAGGTGTTCCATCCGCGCGCTGTCCCAGGAGTAGGTCGCGGCGATCCGGGGGGCGAGCCGCTCGAGCGCGGCGAGCCCGGTGGCGCCCACCAGCGGGGTGCGGTCCGTCACCGAGGGCAGCGACGCGGCGCGTGACCCGAGCGCGAAGTCGACGGCGTCCTCGGCCATCACGCGGTACGTCGTCAGCTTGCCGCCGGCGATCGAGATGAGCCCGTCCGCGACCCGGGTGACCGTGTGCTCGCGGGAGATCTTCGCGGTCGCCGAGGCGTCCTTCGTCCCCGGCTGCAGCAGCGGCCGCAGGCCGGCCCAGGTGCCGATCACGTCCTCGCGGGTGAGGTTGGAGGAGAGCACCGCGTTCGCGTGGTCGAGCAGGTAGTCGATGTCCCGGACCGTGGCCACGGGATGGACGAGGTCCTCCTGCCACGGGGTGTCGGTGGTGCCGATCAGCCAGAACTCGGGCCACGGGATGATGAAGAGCACGGACTTCTCGGTGCGCAGGAACATGCCGGTCGAGCCGTGGATGCGGTCCCGGGGCACCGCGATGTGCGCGCCCTTGGAGGCCAGGACCCGCAGGCCGGCGTCCGCCTCCGCGAGAGCCTGGGTCTTCTCGGTCCAGGCGCCCGTGGCGTTGATGGTGGTCTCGGCGCGGATCGCGGCCTCGGTGCCGGTCTCCTGGTCGAGGACCAGCGCGCCGGTCACGCGGCCGCTCCCGTCACGCATGAGGTCGACGACCTCGGTCCGCGACGCCGCGAGCGCCCCGTACCGGACGGCCGTCCGCACGAGGGTGATGACGAGGCGGGCGTCGTCGACGCGGGCGTCGTAGAAGCGGATCGCGCCGATGAGGGCGTCCGGGCGGACGTCGGGGAAGGTCGCGAGGGCGGCATCCCGGGACAGGTGGTGCTGGAACGGGACGATCTTGCGGCGGTTGCCGATGACGGCGAGGGCGTCGTAGAGCCCGACACCAACGGCCGAGTAGGCCCGCTCGATGACGCGCTGCTTCAGCGGCCACAGCAGCGGCTGCGCCCGGACGAGGTGCGGCGCGAGGCGGTCCAGCAGCAGGCCCCGCTCCTTCAGCGACTCGGCGACCAGCTTGAAGTCGAGGTTGTAGAGGTAGCGCAGCCCGCCGTGCACGAGGCGGGAGGACCGCGAGGAGGTTCCGGCGGACCAGTCCTGCGCCTCGACGATCGCGACTCGCAGGCCGCGGGTGGCGGCGTCGAGGGCGATCCCGGCGCCGGTGATCCCGCCGCCGATCACGAGGATGTCGACCCCGTTCGTGTCGGTCATGGCGGCGAGGGCCGCCCGGCGGGAAGTGCTGCTCAGCGTTGATGTCGGCACGATGGCTCCTTGGTGTGGGTACGTCCATTGTCCGGTCAGCGTCGTGCTCGTGCTCGCGGGTTCAGCGGCCCGAGGGCGAGATGGTGGCAGAATGGCCGTGGTACGTGTGTACCAGAGGGGGTGAGCGTCATGGACAAGGTCCGCGTGCGCGCGGCGCTGCCCCGGGACGCCGTCGCCATCAGGGACCTCGTGGAGCCCTACGCGAACCACGAGCGCCACATCCTCATCCCGCGGGACCTGATCGGCTACTACGAGGAGATCCCGGAGTTCCTGATCGCCGAGATGGAGGAGGACGGCCGCTGGGTCCCGGTCGGCTGTGGCGCCCTGCACGTGATGTGGGAGCACCTGGGGGAGGTGCGCACCCTCGCCGTGCACGCCGACCACCTGCGCCAGGGGGTCGGGCACGCGCTGCTCGTCCGCCTCATCGCGCGGGCCCGCGAGTTCGAGCTCTCGCAGCTCTTCTGCCTCACCTTCGAGGTCTCCTTCTTCGCGCGGCACGGCTTCCGCGTCATCGACGGCCCGGTGGTGCCGCCCGACGTCTTCGCCGAGATGCTCCGCTCGCACGACAGCGGCGTGGCGGAGTTCCTCGACCTCGCGCGCGTGAAGCCCAACACGCTCGGCAACACGCGCATGCTGCTCGACCTGTAGATTGCCGCTCAGGGGACCGCCTGATCGGAGGCACATGAGCAGCACTGCCAGCCCGGGCGGCCGCGCCCGGCGCATCGTCATCATCGGCGCCGTCGCCGCCGGGACCTCCGTGGGTACCAAGGCGCACCGCAACGACCCCGAGGCGGAGGTGGTCATCTACGAACGTGACCGCGACATCTCCTACTCGGGCTGCGGCATCCCGTACTTCGTCGGCGGCGAGGTGGACGACGCCGCCGTCCTCCACCCCCGCGGTCCGGAGTGGTTCGCGAAGCGGGGCGTCGAGGTGCGCACCCGCCACGAGGTGCGCGCGGTCGAGGGCCGCGAGCTGCGGGTGGTGAACCTCGACACGGGGGAGGAGTCCACCGACCACTGGGACGTGCTCGTGCTCGCCACCGGCGCCCGCGCCGTCGTGCCGCCGCTGCCGGGCATCGAGACGGACGGCGTCTTCACGGTGCGCTCCATCCGGGACGCCGAGGCGATCCGGGGATGGCTGGACGGGCGGGCGGTGGGCCGCGCCGTCATCGTCGGTTCCGGCTTCATCGGACTGGAGATGGCCGAGCAGCTCGTGGGACGCGGGATCGCGGTCACGCTCGTCGAGAAGCTCCCGCAGGTGATGCCCGCGCTCGACCCGGACATGGCCACGCTTGTCGAGGAGGAGTTGCGGCGTCACGGCGTGGACGTGCGGCTGGGCGCCGAGGTCACCGCCATCGAGGGTGGCGAGGCGGTCACCGGGGTGCGGCTTGGGGACGAGACCGTTCCGGCCGACGTCGTCATCGTGTCGGTGGGGGTGCGCCCGGTCGTGGACCTGGCGGAGCAGCTCGGCGTGGAACTCGGACCCACGGGCGCGATCGCGGTGGACGACGCGATGCGCACCTCCGTCCCCGACGTGTGGGCGGTGGGTGACGTGGCCGAGAACGTCTCGGTCATCACCGGCGCGCCCCTGTGGCGCCCCCTCGGCTCGACGGCCAACAAGACGGGCCGGGTGGCGGGCGACGCGATCACGGGGGGCGCGCTGCGGCACCGCGGCGTCCTCGGCACCGGGATCGTCCGCGTCTTCGACGTCGCCGTCGGGCACACCGGGCTCACCGAGGGCGAGGCCGAGCGGCAGGGCTTCGACGTGGTGGCCATCCGCACCGCCGCCGCCGACCGGGCCTCCTACCTCGGGGGACGGAAGCTGACCGTCAAGGCGGTCGCCGACCGGGCGACCGGGCGGATCCTCGGTGCCCAGGCCGTGGGCCCCGACGGCGTGGACAAGCGCATCGACGTGCTCGCCACGGCCATCACCTTCGGCGCGACGGCGTCGGACCTGTTCCACCTCGACCTCGCCTACGCCCCGCCCTTCTCGACCGCGCGGGACGTGGTCCACTATGTCGGGATGGCGCTGGAGAGCGCCCTCACGGGATCCGGCGAGGAGTAGCTCAGCGCCGCGGGTCCACCGCGTTCGCGGCGACCCGGATCGCGAGCACGGCCTGGGCCGCGACGAGGGCGAGCACCAGGGCCTCCATGCCCGCGCGCGGGTCGACGAGGGTCCAGGCGGCGACCACGGCGAGGAGGACCAGCGCGAGCGGGGTGACCACCCGTCTCATGCCGCGGGCCGTGCGCTCCCGGACTCGCGGCACGTCCGCGCCCGCCAGTGCCTCGCGCAAGCCTGCGAACGCGACGACGGACGCCACGAGAGCCCCGGCCTGCCCGGCGAGCAGGGACGACAGCCCGGGCCACACCGCGGCCGGCCCGTCACCGGCGAGCAGGGCGATCGCGGCCGCGAACACCGCGAGGACGAGGACGGCCCCCGCCGAGAGCAGCAGGCCGCTCCGCAGCGCACGGACTCCGGCCACGGCGTCAGGGGGCAGGCTCACCGGTGCAGGATACCGCCCCCGAGGGCGTACGCCCCGTTCGACTCCGTGACCAGGCCGTCCGCCACGAGTGAGGCGAGGGCGCGGGCGGGCTGGGCGGCGTCGGCGCTGACGCGCGCGACGGCGAGCAGCGGGCCCTCCTCCAGCCGGTCCTGCTCGCGCAGGGCCGCGAGGATCCGGCCCCGCGCCTGCCGGTCGGTGCCGTGCCAGGACTGCGGTCGCCGTGGGGGTGCGGGGTCCGCGGGGCGCCCGGCCGCCAGCCAGGCGCACCGCGCGGCGATGGGGCAGGCCCCGCAGCGCGGTCGTGGGGTGCAGACGAGCGCGCCGAGCTCCATGAGGGCCTCGTTCCACGTGGCGGAGGCCTCCGGGTCCTGTGGCAGGAGCGCCGTCGCGCGGGCCCGCTCCGCGGCGGAGGGTGAGGCCGACGGCGCGGGACGCCCCTCGAGGCGCGCCAGCACGCGCCGCACGTTGGTGTCGAGCACGGTGGTGCGGCGGCGGAACGCGAAGGCGGCGACCGCGGCCGCCGTGTAGCTGCCGATCCCGGGGAGGCCGCGGAGGACCGCCTCGTCGGCGGGCACAGTCCCGCCGAAGCGGTCGCACAGCTCGGCCGCGCAGCGGTGCAGGTGGAGGGCGCGGCGGGGGTAGCCCATCCGGTCCCATGCCCGCAGGACCTCCGCCTGGGGGGCGTGGGCGAGGCTGCAGGGATCCGGCCAGCGCCGCATCCACTCCTGCCAGCGGGGGATCACCCGTGACATCGGGGTCTGCTGGCCCATCACCTCGCAGACGAGGATTCCCCACGGGGTCGCGTCCCTGCGCCACGGGAGGTCCCGCGCGCCCGCGGCGAACCAGGCGAGCAGCTCGTCGTGGACCTCCATCGCCCCATGGTGCCCGGGGCGGACGGTCGCGGCCAAACCGGCGTGCCTGCCCGGGGTGCGCTGCCCCGGGACCGTACCGTTGGAGCGGAGGAGGACCATGTCACAGAAGGTTCCGGCGCCACGCACGGGCCGCCCACCGGCCGCGCCTTCCGCCCGCCGGCCGGGGCGGGCGGTGCTGTGGCGGCGCCGCGCCGTCGCGCTCCTGGTGGTGTTCGCCCTGCTCGGCGGCGCGGTGTGGGGGGTGATGTGGCTGGTCGGGTACGTCCGTGAGACGGTCAGCTCCGCCCGGGCGGCGGAGGCCAGCGCCACGCCCACCGGGCCGTCCACCGCGCAACCCGTGGCGTGCGACCCGGCCGCCCTCGAGTGGGCCCTCGCACTGGACGGCGGTGCCGCTGGGAGCCGCGTGACGTTCACCCTCGACGTGGTCAACGGGTCGGCGGTCTCCTGCCTCGTCGACGCCGGGCCGTCACTGGTGCTGACGGTGGTCTCCGGTGAGGACCGGATCTGGTCGAACGCCGACTGCTCCGGTGGCGAGGAGGTCCGGCTGCTGCTCGGGCCCGGAGATGCCACGCAGCGCGCCGTGGTGTGGAACGGCCAGCGCAGCGTCCCCGGGTGCGGCGCGGTCGATTCGCCGGTGCTCCCGGGCACCTACCAGGTGGGCCTGGCCTACGCCGGCTCGGAGGTGGCGGAGGCCAGCACCGTCTTCGTGCTCAACTGATCAGACGAAGCGCTGCTCGAGGATCGAGGACTCCGCGAGGCGCGAGAGGCCCTCGCGGACGGCCCGCGCCCGCAGCGGCCCCACACCCTCCACCTGCTGCAGCTCCTCGGTGGTGGCGGAGAGCAGCCGCTGCAGCGAGCCGGCGTGCTCGATGATCGCGGCGGCGACCGCGCGTGGCAGGCGCGGGATACGCGAGAGCATCCGGTGGCCCCGGGCCTCGAGCGGCGTCTCCAGGCCCTGGCCGAGCAACGGGATCCGCAGGGCGCGTGCGACGTCGGTGGGATTGGCGAGCTGGGCGGGGTCGAGGGCGGACAGGCGGTGGACGAGGTCGTCGAGGTCCGCGCTGGTGTAGTCCGCGAAGATCAGTTCCCGGTCCCGCAGGACGCCGGAGACGAGCTCCTCCACCTGGAGCAGCAGCAGGCGGCCGTCCGTGCCGAGCTCGACGACGTAGGCGTCCAGCTCCTGCCAGATCCGGACCACCATCTCCATCCGCTGGACGACCGCGACGACGTCCCGGACGGTCACGAGGTCCTCGATCTCCAGCGCCGTCAGGGTGGCGAGCACCTCGTCGAACCGCGACTGGTAGCGCTCGAGCGTGGCGAGCGCCTGGTTCGCCTTCGACAGCAGCAGGTCCGAGTCCTCCAGGACGTGGCGCCGGCGGCCGAGGTAGAGCGCGATCGTGTGCATCGACTGGGACACGGAGACGACGGGGTAGCCGGTCTGGATCGCCACGCGCTGCGCGGTGCGGTGCCGCATCCCGGTCTCGGTGGAGTCGATGGCCGGGTCCGGGAGCAGCTGGGCGTTCGCGTGCCGGATCCGGCCGGTGCCGAAGTAGTCGATGATGACGGCGCCGTCCATCTTGGCGAGTTCCCGCAGGCGCGCGGGCGTGAACTCGACGTCGAGGGCGAACCCGCCCGAGCACATGCCCTCGACCACCTCGTCGTGGCCGAGCACCACGATGGCACCGGTGCGGCCCCGCAGGACCCGTTCGAGGCCGTCACGCAGCTGGGTGCCGGGAGCGAGGGCGGCGAGGGTGGAGCGCAGGTCGGTCACGCCCATCGCTTCCCCGTTCCCCGTGAGCAGTCACTCGAATCATAGGGCGCGCAGCGGGCGCGCCGCGATGGCGTCCGGCGTGTGGCCTGCGGTGATGGCCGCCAGCACCGTGTCCACCGGGACAACGCGCAGCCCGGGGGGAATCCGGATGTCTTCGAGTCCGTGCGCCGGGACGATCGCGCGCCGGAACCCGAGACGGGCAGCCTCGGCGAGCCGGCGGTCGATGCCGGCGGTGGGGCGGAGCTGGCCGGTGAGTCCCACCTCTCCGATGGCGACCGTGTGCGGGTCCACGACCTCGTCGACGGCGGCGGCGCGGACCGCCAGCGCGATCGCCAGGTCCATGGCCGGCTCGAGTGCGCGGGCGCCGCCCACGGTCGAGACGTACACGTCCCGGGTGGCCAGCGCGACCCCGGCGCGCGCCTGGAGCACGGCGAGGACCATCGCGATCCGCGACGGGTCCAGCCCCGCGGTGGTGCGGCGGGGCGTGCCGAGCGCCGTGGCCGCGACCAGTGCCTGCACCTGGGTGGGCATCGGCCGGCGCCCGTCGAGGCTGATGCCGACGCAGGTGCCCGGGATGGCGTGGCCCGCACCCTCGAGGAACAACCCGGAGGGGTCCGGCAGCTCCACGACGCCATGCTCGGTCAGCTCGAAGCAGCCCACCTCGTCGGTCGCGCCGTAGCGGTTCTTCACCGCGCGGAGGGTCCGCAGCCGCCCGTGGCGTTCCCCCTCGAACTGGCACACCACGTCCACGAGGTGCTCGAGCGTCCGCGGGCCGGCGATCGAGCCGTCCTTTGTGACGTGGCCCACCAGCAGGACCGGGATGTGGCGCGCCTTCGCGACGGCCACGAGGGCCGCGGCGACGGCGCGCACCTGCGAGACCCCACCCGCGCTCCCCTCCGCCTGGTCCGTCGCGAGGGTCTGCACCGAGTCGATGACCGCCAGCGCGGGCTCGACGTGCTCGATGTGCCCGATGGTGCGCGCGAGGTCCGACTCCGCGGCCAGCAGCAACGTCTCCTCCAGCGCGCCGATGCGCGCAGCGCGCAGGCGCACCTGGGCGGCCGACTCCTCGCCCGAGAGGTACAGGACCGTGGCTCCGTGCCGGGCGGCCCGGGCCGCCACCTCGAGCGCGAGCGTCGACTTCCCGACGCCGGGCTCCCCTGCGAGGAGGATCACCGAACCGGGCACGACGCCGCCGCCCAGCACCCGGTCCAGCTCGGCCACGCCCGTCGGACGGCAGCGCGAGACGTGGGCGGGCACCTCCCGGATCGGGCGGGCCGGCGTCGCCGGAACGACGGCGGGCGGGCGGTCCCGTGGGGGGGCCGCCTCGGTGACCGTCCCCCAGGCGTGGCACTCGCCGCAGCGGCCGACCCATCGCGCGGTGGTCCAGCCGCACTCGCCGCAGGTGTACTGGTTGCGGGTCCGTGACATGTGGTCCACGGTAGTCAGGGCCTCCGACACGATCGCCTGCGGGAGTCGGGCGCGCGGAAGGGGCGGGCCGATCGCCCGGCCCGCCCCTCCTCCCGGTCAGCGGCCGCTGCGCCGCTTCGCGATGAGGTCCAGCGCCACCGCCAGCAGGAGCACGAGGCCCTTGATCGACTGCTGCCACGCGGCGTCGACGGCCATGATGGACAGGCCCATGTTGAGGACACCCATGATGAGCGCACCGATCATGGCACCCGAGATCTTGCCGATTCCGCCGGTGACCGCCGTGCCGCCGATGAAGCAGGCGGCGATGGCGTCGAGCTCGTAGTTCACGCCTGCGGCTGCGACGGCGGCCCCGGCGCGGGACGTCGTCACGACTGCGGCGACCCCAGCGAGGACTCCCATGTTCACGAAGATCATGAAGTTGGTCTTGCGGGTGTCGACACCGGAGAGGATCGCCGAGTTGAGGTTCCCGCCGATCGCGTAGATGTGCCGACCGAAGACCGTCCGGCCGAGCACGAAGGTGTAGACGAGGATCAGCACACCGACGATGACCAGGACGATCGGCGTGCCGCCGGCCGAGTTGGCCAGCAGGAACGTCAGGTACAGGGCGAAGGCGGCGATCAGGGCGATCTTGCCCCAGAAGATCCCCGCACTGTCGACGGTGACCCCGTGCTTGATCGCCGCACTCCGGGTCCGCAGCTGGGACCAGACCAGCCCGGCCACGCCTACGGCGCCGATGACCAGGGTGACCACGTCGAGGTTCCCCACGAACCCGAAGGCGTTGGGGAGCGAGCCGTTCGAGATGTTGACGAATGGGCGCGGCAGTCCGGCGACGGTCGTCCCCACGATGACGATCGCGAGGCCGCGGAAGATGAGCATGCCAGCGAGCGTCACGATGAAAGCCGGGATCCCCACGTAGGCCACCCAGAAGCCCTGCCAGGAACCGATCACGGCGCCGGCGACCAGCGCACCGAGGACGGCGAGGTACCAGGGGAGGCCCCAGCTATCCATCATGATGGCGGTGATCCCGCCAACGAACGCGACGATTGAGCCGACCGAGAGGTCGATGTGGCCGGCGACGATCACCATGACCATCCCGATCGCGAGGATCATGACGTAGGCGTTCTGCTGGATGAGCGACGCGACGTTGTTGGGTTTGAGGAGCAAGCCGTCGGTGAGGACCTGGAAGAGGAGGACGATCAGGACCAGGGCGATCCAGATGCCGTACTCGCGAGCGTGCTTGGACAGGTATTGGGCAACGGTGTTCATGACGCCGCTCGCTCCCTTTCTTTGGTCATGAGGACCATGAGCTTCTCCTGATCCGCGTCGGCGCGGTCGAGGTACCCGGTGATACGGCCCTGGCTCATGGTGTAGATGCGGTCGCAGATGCCCAGGAGTTCGGGCAACTCGGAGGAGATGACGAGTACGCCCTTGCCCGAGTCCGCGAGGGCGTTGATGATCTGGTAGATCTCGTACTTGGCGCCGACGTCGATGCCCCGGGTGGGTTCGTCGAGGATCAGCACGTCCGGATCCGTGAAGATCCACTTGGAGAGCACGACCTTCTGCTGGTTGCCGCCCGAGAGCTGACCGGCGAGCACGTCGATCGAGGGTGACTTGATCCGCATCTCCCTGCGGTATCCCTCCGAGACGCGGATCTCCTCATTGCGGTCCACCACTCCCCTCCGGGAGAGCTTCGAGAGGGCGGCCGCCACGATGTTGGTCTTGATCGGCTGGATCAGGTTCAGGCCGTAGCGCTTGCGGTCCTCGGTGGCATAGGCGATCCCGGCTGCGATGGCCTTGCCGACCGTCGAGGTGTCGGTGGGCTTGCCGTGCATGTGGACCGTGCCCGAGATGTTCGCCCCGTAGGTGCGGCCGAACACGCTCATCGCCAGTTCGGTGCGGCCCGCTCCCATCAGGCCTGCGAGTCCGACGATCTCGCCGGCCCGGACGGACAGGGAGGCGTCGTCGACGACCCTCCTCTCCATCTGCAGCGGGTGGTGAACCGTCCAGTTCTCGATGCGGAGGATCTCGGCCCCGATGGTCGGGGTGTGGTCGGGGAAGCGGTTCTCGAGCGACCGTCCCACCATCAGGGCGATGATCTCGTCTTCGGTGACAGGCTTCTCGCCCTTCATCTCGAGCGTCTTGATCGTCTGGCCGTCCCGGATCACTGTCACCGCGTCCGAGACGGCGGCGATCTCGTTCAGCTTGTGCGAGATCATGATCATCGTCATGCCCTCCTCATCACGCAGCTTGCGCATGAGGGAGAGCAGGTTGGCCGAGTCCTCGTCGTTGAGCGCAGCGGTGGGCTCGTCGAGGATGAGGAGCTTGACCTCCTTCGACAGCGCCTTGGCGATCTCGACGAGCTGCTGGCGGCCGACGCCGATGTCGACGATGCGGGTGGTCGGCTCCGAGTCGAGGCCGACCATGCGGAGGAGCCTGGCGGCCTCGGCGTTGGTGCGGTTCCAGTCGATGACTCCGCGTGTGGCCTGTTCGTTGCCGAGGAAGATGTTCTCCGCGATGGAGAGGTAGGGGGAGAGCGCGAGCTCCTGGTGGATGATGGCGATGCCCTTGTGCTCCGAGTCCCGGATGCCCCGGAACTGGCAGAGCTCGCCGTTGAAGTGGATCTCACCGTCGTAGGTCCCCGCCGGGTAGACGCCGGAGAGGACCTTCATGAGTGTTGACTTCCCGGCTCCGTTCTCACCGCAGATGGCGTGGATCTCGCCCGGGTAGACCGTCAGGTTCACCTGGGAGAGGGCCTTGACGCCCGGGAACTCCTTCGTGATGTCGACCATCTGGAGGATGGGTGTGCGTGGGGACATGATGGTCCTTTGCGTTCGCTCGCGGTGCGAGGGGCCGGGTGACCGGCCCCTCGCAGTGGTTCTCTACAGGCCCAGCTCGGCCGCGTCGTAGAAGCCGGACTCGACAAGATCAGCCTCGATCGTGTCGGGGGTCACGACCTGCGGCGGGAGGAGGTAGGAGGGGACGACCTTGACGCCGTTGTCGTAGGTCTCGGTGTCGTTGACCTCGACCTCCTCGCCGGCGACGATCTGGCCGATCATGACGGCGACCTGCTCACCGAGGGTGCGGGTGTCCTTCCAGACGGTCATGGACTGCATGCCGGCGATCATGTTCTTCACGTTGGCGAGGTCCGCGTCCTGACCGGTCAGGATCGGCCAGTCCTCACCAGGCGTGTAGCCGGCGGCGTCGAGCGACTGCGCGATACCGAGGGCGAGGGAGTCGTTCGGCGACAGGACGACGTCGACCTTCTTGTCGGCGTAGAACGAGTTCAGGCGGTTGTCCATCTCGGACTGGGCGCGCGCCGACTCCCAGCTCTGGATGCCGATGGTGGTCCACTCGTCGTTCGAGGCGGGCGCCTTCCCGGAGGGCACGGTCAGCACTCCGGACTCCACGTAGGGAAGCAGCTTGTCCCACGCGCCGGAGAAGAAGAACTTCGCGTTGTTGTCATCCGGGGACCCGGCGAAGGGCTCGAGGTTGAAGGGGCCGGTCTGGCCGTCCTCGAGGCCCAGGGTGTCGATGATGTACTGCCCCTGCAGCTGGCCAACCTCGTAGTTGTCGAACGTGGCGTAGTAGTCCACGTTCTCGGTGCCGTTGATGAGGCGGTCGTAGGCGATGACCGTGATGCCCTGTGCCGCAGCGGTCTCGAGCACCGGGCCGAGTGCCGTGCCGTCGATCGATGCGATGACGAGGATGTCGGCACCCTGGTTGATCATGTTCTGGAGCTGGGTGATCTGCTGGTCCACCTTGTTGTCGGCGTACTGCAGCGAGGTCTCGAAGCCCTGTTCCTGCAGGAGGGCCTCGAGGTTCGCGCCGTCGTTGTTCCAGCGCTCCAGCGAACGCGTCGGCATGGCGATGCCGACGAGGGTGTCCCCGGCCTCGCCGCCTGCCGCGGTGGTCTCCGCCCCGCCGGTGGTGGCGGACCCGCCGCTGTCTCGTTCGGAGGAGCACGCCGCGGTGCCGGCCAGCATCAGGGCGGTGCCTGCGAGGACCGCCGCGGCCCTCGTGAATCGAATGGACATCCTGTCTCCTTTGGTTCGATGTCGGAACGCGCCGGGAGCCGTCCTTGTCGCTCCCCGGTTTGTTTCACGAGAAAACTAACGCATGGAGGCAAGACCCGCAAGTGGGTCAGATCTCGTTTCGGTCTCGATCAGTCGCCGGGGATCCAGGCGGCGGGCCGGGAGATGACCGACTGGAGCGCGCGGAGCGCTCCACCGGTGGAGGCGGGGCAGGGATCCTCCGGGGCGCCGACCACCGAGATGTCCACGAATTGCGCGGCGAGCACCCGGGTGGCCAACTCGCGCCGCAGCGACGGCTCCAGCCACGGGACGAGGGGGGCAAGCCCGGTGCCGAGCACCACGTCCGAGAGGTCGAGGAGGTTGAGCGCGTCCGCGATCGCGATGCCGAGGGCCCAGCCGGCACGCGCCACCGCGCGGTGCACACGCTCCTCTCCGATCTCCAGGCGCCGCAGCACGTCGGCGGACGGAGTGGTGGGCGGGAGCTGGGCGACCTCCAGCACGGCCGTCTTCCCGGCGTAGCGTTCCAGGCACCCACGGGAACCGCAGTGGCACAGGGGGCCGAAGGGCTCGATCGAGACATGCCCCAACTCGCCCGCCCAGCCGTGCTGGCCCCCGGAGATCTCCCCGTCGACGATGATCGCCGAGCCGATGCCGATGTCACCGGAGACGTAGAGGAATGTGGAGGGCTTCGCCTCGCCCCCCGGGCCCTGTGTCGCTGCTGCCAGGGCCTGCAGCTTGGCATCGTTGGCCACCCGGACCTCGGCGCCGAGGGCACGGAAGCGATTCCCGAGGAGGCCCATGGGCCTCACCGAGCGCCAGCCGAGGTTGGGCGCGAAGAGCAACGTCGTCGCAGTGGCGTCGACGAGGCCGGGAAGGGCGAGGTGGGTACCAACGATGCGCGCCCCCGTGGCGCGGGTGGTCTCGACCAGGTCGGCGGCGAGCTCGCCGAGTTGGGGGAGTACCGCTGCTGGGTCGGAGTCGGCGAAGGAACCGGGGACCTTGAACTCTCCCAGGACCGTGCCGGCGAGGTCGAGCGAACGGCCGGCCATGTAGTCGATGTTCACCTCGAACCCGAGTCCGGCCAGGGTGCGGCGGGCGGGGTGGAGCGGCGTCGCCGGCCGCCCGGGGCCGGTGGCGACGTCCTGCTCGTGCTCGTCGACGATCCCTGCCTCTATCAGTTCCTGGCAGAGGCGTGACACGGTGGCACGCGTCAGCCCCGTCCGGACCGCCAGGTCGGCCCGGGACAGTCCGCCTCCTGACGCGAACAGCGTGCGGGTGAGGACGGCGAGATTGGTCTCGCGCAACGACGACTGCCGTGCCGCCGAAGGTCGGCTGGTGGCGGGGGCCATGGCTTGACCATACTCCAGTGCCACGGTAAGTTTCGAGGGTAAACAAATCTCGATGAGGAGTAACCCATGACCCGCACCCCCACCCCCGACGACAAGTTCTCGTTCGGCCTCTGGACCGTCGGCTGGACCGCGGCGGACCCCTTCGGCTCGGCGACCCGGCCCGTCCTCGCGCCCTGGGACTACGCCAGGGGCCTGGCGGACCTCGGCGCGTGGGGCATCACGTTCCACGACGACGACGTCGTCCCCTTCGGCACCGGAGACGTCGAGCGGGACGAGATCTACGCGACCCTGCAGAAGACCGTCGACTCCTCCGGCCTCGTGATCGAGATGGTCACCACGAACACCTTCACCCACCCGATGTTCAAGGACGGCGCGTTCACCTCCAACGACCGGTCCGTGCGCCGCTACGCCCTGCGCAAGATCCTCCGGAACGTCGACCTCGCCGCGTCCGTCGGGGCCAGCACCTTCGTGATGTGGGGCGGCCGCGAGGGCGCCGAGTACGACGGCGCCAAGGACATGAACGCCGCCCTCAGCCGCTACGCCGAGGGCATCGACACGGTGGCCGGCTACATCAAGGACAAGGGCTACGGCCTGCGCATCGCGCTGGAGCCCAAGCCGAACGAGCCCCGCGGGGACATCCTGCTGCCCACGATCGGCCACGCGCTCGGCCTGATCGCCACCCTCGACAACGGCGACATCGTCGGGCTCAACCCCGAGGTGGGCCACGAGCAGATGGCGGGCCTGAACTTCACCGCCGGCATCGCGCAGGCGCTCTGGGCGGACAAGCTCTTCCACATCGACCTCAACGGCCAGCACGGTCCCCGCTACGACCAGGACCTCGTGTTCGGCCACGGGGACCTGATCTCCGCGTTCTTCACGGTCGACCTGGTGGAGAACGGCTTCCCGTCCGGGGGCCCCCGCTACGACGGCGCCCGCCACTTCGACTACAAGCCCTCCCGCACGGACGGGCTGCCCGGGGTGTGGGCCTCCGCGAAGGCCAACATGGACACCTACCTCATGCTGAAGGAGAAGGCCGCCGCCTACCGCGCGGACCCGCGCGTGACCGAGGCCATGGAGTACTCGGGCGTGCTCGACCTCGCCACTCCCACCCTCGGCGAGGGGGAGACCCTCGAGGCGTTCCTCGCGGACCGCGCGGCTTTCGAGGACTACGACCCCACCGCCGCCGCCGAGCGGGACTACGGGTTCGTCAAGCTCAACCAGCTGGCCATCGAGCACCTGCTCGGCTGACCGACCCTTCCCGAGGAGGACCGCCATGGTGCTGGTCGCCGGCATCGACTCATCCACCCAGTCCTGCAAGGTCGTCATCCGTGACGCGGACACCGGTGCGCTCGTGCGCACCGGGTCCGCGAAGCACCCCGACGGCACGGAGGTCCACCCGGACCACTGGTGGGACGCCCTGCAGGAGGCCATCGCGGCGGCCGGCGGCCTCGCCGACGTCGCCGCACTCGCCGTCGGCGGCCAGCAGCACGGCATGGTGGTCCTCGACGCCGCCGGCGAGGTCATCCGCCCGGCCCTCCTCTGGAACGACACCCGCAGCGCGGGTGCCGCCCGGGACCTGATCGCGGAGCTCGGCGAGCTGCGCGGCTCCGGGCCCGACGACGGCGCCCGGGCCTGGGCCGAGGCGACCGGCTCCGTGCCGGTCGCCTCGCTCACCGTCACCAAGCTGCGCTGGCTCGCGGACGCCGAGCCGGACAACGCGGCCCGCGTGGCCGCCGTGGCGCTGCCACACGACTGGCTGACCTGGAAGCTGCTCGGGACCGGCCGGCTGGAGGACCTGGCCACCGACCGGTCCGACGCCTCGGGGACCGGCTACTTCGACACCGCCCACGGGGTGTACGACCGCGCCCTCCTCGATCTGGCACTGCGGCGGGACGCCACCG
This sequence comes from Actinomycetales bacterium UBA1383, assembly GCA_002305415.1. Lineage (GTDB taxonomy): Bacteria > Actinomycetota > Actinomycetes > Actinomycetales > Actinomycetaceae > UBA1383. Next base: position 6,007 of record DBQX01000007.1, on the reverse strand, counting down.
GCGTGGTGCTTCCCCGGGTGCTCGGGCCGGACGAGCGAGCCGGGACCACCCCGGACGGCATCGTGCTGGGACCGGGCTGTGGGGACAACGCCGGCGCGGCGCTGGGCCTCGGCATGACGGCGGGGGACATCTCCGTGTCGATCGGGACGTCCGGCGTCGTGGCAGCCGTCACCGACACCCCGGTGGCCGACCCGTCCGGCACGCTCACCGGTTTCGCCGACGCCACCGGGCGCTTCCTGCCGCTGGCCGTCACCCTCAACGGCTCCCAGACCCTCGACGTGGTGCGCGACCTCCTCGGGGTGGGCTATGAGGAGTACGACGCGCTCGCCCTCGCCGCCGCGCCCGGCGCCGGGGGCCTGACGCTCGTGCCCTACTACCAGGGGGAGCGCACGCCCAACCTGCCGCACGCCACCGGCTCGCTCCTCGGGATGACGATGGCGAACCTGACCCGCGAGAACCTAGCTCGCGCCAGCGTGGAGGGCCTGCTGTGCGGTCTCGCCGACGGGCTGGAGGCCTTCGTGGCCCGGGGCGTGCCCGTGGAACGGGTCCGCCTGATCGGTGGTGGCGCCCGCGCCCGCGCCGTGCAGGAGATCGCCCCCTCCGTCCTCGGCCGGGACGTGCTCCTGCCCGAGCCGGGGGAGTACGTGGCCGACGGCGCCGCCCGCCAGGCCGCGTGGGTGCTCACGGGCGAGCTGCCGACCTGGGAGACCAGCGCCACCGCGGCGCGCTCCGCTCCCGCCACCCCCGGTGTGCGGGAGGCCTACGCCGCCCGTCGCGACCTCTGGGTGGAGCGGCCATGATCGTCGCGGGCAGCCTGCGGGCGAATGGCCGCGGCCTGCCGCTGCAGTCCGGTGACTACTCCGCCGTCGTGACCACCGTCGGCGCCGGGCTCGCCCGGCTCACCCACGCCGCCGTGGACCTCGTCCACCCCTTCGACCTCACCCGCGTCCCCGCCGCCTACGAGGGCAAGGTCCTCGCCCCGTGGCCCAACCGGGTACGCGACGGCCGGTGGAGCTGGGAGGGCCGCGAGCACCTCCTGCCCATCTCCGAGCGCACGACGGGCAACGCCCTGCACGGCCTCGCCTGCTGGCAGGACTGGCAGGTGGGGGCGCGCTCCGCCGAGTCCGTCATCCTCCACACCACCCTGCCGGCCCAGCCCGGCTACCCGTTCCGCCTCGAACTCGAGGCGCACTACCGCCTCGACCCCACCGGCCTCACGGTGACCCTCGTCGCGATGAACGACGGCGTCGCGCCCGCACCCGTGGGCCTCGGCCTGCACCCCTACCTCACGGTCGGGGGCGCCCGTATCGACGAGCTCACCCTCGAGTTCGCCGCCTCCGCGATGCTGGCGGTCGACGAGCGTGGCCTGCCGGCAGGTGAGGGAGCGCCGGACCCGGACTTCACCCAGCCGCGGCTGATCGGCGCGACCACGATCGACAACCCGTTCCGCATGCCCGGACCCTGGGCGGCCCGGCTGCGCTCCGACCGTGGCGGAGTCGAGCTGAGGTCCGACTCGGCGTGGGCCCACCTCTACACCGGCGAGCTGATCGGGCGGCGCGGCCTGGCGGTCGAGCCCACGACCTGCCCGCCGGACGCGTTCAACAGCGGGGAGGACCTCCTCGTGCTCGGCCCGGGGGCCGAGGCCCGGCTGAGCTGCCGGATCGCCGCGCTCGCCTGAGCCGGTCGGGCGGCTGCGTCACGAGGTGACGTCCGCCGTCGTGAACCGCGCCCACGCGAGCGAGCCGAACACCGCCACCCACGCCGCCTGGACCGCCAGGCCCTGCGCCAGCACGTCCCAGCTCACCGCGATCCGCAGGAACTCGGCGAAGTCGAACCAGTGGTGGGTGAGCAGTCCCGGGTGGATGGCGGAGAGCTGGGGAAGCGAGTCCAGCACGGCGGAGACCACCGCCACCACCACGGTCGCGGCCATCGCGCCCACCGGGACCTCCGTCAGGGTGGAGAAGAACACGCCCACGGCCACGAGCCCGGTCAGGGAGAGCGCCACGTAGCCGGCCACGCCGGCCACCCGCGCCAGGCCGGCGGCGAGCGGGATCGTGGTGCCGGAGAGCAGCGTCAGGTCACCCAGCCCGAACAGCCCCGCCCCGGTGGCGAGCGCGACGACGGCGATCACCGTCACCGCCGCCGCCGCGAACGTGAGGGCGGCGGTCGCCTTCACCGCCAGCAGCCGCGTCCGCGCCACCGGCAGCGACAACAGGTATCGCAGCGTGCCGGACTGCGCCTCACCGGCGACGGTGTCCCCCGCGACGATCCCGATCGTGAGCGGCAGGAGGAACGGCAGGCAGATGAACAGCGCCGAGACAACGAGGAACAGGCCGTTGCCCGTCACGCGTCCCACGAAGCCGGGGCCCTGGCCCGCCATGCCGGCGTCCTGGGCGATCGCGAGCACGGTCCCGAGCAGCAGCGGGATGGTGCCCAGCCCGAGGAGCAGCACCTGGGTCCGGCGCCGGCCGAACACCAGCCCCAGCTCGCTGCGCAGCAGCCGCCACCCCGCCCCCTCAGCGCGCGACATCGAAGCCCTCCCCGGTGAGCTGGACGAAGAGCTGCTCCAGGCTGGGACGGCGCACCTCGAAGCCGATCAGGTCCACCCCGGCGAGCACGAGCGCGGCGGACACCCGCTCGGGCGGCGTGTCGCCCAGGAGGGCGTGGAGCTGTGCGCCCTCGGCCCGCACCTCCGCCAGCCCCACGCGGCCGAGGACCGCGCCCGCGGCACCGACGTGGTCCGGCGTCGTCGTGACGACGAGGTGGACGGCGGAGGCGTCCGCGAGCGCCGCCCGCTCGCCCTGCATCAGCAGCTTCCCGCGCCCCATGATGCCGAGGTGGGTGCACACCTGGTCGATCTCGGCGAGCAGGTGGGAGGACACGAGGACGGTGGACCCGGCGTCCGCGAGCTCCCGGATGAGGTGGCGGACCTCCCGGGTGCCCTGCGGATCGAGGCCGTTGGTGGGCTCGTCGAGGACGAGCAGTTCGCGGGGACGCAGCAGCGCCGCGGCGAGGCCCAGCCGCTGCTTCATGCCGAGCGAGTACTGGCGGAACATCTTGCCCCCGGCGGCGGTGAGCCCCACCCGCTCGAGCGCGGTCCCGATCCGGGTGCGGGAGGTGCGCGGCTCCGCGGTGGCGTCACAGGCGTCGAGGCGCCGCAGGTTGTCCCAGCCGCTCAGGTAGGGGTGGAACGCCGGGCCCTCGACCAGCACGCCCACGCGGGGCAGCACGGCGGTCCCGGAGCCGGGCATCGCCTCCTGGAGCACCCACGCCGCGCCCGCGGTGGGACGCACGAGGCCCAGCAGCATGCGCAGGGTCGTGGTCTTCCCGGAGCCGTTGGGACCGAGGAAGCCGTAGACCGCGCCCTGCGGCACCTCCATGTCGATCCCGTCGACCGCCACCTGCCCGGAGCGGAACCGCTTCGTCAGGCCCTCCGTCCGCACCGCGAACGGGTTCACAGGGACGCGCGGAGGGTCTCGGGCGGGACCGCACCGAGGAACACGCGGCCGTCGTCGGTGACAAGGACGCTGAGCAGGGTCGAGCTGAGCAGGCGGCCCTCCGGGACGGGGGTGGTGAGCTGCTCGTAGAGGCTCAGGGCGTCGAGGGCGAAGGACTCACGGTCCGGGGTGAACTCGCCCAGCAGGTCCTGTGCCTCCGCGGAGCCGAGGAGCCGCTCCGGGTCGGCGAGGGCCGCGGGGTCACCCGCGAGGAGGGCCGTGATGTCCGCGCCCCGCACCTCCACGACTGTCTCCCAGCCGGTACCGGACGTGACCACGTCCGGGCGGTCGGCCTCGGTGGCCGTGTCGTGGACGGCGGCGTCGGCAGCGCTCGGCAGCGGGACGACGACGTCGCGCACCGCCGCGCCGGCGGGCGGCGTGAAGGCGAGGACGGAATCGGCGGGCGTGGCGAAGGAGATGTCGGTGAAGCCGATCTCGAGCGAGGGTGCGCCGTCGTCCTGCACGCTCCAGGTCTGGACCCGCAGCGGCACCAGTGTCTCGCCGTCGATCGCCACGGCGATGCGATCCACCAGCGTGGCATCGCCGTCGGGCGTGACGACGAGCTGGTAGGCGGCCCGGCCGGCGACCACCACCGGGTCGGCGAGCGCCACGGTGGCGTCCTCGTCGGCCTTCTCGAGCACGCGGCGGGCGGCCTCCGCGGGCGTCGGCAGCTCATCGGTGGCGGAGCGGTCCGCGAGTTCCTGCCAGCGTGCCAGGTCCGCCTCGTCCACGGTGTAGTGCACCACCTCGTTGTCCGAGCTGGAGTACGTCCACGCCTCCGGCCCGTCCGTCACCACGGAGTACTCCGACGCCATGCCGAGGAGGGCGACCCGGGAGCGGTCGACGCCGTCGGTCCAGACGCGCATCGTGGTGCTCCCGAAGAGGAGTTGCAGCGGGTCGGCGCCACCCATCTCGCCCACGGGGAGCTCCGGCAGGCCCAGACGGGCGGTGTGGACCACCGTGCCGGAGAGCGGGAGCGGCTCGGCGTCGAGGACGCGGGTCACCAGGTCCTCCGCCGTGACCTCGGGCAGGTCGTCCGCGGCGGCCGCGAGCAGCGGCTGCACGAGGAACGCGCCGGTGATGGCGGTGACCACGGCGACGGGCAGGGCCCAGGGCGAGCGGACGAGAGCGGCGGTTCTGGCCATGCGTCCACGGTAGGTGACTCTCGCTGAGAGCGCGCTGAGAGCCCGAGGGCGCATGATGGGAGCGTGCGCGTACTGGTGGTCGACGACGAGCGCGGCCTCACCCGCGCCCTCGCCAAGGGGCTCGGGGCGGAGGGTTTCGTCGTGGACGTGGCCCACGACGGCGAGACGGGTCTCGCGCTCGCCACGGACAACGACTACGACGCGATCGTGCTGGACGTGATGCTGCCGCGGCGGTCCGGCTACGACGTCGTCGCCGCCCTCCGCGAGCGGGAGGTCTGGACCCCGGTGCTCATGCTGAGCGCGAAGGACGGGGAGTGGGATGTCGCCGACGGGCTGGACCTCGGCGCGGACGACTACCTCACCAAGCCGTTCTCCTTCGTCGTGCTCGTGGCGCGCCTCCGCGCGCTGGTGCGCCGGCCGGCGGCGGCCCGGCCGGCCGTGCTGGCGGTGGGCGGCCTCGTCCTCGATCCCGCCGCCCACACGCTCACCCAGGCGGGGGCCCCGGTGCCGCTGACCCCGAAGGAGCTGGCGCTCCTCGAGTACCTCATGCGCCACGCCGACCGCGTGGTGGGCAAGACCGAGTTGCGGGACCACGTCTGGGGCGTCGGCGAGGACCCGAACGTGGTGGAGGTGTACGTCGGCTACCTGCGCCGCAAGCTGGGACGCGACGTCGTCCGCACGGTCCGGGGCGCCGGGTACCGGATCGCGGGGTGAGGGCGATGCGCCGCTGGTGGGGGTCGCTCTCGCTCCGCGCCCGGCTGACGCTCCTCACCTCCTCGCTGCTGTGCGTCGCGCTCGCGGTGGGCGCGGTGGCGCTCACCGCCGTCGTCGCGGCGGCGCGCATCGGCGAGATCGACCGGGCCGCCCGGGACCGCGCGGACGCCCTCGCGGCCCTCGTCGCGGACGACCGGCTGCCGGAGTCGCTGCCCGTCGTGGAGCCGGAGGTGGCCCAGGTCCTCGACGCCTCCGGACTCGTGGTCGCGACCTCCCCGAACGCGAGCCGCACCCTCCCGCTGCTCGGCGCGGCGGAACTCGGGGAGTGGCGGCCGGCGGAGGGTGGCCAGGCCGTGGTCCGGGGCGTGGAGGCCGGCCCCTACGGCGGGCGCGCCCGGGTCGCGGTGCTGCCCACGGTGTGGCGCGGCGAGCCGGTGAGCGTGGTGGTCTCGGTGCCGCTGGCGGACGTCGAGGGGGTGCTGGCCGCGTTGCGCGTCTCGCTGGTGGGGGTGGTGCCGAGCCTCACCCTGCTGCTGGCCGCCGCGATCTGGACGGTGCTCGGCCGGGCGCTGCGGCCCGTCGACCAGCTCCGCGCCACCTGCGCGGGACGAGATCGGCGCGCTGGCACGCACGCTCAACGAGATGCTCGAC
>DBQX01000110.1:7296-11472 GCA_002305415.1 Actinomycetales bacterium UBA1383 | reverse complement strand
GCTCGCTGCTGTGCACGCGCCATCGCTCGGTGAAGGCGGTAGCGGTGGGTGATCTCCTTGTAGAGGAGATCACCATCGCGTCCAGCAACGGCTTCTCGGCCCGCGGGAGTGAGCTCCCAACCCTCTGGGGACTTCTCCAGCCAGCCGATGGAACTCATCCAGCTGGATGCGAAACGTAGGAAGGTGTGGAACCTGATCTGCTTGCTGTTGCTGGTCGAGAGTTCACGGTCGTTGAGCTCCAGCCGTTGGCCCACCGCATCGAGGACGACCCCCGCCTGCATCGCTTCAGATGAGCCCTCCAGAGTGTCCAGCATCCCGCGAAGAACGAATCCTCTCCTGAACTCCGACACCAGGTTCCCTCCCCTTGATCCGTGCTCCTGCTCGTATCCCGCCAACACGTCCCCACGGGACGAAGCATCGGCTCGAGCATCTCTCGAATCACCTTCTCATCCCGCGCTGACAACCTCACGAGCGTTCGCCGCACCCGGTAGGACCACGGCCCCGAGGCGGGCAAGTCGCCTCCGCCACCACGTGGGCCGCACCCATCACGAGCCCACGATCGCGCGTGGGGTTCCGGTAGCAGCCGCACCCCCCGCGCCGCTCCAGCATCTCCCACCCATGGATGCGTCACAGAAGCCCAATGACGTGGCGGTCGCTTAGGGCCACGTGGTGCCGCGATCTGGCAGCTTCGTGCCATGACAGAAAGTGCCTGTCCGCACCGAAGTCGTGCGGGCACCCTATTCGATACTGTCGCCGCGACGATGATGTTCATCGCAATCAGAACAGGGGGAAACATGTCTGATAACAGAATTGCGGCGAGGTTCAAATCAGCCATTTCGGCAGTTGTGATTGCGCTCCTTCTGATCACCGTCTCACCGGCGTCTGCGTCGTCGCCCGCATGAGAGTCACTCGACGTCAGCACGCAGGAGAACGTGGCGCGAGCGGTGGTCCAGGGTTCGCCCGAATTCAGGGCGGAGGCCGTCGCGCAACGCGATGTGGGTGCCCGCTTCGACTTCAAGAGAGGCACGATTGAGGTCGACGGCCCGTACGCCGTCGTCGTCGTGCCGTCCTTTGCGAAGGATCGGAGCGTCATCCTGAGCATGCTGGTGGATGTCGAATCGCGGTCACTTGAGGCGGTCCGAAAGATCGTGGTCACGCCCAACGCGGCCGGTTCCGCCAGAATGCAGGTGATCGACGATGGAGCCATGGTCTACTCAGGTGTCTTCGACGCAACCACCGGCGAGTTCGCTGCAGGTGCCGGCTTTGAACACGTCGACGCTGCAACTGCCGAGGCTCCAGGAACAGGGACCTGCGCATTGCAGGCCGGCGACGCCACAATCATGGCGTCGAACTGGTGTGTTGGGATCGTCACCGCACTGTGTGGAACCGGTGGGGGCATCGGATGCTACCTGGCGTGTGCGGCGCTCGGACTGGTCAGCGGTGTCGGAGGACTCACCTGCGCTGGCGTCTGCGGACTCATCGGGGCGCTCGGTTGCTGGGGTGCGGTCTCGGCCATATGCCGCTAGTCAGCAATTCCCCCCGACAACGCAACCCGTGGAAGGAAATGAGAGATGAAGAAGCCCAACAGCGTTGTGGCGCCGGGACTCGTCCTCGCGGTCTTGTTCGGAGTCGTGTTCTGGTTCGGAACCAAGGAGGTAGGGATCGCCCTGATCGCTGCGGTCGGCGCCGGCCTCGGCTGGTGGATCGCAGCCCTGTTGCGCGGCCGGCGAGAGAGAGAACCCGCGTCGATTCGCGACGAGTGAACGACACCTCATGCCGAGCCACTCCTTGTTCCCGAACCGTCGGGGCTCCAGTTCCGGAACTGCCGCCAATCGTCTTGATGGCGACTGCGCCAGAGTGGACGCAGAGGCGGTCAGGTGCCCCACGTCGTCGAACGTCGCGCCGCCTCGTAGATCGCGGCAATGGTGACGTCGTCAAGGACCTCTGGCTGACGGCGTAGCCAGCGGACGAGCTGGACGCGCGGCACCACGTGCACGCCGTCGGGCTGCGCCTTCACGACGACGTCGTCCGCTCGCACCGGCACAGGAACGTGTCCCCGCCCACCCAGATCTTCGCCCCCGCGTGGTACTTCGCGTTGATGGTGAACACCCCGGCGGGTCCGATGGCGAGGTGGTCGATGTCCGACCCCCGCTCCCCCACCGGGATCGCGTGCAGCACCCGCCACCGCGGATCCTTTGGCGACCAGCTTTGCCAGCCTGTCCGCCACCTTCTCCTCCCCCACCGCGCCGACACGCCACGCCCGCTCCTCGGTGTGCACCCCGAACACCCGCGCGACGAACGTCCGCACTCCGGCACCCCGTCCACCCTTCGCCAGTCGTCGACGGCGGCCGCGAGCTGGTCCGCCAACTCCGGACTCTCGGGGTGGGCGACGTCGTCGAGCAGGTCGTGCCACCCGACCGCCGACCCGTCGGCCGCCGTGACGTAAAGCCTGTCCTTGCCGTACCGCCGCCAACGGGTGACCGTCGCTTCTCCGTTCACAAGGATCCTCGCTCAGACGTATCCCGTTCAGCCGTACGGCCGGGTCCTCGATCTTCTGTCCGTGTTACGCCGGGGCGAGTTGGCTGTCGTTCGACAGGGACGTGGACGAGTCGCCGGTGAAGTGCATCTCGGCGAAGTACCCGACGGAGGGCCGGATCAGGTTCACCGCTGCGAGAACGTCACTGTGGATGTGGTAACGCCGAGCCAGCTCGTTGTAGGGGATGGTCGTAGCAAGTCCCAGCACCTCGATGCCAACCACCACACCAAGCTCGTCGAGATCCACCGAGATCGCATCGTTGAATTCGCGCGTGCTCGCCACAGGGCGGTCCGCCAAGGAGATGTAGGAAGCGCCGACCTCGAGATCTACCTCAAGGCGGATTCGAACGTCGGTCATTGCTCGTCCCTCCACGCGCAGGTGATCACGAACCAGTCGTCCGGTGATGCCTGTGGCCAACTTGCGACTACCTCAACGTCACGACCATATGACGTATGCCCGACAAACACCTGCGCAGAGCCTCGCCTGACACCCGACCCGGCGGCCGCGAACAGCCGGCCCTTGCCGTCTCGCCGCCACCGGACGCCCTCGCTGAGGGAACCGTCGGCTCGCCATGCGACTCTTCCGGAATGTCACGGGTTCGGTGTAGGTTGAACTGAGCGGGGACGGGCAGCTGTTGTCCATCGGACAACACCCGCGTAGGCGGCTCAAGCTGTCCGCCCCGCTCACATTTCCAAGGCCCATCCATAGGTTCCTGAGCGTTGTGGCGTCGGAACGATCTTCAGTCCGTAGGACGTCAGATTCCCCCGCCGGCGATAGAGCGCCGGTTCCAGTTCGATGAGGTAGCGGCGTTCCACGAACCCGTGTCGGGGTTCAAATGCCTGAAACGTCGCACTGGCCGCGATGTCGGCAAGTTGGAGCCGGTCATTGGATCGCGGAGTGTCGAAGGATCCTCCTTGTGGCACGTTGGACCATGCCACTTTGCACTCGGCCTGATCCCTCAGCTTCTGCTCGTACGCGCGCAGCTTCGCCTTCTTGAAACGGACGATGTGGGCCATCGTGTACTCAAGGTCGAGCCCCTGGTCGCGCGCGAGCCACGAGAGCCGCTCGAGAAGGAGGCGGAGGCTCCATAGGTAGGCCATGTCGTCGTCAAAGGTCTGGCGCGCGGGCAACTCCCGTTTGCAGACTGTGACGGTCACGATTGTGAGATTCGCGCCGGCTTGACCAACCATGCGTGCAGCGAGAAGTCGATCGTGATGTGAGAGCCTCACGAAGTGGATCTCCTGCGAAGGCTGGCGTCCAAGGGCAGAACGGATATGACGGAGCAGTGTTCCGGCATCCGAGTCCCAGTCCTCGTGCCATGCAACAGCCGCCATGGTGAAGTGATCGCTGCTTGCGGCGCTGCTCGAGCGTTGACCAGATTCATCGATGAAGGCAAGAAGGCGTGATCGCGCGCTTCGAGATTCCACGTACGCCCCCTGCGTTCCGGCTGTTACTCAAGGCTAGCCGTCGCCCACGACATCCTCGCCGTGCCCCCGCTCCAGCATCGCCGCAAAGGCTTCCTCCGTGACGATCGGGATCCCGTAGTCCGCGGCCTTGCGGGCCTTGCCGGACAGCGAGTCCGGGTCCGCGGCCACCACGAGCTTCACCTTCTTCGTCACCGCCGAGCGCGGCACCAACCC
>DBQX01000110.1:0-7276 GCA_002305415.1 Actinomycetales bacterium UBA1383 | reverse complement strand
AGCCGGAACCCCGCGCCTTCGCTTCTTCCACACCCACCCTTCGATCCCTCCAGCGCAGCGTCCACCTCGCAGGGGTCCAGGTCGAGGAGACGGGCGACGGCGTCGAGGTCGTCCCGCTCGCCGGCCGTCACCACGCCGTCGGCGAGCGCCGCTCGGGCAAGCGCCGCGAGGTAGGTACGGTGCAGACCGACGGCGGTCGGCTGGTCGACCCCCAGCTCACCCGCGGCCGCCACCAACCCCGCCTGCTCGCGCACGGACAGGAAGCGATCGAGGAGCGCGCGGTCCAGCAGGGCGAGGTACTCGGCCTCGGCCCCCGCGCCGCACGGCTCCGGCAGCGAGTCCACCAGCCGCGCCAGGTAAGGCACGGCCTGCTCGGTGGCGTTGCCGCGGCGTACGCAGGTGCAAGCCGTGCCAGGGATCGCCGGCCATACCGCGCGCGCCGCCGACTCGTACGCCTCCCGCCACGGGATCGCGCGGGGCCCCACCTCGCCGAGCATGCGCTGCAGCAGACCGGCGGCAGCCTGGGCGTCGGCGAGGGCCGAGTGGTGGTTGCGGAGCTCCACGCCGAGGTGCGCGCACGCGCCGGCGAGGGTGCGCGGCAGCCCGAGGACGCGGCTCCCCCACTGCATGGTGCACACCGACGTCTCCGGCGCCACCGGCACCTCGTATCCGAACCAGCCGTACCGCGCCGCGACGAAGCGGGAATCGAAGGCGGCGTTGTGCGCTACGAAGGTCCGCCCGCGCAACAACTCCGCGAGCGTGCCCGCCACGTCCGGGAAGGTCGGCGCCCCCAGCACGTCCGCGGCGCTGATGCCGTGGATGTCCTGCCGCCCCAGGTCCCGCCCGGGGTTCAGGAGGGTCTCCCAGGTATCCTCGACCTCGCCGTCCGGCGAGACCAGCACCACCCCCACCTCCACAATCCGGTCGTGCCCGCCGGGGAACAGCCCCGTGGTCTCCAGGTCGACGACGGCGTACCCTGCCATGGCACTCTCACCCTGCGTTGCGTTTCGCTTCCCTTTCGATGCGCATCCATCCTCTCGGCGGGCACTGACAATCACCGGGACCAATGGCCGCTTTCGGCTCCATGTCCCCCATGAATGGGACAGCGGCTGGGCAGCAGCGAGGACACCCTCCGAGAGGACCTCGCCCAGCCCGCGTCGAGTGGCCCCCGGGATCGACGTCGACGGCGGGCTCGATGGTCAGCTGCTTCTGATGAGTCCGACCACTGCGTGCAGGCCATACCGTCGTTCGAGTTCGCCGAGCACCCAGTCGACGTCGCGGGAGGAGTCCCGTCGAGCCTGACGATCAGCCAACTCAGTGACCGCGACCGCGGCCCGCACAGGATCGACAGAAACCGTGTTGAACAGGAACTCGACTGGTCGAAGAACTTGGATCGAATCCGGCACCTTCGCGCGAGGGAAGTCCTTCACATTGCTGGTCACGATGGCACCAGCTCCGCCCACGTGGGCCGCCGCCACGACGTGCTCGTCGTTGAGATCCGGCAAGCCGCAACTGCCTTCGAGGCTCTCCCATCCAACGACCACTGCGTCTGGGAAGGCCTCCCTCATCCTTTCGATGAGACGCGCAGCACGTTGGGCCGCATCCGGCTCCGGCAAATCGTGCCGCATGATCAGCTTCTGGCACTCGTGGAACTCGAGTTCCTCCAGAATCGCCTCGCTCCACAGCGGCCGGTACAGACCCTCCACAGCGAGTGACAGCAGGAAGTCGCGCTGCAGGCTGGGCCACAGCACGCACGTGTCGAGGAAAGCGCTGAACACGCCGCCAGTCTGCCAGTCAGGACCGACGGCGACGGCGCTCGGCGACCGTCCGGCGCGCCTCCTTCAGCGACTCCAGGACGGAATCGAGATCGTCCTCCTCCTCGACATCCACGGACATCGCCTCGAGCGCCTCGTACTGGGCGCGCCGCCGTTCCTCACGGAAGTCCAGCACGTCGCGCAGCAGTAGACGGCGGTGCGTGTTCACCCGCTCGTACGGAAGGCGGTTCTCGTCGAGCAGTTTCACCAGAGTCGGCCGGCTGATCCCGAGAAGGTCGGCAGCCTGCTGAGTCGTCAGCGTCTGCGAGCGCGGGGCGATCGTCACCGCGAGTCCTTGACGCATCGCGGACACCACCTGCAGCAGCAGCTCATAGACCTCCCGCGGCAACTCAACCTGATCGCCGTGCTCCGATCCCGAGAGGAAGTACTGAGCGGGCGGCCGCTCGCCGCGCTTCGCCTCGTGCGCGGCCATGAAGTCGTAGACCCTGGCCACGCCCTCACCGGCAGCAGGCGGCATGTAGGTCTCTTGCCGAACCGAATCGCCACTCATGCACCCTCCCTTTTCGAACTAACCGTAGCCCCTTTCGTTTTCTCCGTCTAGAGCAGGTGATCACTCGACGCGTCGCCGCCAAGATCTACAAGCCATCCCCTCGGTGATCGTGTCGACGGCGCGTTATCGTTGACACATACCACCCGGCCCCTCAGGGGCCGGGTTTTCTGTTTCCAACCGCGATCAGTGCGACAGAGGCCTCGCCGTCCGCGGTCACCTGCCTCCAGCTGCTCAGACGTGTCCCAGCCGCTGCAGCATCGCCGCGAACGCCTCCTCGGTGACGATCGGTATGCCGTAGTCGGCGGCCATGCGTGCCTTGCCGGACAGCGAGTCCGGGTCGGCGGCCACCACGAGCTTCACCTTCTTCGTCACCCCCGAGCGCGGCACCAACCCCGCCGCTACCGCCCGCTTCTCCCACACGGGACGGGGCACGGACATCTCCCAGGTGAACACCACCATGTCCCCGGGGTCCAGCCGGAACCGTGTCCCCTCGCCGCAGCACACTCCGTCCGAACCGGCGAGGGCCGCATCCACCTCGGCTGGGTCGAGGTCGAGGACGTGGGCGACGGCGTCGAGGTCGTCCCGCTCGCCAGCCGTCACCACGCCGTCGGCGAGCGCCGCTCGGGCAAGCGCCGCGAGATAGGAACGGTCAGCCCGACGGCGGTGGGTTGGTCGATCCCGAACTCGGCCGCGGCCGCCACCAACGCTGCCTGCTCGCGCACGGACAGGAAGCGGTCCAGAAGGGCGCGGTCCAGCAGCGCCAGGTAGTCCGCCTCGGCCGCGGCGCACACGGTTCCGGCAGCGAGTCGACCAGCCGCGCGAGGTACGGGACGGCCCGCTCGGTGGCGTTGCCGCGGCGTACGCAGGTGCACTACCCACCCACGATTTCGGGCCAGGGCGCGCGCTCCGCCGCCTCGCATGCCTCCCACCACGGCACCTCACTCGGACCCACGTGGCCGATCATGCACTGGAGCAGGCCCGCGGCAGCCTGGGCGTCGGCGAGGGCGGAGTGGTGGTTGCGCAGCTCCACGCCCACGTGCGCGCACGCGCCGGCGAGGGTGCGCGGCCTGCCGGGCAGCAGGCGGCTCCCCCACTGCATCGTGCACACCGACGACGCAGGCGACACTGGCACCTCGTACCCCAGCCAGCCGAACCGGGCCGCGACGAATCGCGAGTCGAACGACGCGTTGTGCGCCACAAACGTCTGGCCCCGCAACAACTCCGCGAGCGTCGGCGCGACCTCGGCGAAGGTGGGTGCCCCCAGCACGTCCGCCGCGCTGATCCCGTGGATGTCCTGCCGCCCCAGGTCCCGGCCCGGGTTGAGGAGGGTCTCCCACGTGCCCTCGACCTCACCGTCGGGCGAGACCAGCACCACCCCCACCTCCACGATCTGGTGGTGGCCACCGGCGAACAGCCCCGTGGTCTCCAGATCGACGACGGTATACCCTGACGTGGTCCTGTCCCCCTGCGATTCGTGTGCGTGAGCATCGGTGCGGGTCCCATCGTCTCGGCGAGCACCGACAATCACCGGGACCAAGCACCCGCGCGAGGAACGTCCTCACCGGCGCCGCCTCACGAAGCTCGACAGCCTGCTTACGGGCGTGCGCCCCGGGCAGGTCTGCTCCGGCTCGGGCGGACGTCCCGGCTCAGGTGGAGGCGGAGCCACCACCGGCTTCGTCACCGTCGCTGTCTCCGGCACCCGTCCAGTCTTCGCCAGCAGACGACGGCGGCCGCGAGCTGATCCCGCAGGGTTGGACGCTCGGGGTGGGCGGCGTCGTCGACCACGTCATGCCCACCGACAGCCGTCCCGTCGGCGGCCGTGACGAACAGCCGGTCCTTGCCGTACCGCCGCCACCGATTGCTCACTCACAACATCACCTCGCTCATGCATCCCGGTCGCTGCAGCATCGCCGCAAAGGCTTCCTCCGTGACGATCGGGATGCCGCAGTCCGCGGCCTTGTGTGCCTTGCCGGACAGGGACTCCGGGTCCGCAGCTACCACGACCTGCGCCGTCGGCTCCAGCGGAGTACTCGGGAGCCCGATCTCACTGAATCAGAGCCCTGTGCATTCAACCCGTCCCGACGTTACGATACGAGGGTGAGAAAGCGCAACGTTCAGGGACCCGACGGCACGCAACGGCCTGCAATAGAGCTCGGCTTCAGGGTCTCAGGGGAGCATTGGAACGAGTATCTAGCGGACGATGGCAGCGTGATCCGCCTCAAACCAGTCGTGACGCAAATCCTTCGGGTAGAAGGACTTTACGACCAGAGCGGTGACCCCGTCTACGTGATTAACTCAACCAATGTCGTATCGGTATCAGCAGCAGAGGATCTGAGGAAAGGGGCTTCTGAATGACCGTCACCCTTTCCGATCGACGACCGAACTCCACTTCGGGCTCGACTGAGGCGTCTCAGTTCGACGCCGCCTTCAATTCTCCCACAGATTCAGCGTCATCGCGGGACCAAGAAGTAACGGCAATCATCACCAACGATAGGGAACCGGAGGTTCGTGTCGATCGTATAGATGGTCTTCCCGCTCAACTAGTGACTGCCTACGTTGAGGCGGCACTCCGGCACGCTTGGGTGGAGATGATCGACGATGCCGAGTTCTTTGCCTCGGTGTCCGGACTAGAGGGTGTCTGGGGCGAAGGGGAATCTGCACTCGAGGCCGAAAGAGATCTCCGTGAGTCCATTTTCGCTTGGGTATCTGTTCACCGTGCCCGAGGTCTGTTGATTCCGCGAATCGAGGGTTTCGACCTCAATCTGTAACATGGGGAAGTTGCCGAAACAGACGAAACGCGCTGACCTAGTCAAAAGACTCCGCGAACTCGGATTTGATGGACCCTTTGTCGGATCAGGCCCTCATCCCGAGTTTATGATCCGCGACGGTCGGGTTCTCAAGATTCCGAACTCACACCGTGGTGACATTCGCGAACCATTGTTGAGACGGATAATCCAACAAGCCGGCCTCACTCCGGAGGAGTGGGCTGGGTAACTCGCGGGCGCGGAGTTAGTTGCAATGCCTGCAGGGTCGGTGAACACCTCACAGTTTCCCACAAGTCGTAAGACGTGAGTACCAATCGCTTGGTGCGGTATTCACCGTAGTCGCGCTCGTCGTACTTGCGGACCACCGGGAACGAGTCCAGGACGTGCTCCACCTCGTCGCGGGTGAGGCCGTAGATGTGGAACATCGCCGCGTCCAGTTCGGCCTTCAGGAGCGCACGGCGGTCGGGGTTCCAGGGGAACGGCGGGCCATCGTGGCCGAAGTCCCGCGCGAACGGCGCCATCCGGTGCGAGGTGTAGACCAGTTCGACCACGCGTGGGGTGATGTACTCCGCCAGCGTGATCTCCGGCTGCCAAGGCGTCGGCTCGTCGAAGGTCGCAGGTGTCGGGCACGCAAGCTGCTTGGTGACGAAGTACTGGAAGTTGGTACCACTGAGCTTCTGCCGAGCGACGTAGTCGAAGGCCATTGACGACAGAGTGGCTATGAAGCATGCAGCTGAACCCTCGGACGGCATGACCAGTAGCACTGAGTCTCCGGCAGCGGCGCGAGGGAACACGGCGGGAACGAACGTGCGCTCGTTGCCTGCATTGGTGATCTTGCGCCACCCCATGAGCCAACCACGGTTCCAGCCGACGCCGACCGCCTTCCCGACGTCAGTTTCAGAGACCCAGTAGTGGGCTACTGGTTCGATTCGAGGGTCTTCGTGCTGCGAGTCCGTGATCCGTGGAAGGGACCCGACATTGAGCTGGGCTTGGGTCGCTCCCTCGTAAGTGGCAAAGCGGTGGTCGTAGTGGCTCAGCATCTTCGCTTCGTAGAGCGGGAACCAGCGATGGGGTCCGTTTGTCCAGGCCCATCCGTCGAAGGAGGCCCCGAGTGCGGTGAGGTCGTCGGCGGTGCGGAATATGCCGGAGTCGTTCGCCATGTGGAACAGCGTCCCGAAAGAGAGCTCCCAAGGGTTGCCGCCGAGGTCTCCCTCCCGAATGAGGACGGGATGCCGCCGGTAGATCCCAAGCGTGATCTCCGCATCCCTTCGCGCGCGGAAGAGGGGGAGCGTTCCGGTATTCGGGTTCAGGAGGAGGACCTCAGATGCGGCGAGATCGAAGCGCCGGTTCGGTACCTCTTCAACGTGCCGGATGAGGAACCCGAACCGTGATCGTTCGACTCGCGCGCCACCGGTCATCGACGTCACCGCGAACCGGAAGGCGTGGTGCACGTTCGGGAAGATCTTGGCCTCGTTGTCGAAGTCGTAGAACGCGGCGAGCCTCTCCGTCCGCAGGGTGTCCGAGAAGAACGCTGCAGTGGTGGCATCAGTGGCGAGGCCTGTCGGCGTGATGATGCCCATCCGGCCGTCCGGCCAGATGATCGTCCGGAACGTCTCGGCGAACACCGAGTAGGTGTTCACATCACCGCGCCCAGTCAGCGGGTACCGCCCTGACAGCCGCAGGAACGAACTCTCCCCCTCCGCCTTGCGCTTCTCCGCAAGGAACTCGTCGGAGAGCACGGGGTTGTCGTCCACCAGCTTCTTGATGAGCGCCTTGCGCTTTGCCGCGTTGGCCGCGTTGGCAATCGCTGCGTCCCGCTGCGCGAAGAACTCCTGCTCCTGCAGCTTCACCCGCTCCCACGGCGGGTTGCCCACCACGCATCCGAATCCCCCGCGCCAGCCGGTCGGGGTGTCGGGGGCGCCGCCGTCGGGCACGTCGAAGATCTCCGGGAACTCGAGGTGCCAGTGGAAGAACCGGTGCCGCGCTGCCAAGTCCTCCACCTCCCGCCGCACCGCTGGGTCCACGGCGTCAAGCGCCGTCGTCAGGACAGACTGCGTGATCGCCGAGGCGCCCGGCACCTTCCGCTGCACGAACGCCGCGCACCAGGCGTCGGCCTCGAACAGCGCGGCCCGCATCTCCTCCGAACCCTCCAACGCCCGGAACCGCTGCTCCTGCAGGTGCACGTC
>DBQX01000047.1:2147-2940 GCA_002305415.1 Actinomycetales bacterium UBA1383 | reverse complement strand
CCACCGCCAGCTCCACGCGTTCCAGGAACCCAGCGGGCCGCCGTGGATCCACAGCAGCAGCGGGGCCGGGGAGTCCGCGCTCGCCCCCTCCGGCAGGGCGAGCCAGGACCGCACCGGCGCGCCGTCCAGGCCGGTGGCGTGCACCTCCGTGAGGGTGCCCGGCAGCGCGGGCCGCGGCCCCGGTGCGGGGAGGGTGACGACGTCGGCGCTGTCGGCGGCCGTGTCACCTCCCGGGAGGGCGAGGCGCACCGGCTCGGCGGGATACGCGTAGGACGAGCGGAGCGCGAACACGCCCGCCGGGGTGACGCTGAGGTCCGAGAAGGCCCCGTCGGCGGTGAGCCGCACGGGGTCCGATCCGTCGAGGGGGACCCGGAACAGCGGGGCGCGGCCGCCCTGGTCAGCCGCCATGACCAGCGCGGAACCGTCCGGCAGCCACTCCGTGGGCCCCGGCCAGTTGTCCCAGGTGGCGAGCAGGCGTGTCCGTTCCCCGGATGCCAGGTCGAGGACCTCGAGCCACGGCTCGGGCGCCCGCTCGGGGGTGGACATCGCGGTCGCCACGTGGGCCACGCGGGTGCCGTCGGGGCTGATGCGGGGCGCCTCGAACTCCCAGCCCTCCTCGGAGAGCAGCGTCGTCCGCGCGCCCGTGGCGACGTCGATCCGCACGAGGGACGTCCGCTGCTCGGCGCGCGCCTCGTACACCGCCCACGTGGTCACTACGAAGGAGCCGTCCGGCGCGAGGTCCAGTTCCGCATGCGTCAGGTGGGTGCCCGCGTCCGGGGTGAGGTCCCGCAGC
>DBQX01000047.1:1885-2129 GCA_002305415.1 Actinomycetales bacterium UBA1383 | reverse complement strand
GAGGTCGTGGTCCCAGAAGCGGACCGGGTAGGAGTCGTGCAGGATCGCGGCGACCTTCTTCTCCTTGCGGGCCTTCCGCAGCCGCTCGTCGTCCTCGATCCCTGACGCGCCGCGCAGCAGGGTCGCCACCAGCAGGATCGTCGAGCCGCGCACCTTCACGGCGGCGAACCCACCCGGGTGCGTCGCGACCACCCGCGCCTCGCCGCCGGCGGCGGGCAGGAGCCAGAGGGCGGGCGGGGCGTCG
>DBQX01000047.1:0-1879 GCA_002305415.1 Actinomycetales bacterium UBA1383 | reverse complement strand
GCCCTTCTCGCCGCGGGTGAGGCGACGCGCGGGCCGCCGACCCGTGGGGTCGATCTCCCACAGGTTGGTGACCCACGCGGTGGCGTCCTTGTCCAGGGTGCCGACACCCGCGACCAGCCGGCTGCCGTCGCGCGCGGCGGCGAGGGCGGTGGTGCGGGGGAGGGCGACGTAGTCGTCGAGGGTGGCGAACGAAGTCATTCCCCATACCTACCACCTCGCCCCCGGGTGGGGCCGCCGGAGACGAGAATGGCGGTGTACCACGCGGGAGGAGGATCGGATGGGCCATGCGGTGAGCCGCCACGACTGGCAGGCGCGGCTCGACGTGCGCCGGGCGGGAGTGTTCCTCGCGGTGCGCGTCCGCCAGGGATGGCGCCGCGTGCGGGGTTCCTTCTGGCCCGTGGTGGTCTCCGCGATCGGCGCGTCGCTGGCGTGGCTCATCGCCCACGACCTCATGGGCCACCCGTCCCCCGTGTTCGCGCCGATCGCCACCTGGATCTGCCTCGGGTTCAAGCGTGACCGGGTACCGCGGAAGGTGGCGGAACTGGGAGCCGGCGCCACCGTCGGTGTCCTCGTGGGGGAGCTCTTCTCGCAGTTCCTGGAGCTGGGCTGGTGGCAGATCATCCTCGTGCTCGTCACCGCGGCCATGTTCGGCCGCTTCCTCGACCGGGGCGAGCTGTTCACCATCCAGACGGGCGTCAACGGGATCGTCGTGGTCGGCATGTCCTGGTGGACCGCCCAGGCCGGCGGGGTGACCGGGCGGGCGCTGGACGCGCTCACGGGCAGCGCCGTCGCGTTCGTGATCGCGGTTCTCCTGCCGCGGCGCCCCACCGAGCGCCCGCAACGGTACGCCCGCGCCACCTGGTACGAGATGGCGACGGCGCTCGACATGCTGGCACAGGGCCTGCGGGCCTCCGACGTCGAGCAGTTGCGTGACGTCCGTGGCCAGCTGCGGGGTGTCCGCCAGGTGACCGCGGACTGGGAGGCGACGCTGGACACCGCGAACGAGGTGGTGCTCTTCAACCCGACCCTCGGGCGTGCACGATCGACCCTCGCCGAGCTGAACCGCCTGCACACCCTCGCCGAGCGGACCGAGGCCACGATGGAGATGCTCTCCCGCCAGGCGCTGTCCATGGTGGAGGAGGTGGGCCGCGTCCCCGTGATCGGGGAGCTGGTGGACGACTGCGCCGCCGCCGCCCACCGCCTCGCCGCCGCGATCGCGCGCTGGGAGCGGCCGGAGGTGGCACGGGAACTGCTCCTCGCCGTGGCGGGGCGCACCGCGCCGGCCGAGATCCACTCGAGCGACTGGCGCCCCACCGCCCTCATGTCGCTGGTCCGGGCGCTCACCGTCGACCTGCTCCAGGCGACCGGCCTGTCCCGTGCGGCCGCCCGGGCCGCCCTCACCGACACGTGGGGCCTGACGTACGCGGAGGCGGAGGCCGACGAGGTGGTGGCGGCGGCCGAGGCCGACCCGGAGGCGGCGGGACCACGCCCCGGGAGCCACGTCGACGGCCCCTCGGCGCTCTGGGAGTGAACCGGGCATCATGGGGGGATGACCGCCATCCTCTGGTTGCGCCGTGACCTGCGCCGCCGTGACCTGCCCGCCCTGGGCGCGGCCCACGCCGACGGCGCCGTGGTGCCGGTGTTCGTGCTCGACCGACTGTGGGAGGGGGCCGGGGCCCCGCGGCGCGCCTGGCTCGCCGCGACCCTCGAGGCCACGCGGGAGGCGTACGACGGTCACCTCACGCTCCGGTCCGGGGACCCGCGGCAGGTGCTGCCGGCGCTCGCCCGCGAACTCGGGGCGCGCGCGGTGCACGTCTCCCGCGAGACCACGCCGGCGGGCCGCCGCCGGGACACGGCCGTCGCCCGCGCGCTGGCCGCC
>DBQX01000061.1 GCA_002305415.1 Actinomycetales bacterium UBA1383 | reverse complement strand
CCCATCACGCTGGCAAGCGACACTCTTCCCAGTCGACGAAAACCTGGTCCTCACCCACTCGAGTGATGACCCCGCGGGCCTTGAACCTGTTCACTGACACCGGCCGACCACGATTCTCGAACGGCAGGTCGCGCCGCTGCACGAAGGACGACTTGATCGCGATCCGATCGCCAGGACGCATCGACTGCAAGTACCCCACCTCGACGTCACTGGGGTTCGCGACCTGCCACACCCCTGCTTCAACGAACCGTGGCGTCTGGTCGATCCCATCCACCACTGCTCCCACCACCCAGGTCTGGCCCGGGTCGGCATCATCACCGCCGGCACGCGGACGGTACCGCTTGGACACCTCACGCCAGATGTCATAGACCTCGTCCTCAGACACGGTGAGACCCTCGGGGCGAACCACCCAAGAAGCGCGCTCAACGTTCTCCGCCAACCCCATGACCTTCAGGTGGCTCAACGCCCAGCTCGCCCGGTACTCAGCCAACGTCTGCCGCCCGGGCCCCGGCGCATCCAGCTGCTCCGGCGTCAAGCCCATGCTCTCCACCGCCGCACGAATCAGCATCGAACGGTCAACCGGCCCCTCGAAACCGCGCAACGCAACCAGCGTCGGCCAGTAGAAGGCACGAACCGAGGGAACCGACTCAACCATGGTGCTCCTAGTTCAAATAGAGACCCAACCTCAGCGCTGAGGCGCGACAACGTGCGTTGTGTGTTGTCGACGTTACCCGGCGACAGCGACACGCCCCCGCACGTCGACCAGTACTTCTCGAACTCGACATCCCATTCGCCAATGCTCCCATTGACAGCAATCACAGCATTGACAGCCGTGACAGCACCTCACGGTCCGGGAGGCTGAACCATGTCTGGGAAGTCGGATACCATCACGCCGTCGATGAAGAACTACAGACGTCCCACCGTCCCGATGGAGATCCGGGTCGACGACGGACCGCCGGTCCGAACGCGGGCGAGGTCGGCCGTCGTCGCGAACGTCGCCCTGCTGCCCTCGGGGAACAGCCTCCTCCCGGACGTCCGGCCCGACGACGGCATCCTCGACGTGGCGATCATCGACGGGCATGGGACTGCCGGCTGGCTCGGCGTGGTCGCGGACGCCGTCGGCCGCCGTGGCCGGTTCAAGGACGCCACCGTGCTGCGGGGCCGCGAGATCCGCATCACGCTGGGCACCCCTCAACCCCGTGAACTGGACGGTGACCTCATCGCGGAGGACGCGGAACTCGTGGTGTGCGCGGAGCCGGGAGCCCTGCTCGTCCGGGTCCCCGGGACGCCATGAGCGCCCGCACAGCGGCACCCACACCGCCGGCGACCATCGGGATCATCGGCGCCGGGCGCTATGGGACCGCCCTCGCGCGCACCGCGCTGCGTGCCGGCCTCGTCGTCCTGATGGCCTCCAGCCGGGACCCCGTGACCCTGGGTGCCCGGCTCTCCCTCCAGGCGCCCGGCGCCTCCGTGGTCACCGCGGCGGAGGCCGCCCGGCGTGGCGACGTCGTCGTGCTGGCCGTCCCTCTGCGGCGCATCCGCGAGCTCTCCCCCGCGGTGTTCGCCGGGCGTGTGGTCATCGACGCGACCAACCACCTCCCCGTGTGGGACGGACCCCCGCCGGACCTGGGCACGGCGACGACCACCTCCGAGTGGGTCCAGGAGCACCTGGTGGGCGCCCGGGTGGTGAAGACGCTGAACCACCTGGGGGCGGACGAGCTGGAGGACGACGCCGCCGGAACCGGCTCGACCGTCCGGCGAGCCCTCGCGGTGGCGGGCGACGACGACGGCGCCGTCGCCGCGGCGATGGCACTCGTCGAGCGGCTCGGCTTCGACGCCGTCGACGCCGGGCCACTCGCCGCCGGCGCCGCCCTGGAGCCCACCTCCCATGCCTTCAACGGGTGGTACGACCGCGAACGACTCTTCGCGCTCCTCACCGCTCCTGGAGCAGGCCCAGGTCGCGAGCGCGCCGGACCGCGTCCCGCCGGGTCGTGACGCCGAGTTTCCGGTTGATGGCCTTCAGGTGCTGCTTCACGGTGTTGACCGAGATCCCGAGGCGGTCGGCGATCTCGGTGTTCGAGCTCATCGTCGGCAGGTAGGCGAGCACGGACAACTCGCGATCGGTGAGGGCCTCCACCGTGGGCGGTTCCGCCGGCGGGCCGCTCGCGCTCACCAGCAGCGACTCCACGAACTCCGGATGGGACCCGACCACCTCGAGGTGCCGTCGCAGCAGCGTCACCAGGCGGTCGGACTGCCAGGAGAAGGGAGCGCGGGCGCCGTCGCGGGCGGCCAGGTCGATCGCGCGCGCGAGAGCGGTGGTCGCGGCCGCGTCGCGGCGGAGGCGATCCTCCGCGAGGGCGGTGAGGAGCCACGCCGCCACGCCCTGTACGCCACCCCGCGGCAGGAGACCGGCGACAGCGTCCCGGGCCTGTTCGCTCCGGCCCCGCCGTAGCAGCAGGAGTCCCCGGGGAATCGCGAGGAGGTCGACCGTCCCGTTCGGCGGGCAGGCGCATGCTGCCTCGGCGGCGGCAAGGGCGGACTCCGCTCGAGCGAGGTCCCCCGCCCGGATCTCGACCTCGATCGTCGTGACCGCGCGAAGGCACTGCATGAACCGCATCCGGGGATACCGGGCCAGGTCATCGGCCGCCGTCGCCAGGAACTGGCGGGCGCCCACAAGGTCTCCCAGGGAAAGGTGCCGTCGGGCACCGACGATCCGCAACCCGATGGCGGTGAACGGATCCCGGCGGGCATCGACCGCGACCTCGCCACGCTCCAGGGCACGAGCGGCGGCACCGGGATCGCCGCGGTCCAGTTCCGCCGTCGCGAGCGCGAGAGCCGCGACGGCGATCTCGTGCTGGATCCGCGTTCCGAGGCCCTCGGCCGCGTCGAACGCGTCGAGTGCGATACGACGGGCGGCCGCCGCCTCTCCAGCGAACGCGTGGGAGAGGGCGAGGTGGCCGAGGAAGTAGACCGCGGCCCAGCCCTCGCCCTGGGTGTCGCGTCCCGTGTGGGCGCGCGCCGAGAGGAGCAGGTCCCGGCCCTTCGCCGGGCACCCGGCCCATGTGGCGGCCACACCCGCGAAGATGCGCGGCGCCTGACGCCACCTGAACCAGGCGGGAGCAACCTCCGGGGACAGACCCTCGGCGAGGCCGATCGCCTCATCGGACGCACGAGCCATGTCATCCGCGTTGCCGCGCGCACGGGCAATGATCGCCTCGATGATGCGGATGTTCAACGACGCCAGTCGCCGTCCGGGTTCCGGGAGTTCAGGCAGTGCCGGTGTGGCGCGCGCGAAGGCTGCCACCACCAGTTCGGGTTCGCCACGGCAGAACGCGCCGAGCGCCCGGACGACGTCCATGTCGGGGCGCTCGGGTGTGGACGGGATCCGCGCGAGGACCTCACCGAGGACCGGCCGGTCCGGACCGAACATGAGGACGGAGGCGGATCCAAGGGCGATCCGCGCCACCAGGTCATGGTCCTCCGCGAGGACCGCGTGCTCGAGGGCGAGAAGCCACTCCCCGGTACGCTCGTACCAGACGGATGCACGACGGTGCAGGTCCTGGACGAGGTCCGGATCCGCGTCCTGGAGCCTGGCACGGAGCATCTGCAGCAGGAGCGGGTGGTACCGGTACCAGCCACTACCCGTCAGTTCGACCACGAGGGGGTTGTCGCGTGCCAGGGCCCGCAGCCGTGCCTCCGCGCCCGGGGTACCCGTGAGCGCCCGCGCGAGGGGCGCGCAGATCCGGTCCGTCACGCAGGTCCGCTGCAGGAAGTCCGTGAGGTCGGGATCGATGCCGCGGAGTGCCTCCTCCAGCAGGTAGCCCTCGACCACGGCCTCGTGGCCACCGAAACCACGGGCCGCCACGGCAGGATCGGGCGACGCCTCGAGCGCCATGAGCGCAAGGCGGAGGCCCGCGGCCCACCCCTCCGTCGTCGCGACGAGCTCCTCGAAGACCTCGTCGGGAAGGTCCAGGTCCCGCTTCTCGAGCAGTGCGCGTGTCTCATCCTCCGTGAAGGCGAGATCGTGCGCACGGATGTCCGCGACCTCTCCTGCGAGGCGCAGCCGGTGCAGGGAAAGCGGAGGGTCGTGGCGGGCGATCAGGACGAGGTGCGTACTGGGAGGCACGATCCGGATGATCCGGTCGATCGTGTCCCAGGCCTCGGACCCTGTGAGTTCGAGGAGATCGTCCAGGACCAGCGTGAGGTCGAGCCCATCCAGGGCCGAGGCCAGAGCCCGGAACGCGTCGTCGCTGACGGAGTCAGGAACAACGGTTGCGGCGAGGGCCTCGACGTCCGCCACCCGCTGCACGGCACGGACCACGGCGATCCACAGCATCGCGGGTGACCGGAGGCCCCGGTCGACGGTGAGCCACGCGACCGGCCCGGGCGGGGGCGGATGGCCGGTGAGGGTCCACGAGACCACTGCGAGCGTCTTGCCCGTTCCGGCCGCACCGGTCACGACGGTGAGGAGGTCATTCCGCACGGCTGCGTGAGAAGGCCCGTGACCCGCTGCCGGTTCACGAGGTGGTCGGGCGACCGCGGAATGGTCAGCCGGGCGTCGAAGAGCGACGTTGGGTGCACCGGCTTGTCCAAGACCCCTACCCCGAATCCAGGCTCGCGCAGATCGCGCCGAGTCGCTATCCCGGAGTCTAGCCGCCCGCAGGATCCGTTTCCGCGCGCGGCGTCCCGCGTACGTTGATCCGGGTGAACTCGATCGCGAGATCCTCCAGGTGGCCGAGCACGTCGAACAGTGCGCCATTGTCGTCGAGCTCGACCGTGAGCGCGACCGTCGTCGATCCCTCGCGGACATGGGAATCCTTGAGGGCCAGCCGGAGGAGACCGGTCGGGAGCAGTTCGAAGCGAGCCACCACCGCCCCGTGGGCGCTCGGAGAGCCTTCCGGGGGGGCCGGGCCGATCACCTCGACGTCGCGGATCCGCAGACCGCGGCGGTGCAGCAGCTCCAGCACCCCCATCAGGGCGGGATGGTCCTCGACTGACCCACTCAGGACCAGGAACTCACCGTCGCGGCGCTCCTCGAAACCCGCCAGCTCAAGGCGATCGTCATCCGCGAGCGCACCCAGTGCGCAGATGCGGACCTCGATCGCTCTCATGGGGCCTCCAAGCCGACCCGTGCCCGTGGCGGCTCCGCGGGGCACATGATGAATCGTCGCGGTCGGCGCGCCTGAGGGGGCCACCCGTTGCGGGTGATCCACACCATCCGAGGGCGGCGTGACAGTTGGAGCATGCCCGCCCGGTGCGCGGGGCCACTCGTCGAAGGAGGACACAATGTCGGAACTCATCATCATCGGGTATGACGACCACGAGACCGCGAACAAGGCCTACGAGAGGGTACTCGGGCTGCAGCGGGACTTCGTCGTCGACCTCAGCGGTCTGGCCGTGGTCCGGGTCGACCCGGACGGCAAGCGCCACGTCGACACGCCCGGGAGCATCGTCGGAGCCTCCACGGCGTCCGGCGCGCTGTGGGGCATGCTGTTCGGACTGCTGTTCCTCGTGCCGGCGTTCGGGTTCCTGGTTGGCGGGCTCATGGGGGCGGTCAGCGGACGGCTCGCGAAGTCCGGAATCAACAAGGCGTTCCGTGAGCGCGTCGAGGCGATGCTCGAGCCGGGCAAGGCGGCCGTCGTCGTCATGGCGAAGAAGGTCACGGAGGACAAGTTCGCCGCCGGGATGCGCGAGTTCGGTGGCACAGTGCTCCAGACCTCGTTGTCCGAGGAGGACGAGCGCGAACTCGCGGCCGAACTCGGCGGATCCGAGGCATGAGCGTGGCCGCCATGCCCCGGCGGGTGGCAACCCTCGTGATCGCCGGCGTCGCCGGCCTCGCCCTCGCCGCCTGCACCGACTCCGCGGCGTCCGTCGACCTCGAGGGCCGCACGTTCACCTCGACCGACGTGACTGGCCACGAGCTCGTCGAGGGGTCGGCGATCACGCTGGCATTCGAGGACGGGCAGGTGTCCGCCCGCGCCGGGTGCAACACCCTGTTCGGCGGCGCCACGTGGGACGGCGGCACGCTGGAGATCACGGACCAGCTGGCGTCGACCATGATGGCCTGCGACGACGCCCTGATGGGCCAGGATGACTGGCTCGCGGAATTCCTGACCTCGTCACCGGCCGTCATGCTCGATGAGGCCGGGACTCTGACCCTCGGCGACGACGACGTGGTCATCACCCTCACAGAGGACTGACCCGCACAGCGGAAAGGCTCCCGCATGGACCCGGCTGTCACCAGCCTGCTCATCCTTGCCGCATCCGTGGCGCTGTTCGTGTGGAACCGCCTCCCGGTGGGCGTGGTGGCCATCCTCACCGCCCTGTCGTTGTACGCCACCGGAATCCTCACGGTGGACCAGGCGCTCGCCGGCTTCGGAGACCCGGTCGTCATCTTCGTGGCGTCGCTCTTCGTGGTCAGCGAGGGCCTGGACGCGACCGGGGTGACCACATGGGCCGGGCAGGCGATCACGGAGCGCGCCGGCACGGGACGGGTGCGCCTGCTGATCGCGTTCATGGTGCTGGCGGGCCTGCTCACGGCCGTCGTCAGCCCCAATGGCTCAGTGGCGGCATTGCTGCCGATGGTGGTGGTGGTGGTGGCCCTGCGCCACCGCCACCCGCCATCGCAGCTGCTCATCCCGCTCGCGTTCGCCGCCCATGCCGGCTCGCTGCTCGCGCTCTCCGGCAGCCCGGTGAACGTGATCGTGAGCGACGCGGCCGCCGGGGCGGGCGAGGGGCCGTTCAACTTCTTCGAGTTCGCGATCCTGGGCGTGCCGCTCCTCATCGCCACGATCGCGCTGGCGACGCTGGCAGGCCCGCGGCTGCTACCCGTGCGGACCGGCAGCGCGCTCGCCGACCTCAGCCGACACGCGGCCACCCTCGCCGACCACTACGCACTCCAGGACGGCTTCTACCGCCTCCGCGTGAAGGGGGACTCGGAGCTCGTCGGTTCGGCGATCTCACAGGTCCCGGCGGTGCCCGAGCCACTGAGGGTGCTCGGCGTCCAGACGGTCGACGGCGCGGCGGCCCCGGACAGCCACATCCTCGTACCCGGCGACGCGCTGTCGATCTCCGGGCCCGCCACGGACGTCGTCTCCTACGCGGAGCGCAACGGGCTGGACGTGGGGATGCGGCCCGTCACCTCCGCCGACATGCTGACGAAGCAGATGGGAGTCGTCGAGGTCGTCATCCCGCCGCGTTCCCCGATGGTCGGGGAACGGGTCTTCCCGGGAATGGTGCGGCTCGGGGAGATCGTGATCCTCGCCGTCGGGCACCTCGGGCGGGACCGGGGAGCGCGCTCCACCGTCCTCGCCGAGGGTGACTCCCTCCTCCTCCACGGCCCGTGGGGCGTCATCGACTCGCTCGTCCACGACCGGGACGTGCTCGTCATCGACTCACCGGAGCTCATCCGCCGGCAGGCCGTGCCCTTCGGGACGCGCGCCATCGAGGCGGTCATCATCCTCGCGGCGATGGTCATCCTGCTCGCAACGGGTGTGGTGGCGCCGGCAGTGGCGGGTCTCGCGGCCGCGGCCGCGATGGTCGCCTTCCGCGTGGTGCGCCCGCAGCAGGCGTACCGGGCCGTCTCGTGGCAGACGGTGGTGCTGCTCGGCGGACTCATCCCGCTCTCCACGGCGATCTCCACCTCGGGCGCCGCCGAGATCATCGCGAACCTCATCATCGGGGCGGCCGGCAACGGCTCCCCGTACGTCCTCCTCGTGGCGCTGTTCCTCCTCACCGCCGCGCTGGGGCAGGTGATCAGCAACACGGCGACGGTCCTGATCGTGGTGCCGATCGCCATCGCGGCCGCCGCGGAGACGGGCATCTCGGTCGCGCCGGTCCTCATGATGGTCGCCGTGGCGGGGTCCTCCTCGTTCCTGACCCCCATCGCCACACCCGCGAACATGATGGTGATGGGGCCGGCCGGGTACCGCTTCGGCGACTACTGGAAGTTCGGGCTGCCGCTCCTGCTCATCTGGCTCCTGATAGCGCTCGCGGTGATCCCCGTCGCCTGGCCGTTCTCACCATGAACGGGCGGTGGTCGGCCATCCTGCCGCCCGGCCAGCGGCGCGACCTCGACGACCTGACGGCACGGCTCGACCTGGACCACGGGGACCGCAGGGCGCGCCTGTCGGGCTTCTGGACCATGCTCCTGCTGTCCGCGATCATCGCCGTCGCCGGCGTGTTCGGGGACTCGACGGCCACCGTGATCGGGGCGATGATCATCGCCCCCCTCTCGGTGCCGATCATGGGGGTGGCACTCGGAATCGTCCGCGCGGACGGTGGTCTGGTCCTCCGGTCGCTGCGGTGGGTCGCGGCAGGTGCCGGCAGCGTCGTCGCCCTCGGGGCGCTGGCATCCTGGCCCCTCCCGGACGCCCTCGACATGGTGTCCAACTCCCAGGTCGCTGCCCGCACCTCCCCGGGGATCCTCGACCTCGTGGCCGCGATCGCGACCGGGCTCGCCGGCGCGGTCGGCCTGTCCCGGAAGGACGTCAGCGACGTACTCCCCGGCGTCGCCATCGCGATCTCCCTCGTCCCCCCGCTGGGTGTGGTCGGGATCTGCCTCGGGCAGGGTGAGCTGCTCGTCGCGCTCGGGGCGTTCCTGTTGTTCCTCTCGAACATGGTCGCCCTCATCCTGGCCGGCACCCTCGTGTTCACGGCCTACGGCTACGCCCACGAGGCCGCACAGGCGCGCGGCCTCAGCAGGCGGCGCGCCAACACGGCGATCGCCGTCTCCCTCGTGCTGGTCCTCATCCCGCTCCTGGCGGACACCGTGGCCACCGTGGTCGTGTCGGTGTGGACCGAGAGGGTGCGCACGGTCGCGGAGGATTGGCTCGCGGAGGTGCCCGGTGCGAGGCTGGTCGATGTGACCGTCACGTCCGCCACGGCCGTCCTCGAGATCGAGGTCCCCACCGCCATCCCCGACCCCGATCCACTCATGGAGGCACTCGACGGCGCCATCCCCACCGGGGTGAGCGTCGTCATCGACGCGGGTGTCGGGCAACGTGTGGACGCCGGTACCGTGGGCGTGCGGTGAGGGAGGCCTTCGTCACGGCGGGGCGCGTGGTGGGTCCGCACTGGCGGACCTGGCTGCGGACCGCCGTCGCCCTCCAGGTCCTCACCCTCGCCCTCGCCGGCCCGGTGATCGCGCTCCTGCTGCGTGCGGCCCTGAGCGCCGCCGGCGTACCTGCCCTCACGGAGGCCAGCCTCGGCCAGGTGCTGCGGCACCCGGTCGCCGTCGCGCTGCTCCTGCTCCTCGCAGCCGTGGCGACGGCGGCCGTCCTCGTCCAGCACGCCGCCTTCGTCCTCCTCGCGCGCGAGCTCGCCGCCGGACGGGTTCCACTGCCTCGTCAGCTGCTGGCAGCGGGTCTGGCCGCCTCCCGCCGGCTGGCCGGTCCCGGGCTCGTGCTCGTGGCCCTGTACGCCTTCGTGGTCGCCCCCCTGGGCTCGTTCACCCTCGGCGCGACGGTCACCCGCGGGATCGAACTGCCGCCGTTCATCGCCGGTGAGCTGCGGAAGTCGACCGCGGGGACGGTCGTGTGGCTGGTGGCGGGCCTCACCGTGCTGTGGCTGAACCTGCGCCTCGTGTTCGTCCCCACCCTGCTGCTCACCCGCCCGGTGGGCCCGGCGGAGGCGCTCGCCGGGAGTTGGCGGTTGACCCGCCGTCGCTCCGTCCCGCTCGGGGCGGCGGCCCTGGCGCTCTGGGGGGCCACGGCGGTGGTGGGTGGTGGACTGGTGATGCTGGCCGTCTGGCTCACCCGTGTGTCCGACATCCTCGTACCCGCCGCGTCACAAGCGGTCGCCGGCCTCGCCCTGGCCACCGTCCAGGGTGCGCTGCTCCTGTGGTCGGGTCTCGTCACCGCTCTCGTGAGCACGGTGCTGGTGGTCATCGCCACCGACGGGACCCCGGCCCCGGACGTCCCCGTCGCCCCTGCGCAGACGTCGGACCGCTGGTGGTCCGCCGTCGCGGTGATCGTGCTCCTCTCGGCCGCATGGGCCAACGGCGTGGCTCTCTCGGGCGCGGGCTCCGGACGGACCACCGCGGTCGTCGCGCACCGCGGGGACACCTACGGGGCCGTGGAGAACACGATCGAGTCCCTGGAGGCCGCCGCCGCGCTCGGAGCCGACCTGGTGGAGCTCGACGTGCTCCAGGCACAGGACGGCGGCCTCGTGGTGTTCCACGACACCACCCTGCGACGCCTCGCCGGGGAGAGCCGGAACGTCTTCGAGATGTCCACAGCGGAACTCACCGCGACCACCATCCGGCAGGGAGGACACACCTCCACCATCCCCACGTTCGCGGCGTTCGCCGCCCGTGCGGCCGAACTTGACGTGTCGCTGCTCGTGGAGGTGAAGAGCCACGGCCGCGAGCAGGGAGACCTGCTCGGCGACGTCGTCGCCGTCCTCGAGGACAACGGCCTCGTCGGGACGGCGCTGGTGCAGGCCTTCGACCGGGGCTCGGTCGCTGAGCTCGAGGCCAGGTTCCCCCAGGTCTCCTCCGGATGGGTGGTCGCGTTCTCGCGGGGACGCCTGGATCCCGGCGCCGCGGACTTCGTCACGATGGAGCAGTCCTCCTACACCCCCGACCTGCTCAGGCAGGCCCACACCGCCGGCGTCCGGGTGCTGCTCTGGACCGTGACCGATCCGGTGCGCATGCGCTCCTTCATCAGGGAAGGGGTCGACGGGCTCATCACCACCTATCCCAGGCGGGCGCTGGAGCAGCGCGCCGCGGTGCTGGCCGAGACCGGGATGGCGGATCGACTGGAGGACACGCTCCGCTCGCTCGCCGACCTGTGAGGCTCACCCGCAACGGGTGATGCGGCCCACGCCACCCGCGCAGCACGCTGGGACGGGAGGGACCGTGCGTGGTCCCCAGTCGAAGGAGGCGTCAATGACACAGACGACCCAGGGCCTCGTGGTCCGCCGTACCGCCTGGGATGTCATCCTCGGCATCCTGATCGTCATCGGCGGATTCGTCCTCCTCGGGAACGTCGTCTTCGCGACGGCGATCTCCGTCCTGTTACTCGGCTGGATCGCGCTGCTGTCCGGTGTGGTCCTGCTCATCGGCTCGCTGTTCCGTATCCGAACCGGGGGGTTCTGGTCGGCTGCCCTGGGCGGCGCCATCCTCGCCGTGCTCGGCCTCTTCATCCTCCGCAACCCCCTGATCGGCGCCGTGAGCCTCACGCTCATGGCCGGTTCGCTCTTCCTGGCGTCCGGCCTGGCCCGCGTCGTGGCCGCGTTCAACACCAGGGAGGCCCGCTGGCTGCTCGTCTTCTCGGGCGTGATCTCGATCGGCCTGGGCCTGTGGGTGTTCTTCAACATCGGGGCCGCCACCCTCTCGCTCCTCGGCACCCTCGTGGGCATCCAGACCCTCCTCGAAGGGCTCACCCTCATCATGATCGGCCGGCTGCGGCCGCCGAAGTCCTCCTGACACGAAAGGCCTCACCATGTCCCGACGTCCGAACAAGCTGATCCCGGCTGACTTCTCCCCGATCCCCTCCCAAGGGGCTCCCGCCCGGGTGCGCGCCGTCGCGGAGTTCGATGCCGCCGACGCGGTCGGGTATCCCGTCCCCACGGACGGCGACGTCCCCGCGGCACTCGGGGTCTCACGAGCTGGACTCGCTGCCGCTGGCTTCGAGGGGACGCTGGGTACCGCTCTCGTCCTCCCGACGGACAACGCCCCCGAGATGGTCGCCGTGGGCGCCGGGCCCACCGGGGACCTGTCACTGGCGGACATCCGGGACATGGCCGCGGCCTTCGCCCGCGCCGCCGCCAAGTCCGCGACGATCGGCCTGTGGCTGCCGGACCTGGGCGGACTCGCCCCGGCGGACGCCGCCCAGGCGGCGGTGGAGGGTGCCCTCCTCGCGCGGTACCGCTACTCCCTGAAGTCAGCGCCCACGGAGACCCTGCTCGTCGAGGTGCAGGTCGGCGGGCACGGCGACCTCGAGGCGCTCGGCGAGGGTGCCCAGCGGGGGGCCGTCACCGCACGAGCCGCCGCGATCGCACGCGACCTCACCAACACGCCCGCCGCCCACCTGACGGCCACGGACATGGCCGAGACCGCCGTCGAGCTCGGTGAGCGCCACGGCTTCACGGTGCGGACCTACGACCTGCAGCAGTGCATCGACGAGGGTTTCGGCGGGCTCCTCGGCGTCAACCGGGGCAGCTCCGAGGAACCACGCATGATCGTCCTCAGCTACGAGCCGGACGGCGAGCCGACCGGCCACCTCGCGCTGGTGGGCAAGGGCATCATGTACGACTCGGGCGGCATCAGCCTCAAGCCGTCGGACCCCATGCACCTCCTCATGAAGACGGACATGGGGGGTGCCGGTTCCATCCTCGGCGCCTTCACGGCCCTGCGTGACCTCGGCGTCACCACGCGGGTCACCGGGTACCTCTCCTGCACGGACAACGTGCCCTCCGGGAGCGCGTACGTCCTCGGCGACGTGCTCTACATCCGGGGCGGCAAGACCGTCGAGGTCAAGAACACCGACGCCGAGGGTCGCCTCGTGATGGCCGACGCCCTCGTCCTCGCGACCGAGCAGTCCCCGGACGCCATCGTCGACATCGCCACGCTCACCGGCGCGACGCTCGTGTCCCTGGGGCCGCTCGTCGCTCCCCTGATGGGGAACAACGCCGCCGTGGTCCGCCAGATCGAGGCCGCCTCCGAGGCCACGGGCGAACCGGTGTGGGAGCTCCCGCTCGAGCGGCGCTACCGGAAGTTGCTGAACTCGGACATCGCGGACATCTCGAACCTCGGCGGCCCCCACGCCGGCTCTATCACGGCCGCGCTGTTCCTCGCCGAGTTCGTGGGTGACGTGCCCTGGGGCCACCTCGACGTCGCCGGCACGATGCACGCGAGCGCGGACGACTCGTGGCGGTCAGCGGGAGCGACGGGCTTCGGCGCGCGGCTCCTCGTCGAACTCGCCCGCTCCTTCACCGTGCCCGACTGAAGCCTTCATCCCCACCCTGAGAGAGGATCGTCGTGAATCCGATACTCGCGTTCGTCGTCGTGATGGCGGTCTGGACGGTCAGTGACTTCGTCGCCAAGAAGACCCAGTCGCTCCTCTCGTCCCTGTTCGTGGCCTCGATCATCTTCCTGATCGGGTTCCTCACGGACATCTTCCCCGAGGACCTGCTGACGAGCTCCTCCCTGCTCGCCCTGGCAGGTGTCGTGGTGGGCTTCATCATCGTCCACCTCGGCACCCTGATCAGCATCGAGGAGTTCAAGCGGCAGTGGAAGACGTTCGTCATCGGCGTCTCCACCGTGATCGGAATCGGCATCGCGCTGCTGGTTGCCGCGCTCATCTTCGGGGAGCGGGCGCCCGGAGGCTACGAGGGCGTCGCGAGCGCATTGGACTTCGTGATCGCGGGGACGGGGTCCCTCAGCGGCGGCACGATCTCGGTGCTCATCATCCAGGAGGCCGCGCTGGGCATCGGCCTCACCACAGTGGCTGTCTTCCCGGTCCTCATCGCCGCGCTCCAGGGCCTTGTCGGCTTCCCGTTGACCTCGATCATCCTCCGCAAGGAGGCGCAGCGGCTGAAGGGCGAGTACCGCGCGGGCCGGCTCCAGGCCCCGGTGCAGGTCGAGGCGGCCGGGGCCGCTCCCGCCACGAAGCTGCCGCCCGCGTTCCGGACGACTGCCGGCACGCTCTTCGTGGTGGGCGTCGCCGTGCTCGTGGCGCTCGGGATCAACAACCTCACCGACGGCATCCTGAACACGTTCGTCGTGGCCCTGATCCTCGGCATCGCACTGCGGGCCACCGGGGTGTTCAAGCCCGCGATACTCTCCGGCATCGACGCCTTCGGCCTCATGATGATCGCGATCATGATCCTGATCTTCGGACCGCTCGCGACCGTCCAGCCCGCCGACGTCGCCGCGCTCGCGTTCCCGCTGTTCCTCGCGTTCCTGTTCGGGATCGCCGGGATCGCGCTGTTCGCCGGCCTCGTCGGCAAGCTCCTCGGCTACAGCGTGCCCATCTCCATCGCGATCGGGCTCACCTCGCTCTACGGCTTCCCCGGCACGATGATCCTCAGCCAGGAGGCGGCGAAGGGCGCGGGTGAGAGCGCGGACGAGGTGGCCGCCATCGAGGGGGACATCCTGCCGAAGATGATCATCGCCGGTTTCTCCACGGTTACCATCACCTCAGTGGTGGTCACCAGCATCATCGCCGCGGGGATCGGCAGCTGACCGGGCCGTGACCGTCCCTGCGGGTGGGCGCCCGAGGGACGGAGGCCCGTGCCGTGGATGGGTTCTCGCGTGATGGCCTGCCCCTTTCGACGAAGGTCGGGTACGCCGTCGGTGACCTCGGGATCTCGATCGCCTACTTCGCCGTCGGGTTCTTCTTCCTGTTCTCGCTCACGGACGTCGCGGGCCTGCCCGCGGCCGTGGCCGGGATCGTGGTGCTCATCGGCAAGCTGTGGGACGGCGTCAACGATCCGATCATCGGTGTCCTGAACGATCGGACCCGCGCGGCGGGTGGCCGCAAGCGGGCCTACCTCCGCTACGGCGCCCTCCCGTTCGCGCTCAGTTTCGCGCTCCTGTGGTGGCTGCCGACCGACGCCTCCGACACCATCACGTTCCTCCTCGCGACCGGCGCGATCCTGCTGTTCGCGACGGCCTACTCGATCGTGGCGGTCCCCTACAACGCGCTGGTCCCTGTGATGACGCGGGACTACGACGAGCGGACCCAGGTGGTGGGCTTCAAGGCGGTCACCTCCGCCCTCGGCACGATCCTGGGTGGTGGCATCGCACTGCTGGTGACGCGCGGGGACGACCTGGCGTCCGCGTTGCGGACCGTGTCCGTCGCCTTCGGTGTCGTGTGCGGCGTCGCCGTCCTCGTGGCCGCCCCGAGCGTCACCGGGTGGGAGTCGAGGAACGACGTCGACATCACGAGGGTGCCCCTGCGTCGCTATGTCGCCCTCGCCGCCGAGCGGAACGTCTCGACCCTGCTGTGGTTCAAGCTGGTGGGGGCGGTCGCGACCGGCGTCCTCTCGGCCGCGATCCCCTACTTCGCCGCGCACGTGCTCGGCAGCGCCGGCCTCGCGACCATCTCCCTCGCGATCTACACCATCACGGCGGCAGCACTCGTTCCCGTGGTCACCCGCCTCACCCACCGGTTCGAGAAGCCCCGGCTGCTGCTCGCGTTCAACGGGGTCGCCGCCGCCCTCCTGCTCGTCATCGGCTTCATGTCCACGACCGGCTCCTCCCTCATCTTCCTCGCGGGCTCCGCGCTCCTCGGCGCCGCCATGTCGGCCTACCTCCTCATCCCGCCCTCGCTCGTCCCGGATCTCGTGGACGTCTACCAGCACGACCGCAACGAGCGCCACGAGTCGGTGTTCTTCGGGCTCTGGATGACGGTGCACCAGCTCGGCCTTGGCCTTGCCGGCGTGATGCTCGGCGTGCTGCTCCAGCTCTTCGGCTACGACGGCACAGCGCCCGAGCAGTCCGCTGGTGGTGTGCTCGGGGTGCGGGTCGCGTTCGGTGTGGTCCCGGGCGTCCTGCTGCTGGTCGCCTCGGTGATCCTGCTGCGCTACGGGATCACCCGCGCGCGCTACGAGCAGACCCGTACCGAGCTGGAATCGGCCCGGCCATGAACCTGGTCGCCCGCGCTGTCCTAGGGCCACGGCTCCGCTGGCAGTTCGACCACTGGGACGAGGAACGCCTCCTCCGCCACCAGCGCCGCAGGCTCGGGCGCCTCAGTCGCACGCTCGCGCGGATCTCCCCCTACTACCGGGACATCCTCCGTCCCGGCATCGCGCTGGCCGAGATCCCCCTCATGGACAAGGCCACCATGATGGCCGAGTTCGACCGGATCAACAGCGCCGGCCTCCACCGCGACGACCTGGTGTCCTTCCGGATCCGGCAGGAGCACGAGGGTGGCAACGAGCTCTACCCGGGCGGGTACTCGGTGGGGCTGTCGAGCGGCACCTCGGGCAACGCTGTGCTCACGGTGCTGTCCGCCCAGGAGCGCGACCGGTACGGCGCGCTGCTGTGGGCCCGCAGCGGCCTACCGCGTGGGCTGCGGCAGCGGCGCATCCTCTTCGCGTTGCGCACCAACAACCCCGCCTTCGCCGCCGTCACCCAGTTCGGCGTGACGCTGGTGCACGTCGACTACTTCACGCCGGTCCCCGCACTCATCGAGCTGATCAACGCCGAGCACCTCAACATCCTTGCGGGTCCGCCGTCGCTGCTCCGGCTCCTCGCGGAGCGCCGCGAGTTGATCACCGGTCCGATCGATGCGGTGGTCTCCTACGCCGAGGAGCTTGACCCGGGCACCCGGGAGGTGATCAGTACCGCCTTCGGCGTGCCGGTCGCCGAGATCTACCAGGGCGCGGAGGGCCTCCTCGCGGCCACCTGCCCGGCAGGGCGGCTGCACCTGAACGAGGACGTCTCGCTCGTCGAACTCGCCGACGCCGGCGATCCCTTCGCCACCACCCGGCGCGTGATCGTCACCGACCTCTACCGCACCACCCAGCCGTTCCTCCGCTACCAGTTGAATGACCTGATCGAGGTGGGCGGCCGGGACTGCTCCTGCGGCTCGGCCTTCCGGGTGGTCGAGCACTTCCACGGGCGATCCGACGAGGTGCTGCTCCTGCGGGACGCCGCCGGGCGCACCACACGACTCATGCCCGACTACGTCCGCCGCGCGATCGACCGCGCCTCCCCGGACGTGGTGGAGTACCAGGCGGTCCAGCACTCCCCCGACCTGCTGGAGGTGCGGCTCGTGCTCAGGGCCGGCGCCGATGCTGCCGGAATCAGGGACGCCATCAGGAGGAACCTCGAACGGTGGTGCGAGCGGGCGGGCGGCACCACGCCCCGGCTCGACTTCAGCGCGCGGCCACCGGAGCGCAACCCCCGGTCCGGCAAGCTCATCCGGGTGGTCCGGGAGTTCCCGTGACCACGCTGGACGAGGTCACCACGACGGCGGATCCCGGCTTCCCGGACTTCGCCGCACTCCCCCATCTCGTCCACGCCGACGACCCGGTCTGGGCTCCCGAGTCGGACGAGGCCGTGGCGTGGGCCTTCGCGGAGTCCGCCGTGGGGAGGACGCCGCTGTGGGCGGTCGTCGCGCGGGACGGCGGCGCGCCTGTGGCCCGGGCGGCCGCCTTCGCGCCCGTCGACGGCGTCGGCACGGTGGGGCTCCTCGCCTGCCTGCCGAACCACCGCGAGGCGGGTGTCGCGGTGCTGCGTGCGTGCGAGCACCACCTGGCGTCCCTGGGGGCGACTACGGTGCGCGCGCCGGCCTCCGACCCCCTGACGGTGGGCCTGCAAACAGGCGGCTTCGAGCTGCCGCAGACCGTCCTCACCCCGCACAACCCACCGTGGTACCTCGACCTCCTCGAGACAGCGGGCTACGGGATCACGATGCGGATGGTGGCCCCGCTGATGACGCGCCGCCACGCACCGCGGTTCCTCACTGCCCGCGCTCCCGGGGTGGTGGTGCGTTCCTCCGATCCGGATCGCATGGCCGAGGACCTGGGCCGGTACCTCGCGGTGCACCGCGTCCTCTTCTCCCCGCTGGCCGGCCTCCCGCCGCGCGCACCGGCGGACTCGGCGCGGCTCTTCGAGCGACTCCTGCCCGTCGTCGACCCCGCACTGGTCGTGCTCGCGGAGGTGGATGGAGACGTGGTGGGAGCCATCCTCTGCCTGCCCGACGCGTGGCAGCACCTCCCGGGCGGCCGGGTGGACCGTGCCCGGATCGTCACCATCGGGGTGCGGCCCGGCCTGCAGCGCCGCCGGATCGGGCTGGCCATGGGAACGCACCTGATGGGTGTCCTGCTGCGCGGCGGCTACCGGTCCGTGGAGGGTGTCTGGGTCCGTGAGGAGAACACGGCGCCGCGGGCGCTGGCACGGCGGTTCGGTGCCCAGGACGGCGGGCGCTTCGCGCTGCTCGAGAAGTCACTGCTCTCGTGAGGCCCGGAGCCCACGGGGTCAGAGCGCGACCAGCCCCATCACCCGCACGTCCGCAGGGATGTCCAGCTCGCCCCGGCACGTCTCCTCCGCCACCGCCAGCGTCCAGGCGTACGCAACGTTCGCCGCCGTGGCCGCGAGGAGCAGGTGGGTCAGCGCGTTGGCGACGTCGATGGCCGCGAAGGGGATCCCGAGGTCACGCCGGGCCAGCCTGTCCGCCACTCCACACACCACGATGACGACGTCGGCCGCGGAAACCTCCCGCCTCAGTGCCTCGGGTACCGCCGCCGCGAGCCGCGCGCGGCGGTCCGCCGCCCTGACGACGACGAAGCGCCAGGTCTGGCCATTGATGCCGGACGGTGCCGTACGGGCCGCCTCCAGCACGGACTCCAGGACCTCCGCCCGCCGGCGGCCGGAGCATTCCCGGCCGGGTGGATTCACCCTCCCCACGACGCCTGCCACGTTCATCGGTTCGCCTCCTCCCGCACCACCTCGGCGAGGGGCTTGCGGTCCTGTGGCACGATATGGCGGAGGAGTGAGTCCCACGACAGGGCCCGGCCCTCCCGGGGCAGGCCGAGCGGGGAGATCCCGACCAGACGGGCGCCGTCGGGAAGCGGAAGCACCCGCTCCACGCGCTCGTGGCTGATCCCGGTCATCCAGCAGGTGCCGTACCCCCGCTCGGTCGCGGCGAGGATTGCGACCTCCATGCACATCGCGGCTTCCTCCACGGCACGGAGGAGCCCCGCGGGCCCCGGGACACAGCAGCACAGCATGAGGTGGCTCGCGGGGCTGCGGGGCAGCCACTCGTCGGGGCCGTTGTTCCCTGCCACTCGTCCAGCCTGCCACGTCCGTCACCAGCGCGGAAACAGGTTCGCCCCGCCCCGGGGGAGGGCGGGGTCGGGACGCCGCGCGGCGCGCCGGGGCCTCGGATACGCTGCGAAAATGGCCGACACGATCACCACACCACAGAGGACCGTCTCACCCGACGACGTCCTCGGCATCCTCCGGGAGCACCTCCTCGTGGACGGGTACCACCTCGTCCTCGACCTCGAGAAGTCACGCGGCACGCGGCTCATCGACCAGCGCACCGGCACCGCGTACCTCGACATGTTCACGTTCTTCGCCTCGAACGCACTCGGGATGAACCACCCACGCCTCCACGACGACGAGGAGTTCAAGGCGGACCTCCTCCGGGTGGCGCTCAACAAGCCGTCCAACCCGGACATCTACACCGTGGACCTCGCCCGCTTCGTCGAGACCTTCGCCCGGGTCCTCGGGGACCCGGCACTCCCCCACTACTTCTTCATCGAGGGGGGCTCGCTCGCCGTCGAGAATGCCCTCAAGGTCGCCTTCGACTGGAAGTCGCGCTGGAACGAGTCGCACGGCATCTCCCCCGACCTGGGGACGAAGGTGCTCCACCTGAAGGACGCCTTCCACGGCCGCAGCGGCTACACGATGTCCCTCACGAACACGGACCCGAACAAGGTGGCCCGCTTCCCCAAGTTCGACTGGCCGCGCATCGACTCCCCCTACATCGCCGACGGGCGCGACATGGACGCCGTCGAGCGCCATACGCTCGAGCAGGCCCGGGCCGCGTTCGAGGCCCACCCGCACGACATCGCCTGCTTCATCATGGAGGCCGTCCAGGGAGAGGGCGGGGACCACCACTTCCGGCCCCAGTTCCTGCACGCGATGCGGGACCTGTGCCACGCCAACGATGCCCTCTTCGTCCTGGACGAGGTGCAGACGGGCGGGGGCATGACCGGCCGGCCCTGGGCCTACCAGCACGCCGGCGTCACCCCGGACGTCCTCGCCTTCGGGAAGAAGCTGCAGGTCTGCGGGGTCATGGCCGGAGGCCGGGTGGACGAGGTTCCGGACAACGTGTTCCGGGTGAGTTCCCGCATCAACTCGACGTGGGGCGGCAACCTCACGGACATGATGCGCTCCCGCCGCATCCTCGAGGTGATCGAGGAGGAGGACCTGATGGCCAACGCCACCGAGCGGGGCGCGGAACTGCTGGAGGGGCTGCGCGACCTGGCGCGCCGCCACCCGTCGGTCGGCAATCCACGCGGTCTCGGCCTCATGTGCGCGCTCACCGTCCAGGACCCCGGCACGCGCGACGAGGTCCTGCAGCGCCTGATGACCGAGGAACAGGTCATCATGCTCGGGTGCGGACGGCGCTCACTCCGCGTCCGGCCCGCCCTCACGGTGACCAGCGACGACGTCGCGATCGCCCTCGAGGCGCTCGACCGTGTCCTCACCAGCGTCGAGGAGGACTGAGTGCTCACCACCCACGACCTGAGGGCCGCGTTCGCGCGCTCGCTGTCCGCCATGTACGGCTCGGAAGTGCCGGCCTACACCACCCTCGTGGAGGTCTCGACGGCGGTGAACGCAGACGTGCTCGCCGCCGACCCCGCGCGGGCCGAGCGGCTCGGTCGCATCGACCGTGTCACCGCGGAACGTCACGGGGCGATCCGCGTCGGGACGGCCGCCGAGCTCCGCGCCGTCGCGCAGGTGTTCGCCGCCCTGGGGATGGAGCCGGTGGGGTTCTACGACCTCCGCGGCACGGAGTCGACCTCCCTGCCGATCGTCTCCACGGCGTTCCGGCCCACCACCCGCGAGGCCCTCGCGATCAACCCGTTCCGGGTGTTCACCTCCGTCCTCGTGACCGACGACCGGCGGTACTTCGACGAGGAACTCCAGGCCGAGCTGGACGCGTTCCTCGCGCGGCGCGCCCTGTTCCCGCCCGAGCTGCTCACCCTCGCGGAACGCGCCGAGGCGGAGGGCGGGCTCGACGACGACGCCGCCACCCGCTTCCTCGCCCTCGCCACGGCGTGCTTCGAGCTCTCCCCCGAGCCGGTGGACCGGGCGTGGTACGAGCGGCTCGCCCGTATCTCCGGGGTGGCCGCCGACATCGGCGGCGTCACCACCACGCACATCAACCACCTCACCCCCCGCGTCCTCGACATCGACGACCTGTACCGCCGGATGACCGAGCGGGGCATCACGATGATCGACGAGATCCAGGGCCCGCCCCGCTGGGAGGGACCGGACGTGCTGCTGCGCCAGACCTCGTTCAAGGCCCTGGCCGAGCGGCGGCGCTTCCGCGAGGCCGACGGCTCCGTGGTCGACGGGCACCTCAGCGTCCGGTTCGGGGAGGTGGAACAGCGGGGCATCGCCCTCACCCCGGTGGGGCGTGACCTGTATGACCGCATGATCGTGGAGGTGGACCAGCGGGCAGCGGGCCAGGACGCGGGGGCCCGCGACGCCGTCAAGAAGGCGGTATGGCGGGAGCACCTCCCCAACACCGAGCGTGAGCTGCGGGAACGCGGGCTCGCGTTCTTCGAGTACTCCCCCACCGGGGCCGGCGCACCCGGCGAACCGCCCCGCGACGTGGCCGCGCTCGTCGCGGGCGGCTGGCTGGAGGCCACTCCCATCGTGTACGAGGACTTCCTCCCCCGTTCCGCGGCCGGTATCTTCGCGTCCAACCTCTCCGACGCCGGCAGCCGCGACACCTCCCGCGAGGGCAGTGCCCGTGACGAGCACTGGATGGCCGAGCAGATCGGCCGCACCGTGCACGACCCCCACGAGCTCTACCGGTCCCAGAGCCGCGCCTCGCTCGACGCCGCCCTCGACGCCCTCGGCCTGTCCCGTATCGAGACTGGAGACCTCCCATGAAGACGACGGACGACCTCACCGCACTCGCCCACGACGCGCTGGCCACCCTCGGCGTCCCTGCGGAGGTACTCGACGACGGCCCCAGCGCCCTCATGGCGCGCTCGCCCCTGACCGGCGGAACGCTGCTGGGGGTCCGGAGCGCGGACGCCGACGCCGTCGAGCGGGCGATCGCCGACGCCCACGAGGCGTTCCTGGCGTGGCGGGTGACGCCCGCCCCGGTGCGTGGGCAGCTGGTGAAGAGGTTCGGGGAGTTGCTGCGCGCGCACAAGGAGACGCTCGCGGACCTCGTCACCATCGAGGTCGGCAAGATCCGCTCCGAGGCCCTCGGTGAGGTCCAGGAGATGATCGACATCTGCGACTTCGCGCTCGGGCTGTCCCGCCAGCTCTACGGCCGCACCATGCCCTCCGAACGCGCCGGCCACCGGCTGCAGGAGGTCTGGCACCCGCTCGGTGTGGTGGGGGTCATCTCGGCGTTCAACTTCCCGGTGGCCGTGTGGTCGTGGAACACCGCCGTGGCCCTGGTGTGCGGGGACGCGGTGGTGTGGAAGCCGTCCGAGCTCGCGCCGCTGTGCGCGCTCGGGTGCGGCGCGCTTCTCGACCGCGCCATCGCGGAGACCGGGGCCCCCGCCGGGCTCTCCCAGGTGGTGATCGGCGGGCGGGAGGTCGGCGAGCTGCTGGTGGACTCGCCCCTGGTCCCGCTGGTCAGCGCGACCGGGTCCACCCGGATGGGCCGCGAGGTCGGGCCGCGCGTGGCCCGGCGCCTCGGGCGCTCGCTCCTGGAACTGGGCGGGAACAACGCAGTCGTGCTGACGCCGTCGGCGGACCTGCAGCTGGCGATCAACTCGATCGTGTTCGCGGCCGCGGGCACTGCCGGGCAACGCTGCACCTCGCAGCGGCGCCTGATCGTGCACGAGTCGATCGTCGACGACGTCGTCGCGCGGCTGGCGTCCGCCTTCGATCGGCTGCCGGTGGGCGATCCCTTCGAGCCCGGCACCCTCGTGGGCCCGCTGGTCAACGAGCGCGCGTCCGACGCGATGCAGGCTGCGCTCGCGGCGGTGCGCGCGCAGGGGGGCGAGGTGGTCACCGGCGGGGAGCGGGTGGACACCGGCATGGGTGGCGTCTGGGTGCGGCCCGCGCTCGTCCGGGTCCCGGAGCAGGCGGGGATCGTGCTGCAGGAGACCTTCGCGCCCATCCTCTACGTGCTCACCTACCGTGACTTCGACGAGGC
The DNA here is from genome assembly GCA_002305415.1 of Actinomycetales bacterium UBA1383. Classification (GTDB taxonomy): domain Bacteria; phylum Actinomycetota; class Actinomycetes; order Actinomycetales; family Actinomycetaceae; genus UBA1383. The sequence goes on along the minus strand of DBQX01000061.1, from coordinate 6,441 downwards.
TCTCGCACTGCACAACTCGGTGTCGCAGGGCCTCTCCGCCGGCATCTTCACCTCGGACCAGGGCGAGGCGGAGCGATTCCTCGCCCCCGACGGCGCGGACACCGGCATCGCCAACGTCAACGTGGCCACCTCCGGGGCGGAGATCGGCGGCGCGTTCGGCGGCGAGAAGGACACGGGCGGGGGCCGCGAGTCCGGCTCGGACGCGTGGAAGGCGTATATGCGGCGGTCCACGAACACGATCAACTACTCGGGGACCGTCCAGCTCGCGCAGGGGGTGGACTTCTCGGTGTGAGCTACTGCCCGCAGTAGAGGGTGGGCAGGACGCTGTAGAGGGCGGCGCACCGCACGAGGTCGTCCTTCCAGGTGACCTCGTCGGCGGCGTGCGCCTGTGCCTCACGGCCAGGGCCCACCCCGACCACGGGGATGCCGTGCCGGCCGGCGATGGCGACCCCGTTGGTGGAGAACGTCCACTTGTCGATGCGGGGCTCGCCGAAGAGGGCACGGTGGGCGGCGGCGGCCGCCTGCACCTCCGGGGAGTCCTCCGGGACCACCCAGGTGGGGAAGTAGCACTCCTGGCCGTACTCCTTCCCGGTCCACGCGGTGGCGCGGTAGTCGTACAGGGAGACGGTGGCGCCGTGGCGGCGCACCGCCGGCAGGTCCACGATCTGCGCGATCGCGCCCTCCCAGGTCTCCCCGTGGGTGAGGCGCCGGTCGAGGGAGATCCAGCAGCCGTCCGCCACCGCGCAGCGGGAGGGCGAGGTGAAGAAGATCTCCGAGGTGGTGACCGTCCCCTTGCCGAGGAAGGGATCGTGCGGGAGCCGCCCGTTCAGGTCGCGGATCTCGAGGAGGATCTCGGCCATCTTGTAGATCGCGTTGTCACCACGCTCCGGGGCTGAGCCGTGGCACGACACTCCGGTGACGTCCACCCGGATCTCCATGCGCCCGCGGTGCCCGCGGTAGATCCCCCCGTCCGTGGACTCGGTGGAGACCACGAACGCGGGCCGTACGCCGTCGACCTCGATGAGGTGGAGCCAGCAGAGCCCGTCGCAGTCCTCCTCCTGCACCGTGCCGGTGACCATGTAGGTGTAGCGGTCCGAGAGCAGCCCGAGATCCTTCGCGATCCGGCCGCCGTAGACCGCGGCGACGACGCCGCCCAGCTGGTCCGAGGACCCGCGCCCTCCGACGAGCTCGTCATCCTCGAAGCCCTCGAACGGATCGAAGGTCCAGTTCTCCGGGTTTCCGACTCCCACGGTGTCGATGTGGCCGTCGAACGCGATCAGGGTCTCGCCCTCGCCCATGGTGCCGATCGCGCTCCCGAGGCCATCGATGCGGGTGGTGGTGTACCCGAGCCTCTCCATCTCGGCCACGATGAGCCGGGACTTCGCCTCCTCATGGCAGCTGGTCCCCTTGTTCCGGATGAGGGCCCGGAGGAAGGCCACCATGTCGGTGCGGTATCCCTCGGCGGCGGACCGGACGGCGTCGTAGTCGATGTGCGACATCTGTTCTCCTCTCGTGGAGGGTTCACTTCCGCCAGCGGGGACCGGCGCCGCCCCAGAGGTCGCGGAGCCGGGTCGCCGGGTCGGCGACCTTCTGGAGGAGGATCATGGCGGCGATGATGTACGGTTTGCCGCCGGCCTGCTTGTACAGGGACACCCGGTGGCGGTCGAAGACCTCCGCGTCCACCTCGCCGGCCTCGCAGGACACCCCGGTGATGTCCGCGGGCAGGGGGTGCAGGTAGCGCGCCTGCGCAGTGGTGGCGAGGAGGTCGGCCGTGGTGGTCCAGTCCCGGTGCGCGGCGTTCTGCGCCAGCAAGCGCTCCTCGACGGCGTGGAGTGCGGCCGAGTCGCCGCGGGCGTGCAGGGCGGCGCGTTCCTCCATCGCGGCGAACGGCGCCCAGCTCTTCGCGCAGACGACGTCCGCGCCCGCGAACGCCTCCGCCATCGAGTCGGTGACCGAGAAGGAGCCCCCGGACGCGGCGGCCGCGCGGGCGGCGACGTCGAGCGGCTCGGGCATCAGGTCGTAGCCGGGCGGGTGGGCGAGCACCACATCCATGCCGAAGCGTGCCATCAGGGCGATCATCCCCTGCGGAACGGACAGGGGCTTGCCGTAGCTGGGCGAGTAGGCCCAGGACATGGCCAGCTTCCGGCCACGCAGGTTCTCGAGACCGCCGAACTCGTGGACCAGGTGCAGGAGGTCGGCCATCGACTGGGTCGGGTGGTCGAGGTCGCTCTGGAGGTTGATGACCGTTGGGCGCTGCTCGAGCACGCCGGCCGCGTACGACTGCAGGAGGTGGCCAGCGAACTCGGTCATGAAGCGGTGGCCCGCACCGACGAACTTGTCATCACGGATCCCGACGACGTCCGCCATGAACGAGATCATGGTCGCCGTCTCCTTCACCGTCTCCCCGTGCGCCACCTGGGAGGACCCCTCATCGAAGTCCTGCACCTCGAGGCCCAGGAGGTTGCCGGCCGACGCGAAGGAGAAGCGGGTGCGTGTCGAGTTGTCCCGGAACAGGGACACCGCGAGCCCGGAGTCGAAGATGCGGCAACTGCGGTTCACGCTCCGCAGCACCCGCAGCGCATCCGCGACGGCGAGCACCGCCCTCAGCTCGTCCTCGGACCTGTCCCAGGTGAGGAGGAAGTCATCCTGGTGGAGGCCGCTGAAGTCACGGTCCGAGAGCTGGCCCACGGCCGCGTCGAAGTTCATGGTGCTCCCCTCATTGGGCTGGCTCCAGTCTAGGGACCGACGCCGGCCGGCGCGCCGAGGTCGGCGCCTACCATGAGGACCATGGCAGCATCCCGCCTCGTCAGGAACCCGCACGTCGACCGCGCTCGCGTGCCCCCGGCGGACGACGCCGCCCGCGCCTTCCACGCCTCACTGCCGGGGTTCTCCCCCACCCCCATCCGGGCCGCTCCCGGGGTGGCGGCACGCCTCGGGGTCGCCAGGGTCCTGGTGAAGGATGAGAGCCAGCGCATGGGGATGCCGTCGTTCAAGATCCTCGGGGCCTCGTGGGCCGCGTACCGCGCCATCCTCGCCACGCTCGGCCGGGAGCCGGGCCCGGCGCCGTCACTGGCGGAGGCGCGGGACGCCGTCGCCGCGGACGGCCGGACGCTGACGCTGGTGGCCGCCACGGACGGCAACCATGGCCGGGCTGTCGCCCGGGTCGCGCGGCTGCTCGGCCTGCCCGCCGTCGTCCTCGTGCCGGCGGGCACGGCCGCGAGCCGCATCGAGGGCATCGCGAGCGAAGGAGCCGAGGTGCGGGTGGTGGACGGGAACTACGACGACACGATCGCCGCCAGTGCCGCCCTTGCGGACGGGACGCACGTCGTCATCGATGACACCTCCTGGCCCGGGTACACCGACATCCCGGGGTGGGTGATCGACGGGTACTCCACGATGGTGGGCGAAGTGGTAGCGGCCGTCGCGGCCGGTGAGGTGCCGGAGCCGACCGTGGTTGCGGGCCAGATCGGGGTCGGGGCCCTCAGCGCGGCGATCGCCCGCGGCTTCGCGGGAAGGTCCGCCCGTCTCCTGGTGGGGGTGGAACCCACCGAGGCCGCGTGCGTCACCGGGAGTGCGCTCGCCGGTCGGATCGTCACGGTGCCGGCCGAGGGCACCACCTGCATGGCGGGCCTGAACTGCGGGACGCCGTCCGAGATCGCGTTCGAGTCCAACCTCCGTGGCTACGACTGCTTCGTCACCGTGGACGACCTGTGGGCTGAGGAGGCTGTGCGCCTGCTGCACGCCGACGGTATCGACGCCGGGGAGAGCGGGGCCGCCGGGCTGGCTGGGCTGCTCGCGGAGAGGGAGGCGTTGGGGCTCGGTGCGGGGGACGTCGTGCTCGTGTTCCTCACCGAGCGGCCGACCGACCCGGTGAACTTCCGGCGGATCATAGGCGGCTGAGTGTCGGAGCCGGCAGCCCCGGAGCCCCCAGCCCCGGCATCCGGCGACCCCGGAGCCACCGGCCCCCACCCGGTTGACGGCCGACGCCCAGGGACCACGGCGCGGGGCAAGGATTCTCCCGCGGGACGTGAGATTGCCCACCGTGGTGAAGCAGTCTCACGTCCCCGTCGCGCAACCCTTCCCTGCGATCCCCGGCCTGCCTCGCAGTCCCGGCCTGCCTCGCAACCCCGGCCTGCCTCGCGCTCCCCAGCCTCCAGGTCACGCACTGGGGTCGGTACAGACGGAATCCACGTCCGCCCCGCCCGCGAGGTCGCCGCACTCGACGAGTGTGTGCGGCTCGCGGCTGAAGAGGTCGCGGGCGCCGCGGTCCCCCACCGCCACGTCCTGCGCCGGCGTCCACCAGTCCCGCCCGAGTAGCACGGGGTGCCCGGGGACTCCGCCGTAGCTCGCCCGGGCGAGCGCCGACGTCGCGGGTGGCGCGGCGGCGAGGAGGCGGCGCACCACATCCGCCCCCACGTCCGGCAGGTCCACGAGCATCACGAGGGCGGCGACGGCGTCGGTGGCGGCGGCCGCCGCGAGTCCGGCACGCACGGAGGCCCCCACTCCCTCTACCCAGTCCGGGGCCTCGACGAGTGACAGCCAGGGCCGATCCGTCACGGCGATCCGCACCTTCGCGGCGTGCGCGCCGATCACCGCGATCACGCGGTCGCACCCCCCGTCATTCAGACGGGACGCCATCTGCTCGAGCGGCGACGGCGTCCGGCGGCTGGTGGAGGCCGGCCCCCCTACCGTGCGGAGGGCGGGGTCGCCAGCGAGGGGACCCACCAGTGCCTTGGGCCCACCCATGCGGCGGCCGGCACCCGCGGCGAGCAGGATCCCGACGACGTCGCCACCTCCGGCCACCGCGACCCACCTTCCGGGGAACCCTGCGATCAGGGGAAACGGGACTGTTGCCCCCGCGCATAATAACCGCATGCTCTCCCTCGCCTCCGGACCCGAGTTCCATGACGCCCTCCGGAACCAGTTCGGACTCCCCGACGGCGTGGTGGATGAGCAGGTGCTCGCCACGAGCGTCGGCCGGTTCCGCGAACGCGGCATCGTGCTCCCCACCTTCGCTGAGGTCACGAACCCCGCGTCAGTGCCCGCGGAGCGAGTGGGCGACGTCGAGCCGCAGGTCCCGGATCCCCGCAACCTGTGGCGGGTGCACTGGTACAACGACCGTGCCGGTGGGCGGGTGGAGATCCCGGAGCACGTGGTGCTCACCCGCGAGCTCACGGGGGTCGAATCCCCGATCATCGTGCTGCTCGGCAACCGCTTCCCGATGATCGCCTCCCACAAGGTGATGGCCGCGTTCGGCTGCCTGGCCCCACGCCTGGTCTCGGGTCAGTTCGACCCCACGGTGCACCGGGCGATCTGGCCGTCCACCGGCAACTATGCCCGCGGCGGCGTTGCGATCAGCAGGCTGATGGCGAGCAGAGGGGTGGCGATCCTTCCCGCGGGCATGAGCCAGGAGCGCTTCGACTGGCTGGACCGCTGGTGCGAGAACCCGGCCGAGGACGTCATCCGGACCGTGGGCACCGAGTCCAACGTCAAGGAGATCTACGACGAGTGCAACCGGCTCCGCACGGACCCGCGCAACTTCATCTTCAACCAGTTCGCCGAGTTCGGAAACCACCTGATCCACTTCCAGGCCACAGGGGTGGCACTGGCCCACGTCTTCGAGGAGTACCGGCGGGAGTCTGGGCGCGACCTGCGTCTCGCCCTGATGACCTCCGCCACCGGCTCCGCCGGCACCATCGCCGCGGGCGAGTACCTCAAGGATCGGTACGGCACGAAGGTGCTGGCGGCCGAGGCGCTCGAGTGCCCCACCCTCCTCCAGAACGGCTTCGGGGAGCACAACATCCAGGGCATCGGGGACAAGCACCTGCCGCTCATCCACAACATCATGAACCATGACCTGGTGGCCGCGATCAGCGACCGCGCCACCGACCACCTCGAGGTCATGTTCAACGAGCCGGCAGGCCTCGCCCACCTTGCCGCCCGGGGGGTGTCGGACCGGATCCTGACCACCCTCCCGGACTTCGGCTTCTCCTCGATCTGTAACGTCCTCGCCGCGATCTCGGCCGCGAAGGTCCTTGACCTCGGCGACGACGACGTGATCGTCACCGTCGCGACCGACGGCTCCGAGCTCTACCCGTCCGAGCGGGCGAAGATCCTGCAGCGCGACTTCGGCGGGGCCTTCACGGCGGTCGACGCCGCCGCCGTGTGGGGCGAGCACCTGGCGGACGTGCCCACGTCCGCCACGCTGGAGATGACGCAGTTCGACCGCAACCGCATCTTCAACCTCGGCTACTACACCTGGGTGGAGCAGCAGGGCACCCCGTTCGAGCTGTTCGAGCTGCGCCGCGGACAGTCGTTCTGGCGCGAGCTCCGTTCCTACCTGCCGGTGTGGGACGAGATGATCACCGAGTTCAACGCGCGGGTGGCCGGCTCGTAGGTCTGAGGGATCACCGGAACCCACCCCTCCCTCACACAAGGGAG
>DBQX01000078.1 GCA_002305415.1 Actinomycetales bacterium UBA1383 | reverse complement strand
GCCGCGGCCGGCGCCCCAGCGCCCCCGCGCGGCCGCAGCCGCCGCCGGCCGGACTCACCAGCCGGTTGCGCGCCGTATCCCACAAGCGTTGGCCCGCCCTCGGCCTCCCCACCGGGGGCGGGTGTCTCGGGGCCGGAGGCGGCGTCCGCCACCTCGACGGCCAGGATGGGCTCGCCCACCTGCACGTTGGCGCCCTCGGGCGCGAGCAGGGCGAGAACCGTGCCATCCCACGGGCTCGGGAGCTCCACGAGCGACTTCGCCGTCTCGATCTCCACGATCGGCTGGTTGACCGTCACCGTGTCGCCGACGGCGACCATCCACGTGACGATGTCGGCGTCGGTCAGGCCCTCGCCCGGGTCGGGCAGCCGGAATTCCTTGCGCATCGCGTTCCTTGCTCAGTAGTCGAGGGACCGGCCGATCGCATCGAGGACGCGGTCGACATTGGGGAGGTAGTCGTGTTCGAGCCGGTTGGCGGGGTAGGGGGTGTGGAAGCCACCGACCCGGAGCACGGGGGCCTCGAGGTCATAGAAGCACGCCTCCGTGACCCGTGCGGCGAGTTCCGCACCCGGGCCGAAGTACTCGGGCGCCTCGTGCGCCACCACCAGCCGGCCGGTGCGGCGCACGGACTCGATCACGGCGTCGAAGTCCATGGGCGAGAGGGAGCGCAGGTCGAGGACCTCGGCGCTGACGCCGTCCTCGGCGGCCGCCGCGGCGGCCTTCGTGAGGGTGGCGACGGTGGGCCCGTACCCGACGAGCGTGACGTCGCGGCCCTCCTGGACCATCCGCGCCCGGGACAACCCGTCCACCACGCCCTCGGGGGAGAGGTCAACGGTGGCGGGGAGCTCCCCCCGCGACCAGTAGCGCGCCTTGGGCTCGAAGAACAGCACCGGATCCGGGGACGCGATCGCCTGCTGGATCATGGTGTACGCGTCCGCGGCGGTCGACGGGGTCACCACCCGCAGGCCGGCGGTGTGCGCGAACAGTGCCTCCGGTGACTCGCTGTGGTGCTCGATCGCGCCGATGTCGCCGCCGTAGGGCACGCGGATCACCACCGGCACCTCGACGAGGCCGCCAGAACGGTAGTGCAGCTTCGCCAGCTGGGTGGTGATCTGGTCGAAGGCCGGGAAGATGAACCCGTCGAACTGGATCTCCACCACCGGGCGGTACCCGGCCATCGCGAGGCCGATGGCGGTGCCCACGATGCCGGACTCGGCGAGTGGCGTGTCGCGGACACGGTCCTCGCCGAAGTCCTTCAGCAGGCCGTCGGTCACGCGGAAGACGCCGCCGAGCTGGCCGACGTCCTCCCCCATGACGATCACCGTCTCGTCCCTCTCCATCGCCGCGCGCAGGCCGGCGTTGATCGCCTGGGCCAGCGGCAGCGACGGCGGGGTGGCGGTGCCGGCGGGCGCCGTCGGGCGGACGGCGGTGGCGGGGCCCTCGCGGCCGGGCGCCACGACTGGGGCGTTCATCAGTTCTCCCCCCTCGTGAGGTAGGCATCCCACTCGGCGCGCTCCCGGAGGACCTGGGCGCTCGGGGTGGCGAGGACGTGGTCGAAGATGGTGGTGAAGTCCCCGGGGACGTTCGCCCGGGTGAAGGCGCGGACGGAGGCGCCGAGATCTTTGGCCTCCGTCTCGACGGCGTCGAGGTTCTCGCCGTCCACGGCGCCCTCCGTCTCGAGGAGCGCGCGGAGCCGGGCGATCGGGTCCTTGGCCCGCCACTCCTCCTCCTCGGCGCGGGTGCGGTAGCGGGTGGGATCGTCCGAGGTGGTGTGCGCGCCCATGCGGTAGGTCTCGGCCTCGATGAAGAAGGGGCCGCCGTGGGACTTGATGTGCTCCAGGGCGTAGCGGGTGGCGGCGTAGCTGGCGATCACGTCGTTGCCGTCCACGCGCAGGTGCGGGATGCCGAAGCCGTCCGCGCGGTTCGCGAGGGGGAAGCGCGACTGGCGTTCGGTCCGCACCGAGATGGCCCAGTGGTTGTTCTGCAGGAAGAACAGCACCGGCGCCTCGGCGGAGGAGGCGAACACGAGCGCCTCGTTGACGTCACCCTGGGAGGTGGCGCCGTCGCCGAAGTAGACGACGACGGCCTCGGCCCCCGTCGCGACGCCACGGCGACGGTCCTGCTGCAGGCCCATCGCGTGGCCGACGGCGTGCAGCGAGTGCGCGCCGATCACGAACGTGTAGATGTGGAAGTTGAACGACTTCGGGTCCCACCCGCCGTGGCGGGTGCCGCGGTAGACGGGAATGATCTCGCGCAGGTCGAGGCCGCGCACCTGGGCGACGCCGTGCTCGCGGTAGGAGGGGTACACCATGTCCGTGGCCGGCGTGGCCATGGCCGAACCCACCTGGGCCGCCTCCTGTCCGAGGCTGGGCACCCAGAGCCCGAGCTCGCCTTGACGTTGGAGGCTTGTGGCCTCGCGGTCGAAGGCGCGGGTGAGCACCATGTGGCGGTACGCATCCCTCAGTGCGCTCGGGGTGAGCTCTGCGGCGAGGTCCGTCATCTGCTCGGGGGTGGCGGGGTGTGCCAGGACCGGATCGGGCGGGATGCGCTCGCCGGTCGGGGTGAGCAGCTGCAGGGTTGTCATGGAACCTCCTTACCTACGTAAGCGTAGGTTACGCAGGCGTAGGGATGGAATTGGTGGTTGTCGCCAAAAGTTGCCTGCTCGGGTTGGCGCATCCACCGGAGATGGCTGCCCGGACGTTGTCGACGCACACAACCTGGGCCACACAGTACGGCGCGGCACGAGCGGCGCGCGACGGTTCCGCGCACCGCGGGCGGACATGGTCCCCCCGGGCTGGCGTCGGGGCCGCCGGGGACCGCGACTAGGGTGGAACGGTGACCACCCGAGCGACACGCAGGACGCGACGACGCGCCCCCGGCTGGATCCCGGACCAGCACGGCGCGTGGGCCATGATCACGATCCCCGCGCTCTCCGGCGTGGTGCTCGCGGGCTGGGATCCGGTCCATGCCCCGCTGCTGCTCTTCTGGTGGGTGGGCTACTTCGCCTTCCAGGCGGGGGCGCTCTGGCTGAAGTCGCGCCGCAAGCCGCGGTACCTCCCGCCGCTCCGCGCCTACGCGCTCGCGGCGCTCCCGTTCGGGCTCGCAACGGTACTGCTCCAGCCGTCGCTCGCCCTGTGGGCGCCGGTCTTCGCGCCCCTGGTGGCCGTGGCGGTCTGGGCGGCGATCGCCCGCCGGGAGCGGGGCCTCCTCAACGACACCGCCACGGTCCTGGCCGCGGCCCTCATGGTGGCGGTGACGTTCAGCGCGGCCGCGCCCTGGGACGACCCCCGCTGGCCCTGGGTCTGGGTGGTGACCGCCGTCGAGTTCGCCTACTTCTGGGGCACGATCCCGCACGTGAAGGCCCTGATCCGGGAGCGCGACAACCCCGCCTACCGGCGATTCTCGGCCACCTACCACGCGCTCGGGGCGGTGGCGGTGGCCTCTGGGGCCGCGCTGGACGCCTTCGCGGACACGCCGCTGGGTGGCTGGTTCCTCGCGGCCGTGTGGGTGGGTCTCGCGATCCGCGCGGCCTGGATGCCCGCGTGGCAGCGCCGCACCGGGCCACTGCGGCCGATGGTCATCGGCCTTGTGGAGGTGGCATTCTCGCTGCTGGTGGCGTGGGCCCTGCTGGGTTGAGGGCGCCGGCGGGCGCGGTCAGGACCGCTTCCACTCCCGCAGCAGCCGGATGACGGCGTCGTTCGCCTCGGGCTCGGCGATGGTGACGCGCACGCCCTCGCCGGCGAAACCCCGCACGAGCAGGCCCGCGTCGTGGGCGGCGTCGACGAACGGCACGGTGTCCCGGCCAAGGGCCAGCCAGAAGAAGTTGGCCTCGGTCTCGGGGACGTCCCATCCCGCACGCCGGACCGCCTCCAGGACGCGCTCGCGCTCGGCCACGGTCTCACTCACGCGGTCCAGCAACTGGCGCTCCAGCCGGAGCGACTCGACGGCGGCACGCTGCGCCAGCGCGTTCACGCCGAACGGCGTCGAGACGGCGCGGACCGCGGCGATCACGGCGGGGTCCCCGACGGCGAACCCCACGCGCAGGCCGGCCAAGCCGTATGCCTTGGAGAAGGTACGCAGCAGGACGACGTTCGGGAAGTCCGCGAGGATCGCGAGCGCGTCCACGACGTCCGGGTCACGGACGTACTCGATGTAGGCCTCGTCCAGGACCACGAGGACGTCCTCCGGCACGGCCGCGAGGAACTCGCGGAACTCCGCGTCCCGGAGCGCGGGCCCGGTGGGGTTGTTCGGGGAGCAGGTGATGACCACGCGGGTGCGGTCCGTGACGGCCGCGGCCATGGCCGGGAGGTCGTGGCGCGCCTCGGCCGTCAGCGGCACGCGGACCGAGGTGGCGCCGGAGACCTGCACGGTGATCGGGTAGGCCTCGAAGGAGCGCCACGGGTAGACCACCTCGTCACCCGAGAGGCACGCGGCCGACATCACGTGGGCGAGCGCGGACACGGAACCATTCGCGCAGACCACGCGCTCCGGACCCACGCCCAGGCGGCGCGCGATCGCCTCGGTCAGCTCCACGGCGTACATGTCCGGGTAGCGGTTCACGTCCTCCGCGGCGTCGGCGATGGCGGCGAGGACGCCGGGGAGTGGGTGGGCCGGGTTCTCGTTGGACGAGATCTTCCACATCGCGCGACCGTCCCCACGGGCACCGGGGACGTAGGCGGGCAGCGAGGCGATGTCCGGGCGCACGCGCGCCGGGCGGCGCTTCGCGAGCGGCGCCTCGGGCGGTGTGGGCGTCGCCTCCACCGGTGCGGGCGGTGCGCCCTTGGAGTTCTTCCTGGTGTCCTTCGCGGCGGACTTGCCTCGTGCCATGCGTACAGCATGCCCCCTCGCGCCGGGGCCACGGCGGTGCAAGGATCTCCTGCATGAGATTTGTGATCCGGCTCATTGTCAACGGACTGTCGATCTGGGTGGCGGCGTGGCTGCTGCAGGGCATCTCGCTCGTCCAGTCCGGCGACACCCTCAGCCAGATCGTGTCCCTGGCGGTGGTCGCCCTCGTGTTCACCCTCGTCCACATGATCGTCAAGCCGATCGTCGCGGTGCTCTCGCTGCCGCTCTACATCCTCACCCTCGGGCTCTTCCACCTCATCGTCAACGCACTCATGCTGCTCCTCACGGGCTGGATCTCCACGCAGATCGGCCAGGGCCTCCAGGTGGACGGCTTCTGGTGGGCGTTCGCCGGCAGCCTCGTCATCTCGATCGCCTCCTGGCTCCTCTACGTGGTCATCCCGGATCGGGGGTGAGGCTCACCGGACGGCAAGTCCCGCGTGGTGCAACGCCTCGAGGAGTTCCCGGTCACGCTCGGTGCGGGCGAACTCGAAGGCGTAGGCCCGTGCGGTCGCGTCCGGATCCGACCAGCCCGCCGCGTCCCTGATCGCCGCATCGAGGGCGGCGAGGTCCGCACTCGCGCCGTCCGCGAGCGCCTGGGAGTAGGCCGCCTCGTAGGTGCGCAGGTCGTGCGGCCCGAAGACCGCGGTGTGGGCGGGAGCGCTGAACTGGACGGTCAGGTGGGAGTCGCCGTCCGCGTTGGCGAGCCCGTCGAGCGCGGGGATCATGTCGTCGAGGTTCTCCACCCGGATCACCGGGACGTCGTCCGGGATCCCCGTGACCTGGCCGATCGGCGACCCGAGGGTCACGACCCCGGCGAGGGCGAACCGCCCGGTGACGTCCGGGTCCGCCGCGAGTTCCGCGGCGACGATCCCGCCCTGCGAATGCCCGGCGAGCACGACGGGATCGCCCGGGGCGATCGGCGCCAGCTCGAGGGCCCGCCTCGCGGCGAGAAGCACGTCGCTGTCCTCCGCCCCCACCAGCTGCACGTTGGAGAGGTGGTCCTGCGGATTGGCGGCGAAGGCCGTTTCCCGGGTCCCCGGGATCACCACGGTCCACCCGGTCCTCCCGTCCCGCCTCGACTGCCCGATCACCTCGATCCGCCCGACCCCGGTGGCGTCCGCCGCGGCCGCGGCCCCGCCGACGCGCCGCACCATGTCTGCCACCGAGCGCACGGGCGCCACCGCGAGGGATGCACCCACCGGGACCACCGCCCCCGCGCCGAGGCCCCACGGGCTCACCGTGCCGGCGACTGGCGCGCCCGTCCCCGGGTCGCGCACCCACACGGACCCCGACCCGCCGTAGTGGTCGAGACCCGTCAGGTCGAGGAGGCTGGAGGCGAGGAACGGGACGGGCGGCATGCCCGCCGCCGCTGCCGGACCGCGACGGCCCACCACCTCACCTGTCGGGTTGGCGACCGGCCCGAGGGCAAGGGCCGCACCGCGGAGGTGCGGCTGCAGCGCGAGGCCCGCCGGCAGGCCCGCGCCCCGGGCACTCACCCCGCCGACGAGGTGACGCCAGACCGCCAGCAGCGGCCCCACGGCGAGCCCGAATCGCTCCGGCAGCGCTAGGAGCCACCCCGGCCTGCCGGGCTGCCGGTCGAGGGCCGCACGCGCCGTGTTCTCCGCCTCGGCGTAGGTGGCGGCCGCGGCCGCGACCCGGTCCCGCAGCGCGTCCAGTGCGTGCGCCAGGCCCGCCACGCGGCACAGCTCGGCGTCGTCCAGCACCGCGAGGGTCGCGGGCCCTGTCAGCGGGGCGAGCGTGTCGCACAGCATGACCACCGCCCGGGCCTGCGCGAGCGCTCGCCGGGCGTCGGCAGCGGCCTCCAGCGCGCCGCCGAGGAGCCCCACGAGCGCGTCGAGGTGCGCGCAGTCGACGGTCGAACGTCCATCGAGGACGTGCACGGTGAGACGGGGCGTGGGCGGGTCGTCGATCCGTTGGCTCATGACACCCCCCAGGTGCGGCACTCCGCGACGAACGCCCCCACCCGGTCCGCCACCCGGGCGAGGTCACGCTGCAGGGCGTGCGCGCTGGCCAGGGCCGCGTCCCGTGCGTCGTCGTAGCCACGCGCCGCCGGTCCCGCCCATGGGTGGGGATCGGCCTGCGCCAGCCGCGCGATCGCGAGGGCGGCCTGCCGCTGCGCCTCTCCCACCGCGGCGAGCGCGGCTGCGGGGTCCATCAGGTTCACACCACGACGCTAGGCCGCCCGCCACCACGGCCATCACGACGGCGCACCGCCCTGTGGACTGCCGTGCCGGATGCCCACCAGTGGAATGGTCGACAATGGTGGCATGACCTTCCGCAAGACCGGTTCCGCGGCCGCGATCACCTCCGAGGCGGCGTCGCTGCGCTGGCTCGCCGACGCCGCGCGCGACGGCGGCGCCCCCGTCGTCGAACTCCTCGCCACCGGACCGGGCTGGCTGGAGACCCGCCGGCTCCACGCCGTCGCCGCGACGCCGCGCGCCGCCGAGGAGTTCGGGCGCGCGCTCGCCCGGACGCACGC
>DBQX01000125.1:29535-31899 GCA_002305415.1 Actinomycetales bacterium UBA1383 | reverse complement strand
GCTCGCCCGCACCGCCGCCGAGCGGACGTTCGTGCTGCTCAAGAACGCGGCCGACGACGGCGCGCCCCTCCTCCCGCTGGACGCCGCGGGGCTGCGGCGGGTCGCCGTCGTCGGGCAGCTCGCCGCGAGCCCGCGGGACACGGTGGGGCCGTGGTCCTTCGACCAGGACAACGGTGAGACCGTCACCATCCTGGACGGGCTCCGCGCCCGCCTCCCGGGCGTGGTGGTGGAGCACGCCGACGGCGCGTCCATCCCGGTGCGGCGCTTCCCGTCGATGTTCGACCGCTTCGACTCGCTGATCGCCAACACCCCCGCGGGCTACGACGACGACGCCGCGATCGCGGCCGCCGTCGAGCTGGCGGCGGGGGCCGACGTGGTCATCGTGGTGGCCGGCCAGCGCCAGAACCAGATCGGGGAGGCGGCCTCGGTGAGCACCCTCGAGTTGCCGGGCAGGCAGCTGGAGCAGCTGCAGCGGCTCGTGGCGACGGGCACGCCGGTGGTGCTGGTGGTCATGTCCGGCCGGCCGCTGGACCTGCGGTGGGCGCAGGCGAACATCCCGGCGATCCTGCAGGTCTGGTACCCCGGGACGCGGGGCGGCGAGGCCGTGGCCGCGGCGCTGGTGGGGGACGTCTCGCCGGCGGGGCGCCTGCCGTTCACGTGGCCGCGGCACGTGGGGCAGGTGCCGCTGGTGTACAACCACAACCGGACGTTCCAGCCGGAGGAGCAGGGCAGGCGGTACTGGGACGAGGAGTCCACGCCGCTGTACCCGTTCGGGCACGGGCTGAGCTACGGGTCGTTCGAGTACGCGAACCTGGTGCTGGACCGGGAGTCGATCGCGGTGGGGGAGACGGCGACGGTCTCGGTGGACGTCACCAACACCTCGGACCGCGACGCCGACGAGGTGGTCCAGCTGTACGTCCACCAGCGGTACGGCACGTCGTCCCGGCCGGTGCGCGAGCTGAAGGGGTTCGCGCGGGTGGCGGTGGCGGCGGGCGGGACCCGTACCGTCACGTTCCCGCTCGGCCCGGACCAGCTGCGCTACTGGAGCGCCGTCACCCGGGACTGGGTGCAGGACGCCACCACTCTCGACGTGTGGGTGGGCGGCAGCTCCACCGCCGAGTTGGCGGCGGTGCTGGAGGTCACGGCGTAGCGCAGCCGTCCACGTCAGAAGGGCGGCGGTCCTTCGCGCTGCCGTGGCGGTCGGGCCCGCATGGGCGTGTAGGTGCGGCCGGTGATGGTGGTCCAGGGTCGTCGCCCTCCCGGGTCGAGGGGGCCCGGCCGGGCGAACTCGAGGGATTTCAGCCGATGGTGGAACCGGCAGAGGTGGGTGAGGTTCTCCGCGGAGGTCTCGCCGCCGTCGGCCCACTCGTGGACGTGGTCCCGGTCACAGTGCCGGGGTGCGGTGGTGCAGCCGGGGCGGGTGCAGTGCTGGTCCCGGACCCGGATCGCGGTGGCGAGGTCCGCTGGCGGGGCGTAGCGGGTGCGGCCCACGTCGAGGGGCCGGCCGGTGAGGGAGTCGGTGACGATGCGTTGCCACGTGCCGCCCGCGGCCAGCAACACGGCGATGATAGGGGCGATCGGCCCGTACCCCTCGAGGACCGCCGCCTCGGTGCGGTGTCCGAAGGGCAGGACGTGGCCGGCCTCGGCGAAGGGGCCGGTGGAAGGGATCGTCTCGCCGGCGATCTCCGCCGCCAGTACCTCCGCGATACTCGGAGGCGGGGTGAAGCCGGGCAGAGCCTGGAGCAGCACCTCCAGCGGCACGGTCACGGCAACCTTCGTGGGGTGGGAGTGCACGATCGCCCCGGACTCGAGCGTCACGTCGGTGCCGTGCTGGAGAGCGGTGGCGGCCCACGCAGCGAGGGTGTCGGCGCGCAACTGGGAGCTGGTCCGGTGGTCCCCGGCGGAGCGGGCGGCGACGGCGGCGGCGTCCAGCGCCGCGTCGAGGGCGACGGCGTCGTCCGCGGGCAGGAACGCCGAGACGCGGGCCATGCCGTCGGGGAGGACCTGGGGGCGGGTGACCCCGCGGGTGGCGCGGGCGCGGGCGTGGCGGGCATCGGCGTCGTCGGGGTCGATCTCGATGAGCCCGGCGATGGCGGCCTGGCCGACCCGGACCAGCCGTTCGGCGTGTGCCCGGGAGACCCCGAGCGCCAGCGAGATCTCCTCGCAGGCCCCGTTGATCTCGCCATGCGCGTCCTCGGCCTGGAACAGGACGTGGGCGGCGAGCCGGGCCGCGTGACCCGCCTGGACCCAGGAGGCCCGGGCAGCCGCGCGCTGGGCGTGCCGCAGCGATTCCAGGGACGCCTCGATCGAGCAGTCGAGGCTGGCGAGCTGGGTCAGGGTCTCGAGCGAGCCGTCCGGGGTGAG
>DBQX01000125.1:5125-29512 GCA_002305415.1 Actinomycetales bacterium UBA1383 | reverse complement strand
GGTCCGCCCCTGCTGCCATACCAACCACCCTATGCGGGGGCACTGACACGAACGATCGCGGGTGTGGCCCTCCCCGCGGACCACCCCTCCGACCCGGCGGAGCGTCAGGCCTCTCCGGCGGGTGCGGCACCCGGTCGGGGCACCGGCCGGAGGTCGAGGCCGTCGATCCCGGAGAAGTCCTCCGGGTTGCGGGTGAACAACGGCAACCCGTTCGCGATCGCCGTCGCCGCGATGAGGGCGTCGTAGGCGCGGGCCGCCGGCTTCCTTCCCGCACGCCGCAGGGAGGAGGCTACCGCCCCGAAAGCACGGGCGGCCGCGGCGTCGAAGGGGAGCGGCTCGAAGTCGGCCTCCGCCTGCTGGAGGTGGGCCTGCCGGGCGGAGCGCTCCGCGTCGGACCGCGCCACCAGCGGCCCGACCGACAGCTCCGCAAGCGTGATCGCCGTGATCAGTGGTTCGTCCGGCAGGGCCCGCGCGTCGAGGTCCACCAGGTCGATGAGGGTGGAGGTATCGAGAACGCCCCTCATGGTGAGGAGTCCAGGATCTCGTCGATGTCCGCACGCAGCCGGCCGGCGTCGAGGCGCGGCAGATGACGACGGCGCTCGATCAGCTCCGTCACCGGCGCAGGCCGGCGGGGGAGTGGGCTCACCGTGGCCACCGGTTCCCCGTCCCGTGTCACGGTGAGCACCTCACCGCGAGCCACGCGGGCGAGGACATCGCCGCCATGGTTCCGGAGGTCCCGAACGCTGACGGTACTCATGGAGGAGAAGTGTATCACCTGTGAGACACCGCAGCCAGAATCGATCCCTCCGACCCTGACGCCCTCAGACGGCCCGCATCTCAACCGGCGTGCCCAGGGAGACAGTGCGCGAGACGGTGCAGAGCCGCTCGTGGGACATCGTGATGGCCTTCGGAAGCATCTCGCGGGCCTTGTCGCCCGCCTCGTCCTCGGGGAAGCGCACGTGGAACGTCACGACGACGTCGGTCAGGTGGTTCCCGTTCTCGTCCTTCACCTTGGTGCCGGACGCGGTGGCGGTGAACTCCGTGGGTTCGGCGCGGCGGCTGGTGATGTAGTCGACGTCGATGCCCGAGCAGCCCGCCAGGGCCACGAGCAGCAGTTCCACGGGCCCGAAGTCCTCGGAGTCGGCCCCGCCGACGCGGATGGTGCCACCACGCTCGTTGGTGGCGATGTAGCTGCCGCGCTCGACGCGCGTGAGGGTGATCGATGGCATGGGTCTCTCCGATTCGTGGGACGGCCGTACAGCGCCGAGGATAGCCGTGACGGCCGATCGGCACGTTCGCTCGCTGGATCGGGAATACCAGCAGACCCACCACCGTTGCTGGACGTATACCCCAAGGGGGTATACGAAGGAGGAGGTGTGGGATGACCCACCAGGAGACCGCCAGCCGCCACCAACACCACCAGAACGTTGCCCCTGCGGACCACTCCGGTCACACCGACCACGTCGCGCTCTACCGCCGCATGTTCTGGGTGACCCTGGCACTCGCGATCCCGACCGTGCTGGCCAGCAGCATGTTCGCCAGGCTGCTCGGCTACACCCTCCCGGACCTCCCGGGCCTCGCACTCATCCCGCCGGTGCTCGGCACCATCATCTACCTCTGGGGCGGCCGCCCGTTCCTGACAGGCGCCGTGCAGGACGTGCGTTCCCGGAAGCCCGGGATGATGCTGCTCGTCGCCACGGCCATCACGGTGGCGTTCGCGGCGTCGTGGGGCGCCACCCTCGGGCTGCTCTCCCACGAACTGGAGTTCTGGTGGGAGCTGGCGCTGCTCGTGGTGATCATGCTCCTCGGGCACTGGATCGAGATGCGGTCCCTCGCGCGCACCTCCTCCGCCCTGGACTCCCTGGCCGCCCTCCTCCCGGACGAGGCGGAGAGGGTGGAGGGCGACGCCGTCGTCCACGTCGCGCCCGCGGACCTCGTCCTCGGCGACATCGTGATCGTCCGCCCGGGGGGTCGCGTCCCGGCGGACGGCGAGGTCGTCGAGGGGGAGGCGGACGTGGATGAGTCGATGATCACCGGCGAGTCCACCCCTGTGCGGCGCGGTCCCGGCCAGCACGTGGTGGCCGGGACGGTGGCCACCGACAGTGCGCTGCGCCTCCGGGTCACCGCCGTCGGCGAGGACACCGCCCTGGCCGGGATCCGCCGCCTCGTCGCCGAGGCGCAGTCCTCCCAGACGCGCGCGCAGCGGCTGGCCGACCGGGCGGCGGGCTGGCTGTTCTGGTTCGCCGTCGTCGCGGCCGCGCTCACGGCGGTGGCGTGGACCGTGGTGGGCAGCCAGCAGGAGGCGCTCGTCCGGGTGATCACCGTCCTCGTGATCGCCTGTCCCCACGCCCTCGGGCTGGCGATCCCCCTCGTCGTCGCGATCGCCACGGAACGCGCCGCCCGCGGCGGCGTGCTCGTGAAGGATCGCCTCGCCCTCGAGCGCATGCGGACCGTGAACGCCGTCCTCTTCGACAAGACCGGCACCCTGACCCGCGGCGAGCCCGCCGTCGTCGCCCTCGCCAGCGCCGGCCCGCTCAATGACGACGGGGTGCTCACCCTCGCCGCCGCCGCGGAGTCGGACAGCGAGCACCCGCTGGCCCGCGCGATCGTCGCGGCCGCCGGCGCCCGGGGGCTCGCCGTGCCCCGCGCCACCGGCTTCCGGTCGCGTCCCGCCGTCGGCGTCACCGCCACGGTCGACGGGCGGACGGTCGAGGTCGGCGGGCCGGCCCTGCTCACGAGCCACGACCTGCGCCCGCTCGCCGGTGACTGGGCGCCCGACGGCGCCACGGTGCTCCACGTCGTCGTCGACGGCGGGGTGGCCGGCGCGCTCGCGCTCGCCGACGAGGTCCGGCCCGAGTCCCGCGAGGCCGTCGACGCGCTCCACCGGCTCGGCCTGCAGGTGGTCATGGTCACGGGCGACGCCGAACCGGTGGCCCGCGCCGTCGCCGCCGAGTTGGGCATCGATCGCGTCTTCGCGGGCGTGCGCCCGGAACGCAAGAGCGCCACGGTGGCCGGGCTGCAGCGGGACGGCCGCATTGTTGCGATGGTCGGCGACGGCGTCAACGACGCCCCCGCCCTCGCCCAGGCGGATGTGGGCATCGCCATCGGGGCGGGCACGGACGTCGCGATCGCCTCCGCCGGCGTCATCCTGGCCTCCGACGACCCGCGCTCCGTCCTCTCGGTGATCCGCCTCTCGCGGGCGAGCTACCGGAAGATGAAGCAGAACCTCGCGTGGGCGGCGGGCTACAACCTCGTCGCGGTGCCGCTCGCGGCGGGTGTCCTCGCGCCGGTCGGTTTCGTGATGCCGATGGCCGTGGGGGCGCTGCTGATGTCGTTGTCCACGGTGGTGGTGGCCGTGAACGCGCAACTCCTCCGCCGGCTGGACCTGAGCCCGGCGGCGAGTATTCTCCCCCAGTAGTGCGTCGAGAGGGGCACGATGACCGACTACGGCCACGACCTGCTGTTCGGTACCTTCATCACGCCCACGGCTGCCCTGCCGGAGCGGGTGGTCGATCTCGCCCGGGCGTCCGAGACCGCGGGCCTGGATCTGGTGACCTTCCAGGACCATCCCTACCAGCCGCGGTTCCTCGACACCTGGACCCTGCTCGCCTACGTCGCGGCCCGCACCGAGACCATCCACCTCGCCGCGAACGTCACCAACCTCCCGCTGCGGCCCCCCGCGGTGCTGGCGCGCGCCGTCGCCAGCCTGGACCTGCTCAGCGGCGGCCGGGTGGAGCTCGGCCTCGGCGCGGGGGCGTTCTGGGATGCCATCGCCGCGATGGGGGGCGAGCGGCTGGAGCCGGGTGACGCCGTCGTCGCGCTGGAGGAGGCCATCGACATCATCCGCGGCACGTGGGACGCCACCAACCGCGCGCGTTTCACCGTGGACGGGCGGCACCACCGCGTCGACGGCGCGAAGCGGGGGCCGGCGCCGGCGCACGCCGTCCCGATCTGGGTGGGCGCGCTGAAGCCGCGGATGCTGCGGCTGATCGGGCGGAAGGCGGACGGGTGGCTGCCGTCCGTGGGGCGGCTCGCGGGGGTGGCGGCCTTGCGCGAAGGGAACCGGACAATCGACGACGCCGCCCGCGCCGCCGGCCGCGACCCGCGGGCGATCCGGCGGCTCCTCAACGTGGGCGGGTCCTTCGGCGCGACGCCGGGCGACGGCCTTCCGGTCGGCCCGCCCGACCTGCTGGCGGTCCAGTTCAGCGCCCTCGCGATCGACCACGGGGTGAGTGGGTTCATCCTGGCCTCCGACGACCCGGTGGAGATCGCCGCGTTCGGGTACGAGGTGGCGCCCGCGGTGCGGGAGCGGGTGGCGGCCGAGCGGGCGCGGATCGCGCTGCTGTGAAGCTCGCCGAGAGCGCCGCGGCGCCATCGGCTATCGTGACTTGTGTCACACGTTGTCGGCAGTCTTCGCCGGCGTCCCCACGGAGGAGGAACCACATGCCCCGCCCGATCGTCAACAAGGCCACTGCCGTCTGGAACGGCGACCTGCTCAGCGGCAACGGCACCGCCACCCTCGACACCTCGGGTGCCGGGTCATTCGCGGCCAACTGGAAGGCCCGCTCGGAGGAGTCCGGCGGCACCACCACGCCGGAGGAGCTCATCGCCGCAGCCCACGCCACCTGTTTCTGCATGCAGTTCTCTCACGAGCTCGCCGAGAACGGCACCCCGCCCACGCAGCTCACCGCCAGCGCGGAGGTCACCTTCCAGGTGGGCGCCGGGATCACCGGCATCCACCTCGACGTCACGGGCCAGGTGGACGGCATCAGCGCCGAGGACTTCGCGCGCATCGCCGAATCCGCCAAGGGCAACTGCCCGGTGTCCCAGGCCCTCAAGCCGGAGGTGACGCTCAGCGCCGCCCTGGCCTGAGCCCGACCCCCAACACGCAACAAGCGATACGTCCCGCCCGGCGTATCGCTTCTTGCTGCGTACCATCCGGGGCCAATCGTGGGTTAGTGTGCGTGATACTCGTCACAAGCGAGATCCATCAAGGGAGAGGGAATCATGCACCGAGTTCAGCGTGTGCGGCGGCTTGCCGCGCTCGTGTCCGCCGCCGCGGTGGCGGCGATCGGGACGGTGGTGGCGGCACCGGCCGTGGCCGCCGCGCCGACTGAGCTGTTCTTCAGCGAGTACATCGAGGGGTCATCCAACAACAAGGCCCTCGAGATCTTCAACGGCACCGGGGCGGCGGTGGACCTGGCCGCCGGGGGCTACAACGTCCAGATGTTCTTCAACGGTTCCGGTTCCGCGGGGCTGACGATCAACCTCACGGGCACCGTCGCGAGCGGGGACGTGTTCGTGCTCGCCCAGTCCTCCGCCAGCGCCGCGATCCTCGCGCAGGCGGACCAGACCAACGGTGCCGGGTTCTTCAACGGCGACGACGCCGTCGTGCTGCGGAAGGGCACGACGGTCCTCGATGTCATCGGCCAGATCGGGTTTGATCCAGGCTCCCAGTGGGGGTCAGACCTGACGTCCACGGCCGACAACACGCTGCAGCGGAAGTCCACGGTCTGCGCCGGCGATGCGGATGGCACGGATGCCTTCGACCCGTCGGTGGAGTGGGAGGGCTTCGCCACGGACACGTTCGACGGCCTCGGCGCCCACACTGCCGACTGCAGCGGGGGCACGGCTGCCCCGGTCATCAACGAGTTCTCCGCGAGCACAACCGGCACGGACGTCGAGTACGTCGAGATCTTCGGCTCGCCCAGCACGGACTACAGCGCCTACACCATGCTCGAGATCGAGGGTGACACAACCGGGGCGGGCGTCGTCGACGAGGTGATCCCGCTCGGCACCACCGACACCAACGGCCTGTACCTCGTCAACCTTGCCGCCAACGCGCTGGAGAACGGCACGATCTCGCTGCTCCTCGTGAAGGACTTCACCGGAGCGCTGGGCAATGATCTCGACACTGACAACGACGGCGTCTTTGACGTCGTCCCTTGGGCGGAGATCGTCGACTCGATCGCGGTGGACGACGGCGGCGCCGGCGATGTCACCTACGGAGTGCCCGTCCTCGGACCGAACTATGACGGGCTCTCGTCCTTCGCCCCGGGCGGCGCCTCCCGCATCCCGGACGGATTCGACACCGACGCAGCCACCGACTGGGTGCGCAATGACTTCGACCTCGCGGGCATCCCCGGCTTCACCGGCAGCCTGATCGTGGGCGAGGCCTACAACACCCCGGGTGCCCCGAACGCGATCCCCGACCCGTCGGGCTGCGACCTGCCGACCGTGCCGATCAGCACGATCCAGGGCGACGGCGACGCGACCCCGTGCGCGGGCCTCACCGTGACGACGACGGGCGTCGTCGTCGGCGACTACGAGTACGACCCGAACGTCTCCACGCTGCGCGGCTTCTACCTCCAGGATCCCGTGGGTGACGGCGACTCCGCCACCTCGGACGGACTCTTCGTGTTCAACGGCAACAACGACTCGGTGAGTCTCGGTGACGTCGTTCGTGTCACCGGCGCCGCGTCGGAGTTCCAGGGACAGACCCAGATCTCCGCCGCGTCCATCGTCGTGGAGGGGACGGGCACCGTCGCACCGGTCGACGTCACCTTCCCGCGCACCGCAGCCGGTGACCTCGAGCCCTACGAGGGCATGCTCGTCACGCTGCCGCAGACGATGTACGTCACGGAGCACTTCCAGCTCGGCCGGTTCGGCCAGGTGGTGGTCTCCTCCGGCGGGCGGCTCCAGCAGCCCACCAACGTGGTGGAGCCGGGCGCGCCCGCGCTCGCGCTGCAGGCCGCCAACGACCTCAACCGGATCATCATCGACGACCACCTGCAGAACCAGAATCCCGACCCGATCGTGTTCGGCCGCGAGGGCGCGCCGCTCTCGGCGTCGAACACCCTCCGGGGCGGGGACACCACGACTGGCACCACCGGCGTCATGACCTACACGTGGGCGGGCAACAGTGCGAGCGGCAACGCCTTCCGGCTGCGGCCGATCAACGCCCTGAACGGGCACGTGTACTTCGATGCCACCAACCCACGGCCGATCTCCGCGCCTGATGCCGGCGGGTCCATCCAGGTGGCGGGCATGAACCTGCTGAACTACTTCAACACCTTCGACGGGCTGCCGGACACGGTGGACAACTGCACCCTCGGTGTCGGCGGCGCTGCCACCGACTGCCGCGGCGCGGACACGCAAGAGGAGTTCGACCGCCAGTGGCCCAAGACCGTGGCGGCGATCAACGGGACCGGCGCCGACGTCGTCGGCGTCATGGAGGTCGAGAACGACGGCTACGGCGCGGCCAGCGCCATCGCGCACCTCGTGTGGCAGCTCAACGAGGCCACCGCCGACGGCACGTGGGCGTTCATCGACGCCGACGCCGCCACCGGCCAGGTCAACGCGCTCGGCGTCGACGCGATCAAGGTGGGTCTCCTCTACCAGCCCGCCGAGGTCACGCCCGTCGGGACGACGGCGGCGCTCAACTCGGAGGAGTTCGTGTACGCGGGTGACGACGAGCCACGCAACCGCCCGGCGCTCGCCCAGGCGTTCCGGGACAACGAGACCGGTGGCGTGTTCACCGTCGCGGTGAACCACCTGAAGAGCAAGGGCAGCGCCTGTGACGACCCCGACGCCCTCGACGGCCAGGGCAACTGCAACGTGGTGCGGACCATCGCGGCTGGCCTGCTCGCGGAGTGGCTCGCCGGCGATCCCACGGGGACCGGTGACACGGACACGCTGATCATGGGTGACCTGAACTCCTACGCGATGGAGGACCCGATCAGGGCCCTCCAGGACGCCGGTTACACCAACCTGATCCTCGAGTTCGGGGGTCTGGACGCCTACTCCTACGTCTTCGACGGGCAGTGGGGCTACCTCGACCACGCGCTGGGGACGGCATCGATTGCGCCGCAGGTGACCGGAGTCGCAGAGTGGCACGTCAACGCGGACGAGCCGTCGGTGCTGGACTACAACACCAACTTCAAGTCCCCGGAGCAGATCGCCTCGCTCTACGCGCCGGACGAGTTCCGCATGTCCGACCACGACCCTGTCATCGTGGGCCTGAACCTCGCGAGCGACTACACGCGGTTCGTCGTCGGCGGTGGGTGGTTCGACTCGCCCGCCGGATCGCTCGTCAGCGATCCGATGTGGGCGGGTAAGGCCACGTTCGGCCTGTCGGTGAAGTACGAGACGGGAATGACGGTCCCGACCGGCGACTTCGACTTCAACCTGGTGGGAGCGCCGTTCAAGGCCTACGCCACGGGGTTCGACTGGCTGGTCGTGTCCGGTGACTGGGCGCGCTTCGCCGGCTCGGCGATGGTGAACGACGTCGACGGGTACACCTTCGACGTCACCGTCAGCGACGGCGGGAAGAGGAACGACAGGATCGCGGTCGTGATCAGGGACCCCTCCGGCGTCGTCGTGTATGACAGCGACGGTTCCCAGACCGTGAAGGGTCAACTCACGCTGCAACCGGTCCGGTAGCCCACCGCGTCGACAGGACGGCCGCCCCTCAACGAGGGGCGGCCGTTCCGCTGGGTGGCGCCGTCGCGGGACTACCGCCCGCTGCCTTCGACGATCGTCTCGCTCGGCTGCACGAGCACGTACCCCTGGCCACCGAACGCCATCTGGAAGGTCTCGCCGCTGCCGCCACGCACGAGCGACATCACCCCGCCGGTGTCCACCCGGATGTTCATGGTCACCCCGGAGGTCCAGAGCACCACGGCCTCCGCGTCGGCGAAGGTGGGGGCGCTCGCCACGTCCAGCGCCACGGGCTCCCCGCGGGTGATGACCGCGACGTACCCGGTGCCCTGCAGGAAGACGTTGTACGCCCCGCCGCTCATCACCGCCCCCTGGGAGGAGATGCGGCGGATGTCCGACTTGATGGACGCCGAGAAGGCGAGCACGTTGGAGCCGTTCACCGAGATGGCATCGTTCTCGAGGTACATGACCTGGATCTCGGAGGCGCGGTCGGCCAGGAACAGTTCGCCCTGCCCGGTGCACTGCATCAGGTTGACGCCCTCACCCGTGACGGCCGCCTTGAACATCTTGTCCAGGCCGCCGGCGCCCTTCTTCTGGAAGTGGACGTCGCCCTGGTAGGCCACCATCGAGCCTTCCTTCGCCCACACCGGGCCGTAGCTCATCTGCACCTTCAGGAGCTTCTTGTTCTGCAGCGAGAACGGGTCCTGCGAGGTGTTCTCCTTGTGGTCCGCGAACAGTGATCCGTAGATGGGCATGATGTCCTCCCCGGGGGGCCAGAGGCCGGCGATGGGGTCCGGCCGGATTCCGTGCACCACGCTAGCGCGGCGGCTCGAACCGTGGCAGGACTACGCGTGGGTGCGTAGGCTCGCGTCGGGAGCACCACGACGAGCAGGAGGACTGTGATGGGTTTCCTCGACAAGGCGAAGGCCGCGGCGAACGAACTGGCCGCGAAGGCCGATACCGCGATGGCGGGCGCGGGCATCAGCGTGCCGGGTCTCTCCGGTGGCGAGGCCGACAAGTACTTCCGCGACCTCGGCGTCCTGGCCTACCTGCAGGCCACCGGCCGGGACGCGTTCCCCGCCGAGCACGACCGCATCATGGCCACGCTCCGCGACCTCGAGTCGCGCGGCCAGATCCCGTCGATGGCGCTGAAGACGACGCCGCCTGTTGCCCCGCCACCCCCGGGCCAGGCGTGGGGTGGGGCGACGCCGCCGCCTGCTCCCGGGTACGCCCCGCCGCCGGCTCCTGGCTATGCCACGCCGCCCCCGCCGGGCGCCGTCGTGCCGCCGGCTCCCTCCGCCCCGACAGCGCCGCCCCCCGCTCCCGAGGCGCCGCGGCCGGCCGCGCCGCCGCCGCCGTCGTGGGCCTCGGGCAACGAGTAGTCCGCGCGAACAACGAGAAGTCCGCTCACACCAAGGACCCCGCCGGGGCGGGGTCCTTCGCGTGTGGTGAGCCAGGCTCAGCTCTCCGCGAGGATGCGGTAGAGCTCCTTGCGGGCGGTGGCGAGTACGTCCGTGGCGGCGGTGAGCTGCGTGGCGGTGCCGACGCGGACCACCTGCGTGGCGGCGTCGCGGAGCGCGAGGATCTCGCGGCGAATCGCCAGGTCAGGCCCGACGTCGCCCGCGGACTCCCACGGTGCGCCGAGTGACTCGCGGCGCTCCTCCACCCACTGGGCTCCCGCCTCGGTGAGCGAGGCCGTGCGGCGGCCGTCGACGGTGTCGATGGTGATGAGTCCTTCGTCCTCGAGGCCCTGGAGCGTGGGGTAGACGGAACCGGGGGAGGGGTGCCACATGCCGGCGCTGCGGTCGGTGATCTCCTGGATGAGTTCATAGCCGTGGCGAGGCTGCTCGTCGAGGAGCAGGAGGATGGCGGCGCGGATGTCGCCGCGTCCGCGTCCACGACCGCGGCCCCGCCCGTGGGGCCCGTGAGACCCGGGCGGCACGTGTCCACCGCGTCCTCTGGGCCCGCTGTGTCCCCCGTGTGCTCCGGGCCCGCTGTGTCCCCCGTGTGCTCCGGGCCCGCTGNNGGGCCCGCTGGAGTCTTCCCGGTCACCGCGGCCACGCCCCTCGCCGGGGGTGGCGCCGTCGTTTTGGCTGAAGCCCTGACCGCCGCGTCGGCCGCGCCCCGCGCGACCTGCCCACGGCCGGGCCGGGGACTCTCCCGCCTGCGACCACGGCTCGGGTCGGTAGCGAGGCCCCTCTCCGGGGCGTCTGGTGTTGTCTGTGTCTCTCATGCGTTTCATGATCGAATCCTCTCCAGTCTGTCGATAGGTGTACGATATATCGCATACGTATCGCTAGTCAAGAGGGGCTGGCTGCTGGGCCGTCGTGAGTGGGTGTGGCGCGGGGTGGGTGACACCCGTGGGACTGGGGGCGCTTACTGGCGGTTTGGGCGCGGGGAATCGGTCGGTTGGAGACCTCGGTCGCGCGGGGGGCGGGGGTGCCGTGGGACTGGGGGCGCTTACTGACGGTTTGGGCGCGGGGAATCGGTCGGTTGGAGGCCTGGGTGGCGCGGGGGGCGGGGGTGCCGGAGGACTGGGGGCGCTTACTGACGGTTTGGGCGCGGGGAATCGGTCGGTTGGAGACCTGGGTGGGGCGGGGTGGCCGGGACGTCGGGAGCCTCCTCCTCCCCGGCGTCGGACATCACTTCCTCCACCACCTCGTCCTCGAGGGCTTCGGTGGTCACGGCCAGTTCGGCGTTGGACGGCGCCGACGCGATGAAGGCGTTGAGCCACCGGACCTGGGGGTCGGCGTCGATGAGGAGGGACTTGGCCAGCAGGGTGGCGGGCAGGGCGAGAAGGGCGCCCAACGGCCCGAGCACCCACGTCCAGAGCAGGAGGGAGAGCAGGGACACAGTCGCGGTCACCCCGACGGCCTCACCATTGAACTTGGGCTGGATGATGGACTGGATCACGAAGTTGATGCCGCTGTAGAAGACCACCACCAGTAGCGCCGTGGTGCCGTCCTGCGCGAGCAGGGCCATGAGGGCCGGCGGGATCACGCCGATCACGAACCCGATGTTCGGGATGAAGTTGGTGAGGAACGCGAGCACGCCCCACACCCCGGCGAGGGGGACGTCAAGGATGAGGAGCAGGATGACATCGAGCACGGCCACGATCAGGCCGAACACGCTGGAGACCACCCAGTACCGCCGCACGCCACCCACGAACGAGCCCAGTGACTCGGCCACCTGCGGCTTCGTGCGCACCAGGGCGGTGATCCGCTCAGGCAGGGAGAGGGAGTCGATCAGCATCACGAACACGATGGTCACGATCACGGCGAACGCCGTGACCGCGCCTGTCACCTGCGACAGCGCGCTCGTCACGAATCCCGCGATGCTGGAGGGGCTGATGCCCTGCAGTTGGTCGCGGATCTGTGACTCGGTGACCCCGAACTGTTCGAGCGTCTGGACGATGCTCGCGTAGATCGCCTGGAATCGCCCCTGGTAGTCGGGCAGGACATCCACGAGTTGCAGCACCGACCACACCAGCGAGAACACGAAGACGGCGAGGATCGCGAACACAAGCAGGCCGAGGACGGAGGCCCCCACGATCCGGGGGTACCCACGCCGGGTCAGCCGTGCCTGGATGGGGTGGGCCACGATCACCAGGTTCACCACCAGCAACAACGGCGCCGCGATGTTCTGCAGCTCGTGCAGGCCCGTCAGCACGATCCACGCTCCCGCGAGCGCGATCAGGGCCCACAGCAGGCGGGGTGGCTGGACAGTCCACGAGGTGCGGGGGTCCGTGGCGGGGCGCGCAGGTTCGGTCACGTGCCCACCGTAAGTGGTGGGACGGGGCGGCGGGGTGAGGCCTGCGCGGCGGGGCGGTCAGCCTTCCGCGGCCCGACGGCGTCGCGCGAGCAGGACCACGGCGGCGGCCACCACGAACATCGCGAGGCACGCGATGACCACCCCGATGACGGCGGGGTACTGGGTGTCGAAGCCGGCCGCGGAGACGTGCTTGATGAGGATCCCGAGGAACGCCCACACGAGCACGAGCCCGTAGGCGATGTCCGCGTGGCGCAGGATCACGGCGGTCCCGATGGCCGCGGCGACGGCGATGATCAGCACCGCCCACACGGCCTCGGCCAACCCGAACCCGCCCCACTCCTGCTGCACCAGCAGGACGGTGACGTTGGCGACGGTCGCCACCGTGATCCACCCGAAGTACACGCTGAACGGTACCCGGACGAACCACCGCTCCCGCGGGGTGAGCGGAGCCGTGACGAGCAGGCGCGCGATCATGATGAGGCACCCAAGCAGGATCAGCATGAACAGCGTGGAGAGTGCGATGAGGTCCCAGTGCCACGCGAAGATCCACGCCGTGTTCGCCAGGGACGACACGGCGAACAGCACCCCCACGCGGTCGAGGACGGCGGCACGGGGGTCCTCCCTGGTCACCGCGCCACCCATCTCGCCCCCGGCCGCCGCTTCACGCTCACGGAACAGGCCCCACTGGTAGAGCACGTGCGCTCCCAGCAGCACGTAGATGACACCCCAGATCGCGAACGTCAGCCCAGCGGGTGCGAAGAGGTTGCCGTAGGCGTCCGACACGTCCCCGGTCCCCACGCCATTGAGCGGCAGCGCGTTCGCCAGTCCGTTGACGCCGAGCATCACCAGGTACGCCACGGTCAGCAGGACGCGCACGGAGAATCGGGCCGTGGGGCGGGTGGTGGATGCGGCGCTCATGTCACCCACTGTGCCACGGGTGAGCCAGCGCGCTCCGTACGATGAGGCATGGCCGGAGGCGGGATCCTCGTCAGCGCAGAGAACGTCAGCCGCCTGGCGGGATCGCCGGAGCCCGCCGCGCGCTGGGTGGCGCTGGCGTTGCTGGGCGCGCCCGCCGACGGCCACAGTGACGCCGTTGCCCGCGCCGACGCCGTCGCCCGCGCCCACGCCGACGTGCTCGCGGACCCCCTCACCGAGGACATCCTCGCCCGACTCCCGTCCTGGGAGTCGCCACCGCCGATCTCCGGCCACGACAAGCCGGAGTTCGCCCCCAACCTCCTCGGCATCCTCGCCGACATGGGTGTGACCGCGGCGGACGACGCCCGCCTCGCCGCGGTCGTCGAGGCCATGCTCGCGCACCAGGCCGACGACGGCCGCTTCCTCGCCGCCACGCCCCACCGCGGCCAGCCTGCCGGCGTGTGGGCGGCGCTGCCCTGTGACTCGCACGCGATCCTCGAGGCCCTCGTCCGGGCGGGTCACGTCGACGACCCCCGCGTGGCGCGCGCCCTCGACCACCTCGCGCGCTCGGTCACGGACACGCCGCTCGGGCCGGCGTGGCGGTGCGTCCCGGACCCGGCGCTGCCGTTCCGGGGGCCCGGCCGGGCCGCGGACCCCTGTCCGCAGGTGACGCTCGAGGGGCTGCGCGCCCTGTCCCACGTGCCGGCCGGCCGGCGTACGGGCGCTGTGGAGGAGGTGGTGCGTACGTCGCTGGCCATCTGGCGCCAACGCGCCACGGCGAAGCCGTACATGTTCGGCCACGGCCGGCAGTTCAAGCGCGGCAAGTGGCCGGCCACCTGGTATTCGGCGCTCGCGGTGGTGGACACGCTCGGCCGCTACCCCGCGGTCTGGTCCGGGGAGGCGGCCCGGCCGGAGGACCGCCGCGCCATGGCGGAGCTCACCGCCTGCCTCATCGCGTACGCGATGGACGACGACGGCGCCGTCACTCCCGCCTCGACCTACCGGGGGTGGGAGCGGCACTCATTCGGGCAGAAGAAGCTGCCGTCGGACTTCGCCACCGCCCGGGTGGCGGTTGCCCTCGCGCGCCTCGAGCCGATCGCCGCGGAGGTACGGGCGGTCGACGTGGGAACGCTCGCCAGCTCGAAGGGCGGGACCGGAGCGCCGCTGCCATGAGCACACACATGTCCGCGCGGCGTGGACCCAACGCCTCGGCGACACCATCCCCCCAACCCGTGAGGCCAGACCAGGAGAATGACAATGACCAACGCGACCTTCCCCGACGGTTTCCTCTGGGGCGGCGCCACCGCCGCGAACCAGATCGAGGGCGCCTACGACCAGGGCGGCAAGGGCCTGTCCATCCAGGACGTGATGCCGAGGGGCGTCAGCGCCCCGCGGACAGTGCGCCCCACGCCGGACAACCTGAAGCTCGAGGCCATCGACTTCTACCACCGGTACCCACAGGACATCGCGCTCTTCGCCGAGATGGGCTTCACGGTCTTCCGCTTCTCCATCGCGTGGAGCCGGATCTTCCCGAGGGGGGACGAGACGGAGCCAAACGAGGAGGGCCTGGCCTTCTACGACCGGGTGCTCGACGAACTCGAGAAGTACGGCATCGAGCCCCTCGTGACGATCTCCCATTACGAGACCCCCCTGTACCTCGCCGAGACCTACGACGGCTGGGTGAACCGCGACCTCATCGGGTTCTACGAACGCTACGTCCGCGTCCTCTTCGAGCGGTACGGCGCCCGGGTGAAGTACTGGCTGACCTTCAACGAGATCAACTCCGTCCTCCACATCCCGTTCATGAGCGGCGGCATCAACACCCCCCGCGAGCAGCTCCGCCCGTCCGACCTCTACCAGGCGGTCCACCACGAACTCGTGGCCAGCGCCCTGGCCACGAGGATCAGCCACGAGATGTTTCCGGACAACAAGGTGGGCTGCATGGTCATCTCCATGCCCACCTACCCGCTCACCCCGGACCCGCTCGACGTGCTGGAGGCCCTGCACGCGGACCACCTGAACCTCATGTTCAGCGACGTCCACACCCGCGGCTACTACCCCGGCTATGCCCTGCGGTACTTCCGGGAGCACGGCATCAAACTGGACATCACGGACGAGGACCGCGCTCTCCTGGCCCACACGGTCGACTTCGTGTCCTTCTCCTACTACATGAGCACCTGCGAGACGGCCGACGCCTCGAAGAAGACCGTGTCCCGCGGCAACATCCTGACCGGCGTCGCCAACCCCACCCTGGAGGCGAGCGAGTGGGGCTGGCAGATCGACCCGGTGGGACTCCGGATCGTCCTGAACCAGTTCTGGGACCGGTGGCAGAAGCCGCTCTTCATCGTGGAGAACGGGCTGGGCGCCAAGGACGAGCTGGTGGAGGTGGACGGAGAGTTGACCGTCTTCGACGACTACCGCATCGCCTACCTCAACGACCACCTCGTGCAGGTGCGCGAGGCCATCGCGGACGGCGTGGAGCTGTGGGGCTACACCACCTGGGGACCGATCGACCTGGTCTCCGCCTCCACGGCCCAGATGTCCAAGCGCTACGGCTTCATCTACGTGGACCGGAACGACGACGGCACCGGCACCCTCGAGCGGTACCGCAAGAAGTCCTTCCACTGGTACCGCGAGGTGATCGCCTCCAACGGCGCCTCACTCACCTGACCGGCGCAGGTGGGTCTCGAAGAACCGCAGGATCCTGCCCCACGCGTCCTCGGCCGACTCCTCGTGGTAGTTGAGGCCCCCGATCCGCTCGAGCACCGTGAACGGCCCGGCGTTGTGGCGGTTGAGGAAGGAGTGGCCGGCGTCCGGGTACTCCTTCACGTCATGGGGCACCTCGAGCGCCGTGAGCGCGCGCTCGAGGTCCCGGGCGGCGCCGCGCAGGCTCGGGTCGCGGCGGCCGTAGCTCGCCACGATCGGGCAGGCACCACGGAGCGCCTCCAGCGCGTCCTTCGGCAGGTGGCCGTAGTTGGGGGCGGCGGCGTCGAAACCCCGGGCGGCGGTCAGCAGCGCGAACCCGCCGCCCATGCAGAAGCCGATGACACCCACGCGCCCGGTGCAATCCCCCCGCGCTGCCAGGAACGCCCGCGCCGCCTCGATGTCCGCGAACGCCTTCCCCTGCCCCCGCATGAGGGAGGCGAAGGTGGCGCGGACGCAGCGCCACGGGCCGCCCGCCGTGTACAGGTCCGGCGCGAGGGCGAGGTAGCCAGCGGCGGCGAGCCGGTCAGCCTGCTGCCGGATGTCGTTGGTCAGCCCGAACGCCTCGTGGAGCACCACCACGCCGGGCCACGGCCCGTCCCCCACGGGAGGGATCGCGAGGTGGGCGCGCAGGGCGGGGGCGCTCGCCCCGCCCGGGACGTCGATGAGCGGCATGCAGCAACTGTAGGGGGTTCAGGCGCGCGAGCCCCCGACGCGGCCACGGCTCCGGCGGCCGTGCGTCAGCCACCAGGTGAGCGCCGCCACCGCGACGGACGCCGACGTCCCCCACGTGATGTCGATGAACACCACGAGGGTGGGGAAGTCCCGGAACACGGCGGCCGAGGTGAGGTCCCACGTCATGTAGGTCATGAACCCGTAGATCGCGGCGTCCCGCACCGTGACGCCCAGCGGCCGTCCCGCCTCCAGCGGCCGCAGCGCGAAGTGCACCAGCCCCACGAGGTACAGGAAGTAGAACGCCGCCGCCGGCACGAGGTTGAACTCGTCCGCCAGCAGGTGCCCGAGCTGGTCCTGGTACAGCGGCTGCGCGACCACCCCCAGCCACACCAGGTCGATCACGGCGAAGACGACGGCGGCGATCGCGTAGGAGGTCAGCCAGGCGCGCACGGGGTGCCGGGGCTCCGACGGCGTCGGGCCCGGCATCACGCCGTCCCGCCGTGGTGGGTCTTCCCGCCGTGGTAGAGCTCCTCGACGAACTCGTGGAAGTCGCGGAGGAACGCGTCCCGCTTCAGCTTCAGGGTGGGTGTGAGGTGTCCGGTCTCCTCCTTGATGTCCGCCAGCAGGATCCGGAACTTGCGCACCTGCTCCGCCCGTGAGACGGCCTGGTTGGCGCGCGTCACGACGGTGCCGATCGCGGCCATGATGCCGGGATCGTCCACCGTGCGGGCGAGCGGGTCCCTGGCCAGCGTCGCGAGCGCGGGCCGGCCGTGCCGCTCGGCCCAGGCCGCGAGCTCCTCCCGGGCCATGAGGATGAGTGCGGCGGGGAAGGGCTTGCCCTCGCCCACCATCACGGCGTAGGCGACCATCGGGTCCGCCTCCACCACGTTCTCCCAGGGGGCGGGCACCACGTTCTTGCCGCCCGAGGTGACGATGATGTCCTTCACGCGGCCGCTGAGCGTCAGCCGGCCCCTCTCGTCCAGCGAGCCGAGGTCGCCGGTGCGGAAGAACCCGTCCACGAAGGCGTCCGCGTTGTCCTCCGGGTTGCGGTATCCCGGGGTGACGCCGACCCCCTTCACCAGCACCTCCCCGTCCGGGGCGATGCGGATGGTGGTGCCCGGGATCGGGATCCCCACCGTGCCGGACCTGATGCTGCCGGGCCGGTTGCCCGTGCAGGGGGCAGTGGTCTCGGTGAGCCCGTAGCCCTCGATCACCGGGATGCCGATGCCGCGGAAGAACAGGCTGAGGTGCGACTCCAGCGCGGCCGCCCCGGAGAGCAGGTACTCCACCCTCCCGCCCATGAGGGCGCGCAGCTTGGCGTAGAACAGCCGGTCGAAGAAGGCGTGCCGTACTCGCAGCAGGATCGGGGCGTGGGACGTGCCGGTCTCGTCCAGCTCCTCCAGGTGCCGGCCCCACGTGATCGCGGTGGCGATCGCGGCCTGGAACACGCGTCCGAGCCGCTTCTCCTCGGCCTTGGCGAGCGCCGCGCCCTGGATCTTCTGCAGCACGCGCGGCACCACCACCATGAACGTGGGGCGGATCTCCGCGAGGGTCGCGACCACCTTCGTGGGGTCGGACAGGTGCGCCACCCGCATCCCGACCCCCACCGCGAGGACCTGCAGGGCGCGGGCGAGGATGTGGGACAGCGGCAGGAAGATGATCGTGTTGGCGTGCTCGTTCACGAAGGAGGAGTACGCGGCGGCCACCTGCAGCGCCTCGCGCACCAGGTTCCCGTGCGTGATGAGCACACCCTTGGCGGCGCGGGTCGTGCCGGAGGTGTACACGATGGTCGCCACGGTGTCCGGGCCCGCGATCGCGCGCCGTTCCGTGACGACGTCGTCACCCACCTCCGTACCCAGGGCCACCAGCGCCGCGAGGTCCTCGCCCGGGTGGGCATCCATGAGGAAGATCCCGCGGGTCGCCACCTCGGCGTGGTCGTGGGCCGTCCGCATGACCTCCCGCTCGGCGTCCCCGCCGACGAGGGCGACGACGGGCGCGGCGTCCGCGACGATCGCCGTCGCCTGGGTGACCGACGCCGTCGGGTACACCGGCACGACGACGGCGCCCGCGTACCAGCAGGCGAAGTCCGCGACCGCCCACTCGTAGCGGGTGGCGGCCATGATGGCGACGGCGTCACCCACCCCCACTCCCGCACCGATGAGGCCCTTGGCGAGCCGGATGACCTCGTCGGTGAAGGCACGCGTGCTGACGTCCTGCCAGGCGCCGCCACGGTTCACCTGGAACGCGACGTGGTCGGGGTGGAGTCGTGCCCGTTCGTCGAGCAGGTCGGAGGTGTTCCGCAGCTCAGGGCGCTCCGCAAGCACGAAAACGGAGGTCTCGATCATGGTCTGTCCTTCTCAGCGCGGCCGGTGCGCGGCCGGCTGCCGGCTGTCGCCCCGCATGGGACCATTCTGGGTGGCGGCTGCGCGCGTCACAATCCGGATGGCGCGGAATCGAGGGCCGCCGCGATCGCCTCGGCCCACGCACGATAGCCGACCGCCGACGGGTGGAAACCATCGGCGGCGAGGTGATCCGGACGGGCGAGGTGGTGGATCGGGACGTGGAGGGCGCCGCGGCGCGGGGCGACGTCCGCCAGGCAGGCATCGAGCGCGTCGGCGTGAAGGGCCGCGACCTCCCGCGCCGGCTGCGGCAGGCTCGGGAAGTGCCGCAACGGCGGCAGCCCGGACAGGACGATCCGGCCCCCGTCGCGCAGGTGCGGCCGGAGTTCTCCCAGGATGGCCTCGATGCCCGCCCGCCACCGCCGCAGGGACGTCAGCCCCATGACGTCGTTGACCCCCAGGGCGACGACGACGACGTCGTGCTCCCCCACCAGGCGCGGCACCGTCTCGGCGAGCGTCCCGGACACCCGGTGGCCCGACCTCCCGATGGCGGCCCACGCCACCGCGCGACCGTCACGCGCCAGGAGGCGGGCGAGCTGGGCGGCGAGGCCCGCGGACTGGTCGTCCACGCCCACGCCGACGGCGGTGGACTCCCCGATCACCAGCAGGGACAGGGCAGGGGGGTGGGCAGCTCCGGCCACGCCGGAGCGTGCCCCGGGGGCCTCCGGCAGGCGGGGCGTGGTGCGCCGCACCCACCACGCCTGGGGGAGGACCACCGGCGAGGAGAGGATCGCGAGGGGCCGCGAGAGGCGGGACATCAGAGCCGGTCGAGGGCCTTCTGGAGCGTCCGCGCGGTGTCGTTGCCGAGCTTGGCCAGCAGTGGGGTCATCACCGGCTCCAGCAGCCGTCCCACACCGGCGAAGGTGAACTTCGCGGTGTAGATGACGTCCGAGCCGCTGTCCTTGGGCCGCACCACGATGGTGTCGTCGCTGGTGACGGTGCGGTTGCCGCCCACGATCGCGAAGAGCCGGGGCGGCTCCACGCGCTCCACCGTGTAGATGAGCTCGATCTCGCGGCCCGCGAACTTCGAGACGTTCCGGTAGGTGGTGCCAGGCCCGCCGTCGCCGGAGACGCGGACGCAGGACACCGTCCCGGAGTCCCACTCCACGGCGTTGGCGAAGTCGGCGAGGTAGGCGAAGGCCGCCTCCGGCGAGGCGGTGGTGGTGATGGTGCGCTTGACGACCTTCACGAGGCTCCTCCTAGGGTCTCCGCGGGGCGCGGAACGCGGGCGATGGGTGACCAGCCGCACGGGTCGATGGCCGTCAGGATAGCAGCGGCGGCGGACGACGGCGTGGGCGCATACCCTGTCACCATGGTTGACCGTTTCCGGCTGGTGCCCGCCGTCTACGTCTACCTGCGGCGCGACGGCGAGGTCCTCCTCCAGGAACGCCAGAACACCGGGTTCATGGACGGCCGCTGGGCCGCGGCGATCTCCGGGCACGTGGAGGCGGGGGAGTCCGTGGTGGAGGCCGCCGTGCGGGAGGCGCGCGAGGAGACGGGTGTCGTGGTCCCGGCGTCGGCCCTGAAGCCGCTCACCACGTTGCACCGCACGGACGGCAGCGACGCGCCGGTCGAGCAGCGGGTGGACTTCTGCTTCGAGTGTTGGTCATGGGTGGGCGAGCCCGTGGTGCGTGAGCGCGCGAAGGCGTCAGGCATGCGCTGGTTCCGCCTCGACGCCCTCCCCGAGCCCATGCCGCCCCACGAGCGCTGGGTCCTCGAGCGCCTCGAGGAGGGGGACCTCCCCGCCATCTGGACGTTCGGCTTCCCCACGGAGGGGTGAGGTGGGGGCGCTGGATCCGGTCGGCGAGCTGCGGGCGTTCTTCCGCGCCGCCCTGGTGACCCCGGTCGAGAGGGACCACACGGAGCCGGAGGCCGCGTTCCGGCGCCGTCGCCTGGTCGCCGGGGCCACGCTCGTCCTGGGTGCCGCCGGGCTGGGCCTCGCCCTGCGGATCGAGCCGGGCAACGCCCTGTTCTATGCCGCCACGCTCGGCGTGGCGGCGGTGTGGACGGTCGGGGCGTTCGCGTCCGGGCGGCTCTACACCGGTCAGGCGCACACCCGTTCCGGCGGAACCGGACACCCCGTCCTGCAGGCCTTCCTCCTCGGGATCGCCCTCCTCGTCGTGTTCCTCGCCGGCGCGGCCGTGGTGGCCCGCGTCCCCGTGCTCCGCGAGCCCGTCGAGGGGCTGCTGGACCACGCCCGCTACGGCTCGCTGTGGATCGTCGCGATCATCACCGCGATCAACGGGGTGGCCGAGGAGCTGTTCTTCCGCGGGGGGCTGTACTCCGCCGTCGGGCGCCGGCAGCCCGTTCCCATCACCACCGCGGTCTATGCCCTCGTCACCATCCCCACGGGCGTGCCCCTGCTCGTCCTCGCCGCGGTGATGCTCGGGACGCTCGTGGGCCTGCAGCGCCGGGTGACCGGCGGCGTGCTCGGTCCGATCATCACCCACCTCACCTGGTCCCTCGGGATGCTGTTCCTCCTCCCACCCGCCCTGAACCTCTGGAGCTGACATGACCACCCCACCCTCTGGAGCTGCCACCACCCCCGGCCGGGTGCTCGTCACCGGCGTCACCGGCTACATCGGCGGACTGCTCGTCCCCGCCCTGCTGGAGGCGGGCCGGACGGTCCGCGTGCTCGGCCGGAGCGAGGCGAAGCTGCGCCGCGAGCCGTGGTTCGGGCAGGTGGAGGCGACGATCGGCTCGGCCACGGAGCGAGAGGTGCTGGACCGGGCGCTCGACGGCGTCGAGGTGGCCTACTACCTCCTGCACTCGATGGACGGCAAGGGGGATTTCGTGGAGCGGGACCGCCGCATGGCGGAGGGCTTCGCCGCCGCGGCGCGCGCCGCCGGGGTGGGGCGGATCGTCTACCTCTCCGGGCTGCATCCCTCCGGCGAGCTCTCCCCGCACCTCGCCTCGCGCGTGGAGGTGGGCGAGATCTTCCTCGCGTCCGGCGTCCCGACGGCGGTGCTCCAGGCCGGCGTGGTGCTCGGCAACGGCTCCGCGTCCTTCGACATGCTCCGCCACCTCACCGAGCGGCTCCCCGTGATGGTGGCGCCCAAGTGGCTCCACAACCGCATCCAGCCCATCGCGATCGACGACGTCCTCCACTACCTGGTGGCCGCCGCGGACCTGCCGCCGGAGGTCAACCGCACCTACGACGTCGGCGGCCCGGAGGTGCTCACCTATGCGGACATGATGCGGCGCTACGCCGAGGTCACCGGGCTCGGTGGCCGGTTCATCCGGACCGTGCCCGTCCTCACGCCCGAGCTCGCCTCCCACTGGGTGGGGTTGGTGACGCCCGTGCTGTCCGGGGTGGCGCGGCCGCTCGTCGGCAGCCTCATCCACGACGCCGTCTGCCACGAGGACGACGCGCACCGCGACCTCGGCCTGCCCCCCGGCGGCCTGACGGGGTACGACAACGCCATTCGCGCCGCCGTCGCCGAGATCGACCCCCAGCTGTGGCGCCGGACGCTGCGGCGCGTCGGCGCCGTGGTGGGGGCGGCGGCCCTGGCCGGCTCGCTGCTGACGGACCCGGACTCGCGGTGGTACCGGGAGCTGGCGAAGCCGCCGTGGCAGCCCCCGGCCGCGGCGTTCCCGGTGGTGTGGACCACGCTGTACGGGATCATCACGCTGGCGTCCACCACCACCATCGCGGAGCTGACCGAGAAGGGTGAGGCCGGGGAGGCGGAGGAGTACTGGGCCGCGCTCGCGGCGAACCTCGCGCTCAACGCCGGCTGGTCCGGGGTGTTCTTCCGGGCGCAGAACCTGCCCGCGGCGACCGCGGTGGCTGGGGCGCTGACCGTCAGCGGGGTGGATCTGGCCCGCCGGGGCGCCGCGGCCGGGCCGGGCAAGGCGATCGGACTGGGGCTCTACGCCGCGTGGTGCGGCTTCGCCACCGCGCTCTCGGCGTCGGTGGCGCGCCGGAATCCCTGAGCGGGCCAATCCTCCGCGCGTGGATCGTCGGCTGGAGTCACGCCCCCGGTTGTGCCACCTCCCGGCGCGTACCAGGGGGAGTTACGCCCGCTCGAGCGTGACGAGCCCGCCGAGGACGAGCGCCACCTCGGCCACCGGGATGCCGGCGAGTTGCGGACCGGCTCCCACGGTGTCGGTCACCCCGAGCACCCCGAGCCCGATGAGCACCGTCACGAGCCCCGCTCCCACCGCGACGGCGGACGGTCGCTCGGTGGCGGGCGGCGGGGCGGCCGCCTCGACGGGGCCGAGCAGGGCCACGAGGAGCGCGAGCACGAGCGAGAGCGCGACGATCCACGGGATCCGCCACGCCCACCAGGCCGCTGACCCCACGTCCGGGACAGGGAGGAGGCCCGTGCCCACCAGCGCGAATCCCACGATCACGAGCACGGCCATGTGCCAGAGGAAGACGGTGAGGATCACGAGGTTGACGCGCGCCACGAGGGCCCAGACCCGGGGACGGGCCACCCAGGCCGTCCCGAGCGGGCGCAGCAGCAGCACCGCGCCGGTCTGCGCGGCGGCGAGCGCGAGGAGGG
Source organism: Actinomycetales bacterium UBA1383 (assembly GCA_002305415.1). GTDB lineage: Bacteria > Actinomycetota > Actinomycetes > Actinomycetales > Actinomycetaceae > UBA1383. The sequence continues at coordinate 6,105 of DBQX01000125.1, read as the reverse complement.
CGAGGGTGGGTGGCGCGGTATTCGAGAGGTCGGGCGGGGTCGCGGCGCCGACCATGGCCGCGCCGTACGGGCCGGGACCCACCAGGAGCAGCGCCGTCGCCAGGCCTCCTGCGAGGAGCGCGACGGCGCCGCGCCGAGTGGTGGGCAGGCCGCCGTCGCGCCAGATGATGCCCACCTGGTGAATGGCCAGCCAGGCGAGGGCGTAGTTGGCGGAGGCGGGCGCGGTACTGCCCGTGGTCAGCCGGAGGATGTCGCCGAGGGCGACCCCTGCCACGAGGACGAGGACGACGCCCCACCCCCAGCGCTGGTGTGCGGCCACCGCCCACGGTGAGACGAGGAGGACACCGAGGTAGACCACGAGGAACCAGAGCGGGGTCACGGCGGCCCAGGTGGCGTTGTGGGCGAGGTCGACGGCGTCGAGGGCTGGAGCGAGGAGGCGCACCACCAGCACGACGCCGATCACGATGGTCGCGGGCCGGAGCAGCCGCAGCGCGCGCCGTCGGATCCATCCCGGGATGGTGCCGCGGCGTGGACTGGCCAGGGACGCCGCGTTCGCGTACCCGCCCACCAGGAAGAACACCGGCATCACCTGGAACAGCCAGGTCAGCGGGTGGGTGCGGGGCGCGATGTCGAGCAGGTTGACGAACTCGACGCCGCCGTCGGCGGGCACGACCGAACCGACCGTCCAGTGGCCGAGCACGACGGCGCCGATCGAGACGGCGCGCAGCAGGTCGACATAGCGGTCTCGCCGGGCCGGTGCTGCCACGTCCATGGTGCTCACCGTACGGCGTGTGGGGATCCTGGGGAACGGAAGGGTCCCAGGCCGGCTTTGGCCTGAGGGCTAAGGGCGGCAGGGGGTCTCGGGCGGCATGGGTCTCGGGCGGCATGGGTCTCGGCCGCACGGTCTCGGCCGCACGATCGGCCTCGTGGGAGCCTTTGTCACGCATGCGTGACAGACCCTCCCACGAGCCAGGTCCGAG
>DBQX01000125.1:0-5101 GCA_002305415.1 Actinomycetales bacterium UBA1383 | reverse complement strand
CCGAGTGGGGAGAGGCCCTGGGGGTGGGCAGCGCTCCTACCGGGTGGAGACCCGCAGGACGCCAGCCCCTTCGATGTCGCCGGCCGCGAGGTAGGCGAGCGCCTTGTCCGCGGCCTCGAGCGGGTACTCGGTGGTAGAGGGCCGGATGCCCAGGCGGGAGGCGAGGATGAGGAACTCCTCGCCGTCGCGCCTCGTGTTGCTCTCCACCGAGGTCAGCGACTTCTCGTGGAACACGTGGCGCTGGTAGGTGAGCGGCGGGATGTCGGACATGTGGATGCCGGCGAGGGCGAGGGTCCCGCCGGGGGAGAGGGCCTCGAGGGCGAAGGGCACGATGTCGCCGGCCGGGGCGAAGATGATCGCCGACTCGAGCGGGACGGGGGGCATGTCCCGGGGGCCGCCGGCGGAGGCCGCGCCGAGGCGCAGTGCGAGTTCGCGCGCGTGTTCGCCGCGGGTCAGCACATGCACCTCCATGCCCTGGCCGATCGCGATCTGGGCGGTCAGGTGGGCGCTGCCGCCGAACCCGTACAGGCCGAGGCGGCCACCCGGCGGCACGGCGGCCCTGCGGAGCGCGCGGTAGCCGATGATCCCGGCGCAGAGGAGCGGCGCCGCGGTGGCGTCGTCGAACTGGTCCGGGATGCGATAGGCGAAGGCCTCGGGGACGGTGGCGTACTCGGCGTACCCCCCATGGTCATCCCACCCGGTGTACCGGGAGGAGCGGCAGAGGTTCTCGCGGCCGGAGCGGCAGAACCGGCAACTGCCGCAGGTGTGCCGCAACCAGGGGATGCCCACGCGGTCGCCCGCCGTAAAGCGCCGGGTCTCCGGGCCCGATCCCACGACCAGGCCGACGATCTCGTGCCCCGGGGTGACATTCGCCCTGTGCTGCGGCAGGTCCCCCTCGGCGACGTGCAGATCGGTGCGGCACACCCCGCAGGTGAGGACGCGGACCAGGACCTCGCGCGGCCCGGGACTCGGCACGGGCTTCTCGATGAGTTCGAGGGGCCGCGAGGAGAGCGGCCCGGGCGCCCGGACGCGCCACGCCGACATCGTGGTGGGGATGCCGCCATGCGGGGCGTGGACCGGCGCCATCGTCATCGGTGACCTCCCTGGGATATCGGTCACAATCGTAGCCACCGTTGCCACGCCCGGCTGCAGCTTCGTTGAAGCGTCAAATATCGTGGCCGCTCGAGGGGAGTACTTCACAAGCCTCGGGACCGGACAGTACGGACTCCTCCCGGAGTCCCCGGGCCGAGCGCCGCACGCCGGCGAAGGAGACCTCAGACCGATGCGTTCTGAGGAGTTGCGTGATTCCCGTCCTTCCCCTGGCCCCCTCTGATCCGGGTTCCCTCGAGACCATCGGCACGCCGTCGTTGTGGGCATGGACCATCGGCGGCGTGCTTCTGTTGTTCGTGCTGGACTTCCTGATCACGCGCAAGCCGCACGAGGTGTCCATGCGCGAGGCCGTCCGCTGGTCGGCCTTCTACATCGCGCTCCCTCTCCTCTTCGGGGCCTTCCTGTGGTCCCGGTACGGGGCCGACCAGGGCCTGGAGTACTACACCGGGTACCTGGTGGAGAAGTCGCTCTCGGTCGACAACCTCTTCGTCTTCATGCTCATCCTCTCCGGCTTCCTCGTGCCCAGGGAGCTGCAGCAGCGGGTGCTGCTGATCGGCGTGGCAGGTGCGCTGGTGATGCGCGGGATCTTCATCGCGCTCGGTGCCACGCTTATCGCCAACTTCGCCATCACGTTCCTCTTCTTCGGCCTGATCCTGCTGGCCACCGCGGTGCACGTGTGGCGGGAGGCGGCGTCCGACGGGGAGGACGCCCATCGGGATGTCTCGGACCTGCCCGTCGTCCGTGCGATCCGGCGGCTGTTCCCCGTCACGGACGGGTATCGCGGCACCCGCATGACCATCCGCGAGAAGGGGCGCCGCGCCCTCACCCCGCTCGCCGTGGTCACGCTGGCCATCCTCTTCACGGACCTGATGTTCGCCATCGACTCCGTGCCGGCGGTCTACGGCATCACCGGCGATCCGTATCTCGTGTTCGTCACCAACGCGTTCGCACTGCTCGGCCTCCGCGCGCTGTACTTCGTGCTGCAGGGCGTGCTCTCCCGCCTGGTACACCTCGGGTATGGCCTCGCGATCGTCCTCGCCTTCATCGGCGTGAAGCTGGTGCTGCACTGGGCGCACGGGATCTGGGCCGGGGTGCCAACAGTGCCCACCATGGCCTCGCTGCTCGTCATCGTCGGCATCCTGGCCGTCGTGACGGTCACGAGCCTGCGCGCCACGCGGGGCCAGCGGCAGGACGCCGTCGACGCCGAGCTGGTCGGCGTCGGGACGCCGGGGGTCTCCTCGGCCGCCCTCGCCCACGAGGAGGCGTCGGCACGCTGAGGTGACAGGGCGCCGGCCCGGCGGGTCGGCCGTCAGACCGCCCGCAGCCAGAACGAGCCGTGCGGCTTCGTGACAGCCGGCTCGGTGGGAGCGGCGACCAGTTCGGGCTGGACCTCGGCGGCCGCCAAAGTGTCCGTGGGTTCCGTCGGCGCCACCAGCGCGGCGAGCGTGAACACGGTCGCAGGCTCGTCCACGCCGAGGCGCACGCCGTGGTCGAGGAGGAAGGCCCCGGGATTGACCGGCTGGGCGCCGTTGCGGAGGTTCACCTCGAAGTGCAGGTGGCAGCCGGTGGAGTTGCCGGCTCCCAGCGGGTCAAGGGCCGGGTTGCCGCCGACCGCTGCGATCGGCTGGCCCGCTCCCACCTCATCGCCGATGGCCACTCGCGTGGTGCCGCTGAGCAGGTGTCCGTAGCGGGTGATGACGCCGTCGCCGTGGGCGATGACCACCTGGTTGCCGGTGCGGCCCTGGTAGCCGAGGCCCACGTACACCACCACGCCGGCGGCGGCCGCGCTCACGGGCGTCCCACAGCGGGCGGCGACATCGGTGCCGGCGTGCATCCCGACGGTGCCGAGCACCGGGTGCACCCGCATCCCGAAGACGGAGGTGATCCGCCCCTGGACCGGGTTGGACCACCCGAGCAGCGGGAAGGCGGCCGGGACGATCGGGGACACCGCAGGGGTGGCCGGTGAGGCGGGTGTGGCGGCCGTGGGGGCGGGTGCCACGCCGGTGCTGGTGGGGCGTGGAGCGGGGATGGCGACGTCGACGGGTTCGCCGAGCAGGATGACGTCCTCCGCGGAGCCACTGCCCGTCAGGTCATCGTCGGTGGTCGACGGCGCGGCTGGCGTGGGTGTCTCCTCGTCGATCGTGGGTGGCGGGGCGGTCGGCTCGTCAGCGGGGAGTGCTGGCGCGTCGGCGGGTTCCTCGACGGGCGCGGGGGCGGGTTCCTCGACGGGCGCGGGGGCGGGCTCACTGGCGACCACGACGTCGTCGGCGGCGTCGTCAGCGGCGGCGGGGAGGGTGGGCGCGAGGACGGCGAGGCCAACCGCGGCCCAGGCTGCGAGGAGTCGCGAGAAGGCACGAGCCCGTGCGCCGCGCGCCGTGTGGCGCACGGACTCGCTCCGCCTCCGCGTCACCCCCATGCGAGCTCCCCTCTACGCAAGGTTGGGGTCAGCAACCTGAGACCCCCGCCGTTCGCCCCCGTTGCCGCCGCGTCGCTCCGTCGCGACGACCTGCCCTCGGGTGGACGTCTCTGAACGTGTATCGATGTGAGCATCACTCTGGCACGAACCACTTGGCAGCGGAAGGGGAGTGCGGCCCCTCAAATGTGGAGATTTCTCCTCGGCAGCTCGAACCAGCGGAGTGCCTCGAAATCGGCGTCGACGTCGGAGCGCTCTCTCGCGCCCGCGCCGTCGTCGCTGGTGGCCGATTCGCCGTCGAGCGTGCCGGCCCTGTCCGCGGCGGCCGCGAACACCGCTCGTGCGGCCGCGAGGTGCTCCTCGAGGACACTCAGCGGTGCGGTTGACTCGTGGCGCGGATAGGTCATCGTTCCGTCGTCGTCGTAGGTGATGTCGTGGAGTGAGGCGGGCGGATCGACGACGCCGCCCCGGTGGTGCCACAGCCCGGTGCGCGGGTCGAAGTCGTAGTCGCCGAGCAGCGACCACCCGTGGTGGGCGACCATCCTGACGGCCTCGATGACGTAGTCGGCCACGGCGTCGTCGACGAAGTAGTTGAAGTTGACCCGTACCCAGCCGGGCTTGATGCCCTCGCAGCCGGCTGCGATCTGGCGCTCGTAGGCGTGGGAGTGCTCGACGTCGATGCCGAGGAGGCGGTGCCCGTACGGCCCGGCGCAGGAGCAGCCGCCGCGCGTCTGGATGCCGAAGAGGTCGTTGAGGAGCGCCACGACGAAGTTGTGGTGCAGGAACTGGCCGCTGGGGCCGCGGATCACGAAGGACACGATCGACAGGCGCGTCGCGTGCAGGTTCCCGAGGATCTGGATGGCCGGTTCGGCGGTCCACGCGGCGACGGCGCGTCGCAGGAGTTCCTGCTCGCGGGCTTCGATCGTCGCCACCCCCACGGCCTCCTTGAGCTGGAACACAAGGCCCGCGCGGATCGATTCGATGATCGCGGGAGTGCCCCCCTCCTCGCGGTGCGCGGGATCGCTGAGGTAGACGTGGTCGGTGGGGCCCACGTACATCACGGTGCCGCCGCCGGGCACGTCGGGGACACGGTTGGTGAGCAGGTCGCGGCGCACCACGAGCACACCCGGCGTGCCCGGACCCCCGATGAACTTGTGCGGGGAGATGAAGACGGCGTCCTTGTAGGCGCTGGCCGGAGCCCCGGGTGGGGGGTACATGTCGATCTGGATGTACGGGGCGCATGCGGCGAAGTCCCAGAGGCTGAGGGCCCCGTACTCGTGCAGCAGGGCCGCGATCCCGAAGGTGTCCGACTGGATGCCCGTCACGTTGCTGGCGGCGGAGAAGGACCCGATCAGGAGGGGACGGTCGCGGTGGCGCTCGAGTTCGGCACGGAGCTGCGCCTGGTCGATGTGTCCGTCCGCGTCCTCGTGGATGGTGACGACGTCGGCGATCGACTCCCGCCAGGGCAGCTCGTTGGAGTGGTGCTCGAAGGGTCCGATGAACACCACGGGCCGCTCGGCGGGCGGGATGTGCTGCGAGAGGTGGTAGGAGTCCTCGAGCTGGGAGGGGATCCGGAGG
>DBQX01000019.1 GCA_002305415.1 Actinomycetales bacterium UBA1383 | reverse complement strand
ACTCCGCGACCAGCGGGTCGACGATGTCGCGGTCGGCGACGTCGCCCTCCACCAGGCTGACGGCGTCGAGACCTGCGAGCGAGGCCGGGTTGCCGGCGTAGGTGAGCTTGTCGAGGACCGTCACTTCGGCGTCGGGGCGTTCTGCCACGGTCTGGTGGACGAAGTTGGCGCCGATGAAGCCGGCCCCTCCGGTGACGAGTACGCGCATGATCTGCCTTCGTTGGGTGCTGCTTGCGCCCATGATAGGGCCGCCCCCATCGGCGGGAGGGCCGAAACTGGCCGGGGCGGCGGAACATGGCGCGCATCGTCCCAAGGGCCGGCTGCGGGAGCGCTAGTCTTGGGTGACTGAACCGAGCGCCTCACCTCGCCAGCCTCGACCCGGACGCCGCGGCCCGGTGGGCGGGCTGGGGTGCGAGAAGGGGCGAGAGTGTCTGAGCTGGAAGCGGTCAGCAGTGTGCGCGACGCGCCGCCGATCTGGCAGCAGTGGAACCTGATCAGCAACTTCGGCCGGCGTGACCTGAAGGCCAAGTTCAAGGGCACCTGGCTCGGGTGGGCGTGGTCCCTGCTCGTGCCGCTCGCCAGCCTTGGCATCTACACGCTGGTGTTCTCGGTCGTCTTCCGAATGGCGCCGCCAGAACTCGGCAACGGACGGTCCGGCATCTTCGCCCTCTGGCTCTTCGCCGGCCTCATCCTGTGGAGCTTCTTCTCCTCCTCGATCAACGCCGGCATCGCGGGCCTCGGGTCCAGCGGCGGCATGCTCCAGAAGGTGTACTTCCCGGCTTATGCGCCCGTCCTCGGGGCGGGCCTCGCGGTCGGGGTCCAGAGCGTCATCGAGGTGTCCATCCTGCTGGTCATCCTCCTCATCCTCGGCAACGTGGGGTGGACGTGGCTGCTCGTGCCCGTGCTGCTCGCCCTCTACATCGTGTTCTGCTGGTCCGTGGCAACCGCGATCTCGATCCTGAACGTGTACTACCGGGACCTGGCCCACCTCGTGAACGTGGCCCTGCAGCTGCTCTTCTACGTCACCCCGATCCTCTACACGATCGACTTCGTCCCCGAGGTCTGGAGGGGGATCCCGATCCGGAGCATCATCACGTTCTCGCCCCTGGCGGACTTCATCATCCTGTTCCGGAACCTGACCTATGACCTGACGGTCGGTGACCTCGGTGCCTGGGTGAGCGTCGTCGTCTGGACCCTCGTCGCGCTCGGATGGGCGTCATGGACCTTCCACCGCCGGGGCGCGGACCTGGGGGAGCAGCTGTGAGCGACGCGGCGATCCGGGTGGAGAACATCACCAAGCAGTTCACCTTCCACAGCGACCGGCGGGACTCGCTGAAGGAGCGCTTCATCCGGGGGCGCTCGCGCAGTACCACGCACTTCAAGGCTCTCGACGACGTGAGCTTCGACATCCCCCGCGGCACGACCTTCGGCCTCATCGGCCACAACGGCTCCGGCAAGTCGACCATGCTCAAGATCCTCGCCGGCGTCTACCGGCCCACATCGGGACGGTTGCTGGTGGACGGCCGTGTCTCCGCGCTCCTGGAACTCGGTGCGGGCTTTCACGGGGAGCTCACCGGACGCGAGAACATCTACCTCAACGGGGCGATCCTCGGGATGGGCAAGCGCCAGATCGACGCGTCGATCGACGAGATCATCGAGTTCGCCGACATCGGCGACTTCATCGACACGCCCGTCAAGGTCTACTCCTCCGGGATGTACGTGCGGCTCGGGTTCGCCATCGCCGTCAATCTCGACCCGGAAATCCTCATCGTCGACGAGATCATCGCCGTGGGCGACGAGGAGTACCAGCGCAAGTGCTTCGATCACCTCCACAGGCTTCGCCGTCAGGGGGCGACCATCGCCCTCGTGACCCACTCGATGGGGCTCGCCACCGACCTGTGCGACAAGGCCGTCTGGCTCGACCACGGCCGCGCGCGGCTCGTCGGCGACGTGCGCGAGGTGGTGACGGAGTACATGAACGCCGTCAACGAGAAGGAGGCCGCGGCGAGGGCCGCAGAGGAGGGGAAGTACGACATCAAGGTCGGCAGCGCAATCGCCCGGAAGGGCTCGGGCGATGTGAGGATGACACGCGTGGAGTTCCTCGGCGAGGACGGCCGCGTCGGGGTGATCACCGCGGGGAAGCGGTGCACCGTGCGGGTGCACTTCCGTGCCCACGAGGCGGTCCGCCACGTCGAACTGGGACTCGCCTTCCACCACGAGTCCGGCCTGATCCTCGCGGGACCCCACTCACGGGAGGGCGGGGTGCTGTATGACATCGAGCCGGGCGACGGCTTCGCGGACTTCGTCCTCGACCCGCTGCCCTTCCTCGCCGGCTCCTACCTGCTCACGACGGCGTTCGTCGACAAGGGTCACGCCTACGACTACGCCGATCGGGAGGTGACCTTCGCCGTGCGCAGCAGTGGAGTGGACGGCAACGGCCTCATGACGATCTCCGGCCGGTGGAGCCCGGCTGTCGGAGTCCCGGTGCCCTGAGGGGGAGGATGATGAGCGGATTCAGCGAGGACCTGGTGGCGGCGATCCTCGGCCGCCAGGCGACGGGAGACGCCGCAGGGGCTGCGGAACTCATCGGCGGCGCGGACCTCTCCGCGGACGACCGGCAGGTCTTGCTGGCCGCGGTGGCCGAACGACCGCCGGCTGAGTTCGCAGCCGTCCTCGGGGCGATCCTCCGGGGTGATCCGGCCAACCGGGACGCCGTCAACGAGTGCAACCGGGCCGAGTTCTACCTCTCGGGCCGCAGCCGGTCGCTGGCCGGCAACCCGCTCTACGCGTTGTTCCTCGCGGGGCGTGACGGGACCCTGGTCGACAAGTGGGTGCACTACTTCG
>DBQX01000035.1 GCA_002305415.1 Actinomycetales bacterium UBA1383 | reverse complement strand
CCGCTGCTCCTGCAGGTGCACGTCTGCCAATGACAGTGCGGCCACTCCCCCGATCTTGCGCACCTCCTCCCGCAGCGCCCGGTTCCCCGGGTCCACGGTGTCCACCCCGAACAGCTCCCCCTGGCCGGACCTCTCCGCCGCGTTCCGCTTCTTCAGCGCCGAGGCGTGCTTCCTCTCGTCCCCCTCGATCGGCGTGAATGCCGCGTCGGGAATCCCAGAAGCGAGCAACGCGGGCGTGGTCCCCAGCAGCGAGTTCCCCACCTTGATGTGGGCGTCGAGGAAGCTCAGCGGCCTGCCCGGCTGCAGCGCCTCGATCCACAGGCTCACCTTCGCGAGCTCCGCCGCCATCGGGTTCAGGTCCACCCCGTAGATGCAGCGCGAAATCACGTCGTACAACGCCTGCTGCTGGTGCACCGGGCTGGGGTCCACCTCCCCGGTCCGCGCAATGGCAACGCGCTCGGCCAGCCGACGCGCCGCCGCCACCAGGAAGTGCCCCGACCCGCACGCCGGGTCGCACACCGTCAGCCCCAGCAGCGCCGCCTCCGCATCCTTCTCCCGCTCCGCGGCATTCAGCAGCGGGTCCAGGGCCGTGTCCAGCACCAGATCGATCAGCGACGTCGGCGTGTAGTAGCTCCCCGACGTTTTGCGTTCATTCCCCGCCAGACTCTCCAGCGTGAACGTCCGCTCCACCGGGTCGAACCGCGGCACCAGCTCCAGCAGCGACTCGTAGATCCCGCCGAGCTCCTCCGCCCCCAGGTTGCGGTAGTCCACCAGCCGCTTCGGCTGCCCCTTCAGCTGCACGACAGCTAATCGCCTGACCGCCGCGAACAGCGCCTCGTTCGCGAGCCCCAGGTCCGTGACGACGTCGGCCGGCCCCGCCTCGAACAGCCCGCCCAGTCCCGGCAGCCCGAGTTCCGGCCGCCCGCCGTCGCGCCCGAGCGCCCCGATGACGAGCCGCAGTGACTCCCACTGGTCGCCGTGACGGGTGCCGCGCCGTCGGGTCGCGAGCCGCCGCAGGCGCGCGGTCGAGAAGTAGCGGTCGTACCGCTCCCGCGCCACCTCATCCGCATCCGGGGCCAGCAGGGCACCCCGGTCCTCCGCCACGAACAGGAACAGCAGCCGGTACACCAGCCGCAGCAGCGCCCGGTGGTAGTCCTCCAGCTTCAGCTCCCCGGAGTTCAGCCGGTGCACCAGCGCGCCGTTGTCCGGGTGGTGCAGGAAACCGGTGCCGAGCGCCTCGATCGCCTCCCGCACCCCCACCCGCAGCACCCCCAGCGCCCGCGTGCCCGACTCCACCGCCGCGGTCCGCCACTTCTCCAGCCAGCAGTCGCTCGCCGGGGCGTCCGGCGCCACCTCCACCCGCGACTGGTGCGCCACCATGAACAGCGCCACGAAGTCGGAGAACACCTCGCCCTCGAACATCGCCTCGAGGTCGAACTCCAGGAAGCTCTGTCCCGCCAGCGAGCTCGAGTCCCGCAGGATCCGCAGCACCCGGCCGTTGCTCACGATCGCCCAGAGGCTCTCCTCCGACCGGTTCAGGTATTCCTGCACCAGCGCGTGCGGTGCCCGAGCCGCGGCCCCCGCCACCCCCGGCGTCCGGCGGTCCAGGTCCACGCCCCACCCCAGCAGGTGGATCGGGGTCCGCTCCCACACGTGCGAGATCGCGAACTGCTTCTCCCCCGCGGTCAGCCCACCCGCCGGCGTCTGCGGCAGCCGCCCGTAGCCCAGCTCCCGGAACAGCAGGCTCAGCCAACGCTCGCGCGTCAGCCCGACAGCGGGGTTCCCCTCCGCCAGCTTCTCGCGCGCCGCGGTGAACGCGGCCCACGTGCCCGTCAGGTACGACCACGCGCGGTTCGCCGCCTCGCGCACCGACTCCCCGCCGCCGAGGTGGTAGTCCGCGGGCTTCAGGCCGGCGAGCGTGGCGTCCCCCGACAGCACCCGCACCAGCAGGTCGCTCGGCAGCAGCCCGCCGACGGACCGGACAGTCGTGAACGTCCCGCTCATGCGCCGGCTCCTGCGATCGGGAGGTACACGTACACGCCGAGGACGTCCGCCGGCTTCTGCGCCGTCACGCTCAACCCGCGCCGCGCGGCGCCCGCCCCAGCCCGTACCGTCCGGTGGCTCTCCAGCAGCTCGACGGCCAGCCGGTCGGCCGTGGCGTCCAGGTGCGGGGCGACGGCGCCCAGCCCGTCGATGATGCGCTCGGCCTGCGAGCGGGCGACGTCGGCGGGTAGGTTCGCGCCCGGCGTCGCCGTGAGGAGGGCGGTGGCGGCGTCGTCGTCCAGCCACGTCGCGTTCGCGGGCGAGCCCTCGAACGCCAGCAGCCGCGCGTCCTCGGCGACGAGGGGACGGATGCCGTCGGCGGTGGGGATCGTGAGGTGGAAGCGGAACCGCACCAGCAGGAGCGTGGTCCGCTTCGCGACGGCGGTGGTTCGGACCACGCCGGCGCGGCGGGCCGGGCGGGCCTCGGCGTCGAGGGCGGGATCGAGCGCGGAGTCGAGCACGTGGCGGGCCAGGGCCTCGACCACCGGGTCCGTGCGGGCGAGCAGCGCGTGGCGGCGCGCGACGGGCAGCTCGCGGTGGAACGGCAGCGGCTCCGCGTGGCCGGGCGGGAGGGCGTCCCGCACCCCGACGGTCAGCGTGGAGGTCACGGCCTGGAACCCCTCCGCAGTGGGCGTGACGGAGGCCCCGAGCGCGCGGAGGACCTCCTCGGTGAACGCGGCGACGTCCCCGTGCGTGCCGAGCGCGGCCCGGATCGCGGCGACCTCGCCGGCCACCTCCTCCGGCTTGACGGTGCGCTGGGCGTAGCGGGTGCGCGAGGCCTTCTCCTTCTCGGCGGCGGACTCCCAGGCGCGGTGGAGTTCGTCGCGCTGGGCGGTGAGGCCGAGGTCGAAGGTGAGCTGCTCGGGGTCCTGGCCACGCAGGAGGAGGCCCTCGATGAGGGCCTGGATGACGCCGTCGGACTGGTCCGGGACGGGCACCGAGACGCCGGTGGTCTTCGTGATCTCGCGGTGCTTCTTGATGAGGACGTCCAGCACGATGCCGTCGATGTAGTTGTCCGTGCCGTACAGGGTGACGGCGCGGACCACGTCCCGGCGCTGCCCGAACCGGTCCACCCGGCCCTCGCGCTGCTCGTGGCGGGTGGGGTTCCAGGCGAGGTCGTAGTGGACGACGGCGTCGAACGACTCCTGGAGGTTCACGCCCTCGGAGAGGCAGTCCGTGGCAACGAGGACGTGGCGGGCGTCGGTGGCGACGAGTTGTTGGATGCGGGCCTCGCGCTCGGCGGGCGGGAGGGTGCCGGTGACGGCTGTTGTTTGGACGTTGCGGCCGAGCGCGGAGCTGAGGTGGTCCGCGACGTACTCGGCGGTGTCGATGAAGCGGCAGAAGACGATGGGGTCGTAGCCGTCGGCGAGGAGGGCCTTCACTTCCCTGGTGACGAGGGCGAGCTTGCGGTCGTGGGTCGGCCCGGCGAGGGCCTCGGCCTCGCGGGCCAGGGCGAGGAGGCGGCGGTGGCGCGGGTCGGTGGAGTCAGCTTCGGCGGACGCCGCGCCCGGGGTGGCGTCGAGGGCCTCGTCGTCCGCGGTGTCGAGGACGCCGGCGCGGCCGAGCGCGTCGGCCTCGGCGACGTCGTCGGCCTCGGCGGAGGCGGCACGGGTGCGGAGGGTGGCGGCGGCGGCCTGCGGTGAGGACGCGAGCGTGCGCAGCAGGGCGAGCGCGGACCACCAGTGGACGCGCTGGCGGAGCGGGCCGCCCGCGGCGTCGCGGACCTGCTCGCGGGCGAGATTGAGGACGCGGTCGAAGAGGGCCCGGTATTCGGGGGTGAGTTGGTAGGGGGCCTCGCGGGTCTCGCGGTCGCGGGGGAAGGCGGTCTCCTCGTCGAGGAAGTGGCGGATGTCCGCGCGGCGGCGCTGCACGAAGTGGCGGGCGAGGCGTTCACGACCCTTGGCGTCCTCGAGGTCCACGTGGCCGAGCTGCGGGTCGAGGAGGGCGAGCAGGTTGCGGAAGCCCTCCTCCTTGCCGGAGTGCGGGGTGGCGGTGACGAGGATCAGGTGGCGGGTGGGGTCCCTGGCGAGGTCCTGCAGGAGCTCGTGGCGCTGGTGGCGGGCGGCGCCGCTGCCGCCGTCGGCCACCGCGGTGTGGGCCTCGTCCACGATCACCAGCTCGGGCGCCTGGTTCAAGAACTCGAAACGGCGGTGGGCGGACTTGATGAAGTCGGTGGAGACCACCGTGTACGGGTGACGCTCGAACAGGGACTCGTCCATCATGAGCCCGCGCTCCAGGCCACGGACCGTGGAGGTAAGGACGAGTTCGGCGTCGATGGCGAACTTCTCGCGGAGTTCGCGCTGCCACTGCTCGGCGAGCGCGGGGCTGCAGAGGACGGTGAGTCTTCTGACTGTTCCTTGCGCGAGCAGCTCTGCGGCGATCAGGCCGGCCTCGACGGTCTTGCCGATGCCGACGTCGTCCGCGATGAGGAGGCGGGTGACGTCCTGGCGGAGGGCCAGCATGAGGGGGACGTACTGGTAGGCGCGCGGCTCGACGGCGAGGCCCGCGACACTGCGGAACGGGCCGGCGGAGGAGCGGAAGCCGATCCGCAGGGCCGTGCGGAGGAGGCCGGCGGAGGCGGAGTCGCCGAGGTCATCGGGGCTGGGCGGGGGGAAGGTGGCCGAGTGGACGGGTTCGAGGGCGGGGAAGACGCCCGCGACGTCGTCGTGGCCGCCGCCGAGGGGGCGGAGGACGAGGAAGTCAGCGACGGAGTCAGGGAGGACCACCCACTCGCGACCCCGGGTGCGGACGAGGCTGCCGGCGGCGTAGGTGGTTGGCATGCTGGTGGGTCCCCCTGGACGACGGCGTCGGTGACGTTCTCCTGCCAGCCTACGTCGGGTTGGCGAGGGATTCGGGGCAGCCGCGCGCCGGGAGACTGAACACCATCCGGCCGGCGGGTAACGGAACGACGCCGCACCACGCCGGATCTTGGGAGGATCTGGGAGACAGTTCCAGTTCGAAGTGCCGATCCCGGACGGAGTGGCGAGCCTCCTCGTCGCCGGAGAACAGCCCGTTGCTGCCTACAAGACCGTGCGTGACAGCGCGATCTTCACGAACAGGAGGCTGATCGTCCGCGACTCGCAAGGCATGACGGGGAAGAAGGTGGAGGTCTACTCACTCCCCTACTCGGCAATGTGGTCGACGGAGAACGCGGGCACATTCGATCTCAGTTCCGAGATAGAACTCTGGACGCGGGCCGGTCACATCAAGATCAAGCTGGGTTCGAAGATCGACGTGCGGCGTCTCGATCAGCTGATCGCGTGGGCGGTCCTCGCGGACAAGTAGGGCCGTCAGGCGCTCGGGTCGACGGCGCCGGCGACGACGTGACTCCCCTGTCCACGGCTGCTCCATCCGTGCCCGGGGGTTCGTGTCAGTGCCCCCTCCTAGACTGGAAGCATGTTCGATCAGGGGGCGACGTCGCAGGTCGCAGGGGTGCCAGCCGCGGATCTCACCGTTGCTGGGATCACGGCGTTCACCGCGGCACTGTCCGCACTGGCTCCTGCGGTGACGGAGGCGGAGAACGTTGAGCGGATCACCGCGCTGGAGGCTCTGAAGAACGTGTGCGCGGCGGTGCAGGCGAGGGAGACGGTCGCCTTCGACGCCGCACGGCGTGACGCGGAGGCCGCCCGTGGTGTGCCCGTGGCGCAGCGCGGCAGGGGGGTGGCGTCGGAGGTCGCGTTGGCGCGCCGGTTGTCCCCGTCGCAGGGATCCCGTTGCCTCGGCCTTGCCCGGGCTCTCGTCGCGGAGCTGCCCCACACCATGAGTGCCCTGACGGCGGGGGCGGTCTCGGAGTGGCGGGCCACGATCATGGCGCGGGAGACGGGCTGGTTGCCGGTGGAGGGCCGCCGTCACGTGGACGCCCAACTCGCTGAGAAGCTCACCACGCTGGGGGACAAGCGGCTGGCCGGCGAGGCGCGGCGGTTGGCGCAGGCGTGGGACCCGGCCGAGTCGGTCCGCCACCTGCGGAAGGCGGAGTCGGAGCGGTGTGTGACCATCCGCCCGGCCCCGGACACGATGGTCTACCTCACCGCCCTGCTCCCCATGGTGCAGGGAATCGCGGCATACGCCGCGATGAAGAAGCACGCCGACACACTGATCGGGACGGGTGAAGCCGGGGACCGGACGAGGGGTCAGGTGATGGCCGACACCCTGGTGGAACGGGTGACCGGGCAGGAGACCGCGTCCGCGGTCCCGGTCGAGGTCCACCTCGTCATGACCGATGCCGCGTTGCTGGGAGCCGGCATGAGTGACGATCCAGAGGAGCCGGCCTGGGTAGTGGGGCACGGACCCCTGCCCGCCGCAGCCGCCCGCGATCTGCTGGACCCGGAGAATGATGGGCCGTCGGGCCGGGCGCGGGCGTGGGTGCGACGCCTGTACACCGCCCCGGAGACCGGCCACCTGGTGGCCATGGACTCAACCCGCCGCGTGTTCGACGGCCTGCTCCGCCGGATGATCGTGGTCCGGGACGACACCTGCCGCACCCCGTGGTGTGACGCACCGATCCGGCACATCGACCACGCCCACCCGCACGCCGCCGGTGGGGACACCTCCTACGACAACGCCTCCGGGCTGTGTGAACGGTGCAACCACGCCAAGGAGAACCACGGCTGGCACCATGCCGCCACCCCGGAGACCCTCACCATCACCACCCCCACCGGCCACAGCTACGAACAGACGACCCTGCCCGTGGCCCGACCGCCGGGAAGCCCGGCGAAGAGCCCACCGGCACGTGACGGTTCCACCTCACCGCTCGAGCACCACCTCACCGGGTGGATCGACATCCAATGGCTGCCGCGCGCCAGTTGACCGCGCGTCACCTACGGCCGTGACGCGGCGTTATCCACAGGAGACGCCTGCTCGTGGGCGGTCGGGCGCGGGACGGTGACACAGTCACTCCCATGAACGATTCGCCGAACCGCCACCTGTCACAGCTCCCGGCCTTCGATCCCTCTGGAGAGCCGCTCCGCATCGTCGATGACCACGGATTCCCGCTGGTCCATGTTTTACTGAGCCTCCGCGACCTCGAGTGCCGAGGAGGCGAGGCGCTGTGGGCGACTCCCGTCCAGGTGGAGGACGACGGGTACGGCGTCTACGTCCTCCGTAACAACTCGGCGCTCTCGGCCTTCCGTATGGGCGACCTGATCGAGGCGATCCCGGGCTGTGACGCCCATCTACGGGTGATCGGGGTGGCCGGTCTCACCGAGGGGCTGGTCACGGAGGTACTCCTCCCGGAGGAGACGCCACCCGGGTCCATCCACGAGGTGATGGAGACCTGGTACGAGGCGGGCGCCGACTTCACGGACCACATGCCGGGTCTGCTCCTCACCGCGTGGCCCGAGGAGATGGACCACGGCGACGTGGTGGATGTGCTCGAGCACACCACCCCACCCGACTGGAAGCTGGGCGACATTC
Organism: Actinomycetales bacterium UBA1383; assembly: GCA_002305415.1. GTDB lineage: Bacteria > Actinomycetota > Actinomycetes > Actinomycetales > Actinomycetaceae > UBA1383. The sequence continues at coordinate 19,593 of DBQX01000035.1, read as the reverse complement.
CAACAACGCTCGGCCGTGCGCTGCAGCTCATCAACGACGTGGAATTCTGCGTCGACCTGGACGTTCCCGCCGGTGCACCGTGACAAGCCAACACGCCATGACTACGATTGTGGTCATGCTGACCAAGTCACTTGCCGAGGTCAAGGCCCACCTCTCTGCCTATGTCTCGTCAGTGCACGACACTCACGAGCGCGTGGTCATCACCCGCAACGGCGAGCCGGCGGCCGTGCTGATCGCCCCGGATGACCTCGAGTCACTTGAAGAAGCGCTCGCGATCCTCTCCGACCCCACGGCCATGGCCGAGATCGCCGAGGCCGATGCCGCCGTCGCCCGCGGCGACGTCGTCCCCCTCGACGAGGTACGGGTGCGGGAGCGGCCGTGACCTACCGGATCGTGCTGGCGCCGCCGGCACGCCGTGCCTTCGAGAACGGGCTGCCGGCGGCTGTCGCAGCCGCGGCGTGGGAGTTCATCAGCGGCCCACTCTCCGAAGAACCGTTCCGGGTAGGGAAGCCACTGCGCGGCCCCCTCCACGGCCTATGGTCCGCTCGTCGCGGCCAGTACCGCGTGCTGTACCGCATCGACGGCGACGCGGTCCTCGTGACCGTCGTCAGCATTGCCCATCGGCGGGATGCCTACCGCGGCCCTTAGGACGCCGCTCGCGCACGGTCATCTCGATGAGACGCCGAACGTGGACCGGTGCCGCGCCACGACCTCCGACCAGTCGTCGTCGTACCGCACCCGCACCACGTCCCAGCCGATGTCGGCGAGACGCTCCTCGGCCTCGGCGTCGCGCTCGGACTGGCGGGCGCCGTCGTGGACGGGCCCGTCCACGAACACCGCCACGGGCACGGACCCTGGGCGCTGGTACACGAAGTCCGGACGCGCCCCCGCCTCAGCCACGTAGACCTGGGCGCGGTCGGGCAACTTGAGCCCGCGCTCGTCGAGCCACGCCACGAACCGGGACTCCAACCCGGAGTCCGCAAGCCTTCCCAGACCCTCCCGCTGGTCGGCGCGCGTCCGGCCGCCCGCGCCCGCCGCCGTCGCGGAGCCGGCGAGCTGCAGCAGCAACTCCCGCACGAGATGGCGGTTGATGAGCGCGTGGTCGTGCTGGTTCCCGTACGCGAGCAGGCAGTCGTAGCACGCCTGCTCGCAGCGCTCCCGCGCGCCCGGCGCGTGCCCGAGGTCCTCCCCGGTGTCCGGGTCCACATGCGCGATCCGGAGCGCGGCGCGCGCCACCCGCGCCACGCCGTCGGGCTCGGCCACCAGCCGCCGGAGAGCGCCGGCGCCGCCCTCGGCGGACTCCGTCAGCAGCAGCCGCCCCCGGCCCTCGAGATCGGGCAACGCCTGGCTGTCCAGCTCGGAGTCCTCGAGCTGGAACTCGGCCTCCGCGCCGCGCTCCAGCGCGTACCGCAGGGTGACCGCCGTGGACTCGTCCACCGGCGCCGCCAGCCGCAACACGAGGATGTTGCGCCGGTCCGCCACGAACGGGATCACCTTGGCCTTGCGCTTGACGTCCTCGGCGGCGTCGAGGTCCTCGGCGTCCACGGTCGTGTCCGGCGCCTGCTTCTCCGCGAGCCACCGCCCGTCGACGGCGTCCAGCCAGAACCCCCGGTCGTTCCGGTTCTTCCGCCGCTTCCGGCCGACGTTCGCCACCCGGATGGTCGCGGAGTCGCCGTAGGTGAGGTGGAGGAGGGGCTGGCCGTCCGGCGACGACGCCGTCGCCTCCACCCGCCCGGGCCGCTCGCCGTGGTCGTGGAACCGGTAGGACACCTCGAGCTCGAAGCCGGCGCGGCGCCGCTCCTCCTCGTCCGAGGAGATCCGCTCGCGCCGCCGCGTGAACACGGTGCGCAGCCCGAGAAGGCCGTACGTCCTGACCCCGAGCTGCTCGCCGCAGTTGTCGCACACGTCGGTGCCCACCCCGACGTCGTGGTGGTACCCGCATGCGCCGCACCGGCGGGCCTCCTCGGTGGCGAGCCCGGCAACCGGGGAGACGCCCGTCCCGCCTCCGGTGCCGGTGCCGGCACCGGCACCGGCACCGTGCGGCAGCTGGATCCGGTACACCTCGTACCGCGCGCCCTCGTGGTAGATCAGCGCACCCGGCCCGAACTCGTTGATGGCCAGGAACCGCGGCCGCTGGATGTAGTCCCCGTCGCCCACGCCTCGCCGACGGCTGCCGGGCACGTACGCCGCCAGCGGCAGCCGGGGGAAGGAGTACCCGGGCAGGAAGCCCTCGGAGGCGAGGTACCGGTAGGAGTAGAAGTCCGACTGCCCGATCTCCGAGTCCTCGTTCCGCAGCAGCACGAGCTGGGAGCGCGCGTCGGCGGCACGGCGGGCGGCGGTGTCCCGGGCCAGCCGGCGCGCCCGCGGGTCGATGGCGAGCCGGTTCTGCTCCTCGTACTCCGCGAGCGCGGTGCGGTACAGCTCGCGCCACCGGTCGAGGGCGGTGTCCAACGCTTGCGGCGCCGCTCTCACCTGGTCGGCCACCCAGCCGTCGTACCACCAGGGCACGGCATCCCCGGCCTCCGCCCACGTGCGCCGCAGCTCGGCGAGCACGCGCTCGGCGCGGTGGGTGGCGCGGCGGCGCGCGACGTCGTCGGCGAGCGCGTGGGCCAGCTCCGGCAGGAGCGGGAAGGCCGGGTCCCCGACGTCGACGACGTCGGTCAGCCGGGCCCGCATCGACTGGTCCGTCTCGGCGAGCCAGATCGCGTTGACGTGGCTGCGGACGAGGTCCTCGTTGCCGAGGTCGAGGCGCGGGGCGGCGACGGACCCGGCCACCATGTCCCGCGAGTGGCGGAACCAGTAGGAGTCGTGGGCATTGCCGGTGGCGCAGTAGGTGACCACGAGCGCGGGCTGGCCCGACCGGCCGGCGCGGCCCGAACGCTGCGCGTAGTTCGCCGGTGTGGGCGGGACGTTGCGCAGCCCCACCGCGTTCAGACTCGCGATGTCCACCCCCAACTCCATGGTGGGCGAGCAGTAGAGCAGCGGCAGGGTGATGCCATCGCGGAAACGCTGCTCCCGCTCCTGGCGCACGTCCTGCGGCACCTGCGCGGTGTGCTCGCGTGCGGTCAGGCCCCGGAGCGTGCCGGCCACGTCCCGGTACAGCTCGACGAAGAACCGGTTGACGCGGGCCACCTCCTCGCTGTGGAAGCTCTTGCGGAGGGGATCGTCCGCGCCGCGGGAGCCATCCCCGGCCACCCAGCGCAGCGCGGAGGCCTTCACGCGGTACCCGGTGATCCCGTCCTCGGTCCGCGCCACCGCGGCGAGCAGGCCCACCTCGGCGAGCACCTCGAACAGGCTGTCGATCACCTCGGCGGTGTCCTCCAGCGTGAGCGCACCAAGGCCCACGTCGGTCCGGCGCAGGTAGCGGCCGAACGCCGAGCGCGGCGAGATGTTGAGGTCCCCGCGGTAGCCGCCCCTCCCGCCGGTGCGGGCGAACGCCGTGCCCACGGTGGCGAGCCGCTCGCCGTCGGCGATCGTCCAGGCCCCCACGAGGTGCTGGCGGGACTCGCGGGTGAGCTCGTCGAAGCCCGCCTGAGTGAGGCAGGGGATGTCGATGGCGAGGCCCCGGCGGAGCTCGTCCAGGAGGATGTGGGCGATCTCCTCGCGGAGCTGCGGGCGGGCCGCCGCGAGCGCAGGGTGCCGGGTGTCCCAGAGGTCCTGCGCCGCGGCGATGGCGGGGAGATCGGCGTACCGGACGTGGAGGAGCCCGGTCTGCTCGAGGTTGGGCATCGTGACGCGCCAGCCGCGCTGCAGGTCCGTGTAGAGGCGGTACTCCACCACGTTGCGCAGCGCCCGCTCGGTCAGCTCCCGGGCGGCGAAGCGCGCCTGGGGGTTGGAGGCGTAGTCCCCCATCGCGAGGCCGAGGGCCTCGGTGACGCGGGGCGCCACCACCTCGTGGGTGAGGTCCCCCGCGCGGAGTGCGGCGTGCAGCGCCCCACGGAGCTGGGTGACCTGGACGAAGTCGTTGAAGTGGCCGGCCTGGAGGGAGGCGTCCTGCCGGTTGTCCACGAAGGTGAGGAGCTTGCGGGCGTCCTCGCCCAGCGCGTCCGGGGGAAGCGCCTTGAGCGAGCGCACGATGCTCGCGGACACCACCGTGACCGCGGAGGACCGCCCCTCCTGGTCCAGGGTGGCGAGCTTGGCGAAGTCGCTGCCCCGCACCTGCTCGTAGGAGACCCGGCAGCGCAGGCAGAACGCGAACGGGGTGGACATGAACCAGGCCCGCAGGCCCTCGCCACGCGGAAGCTCCGAGCCGTCCGGCGCGAGCCACACCTCCCGCGGCAGGTACTTCTGCTTGGACGCGATCACCACGCTCTCGCCCGACTCCGTGGCCGTCAGCCAGTGGTCCGGCAGCCGCCCGTCCCCCACCGGATCGGCGGGCCACGGCAGGTCGGCCGAGACGTAGAGGTAGCCGGTGACGGCGTCCCCGCCCGAGGCGTCCCGGTCCTGCCGCGGCACGTAGGTGGGGACGCCGATCTTCTCGGTGCGTGCCACCACGAGGTACTCCTGGCCGCACTCGCGGCAGAACCCCAGCGGGAGCAGTGCCTTCTCGGGGGCTCCGGGCACGCGGAGCTGGTAGGTGTCCGTGAGGTGGCGGGTGGCCTCCGGTTCCACCGAGACGTACACCGTGTCCCCCTTGGAGAGGAACTGGTGCAGGCGGAAAGCGAACAGTGGCCGCCCCGTCTCGGGATCCCGGGCCTGGGAGCCCTCGCCCAGGATCGCGCGGATGGCCTGCTCGCAGCGCTCGGGGGTGAGGCCGGTGGCGGTGTCGAGGTCCGCCGCCGCGTGGGGCACGGTGACCGGCTTGCGCCGCACGAGCCGGCCGGTGCCGTCCTCGGTGTCCAGCCCGAAGGTGGTCTCGATCCACCCGGCGAGCGGGTCGGCAGCGAGTTCCGCAAAGGGGCGAGGCTCGCCCTCCTGCCGGGCAAGCGCACTCTCGACTGCCTCCCGCAGCGCCACCGAGGCCGACGACGGCGGCGCGGGCGGCGCCGTCGTCGCGCGCCGGAGGGTCTCGCCGATGACGCGCTCCGGGGTGACCTCGGCGCCGAAGAGGCGGGTGGCGACGTCGGCGACCTCGCGGCGTTGGTCCGCGAGCGTGCCGCCGGACGCCATCGTGGCGGAGGTGCCGATCGCCTGGAGCTGCGGGGAGGCGCAGGCGTCGCGGAGGCGGCGGACGAGGAGGGCCACGTCGGCGCCTTGGCGGCCGCGGTAGGTGTGAAGCTCGTCGAGGACGAGGAAGCGCAGGCCGGCGGCGGCGCGGATGAGGTGGGCGCGCTCGTCCGGGCGGGTGAGGACGAGTTCGAGCATCACGTAGTTGGTGAGGAGGATGTCCGGCGGCTCGGCGAGGATGGCGCGGCGCTCGTCCGGCTTCTCCTGGCCGGTGTAACGGGCGAAGGTGACGGGCTCTTCGTCTTTGGGGTAGCCGAATCGGAGGAACTTCTCGAGTTCGTGGCGCTGGGAATTCGCGAGCGCATTCATCGGGTAGACGATGATCGCCTTCACGCCGGGAGTGCGCCGCCCTCCTGCCGCGGCGCGCTCGCGGAGGACGGAATCCACGATCGGCACGATGTACGCGAGCGACTTCCCCGAGCCGGTTCCGGTGGTGAGCACGTAGGAGTGGCCGGTGCGGGCCGCCTCGATGGCGTCGACCTGGTGGCGGTGGAGGGTGAGGGGGCGTGTTCCCGGATCCTGCGGGTGGTCCTTGACGCGGAAGATGCGCTCGTTCTCGGGGTGGAGGAGGCCGCGGCGGACGAGGTGGGGAATCGTTCCACCGACTTCGAAACTGGGGTTCAGCGAGAGCCAGGGATCCGGCCACTGGATGCCGGAGTTGAGTTGGGACTGGACGAATTCGGCGATGCGGTGGTCCCGGGGGCTCACGAATCCTGTGGTGAAGGCCCGGTAATCCTCGATCAGCTGGCTGTGCACCTGAAAGACGTCCACGTGTTTCCCCGTCCCCAATTCCTGAGAGTCGTCCCTGACCGCTCACGCAAGGTGAGTTCGCTGTAACCAATCTAGGCGCTTCCGAGCCGCTTTCTGAGGACGCCCTGGGACGGAGGGTCAGGCCTTCTCAGGCTGTGAATGCCAGTCCGGGCCCGGGTCGGACCGCTTCTCCTCGATCTGCAGGAACCGGATGAACGCGTCGGCGCCCCGGACTTCGATGGGGTGCTCAGGGCGAGGCCGCCTTCCAGACCGTCTTCCACTTCCGCCTCCACGTCATCCCCCTCCACGCGAAGGACGGCTGGGCGATCGAGCCCAACACGCAGGAACGCGACAGGTCACTCCTCGACAGCGACGCGCACGCGATCAAGGAGGCCATCGGGTCAACGCGGTGAGCACCTGCGATTGCAGCGCTCGGCTATGCGGCGGCGTCGCGCCGCGGTGGCGTGTCAGGATGGGCCGGTGGCGAGGCTGGTGACGTGGTCGCAGTACCAGGAGTCGATCGGCGACCGCTCGGGCCTGTTCGAGTTGCTGGCCGGCGCTTGGCCGATCGACCGTGCGCTGTACCCGGGCAGTTTCGTGGACCTGTCCCCGTCGACGGCCATCCGGTCGGTGACCTACGTCGATACCGACGCCCGGGCCGCCCGGTTCTTCGCCGACGCCGGCCTGGCGCGGGCGCAGCTGGCCGGCCGATGCCGTCCCGGTGCCGGGGCCGAGGTGCGGTTCCTCCGCGCGGACTACACCAAGCCCCTGGACGTGCCCGAGGGCAGCATGGACCTCCTGATCTCGTTGTTCGCCGGGCCGCTGTGGGGGGAGTGTCACCGGTATCTGCGCCCGGGTGGATGGTTCCTGGCCAACACCAGCCACGGTGACGCCAGCCTGGCCGCGCTCGACCCGACCCTGCGGCTGGTGGCTGCGGCGCAGCACGACGGTGACCGCTACCGCCTGGACACCGACCGGCTCGGAGAGTACCTCAACCCGAAACGCCCGGACACGGCCGATCCCGACCGGATCCGCTCCACCGGCCGCGGCATCGCCTACACCCGCACCGCCTTCGCCTACGTCTTCCAGACACCCTGACCAACGCGCGGGTTACGCCGCGGACGGTGAGATCGGTGCGGAGGCCCAGCCAGGACCTCCCGGATGGTGTGCGGATCGTTCACCACCTCCGTGTGACCCTGGTCCTCGTGCAGAATCAGCGTGCAGACGGGATCAACGCTGCCTTCTCGTCGATCACCGCGCGCGGGAAGAACTGATCGCGGTCTCCGGCGATCAGGAGCACTGGGACGGTGATCTCCGGAAGGACCGCCCGGGAGTCGAACGCCAGCCCCGCCTCGGTCTCGACGATGAGGTCACCCACCGGGACGCCGTCGAGACCCAGCAACCGCCACATCGCCGCACCGGGAAGGCGACGCATGAACTCCGTGGCCTTCGGCACGAAGTACTCGAGCGAGATCGCACGCGCCGCCGCGATGTCGCCCGCGCGCAGCGCCGCGAGGAACCGACGGTCGATCTCCTCGCTCCACTCACTGAGTTCACACCCCGCGACGACGAGAACCAGGTGGCGGAACCGGTCGGGGTGCCGCGCCGCCAGGTACTGTCCGATCATCCCCCCGAAGGACTCGCCGACCACCACGTCCACAGCCCCGCCGAAATGGTCCTCGATCAGGGCGGCGTAATCGTCCGCCATGTCGGTAATGGCGTGGCCCTGGGGCATCGTGCGCCGTCGTCCCACCGCCCAGACCGTGTAGCCGGCACCGAGGAAGGGCCGCTACACCAGCCCGGCAGTGCGCTGAACCAGTCGGTTCGGCGGTGCGCCGCGCAACGGTGATCCGATCAACACCAACAGTGTCTTCGGCCCGGCGCCGGACCGGAGGTACTCCATCCCGTTTGGGAATACGCCGCTCCGGACATCCGGGAGGACGGCGTCGAGCCGCCACCACCCAGCTGCGGCGAGTCCCGCGAGACCAAGGGCGCCAGCGAGTCGAACACGCATCTCGACTTCCTTCGACCATCAGACGATCAGCGGTGGGTTGGCGTGGGTGCGGAGCTGAGACACATTCTGCACACCTCGCAACCGGCGGGCATGCTGCTCCAGGTCACGTGCAGGTGGGGTGAGCCGTTGAACATGTACTCCTCGTAGTCGCAGGCAACCTGGGCGACTTCGGGGATGCCGAGCAGCCGGAAGGTGTCCCAGCGGTAGCAGCGGCTGATCTCGATCGTGACCGCGTCCCGACGCCGCTCGGTCACGGTCCACACATTGGCAGGCAGTGGGGTCAACCACAACCAGTTGGGCCGCAGGGAGCGCAGGAACAGCCGCCTGCCGAGAGCGGTCCGGAACACGAGGGTGAACAACGCCCTCTCGCGTTCCCCACTGGCGAGGAACACGTCGCGAACCGTCTTGACGGCGTCGTGCTGAGCGACTCCCCGTTCGCGCAGCGCGGTGTACAGGGCGGCGATGGGCAGCACGACGAGCACCAGGTAGCCCTGGTTCGCCACCTGGGTGGGCCACGGCGTACGGGTCAGCAACCGGTCGAAGGCGGCGTGTGTGTCCGCCACCAGCCGCCCCGGCCCACCGGGCAGACCACGGCGGATGGAGGCGTCGAGCGATGACCTGCCCATCCGGGTCAGCGATGTCGCTGTCACTCCCGCCATGTGGACCATCTCTCTCGGCCAATCAGATCAACAGTCGTCCAGCAGGGTCCCCAGCAACAGGGGACAAGGTCCCAAGGCGTCCTGGTCGGGCGCCCGTGACGATGGGGGTTGGTCACGGGGTGGAGTGGGTCGCGATGAAGTCGCTGATCGCCGTCGCGAGGTGCGTGGGATGGGTCAGTGCCAGGTCGTGGCCGGCGCCATCGACCATGACGCAGCGCATCCCGGGGAACAGGGCCGCCACCCACGCCCGGGTCTGGCGGAACCACGGTCCGCTGTCGATCCCCCCGACGTACAGCACCGGCGCGGAAACCCGCGCCGCGTCGTCGGCCCCGTACTCCCACCGCAGAAGCGCAGGGATGTCACGGAGGAAGAACGCGTCCGCGTCCCGCTCGATGCGGGCAACCGACCCCGGCATCAGCGCCTCCTGACGGGAACGCCAGTCGCTTCCGCTGAGCATGGTCATGACCTCCTCCAGGGCTGCTGCTCCTCCTGCGCGCTCGTAGGTAAGGAGCAGGTGCCGACTCGCGTCCACGAAGGCCGCGGCGTCCGGGACGTGCCGGGGTGGGGGCTCCACCACCGTGAGGGTCCGCACCGCACCGGGAGCGGCGCTGGCGACTGCGAGGGCGACGGCCGCGGAGTAGCTCACCCCGATCACGTGTGCCGGTACGGCGTCCATTTTGGTCATGACTGCGAGGCAGTCCGAGGCATCGCTCCCGATGGAGGCAGGTCCGGGCGTCGCGGCGCTCCCGCCGTAGCCTCGGCGGTCGAAGGTGATGACGCGGTACCGATCCCGGAGAAGGCGGATCGCGGGCACCAGTTCGTCCACCGAGAGCGCCGTCTGCACGACGATCACCGGATCCCCAGAGCCTTCGGACGACGCCGACAGCACTCCACCGTCGACGGCCACCTCGAGGTGCCTCACGGCGTCGAATCTCGCACCCGGCACGGCAGGAAGCAAGACGGCGCACTCGCCGTCACGCACGGGCTTCGCGCGCGAACCTGTCCGCCCACAGCCGCCATTCCCACAGCGTGACCGCCATGAAGACCCCGGTGCCCACCAGCGCGGCGGTCCGCCTGTGTTGGTACGCAGCCACCATCGCACCGACGACTGCGGCGCTGGCGAGATCCACATCACCCGCGGGGCGGCCAGCGGTGGTACCTCGGCGGGAAGGACGGCGGGGTGGCGTAGGCGCCCCAGAGGACCGAGCCGATCTGCAGCTCGAACAGGTGGTGTTCCGGCGGGACGTCGAACGGCATGGCCGCCACGGCGAGCGCCCGGAGATCCGTGTCGTGTTCGTGTTCGACGGCGCGGCCCGTGATCGCCACCTCGTCGTTCTCGGTCTCGGTGCTGAGGGCGTGCAAGGCGAACCGGCCGTCCCGGCGCAGGTCGTCCCGTTTCGGGGAGGGGACCACGAAGGTCACGAGCCGGCCGTCCACGATGGCGATGTTGATCGGGTGGATTCGCGGCGCACCCGATCGGCTCACGGTCGCGAGGTACCCGAAACCGAAGCCCGGGATCCAGAACAGGCGGCGTGCAGCCGCAGCCATGTCCGGCGCTTCCGCCTCGAAGTCTGACCACGATCTCATGGGACGATCCTCTCGCCGAGGTCTGGCCGCCGCACCCCCGATCATCTCCACGCCCTGGTCCGCCGGAACCACGACCCGCTTTCGGTTCCCCCCACGTACAGCACCGGCGCGGCCACCCGTGCGGCGTCGTCGGCTCCGTACTGCCACCCCAGCAGCGCTGGGATGTCACGGAGGACGAACGCGTCCGCGTCCCGCTCGATGCGGGCAACCGTCTTACGACTCGAACTGAAGGATCAGACGGCCGTGGCCAGACGCACCACACTGCCGTTGTCCGGCGATGAGGGCGAGTGCAGGAAAGGCGGAATCGCCGTTGAAAGGACTCGCCGTCAAGTAGCCACCGGACGTGCTTCGCGCGCGAACCGGTCAGCCCACAGCTTCCACTCCCAGAACGTGATCGCCACGAAGATCCCGGTGCAAACCATCGCGCCGGTCCTCCTGTGCTGATACGCGGCCACCATGCTGCCCGCGAGCGTCGCAGTGGCCATGCCCGCCAGTGCCATTACCGCCGGCTCAGACGTGGGGTCCCGGGTCCATGACTCCTCGCCGAGGATGGCCCGTGTAGCGAACGACGACGTGTCGCGAGCTGGCGGGGTCATCACCGGGTTGACCGCCATCCACGCACCGATGGGCACGTACAACCACCAGCGCCGCGTCCACAGCGGCACCAACAGCAGCGGTGCACTCAGCAGCCTCGACCAGGCGCTGAACGGATGCGCGTGTCGCCGGAACATGCGAGCGCAGGTGCCGCCGTCGGAATTCACGAGTCCAGCCTGCACCAGGCAGCGGCGGCCAACGCTCAGAGTCGCGTGGCGAGTGTGAGGCGGATGGCGGTACCGGCCGCTGCCGCCTGAATGTCAGAAACTGAACCGACGGCCCAGGTCGGGTTGTGGGCCGCGACGGGTGGGCCCACCCCGATGACGCGCATGCCTGCCGCGAGCCCCGCCGCGATGCCGTTCTCGGAGTCCTCGATCACCACGCACGCAGCGGGATCCACGTGGAGCAGCCGTGCGGCGACGAGGAAGACCTCGGGATCGGGCTTCCCGACCGTGACATCCTCCGCGGTGACGGCAACCGGTGGCATCCGCACTCCTGCGGCACCCATCCGCGCCTCGGCCAGTTCACGGGTGGCCGAGGTGACCAGTGCGTGTGGGAGCCCGGCGAGTTGGGCCAGCAGGGCGTCGGCGCCCGGGATCTCGACGACGCCGTCCAGCTCGACCGTCTCGCGGGCGAGCAGCTGCTCGTTCTCCGCGATGTTGTCCTCGTGGGGACGATCGGGCAGGAGCAGCGCCATGCTGTCCTTGCCCTGGCGGCCATGGACGATGGCCAGAGTCCGCGCCGGATCGATGCCATGGGCGTCGGACCACTCGGTCCAGAGCCGCTCGACCACGGCAGTGGAGTCGACGAGCGTGCCGTCCATGTCGAGCAGGACGGCGGCAGCGACGGTCTCGATCATGCGTCGACCCTACCGGGCTTGCTTGTGACCCAAACGGTTGGCGGCACGCCGAGGCCGGGTCTCGAGCGTCAGTGCGAATGGCAAGGCGTGCCCTGTCGCGATGGATTCGTGGATCTCCCCGTCGTTGGTCGTCACATAGGACTGGTACTCCTGCCCGCTCGCCACTTCGATCACGCGCCCAAGGATCTGGTAGTTCGTGTTCGAGTACTCCCACATCTGACCGGGTTCGTGGGCTGTCAAGGGCCGAGGACTGCCCCCGCCCGCCTGAGGCGAGCAATCTCGCGCCGGTCACTCCGGCTGGTGTAGTCGCGGGGGACGTTAAGCTGCCCACCCACGCGAAGCAATCTAACGTCCCCGGCAGGTATGCCCGCACCCCCGAGGCAGGCATCTCCGAATCGATGACAGCCTCCACGGATCGTCAGAGGCACTCGCCGGGAGGGCGGCACTGAGACCGAGCGCAAGGACCGCCAGCAATCGCAACGGCATGCTCGCCTCCCCGGGTTCGTGGACGTGTCAGCCGTTGTTGGACTTGGCTGGTTCGTTGACTCCAGCCGTAGGACCGTGTGGCACTCGGGTTCGATCCGTGGTGGCGAGACGCTCGCGACGATGGTTCCCGGCGAGGGCGCGGGGTGGTGGTGCTGGTCAACGGCGGCAGCGGAGTCCCAGGCGTTGCTGGGGTCACCGATCTCCACGATCAGGCTCTTCCAGCCCGACATGGGACTCGTGGCGAACTGACGCGGCGGGCGAGAGCCCCGGACTACGCCCGCACCTCGTCGTGGAGGACGACCCGCGCGAGTTCGAACTCGTCCCCGCGTCGCCAGAAGTGCATCCGCCGGGCCGACGGCGTGTTCCGCTGCAGTGCGACACGCCACGCCGTCCAGCCGCCCTCCCTTGTCAACGGCGGTGATCCCCCACTCGCGGACGCCCGGAGCCGGTGGAGTTCCCGCCCGTCCAGGTCCTTTGCCAAGCCGGTCAGGACCTCGACGGTCACGTCCACCACCTTCCGCCGGTCCACCCCGTCGAGCGACTCCACCGACTCGATGAACCCCGCACCCAGCGAGTACTCGGCGAGCGGGAGTCGGACGCGATCGGCGGGTTGGATCNNTGGATCCGGTCCCGCCACGCCAGGTAGACCTCGTATTCGAAGCGCTGCTCCGCCTCGTTCCCGGACAGCCCACGCGGCCCCGCGTTCTTCTGGCGCAACTTCTCCCGCCGCAGGGCCGTCTTCTGCTCCCGTACCTTCGCCTCGAGGTCCCGGAGCCGTGCCTCGAGGGTCTCCGCCCTCATCCGGAAGGCCTCCGCCTGCCGCCGGGTGTCCTCGAGCAGTGCGTCGCTGACCGCGGAGCGTGGCGCCGGAACGCGGACCGGACCGCCACCGGGGAGGTCGCGTGGAGTCGGCGGGGTTCGCGTGGGCGCCGCCCGGGACTCGGTGCTGGGCGCCATGGAGAAGGACGGCATCGCGTCCTGGGCGCGGTCCTCCTCGACGCGGGCCGGTTCCGGAGTCGGGACCGTGAGCCACGGTGGCCCACCGGCCAGGACTGGCGGTGCCGGAAGGGGCGCCTCGTCGTCGTCGACGTCATCGAGACGGAGGGCGGGCCGTTCCTCGTCCCGCCACGCCACCCGTGCGACCACGGTCTCCCCCGGGCTGAACAGCTCCGTCATCGCATCGAGGGGATTGGACGTGACACGGTGCTTCGGGACCGGGACGACGACCCCGGGGTGCAACGCGATGTGCACCACGTCCGGCCGGACCTCCTCCACCCGGCCGAGGACCACGTCGCCGGGCTCGTAGCGCGCCGCATCCGGGGCGGGCACCAGCATCGTCCGGATGTCCACGCGCCTGGAGACCGGATCGAGGAGGCCGGAGACACGCTGTCCGCGGGTGAGGAGGTGGTCGATGGGGACCCCGGGGATGGTGAGCTCCTGCCAGACGGTGCCCAGCCCGTCGTCGTCCAGCTTGACGATGGCCCGCGACGGCGCCACCAGCATGGAGACCGTCCCGGTGACTGGACGGACCGGCGTGTCCGTGGCGCCGGTGGACGCCGCCGTCATGGCGAGGGCGTCGCTGATCAGTCCGTCTGTGGCGCGAGTGCGGTCAGCCGGACCGTAGGCGAATCGGAGGGGCGAGCGGGACAGGTCGGAGATCCACTCCAGCCCGAGCGGGTACGCCCGGCCGGCGCCGCCGAACACCTGCGTCCCCGGAGGCATGAGCTCGGAGAAGCGCCAGGACGTGGAATCGGTGGGCATCACGACGACGTCCGCCAGTCCGAGCACCGCGTCCGCCACCTCGTCGGTGTCGATCCACGGCTCGTCCCGTCCGCTGGGGGTGGTGATCACCACCACCGGGACGCCGCGCGACGGATCGAGGAGCCGTCCGGCGAGCCGTTCTGCCGCTTCGGGCGTGTCGATCCGCTCGATCCCGGGTGGCCGGGCTTGCAGCGGCCCGGTGGCCGACGACATCGGCCGGGCGACTTGGCGGGGCGGCGGGGCGGTGCCGGCGTGGGGCGGCCCGGACCGCTTCCTGCGTCTACTGGGCACGGTGTCCTCTCATGTGTCCACCGTGCCACACCGACACGGTGGCGGCACGATCGCGGACGGCCGGTGCGGTGACCATCGTGGGCGTGGCGGGACACCCCTACGAGTGGAGCTTCTTCAGGGCGCCCTACGAGACCACCCTCGCGAACACCTACTGGGGCACGATCGAGGATCTCTCCGACGTGGTCACCCTGTACCGCGAGGGGAAGATCGTGCCCCTGGTGGAGGAGTACTCCCTCGAGGGTGGGCCGGAGGGCTACCAGAAGCTGGTGGACGGCACGCTCTCCGCGCGCGCCGCGATCGTGCCGCATCCGAAGGGGTGACGGGCCGGTCGGGGTAGGCGGGCGGTCCGCCGTCGGCTGGCGGCCTCAGGCAGACGATTGCGACCGGTACTGGCGGAGCGCCGCGGACACCCCCTGGTTCCACGGCGCCCCGTGGCCGGGGAGCACCCAGCGCGCCTCCACGCCGTCGAGACTCGCCACGGACGACGCCGCCACCTCCGGCTGGTCCGTGAAGGGGGCCGGGCCCGGCCCCTCCCGTCCCGTGAGGACGTGGCGGGTGGTCAGCGCGTCCCCCACGAAGAGGGCGTCGACCGCTGGGACGTGGACGGCCACGCTCCCCGGGGAGTGGCCCGGCACGGCGATGATGCGTGGCCGCCCTGGCAGGTCGAGGGTCTCGCCGCCCCGGAACGTCCGGACCTCCGTCAGGTAGGTGGTCCGCAGACCCCCTCGCCGGGCCGCGTACCACAGGAACCGGAGGAGCGGTCCGGGCCGGAGTGCGCCCCAGCCGGTGGAGGGCTTGCCCTCACCGCGCGCACGTCCGGCGTCCGCCTCGTGAACCCAGACCGGGATGCCGTACTCGGCGCGCAGACGTTCGGCGAAGCCGATGTGGTCGCTGTCGCCGTGGGTGAGCACCACTCCGCGGATCTCGGACACCGTGCGTCCCATCGCGGTCAGTTCGGCGACCAGGAGCGGCCACTGGCCGCTGAGACCCGCGTCGATGAGGGTGACGCCGTCGTCGTCGGCCACCAGATAGCAGGCCACGAGGTCATTGCCGACCCGGTGCAGTCCCTCCACGAGTCTCATGTGCGTCTCCTCAATCATCGGGGTATGATGGCTACGTTAGTTAGCCATCATGGCTAATGTCAATAGCTCAGGAGGGTGCCATGCCGACGCCGCCACGAACCTCCCGCGAAGCGATCGTCGCCGCCGGGCGGGCCATCCTCGCGCACGAGGGCATGCCGGGCCTGACGATGCAGCGCGTGGGCGCGGAGGTGGGAGTCCGAGCGCCCTCGCTGTACAAGCACGTCCCCAGCCGGTCGGCCCTGATCCGGCTCGTCGCGGAGGACGTCGTCACTGAGGTGCAGGGCCTGCTCGAGGGCGCCGCCACCACGGGTGACCCGGGAGAGGACCTGCGGGGCTTGGCCGTCACGCTGCGCGAGTTCGCCTGCCGGGACCCGCACGGCTTCGACCTGCTCTTCACCCCCCTGCCCGCCGACGCCGCACCGGACGTCTCCACCTTCGCCGCCGCCGCCGGCCCGGTCCTGCGGGTGGTCGAGGAACTCGCTGGTCCGGATCACGCCCTCGACGCGGCGCGCACGGTGACGGCATGGGCGTCCGGCTTCCTGCGGATGGAACTCGCCGGCGCCTTCCAGCTCGGCGGCGACGTCTCCCAGGCCTTCGAGTTCGGTCTCGATACGCTCATCTCCGCCCTCGACCGCCGCGTCATCACGGCGCGTCAGCACCCCCGCCGCTTCGCCCAACGGACCGCCTCGCTCCACGCTGACGTGGCCGCCACCAACGTGGCCGAAGTGCTCGACATCCTGGACAGCGAGTGATCGCGTGGCGCTGGGCCGCCGTCGTCGGCCCAGCGCCACGCACGCTACGCGGACATCTGCTGGGGGGTGGCGGATCGCACCATGGACGGCAGTCGTCCGGCGGCGTGCTGCGCGGCGATCCAGCCGTAGGTGAGGCCCTGGCCGACCGTCGCACCGGGGCCGGGGTAGACGCGGCCGAAGGCGTTGCCCGCGGCGTTGCCGGAGGCGTAGAGGCCCTCGATCACGGTCCCGTCGGGCCGCAGCGCACGGGCCAGGCCATCGGCGCGGACGCCGCCGCACGTGCCGAGATCACCGGGGACCACCTTGACGGCGTAGTACGGGCCCTTGTCGATGGGGCCGAGGCACGGGTTCGGGGTGATCGTGGGGTCGCCGTAGTAGCGGTCGTAGGCGCTGTCGCCGCGGTGGAAGTCGTCGTCCCGGCCGGCCGCGGCGAGGAGGTTGAACCGCTGGACGGTGCCGGGGAGGTTCGGCAGGCCGACCTTCTCGGCAAGCCCCTGGATCGTGTCCGCCTTGTGCGCGATCCCCTTCTCGTACCAGTCCTGTGGCAGCGCCTGCCGCGGGAAGACCCCGCCGCCGAAGACGTACCGGTTGCGGTAGCGCTGGTCGAAGACCATCCACACCGGGAGCTTCTGCTTGATGAGGATCTGCCCGGCGGTCATGTAGTTGAGGGCCTCGTTCATGAACCGCTCGCCGTCCTGGTTGACGATGATCTGGCCGGGCAGCGAGCGTTCGGCGAGAAGGACGCCCGGCATGGGGCCATCGAGCGGAATCGCGGGGAACCACCACGCCTCGTCCATGAACGCGAGGTCCGCCCCCGCCTGCTCCTGCGCGATGGTGATGGCGTCTCCGGTGAGGCTCGGCGAGCCGAGAGACCAGCTGGTGTCCAGCTGCTCCGACTGGTACTCGTGGCGCATCTTCTCGTTGCGGTCGAATCCGCCGGCCGAGAGCAGGACGCCGCGCCGCGCGCGGACGGTGACCGGGGCGCCGTCGCGCTCGACCGTGACGCCGCGCACCGCGCCGTCCTCCACGACCAGCCCGGTCAGCGGCGCGTTCCGCCACACCGGCACGCCCATCGTGAGGAGGCCCGCGTAGAGGCCCGCCGCGAGGGCGGCGCCACCGGCGACGTACTCGCGCTTGAGCGCCAGCCCGCCCACGCCCAGCCCGACGAGCCGGGCGGAGGTGAGGATGCCGCGGGGGTGGCGGGCCACGAGGTTGACCCAGCGGTAGGAACGGCCGGTGATCGGCATGGGCAGCGGGGCCGCCATCGCCGGCGGGCGGATGTGGTCACGGTGCTCGCCGAGGGTGCGGGCGTCGAACGGTGCGGGCTCCATCGCCCGGCCCGCCGCCGAGCCGCCCGGGAGTTCCGGGAAGTAGTCGGCGTACTCCACCATGTGCAGGAAGTTGAGCGGGGTCAGCCGGGAGAGCGCGTTGACGGCGTCCGGGCCGTGCTCGAGGAACGTGCCCCACCGCTCCTCGGTTGTCTCCCCCGCCGTGACGTGGCTCAGGTACTCGTGCACGCGCTCCCGGCTGTCCTTGACGCCCTCCTTGGCGAGCAGCGGGTTCGGGGGCACCCAGAAGCCGCCACCGGACAGCGCTGTGGAGCCACCGACGTACTCCGACTTCTCCACCACCAGCACCGAGAGGCCCGCCTCCTTCGCCACGAGTGCGGCGAGCATGCCCGTGCCGGCGCCGACGACGACGAAGTCGTACTCGTGCGGGTCCTGGCTGTGGGCGTGGGACTGCGTGGGCGATGGGGCTGTGGACATGGAGGCCTCCTGCCTTGTGAGCGGTGTGTGGTGGATCACGTGAAATACTACCGGGTGGTAGGCGTTGGGCAAGTGCACGGGTTCGCGGAATACTCGGGGAGTGGCCAGCAGGGGAAGCTATCGGGGGACGCCGGAGACGCGCGCCCGGATCGTCGAGGCGGCGTTGGCGGAGTTCTCCGCCGGCGGGTACGAGGCGTCGTCGGTGCGGACGATCGCGGCCACAGCCGGCTTGAGCCACCCCGGCCTCCTGCACCACTTCCCCACCAAGCAGGCGCTGCTCGAGGCGGTCCTGACCGCTCAGGAGGACGCCGACCAGGAGGCCTTCGCGGACCATCCGGCGCCGACGACGGCGGCCGAGCTGGCCGACGTCGTGAGCGCCGCCGTCGCCCTCGATCGCCGGGCGACGGCGCTCGTCCAGTTGCGCGCGCGTCTCGCCGTTGCCGGCGGCGAGCGCGACCACCCGGCGCACGACTTCGCCGTGCGCCGCTACCAGCGGTTGGCGGGCCAGCTGGCGGGGCAGATCGCGGCGTTGCCCGAGGGTGAGATCGGGGCTGGCGTGCGGCCACAGGAGGCGGCCGACATCCTGCTCGCGGCGATCGAGGGATTGCTGGTGCGAGGCCTCGCAGAGCCCGACCTCGACGTTCCGGGGCTCGTGCGGATGGCAGTCCTGCGGGTGGTCCGCGGCTGAGGGCTCGGATGGGCGGCGTCGCTCGTGGCAGCATCGCCGCGCCCCTTGCGCATGTCCTTGAACGGGAGTTCACTGACCAGACCATGCACGTACCGAGGACAGTGAGGTGAAACCGATGCAGAAGATCGTGCCCAGCCTGTGGTTCGACCACGTCGCGGCCGACGCCGCCAGGTTCTACGCCGAGGCCATTCCGGGCACCACGGTGACCGACACGCAGTACTACCCGCTGGAGGGCCTGCTCGACTTCCAGCGGGAGTTCGCGGGCAAGGAGTTGACGGTCGAGTTCGAGGTGCAGGGATACCGGTTCGTGGCGATCAACGCGGGTCCTGAGTTCCGCGTGAACCCGTCGGTGTCGTTCATGCTGAACTTCGATCCGTCCCGCGACGAGCGAGCTCGCGAGCATCTGGACGAGGTGTGGGCGGCGCTCTCGGACGGTGGTAGCGAGCTGATGCCGTTGGGTGAGTACGAGTTCAGCCCGCATTACGGGTGGATCCAGGACCGGTACGGGGTGAGCTGGCAGCTCATCCTCACGGATCCCGCCGGCGAGCCGCGGCCCTTCGTGATCCCCAACCTGCTGTTCGGGGGTTCGGCGCAGAACCGCGCGGGCGAGGCGATGGAGTACTACGTTTCGCTGTTCGAGGGGGCGAGGGCTGGGAACGTGTGGCGGTACCCGGACGCGGTCGGTCCCGCTCCCGCCGGGAGCATCATGTTCGGTGAGCTGAACCTGTTCGGCCAGTGGTTCGCGCTGATGGACTCGGCGGTGGAGCAGGACTTCACGTTCAACCCGGGTGTCTCGCTGATGCTCCAGTGCGAGGACCAGGAGGAGCTCGACCGCTACTGGCACGAACTCTCCGCCGTTCCGGAGGCCGAGCAGTGCGGCTGGTTGGTGGACCGGTTCGGGCTCAGCTGGCAGGTGGTCCCCGCCACCATGCGCGAGTTGATGCAGGCGCCGGGCTCGTTCGAGAAGCTCTTGGCGATGAAGAAGATCGAGATCTCGGCGTTCTGACCCGCTCTGCGGCGACCGCACACCAAGGGCAGCCGGCGCCCGGTGTGTCCCCGGGTGTGCCCCCGTGGGCCCGGCCTGGCCCGCTCTGCCCGAGAATCCTAAATGTGACATGTTCCACAGCGCGGGGTGTGG
>DBQX01000023.1:13127-13496 GCA_002305415.1 Actinomycetales bacterium UBA1383 | reverse complement strand
CGCCAAACCGTCGGTAAGAGCCCCGAGTGCGTCCAGGCCGGCGGGGTCACGCCCATCCGGAAGGCTCAACACGCGATCAGCACCCCTTTGGAGCACTAAACACCCGATCAGCACCCCCTTTGGAGCACTCAACACCCGACCAGCACCCCCTTTGAGGCTTTGCACCCCCTCCAGAAGGGGTGCAAAGCCTCATGAGGGGTGCACAACATGCGTTGAACAGTCTGGCCGCGATCCACACCACCCACCCGCGTCCCCAACCGACGCATTCACCCCCGCCAAACCGTCGGTAGGCGCCCTCAGTCCCGGCACACGGGCGAGCCAGCCCCGACTGCGCTCCACTTCCTCCCCACCCGCGTCCCCAACCGACGC
>DBQX01000023.1:0-13063 GCA_002305415.1 Actinomycetales bacterium UBA1383 | reverse complement strand
CGCCGGGACCCTCAGTGGGCGCCGATCCCCTCAGTGAGCGCTAAGCCCCAGCCCCCCAAGCCCCCCGGAGCTGAGCCCCCACCCCACCCGCGCCCCCGCCGGTGCGACAATGTCCCCATGCCCAGCCGCGCCCCGGCTCTCCCTGTCACTGCCGACGACGTCGCCGCCGCCGCCCGCACTCTCGCCCCGATCGTGCGGGAGACGGCCCTCGAACTCTCCGCCCGCCTCTCGGCGGCCGTGCAGCAGCCGGTGTACCTGAAGCGGGAGGACCTGCAGGTGGGACGCTCGTACAAGGTCCGCGGCGCCTACACCCTGATCTCCTCCCTCACCCCGGCGGAGCGCGAACTCGGCGTGGTCTGCGCGTCGGCCGGCAACCACGCGCAGGGGGTGGCCTTCGCGTGCCGGCAGCTGCGCATCAGGGGCAGGGTGTTCCTGCCGTCCACGACGCCCCGCCAGAAGCGTGCCCGCATCCAGGACATCGGCGGGCGCTGGGTGGAGCAGGTCATCACGGGCGCGATCTTCGACGAGACCTCCACCGCCGCCCAGGCCTACGCCGCGGAGACGGGCGCGGTGTGGGTGCCACCCTTCGACGACCCCCGGATCGTCGCAGGACAGGGCACCGTGGCCCACGAGGTCTGCGAGCAACTGCACGAACCCATCGACACCGTCCTCGTGCCGGTCGGTGGCGGCGGCCTGATCGCCGGCGTCGCCGTGTGGCTCCGGCACCGCCTCCCGGACGTCCACATCATCGGCGTGGAGCCGGCGGGCGCCGGGTCGATGCGCGCGGCCCTCGACGCCGGCGCGCCCGTGGCCCTCGCCACGGTGAACGCGTTCGTCGACGGCGCCGCCGTCCGGAAGGTGGGTGACGTCCCCTTCGCGATCGCGCGCGAACTCGTCGACGACGTCATCACCGTCCCGGAGGGTGCGGTGTGTTCCGAGATGCTCGACCTCTACCAGACCGAGGGCATCATCGCCGAGCCGGCGGGCGCGCTGGCCGCAGCCGCCCTGCGTGGCTACCTGCCCCGGGCGCCGCAGGGCCCGGTGGTCTGCATCGTCTCGGGCGGCAACAACGACGTCTCCCGCTACGCCGACATCCTCGAGCGCTCCCTCGTGCACGAGGGTCTGCGCCACTACTTCCTCGTCACGTTCCCGCAGCAGCCGGGCGCCCTGCGCCACTTCCTCGACGAGGTCCTCACCGAGGACGAGGACATCGTGCTCTTCGAGTACGTCAAGAAGAACAACCGCGAGACCGGTCCGGCGCTCGTCGGCATCGACCTGCCCCGGGCGGACGCCCTGCCCGGGTTGCTCGCGCGGATGGCCGCCAGTCCCCTGCCGATCGAGAAGCTCGCCCCCGACTCGCCGGTGTTCGAGTTCCTCCTGTAGCGGCGCCGTCGCTCCGGCCCGCCCGCTAGCATCCGATCCATGACCCCCGACGCCGCCGCCCATGGCTGAGTCCTTCGCCGTCCCCCTCGAGAAGGCGACCGAGCCGTTCGTCCTGTCGGTGGACGTGGGCTCCACGGGCACGCGGGGCGGGATCTTCGACGCCGCGGGCCGCCCCGTCGCGAAGACGCGCATCAAGGCGGACCACGCCTTCCGGGCGGACGCCTCCGGCCGGTCCGTCATCAACCCGGACCAGATCGTCCACGAGGTGGCGGCGGTGCTCGACGTCGTCGCGCGCCGCGAGCTGGCGGGACGCATCGCGGCCGTCGCCCTGGACGCCTTCGCGACCTCCCTGGTGGGCGTGGACGAGTATGGCGCGGCCGTGGGCCCGTGCTACACCTACGCGGACACGCGCTGCGTCCCGCAGGTGGAGGAGCTCCGCGCCGTGCTGGAGGAGGGGGCACTCCAGCAGCGCACCGGCACGCGGCTGCACTCCTTCTACCAGCCCGCGCGCCTGTGCTGGATCCGCCGGACCGACCCGGACACCTTCGACATCGTGCGCACGTGGATGTCGATCGGCGAGTATGTGCAGCTGCAGCTCCTCGGCGCGCGGGGCGCGGCCCTGCCGACGGCCGCCTGGAGCGGGCTCCTCAACCGCCACACCGCGGACTGGGACGACGAGACGCTGGCCGCGATCGGCGTCGGGCGGGAACGCCTCGCCCCGGTGCGTGGCCCCCACGACCCGTTCACCGAGATCCCGCACCGCGTGACGAAGCGCTGGCCCGCCCTCGCCGGCGCCGCGTGGTTCCCCGCGATCCCGGACGGCTTCGCCTCCAACCTCGGCCCCGGCGCGATCAGCGGACGGCTGATGACGCTGTCGGCGTCGGCGTCGGGGGCGGTCCGCGTGATGGTGCCGGGCGTTCCGGCCCACGTGCCGAGTGGCCTGTGGTGCTACCGGATCGACGACGGCCGCTCCCTCGTCGGGGGCGCGCTGAACGACGTCGGGCACATGGTGACGTGGCTGGACGGATTCATCGCCGCACCCCTGAAGGGCACCCGGGACGACTGGCTCGCCGGCCCGCCCGCCCCGGACACCCCCGTGGTGCTGCCGTTCCTGAACGGCGAGCGTTCCACGGGCTGGCGGGGGGACGCGCGCGCCGTCGCGGCGGAGATGTCGGCGCGGACCGGCGCGGCCGCCTTCTTCCGTGGGGCGATGGAGGGGGTGGCGTTCACCTACCGGCGGGTGGTCGAGCAGCTGGACGACGTCGCCCCCGGGGTGCAGGGCGTCGTCGCGGCCGGGGGGATCACCCAGACCCTCCCGCACTGGCTCAGCATCATGGCGAACGTGCTGCACCGCGAGATGGTCCCGGTTCCCCAGAAGCGCACCACGCTGCGCGGCACCGCCCTCCTCGCCCTCGACGTGGTGGCGCCCGACGTCCCGCGTGCGGAGCCCGAGGTCAACGAGCCGATCATCCCGACCCCCGCGTGGGAGGCCGAGTACGACCGGCGCTACCGCCGCTTCCTCGAGCTCTACGAGGACAACTTCGGCTGAGGCGGACCGGCCGAGGTTCGCCCCGTTTCGGGGCGCGCGCGACGCGGGCGGTGAATACGCTTGGGGCACTGCCGGACGGCCACCCAGGAGGATGACATGGGATACGCCCTCTCCACGACCGTTGCCCTGCCGTTCGAGGAGGCCGTCGCCGCCACGAAGGCGGCCCTCGGGGTCGAGGGCTTCGGTGTGCTGACCGAGATCGACATCGCCGCCACCCTGAAGAAGAAGCTGGGCGTGGAGGTGGGGCCACAGGTGATCCTCGGGGCCTGCAACCCGCCGGCCGCCTACCAGGCGCTCCAGTCCGAGGAGTCCATCGGGCTGCTGCTGCCGTGCAACGTGGTGGTGCGGGCCGTCGACGAGCGGACCACGATCGTCGAGGCCATCGACCCGGCGACCATGTTCCAGCTCACCGGCAACGACGCGATCAAGGACGTGGCGGACCGGATCGGCGGGCTGCTGCGGTCCGCGCTCGAGAGCCTCACCAGCTGAGGACGCCGCTCCCCGGGGGAGTCAGTCGAGGCAGAACTCGTTGCCCTCGGGGTCCTGCATCACGATGAAGCCGAGCGAGCGCCAGTCCGGCTCGAAGCGGGCGAACCTCGTGGCACCGAGCGCCCGCAGCCGCGCGGGGTGGCAGCTCCCACCGGGATGCGCGACGTCGTGGCGTGCTGATTGCTCGTATGCGGACCTCAAGAACCTCATGTTCCATCGGACAACCGGTGCCACCTACCTTGACTGCATGCTGAGCAACATGGTGCGCGCGGGAGTGCTGTCGCGACAGGAGGCGCTCAACCGAGTGGACGGTCGTCCGCCGGCGCCACCGGAGCGCCTGTCCGCTGCGCTACGAGTCCTCGGCTTGCCGGACGACACGTTCGCAGCGACCCCGAGTCAGCGCACCGAAGGCTGAGCTGGAAACCTCCCTGCTGCCGTTCGCTGGACATGGATACGGGCGGGACTCGACGCGCTCCTCCGTCACCGAGTCCCGCCCGTGGCCTGTGGGGTGGTCAACCCACCCGGGGCGGTGCCACCGCGGGAATCACCGCTTCACGCGGGCGTTGCCCTTCCAGATCGCCCACACCTGCTCCTCGTCGGCCGGTGCGCCGTAGTCGTAGAGCGAGGTCGCGGCCAGCGCGCCGGTGGCCCAGCCGAACTGCGCGCACTGCTCCACGTTCCAGCCCTTGAGGATGCCGTAGAGCACGCCCCCCACGGAGCCGTCGCCGCCGCCGATGCGGTCGATCACGTCGATGTCGCGGAGCGGGCAGACCACGAACTCGCCCTCGTTCCAGAGCACCATGCCCCACTTGTGGTGGTTCGCGGAGACGACCTCACGCAGCGAGGTGCCGATCCAGCTGGCGCGCGGGTAGGCCTCCTTGACGCGGCCGATCATGGTCTTGAAGTCCTCGATCTTCTCGTCGATGGACTTGCCGCCGGCCTCCGGGCCCTCGATGCCGAGGCAGAGCTGGAAGTCCTCCTCGTTGCCGTACAGGATGTCGCAGACCTCGGCGATCTCGTTGAACGCCGTCTTGAGCTCCTCCTCGCGGCCCTTCCAGAAGGAGGCGCGGAAGTTCAGGTCCATCGAGATGAGGGTGCCGTGCGCCGCGGCGGCCTTGGCGAGCTCCACGCAGAACCTGGAGGTGTTGGGCGAGAGCGCCGCGATCACACCGGACATGTGGAGGATCTTCACGCCCTCCTCGCCGAAGATGCGGTCGAGGTCGAAGTCCTCGACCTTCAGCTCGCGGCCCACCTCACCGGACCGGTCGTTCCACACGCGCGGGCCACGGCCACCGAAGCCGGAGTCGGCGATGTTGAACTGGTGGCGGAGGCCCCAGGCGTCGCCCTGCGGGTAGTCGCGGCCCTCGTACTCCATGAAGCGGGCGCGCAGGTTGGACTTGATCAGCGCGGAGATCGGGGAGCCCTCCACGAACGCGGTCAGGACCTTCGTGGGCTCGCCGAGGTACGAGACCACGGACGCGACGTTGGTCTCGGCGCTGGTGACCTGCAGGAGGAAGTTCTGCGAGATGTGCACGGGCGCCCGGTCCTCAGGGGTGATGCGCACACCCATGGACGTGGGCACAACGAGACTCCACTTGGCGTCCTCGCGAAGATTCATGGTGTTCCCTTTCACAGACTCAACGTCGAGCCCCGAGCCGTCCGGCCCGCTGACATCGCCGAGTCTAGGCACCGCCCCCGGCGGCCGGGCCGCTTTTGCCATCCAGTTGCCGCGCCGTTGCCGTCCCGGGACCGTCAGGCCGACGGCGCCGCCGCGACCGTGACGCCGACGACCCGCCACTCCGCGAAGCCCGTCCGGGCAAGGTGCAGCTGGGCGACCTCCCCGCCGAGGGCGTCGTCGGCGAGGACCGCGCACGTCGCGCCGGCTCCCTCGGGCGCCCCGGCCAGGGCGGCGGAGCACGTCCCCAGGGTCAACGGGATGGCGGCGAGGTCGAGCAGCGACTGGGCGGCCTCCGCGACCGCCACGTCCCCGAGCCGGGCGGCGTCGCCGGCGACGGCGGCCGCGAGGGCCTCCGCGGCCGTCGAGCGCTCGTCGACGAGCTCGAGGTTCCGGGTCACCACCCGCGTGCCCCGGAGGACCAGCTCGACCGTCCCGTCCACCCGCCCGGGGCGACCGTCGGCGGCGTACGAGTTGACGAAGCGCACCGTCACCACGCCGTCGGCGATCCGCAGCGACTCGACCGTCTGGCGCCCCGGGACGATCTCCGAGAGGACCACATGGCCGAGGAGGGCGGGGCCGGGCCCGTAGAGGACCACTGCCTCCGGCCACGCGGTGCCACCCCTGTCGCAGTACACCGCGACGGCGGCGTCGACCTCGCTCCCCCGCCCCAGGGGCCCGTACGCCACCCGGCCGGCCGGGATCCGGCCGTTCTCGTCCACGTAGATCCACACGACGCCCTCCCCGGGCGGGATCCCGGGAAGCATGCCGTCCACGAGCTCGCCCGCGGGATGACCGCACAGCGAGGGGACGGGCGCGGCCAGCAGGTCAGCCTGCTCCACCCGCGCCGCGGGGCCGGGGTCGGGAGCAGGGGCGCCGGCGAGTACGGCCTCCCACGGGTCGGGGAAGGCGCCTTCCGACGTCGCCGCGGGCGCCCCGTCGTCGTCGCGCACGGGCAGGGGCACGGGGACGGTCAGGATGAGCGCGGTGGAGGCGACGGCGGCAGCGGCCACCCGGAGCGGGCGGCGTGCGGGTCCACGCCGGGGGCGTCGGGCTGACACGGGCAGGGGTCAGCCCTTGGCGAGCGCCACGCCGCGGTCGGCGAGGAACGTGACGGGATTCAGCACGGTGCCACCGTTGTCGGTGTTCGTCTCGAAGTGCAGGTGGCACCCGGTGGAGAGCCCGGCGCCCGCCGGGTCGATCCGCGGGTCGCCTCCCACGCCCGCGATGACCTGGCCCGCGGCCACCGCGTCGCCCACGGAGACCGTCTGCGAGCCGGTGAGCACGTGCCCGTAACGGGTGAGGATGCCGTTGCCGTGGTACACCACGATCTGGTTGCCGGTGCGGCCCTGCAGGCCACCGCCGACCCAGACCACGATCCCGTCCGCCGCCGCGCGGATCTCGGTGCCGCACTTCGCCGCGACGTCGGTCCCCCAGTGCTCGGCCGTGACGCCGAGGACGGGGTGGACGCGGTACCCGAAGGGTGACGTGATGCGGCCCTTCAGCGGGTTGGTCCAGGTGGTGGCGGTGTTCAGCGCCCCGAACTCGGTGACGCAGGGCCGCGGGGTGGACACGACCACGCGCTGGGTGGTGAGGGCCTGGACCGTCTGCTGGGCGTCATCCCAGTACGGGGCATAGATCGCCGGGTCCTCGCCGCGCTGCACCGCATCCGCGGCGAGCGCCGGGTCCAGCGCGTCCCAGCCGGGGACGGCGGTGAGCCGCGCGAAGAAGTTCCGGGCGGACGTCGCCGGGTCCACGCGTTCCTCGTAGGTGCCCCAGGCACCACCGGCGCCCTGCTCGAAGAGGCCGACTCCGGCGGGTCCGACGGGCGCCTGCTGGTCGGTGGGCTGCAACCCGCTCTCCGCCATGGCGGTCATCACCGCGATGGCGAGGGCGCGCTCGGGGACTCCGAGCTCCAGCCCGACGCCGACGACCACGGCCGCGTTCACGAGCGCGTCCCCGTGGAACTCCCCGAGGCTGGCGGGCATCACACTCGAGTCGATCGTGACGACCGAGGCCTCGGTGGCGGACGTGGCCGCGCACTGGGCCTCCGCGGTGTTGATGCGGATCAGCGCCGCCATCAGCGCCGCCCCGCCGGTCGTGATCGCGGAGGGTGACTTGGTGGCGGTCGCGACGGCCCTGGTCGTGACGGAGGTGGAGGTGAGGATGCTGGGGTTGATCGTGGTCGTGAACGACGTCGGGGTCGGCGACGTCGAAGGACTCACCAGCGGCGTCGGGACAACCGTGGGGGTGGTCGACGGGCTCGCGGTGGGCGCCGGTGACGTGGCGGTCGGCGAGGGCGCCGGGGTGGTGGCAGTCGGCGACGGCGCCGGGGTGGTCGGATCGGTGGTGGGGTCGGTGGTGGGGGGCGGGGTGGTCGGATCCGTGGTCGGATCGGTGGTGGGGTCCGTGGTGGGCGGCGGCGTGGTCGGATCCGTGGTCGGATCCGTGGTCGGGTCCGTGGTGGGCGGCGGGGTCGTCGGATCCGTGGTGGGATCCGTGGCGGGATCGCTGGTCGGATCAGAGGTCACGACGACGTCGGCCGGGGGGTCGTCAGCCACAGCGGGGAGGGCCGCGCCGAGCGCGAAGGCAGCGCACAGGGCGAGGACACCCGCCCCTTTGCGTCCGCTGCCCAGTGGCCTCATTGCCCCTCCTCCCGAGCGAACAACCCTGCTCCACCCGTCCTGTGATGAACACGTGGAGGCACATTCACGTCACACTTTAGTCGCTCGCACGGATCTGCAAAGTCCGCTCCTGTAACGATCCGGGGGATGGACACTTCACCCCGCCCGCGCAGGTGGCAACTTGACGGAACCGATTGCCGCGTCCCGCTCTTTGCAGTTGGCTGGTGACACACCGACGCAAAGGAGCACCGATGGTTGACCTGACCGCGAAACCCTTCAATCTTGACGACGACGGCGTTCGCTGGGTCCGCGACACGATTGCTGGAATGACCGACGAGGAGAAGATCGGTCAACTGTTCGTCAACATGGGATCCAGCCGGACCGAGGAGTACCTCACCGACATGGTGAACCGCTACCACATCGGTGCGGTGCGGTACCAGCCGGGCCCCGCCGCGGAGATCTGGGAGCAGAACCGGATCCTGCAGGAGAACTCGAAGATCCCGATGCTCATCGCCGCGAACACCGAGGCGGGCGGCAACGGCGCCTGCACGGACGGCACCTACGTCGGCTGGGAGGTGAAGATCGCGGCCACGAAGGACCCGCGCTACGCGTACGAGCTCGGCCGGATCTCCGGCGTCGAAGCGGCCGCCATCGGCTGCAACTGGTCCTTCGCCCCCATCGTGGACCTGTACCGCAACTGGCGGAACCCGATCATCTCGCAGCGCACCTGGAGCGCGGACGTCGAGCAGACGATCGAACTCTCGCTGGAGTACATGCGTGGCATCCAGGAGTCCGGGATCGCCCCGGCGGCGAAGCACTTCCCGGGCGACGGCATCGACGAGCGGGACCAGCACCTCTCCTCCGCCCCGAACTGGCTCTCCACCGAGGAGTGGGACGAGACCTTCGGCCGGGTGTACTCGGCGCTCTTCGAGGCGGGACTGCCGTCGATCATGGCCGGCCACATCGCGCTCCCGTCCTATCAGAAGCACTTCAACCCGGACATGGCGGAGGATGAGATCCTCCCCGCCACCCTCTCGAAGGAGATCCTCACCGACCTGCTGCGCGGCAAGCTCGGCTTCAACGGGCTCGTGGTCACGGACGCCTCCCACATGGTGGGCCTCACTGGTGCGATGAAGCGCTCCCAACTCCTCCCCACCTCCATCCAGGCGGGCTGCGACCTCTTCCTTTTCTTCAACGACCCCGACGAGGACTTCGCCTGGATGATGGAGGGCTACCGCTCAGGAATCCTCACCGAGGAGCGGCTGCAGGAGGCCCTCGAGCGCATCCTCGGCACCAAGGCGGCGCTCGGACTGCACACGAAGGCCAAGGACCAGATCCTGCCCCCCAAGGATGAGGCCATGGCCCGCATCGGCCTGCCCGAGAACAAGGCGGTGGCGGCCGCGGTCGCCGACAAGGCCATCACGCTGGTCAAGGCGAAGCAGCCCGAGGTCCTGCCGATCAGCCCCGAGAAGTTCAAGCGCGTGTTGCTGGTCCCGATCAAGGGCCCGAGCAACCCCATGGCGCACGCGATGCACGGAGGGGCGCCGCACCCGGCCGTGACCCTGGGTGCGAAGCTCGAGGAACGTGGGTACGACGTCACCGTCTACGAGTCACTTGCCGACCGGCTCGCGAAGATGTCCGCGGACGAGGGCGCCAAGCTGGTCATGGGTGCGTATGCCGGCAAGGCCCCGATCTCCGCGATGACGGACAACTACGACCTGGTGCTCTCCGTGGCGAAGGTCGAGGGCCTGATGCAGCCGGTGGAGCGGGTGTACTGGCCGGCGTCGAAGGGCACCCCGGACATCCCGTGGTACGTCCACGAGTTGCCCGTCATCTTCATCTCGACGGCGTCACCCAACCTGCTGCCCGATGTCCCGCAGGTCAAGACCTACATCAACACGTACGACGACAAGCCCGTGACGCTCGACGCACTCCTCGACAAGCTCGAGGGGAAGAGCGAGTTCCTGGGCACCCCCTCCACTGACGTGTTCTGTGGCCTGCCGGACACCCGGATCTGACGGTACACCCACCGACGGACACCACGACAAGGAAGAAGACACAACGATGGCCGACATGCCCGCCGCCGCGCAGGTCCTGGTCGATTTCGTCCCCACGAAGGACTTCTTCGTGGGAATCGACTCCGACGGCTGCGCGATGGACGCGATGGACATCAAGCACTACGAGTGCTTCACCCCCAGCTACATCAAGTACTGGGACCTGCAGCCGATCTCCACGCTGGCGCGCGAGACCGCGATCTTCGTGAACCTGAAGTCGGTCACCCGCGGCCTGAACCGCTGGCTCGCACTGCGCCAACTCCTCGACCTCCTCCGCGACCGCGTGGAGGTGGCCGAGCGTGGCGTCACCATCCCGGAGTACCCCGAGCTCACGCAGTTCATCGAGTCGGAGTACCCGCTCTCCGACAAGGGCATCGCCGCCTTCGCGGCCGAGAACCCGTCGGAGACGATCGACCGGGCCATCCGCTGGGGCAACGGTGTGAACGCGATGATCGCGGACATGGTGCACGGCTGCGGCCCCTTCCCCGGCGTCCGCGAGGCCATGGAGGCGATGTTCCCCTTCGTGGACGAGATGACGGTCTCCGCCACCCCGCTCCACGCGCTGGAGAAGGAGTGGAACGAGCACGGGCTCGCCCAGTACGTGCACGTCATCGCCGGCCAGGAGATGGGCTCCAAGGCGCAGCACGTGCAGTACGCCGCCAACGGGAAGTACCCGGACGGCCACATCATGCTCATCGGCGACGCCCCCGGCGACCGGGACGCCGCCCGCACCGCCGGCTGCCTCTACTACCCGATCAACCCGGGCAAGGAGAAGGAGTCCTGGAAGCGGTTCAAGGACGAGGCCCTGGGCAAGTTCCTCGACGGCACCTTCGCCGGCGAGTACCAGCAGGCCCTCATCGCGGAGTTCGAGAGCTACCTGCCGG
The DNA here is from genome assembly GCA_002305415.1 of Actinomycetales bacterium UBA1383. GTDB lineage: Bacteria > Actinomycetota > Actinomycetes > Actinomycetales > Actinomycetaceae > UBA1383. The sequence goes on along the minus strand of DBQX01000023.1, from coordinate 2,405 downwards.
ACGAGGTCCCGTGGGAGACCATCTCCGGGAACAAGAAGGTGACGATGCCGAAGGTCAAGAGCTGACCTGACCCCACGCGGGAGGGGCGCCCGGACCACCCGGGCGCCCCTCTCGTTCGTTCAGGCGGCGGTGCCGCGCACGCTCCACGCCGTCGGAGCGGGCAGCGGATCGATGACGAACGCCTCCCACCCCTCGAGGCCCGCGAACCAGGGCACGCCGTCCCGGCCCGCCACCACGAGCCCGGTGGCCAGGACTTCGGCGAGGCCGGCGTCGGGGCCGACGACCGTGGCCGCGCGGGCACCCGCCGCCGGCTGCCCGGTCCGCGGGTCGATGATGTGGGCGCCGCGCTCGTAGAGGCCCGACGTGGCGACCGCGCCGTCGCCCGGCGTCACGGTCCGTACCACCGCGAGCGGGTCGTCCGGGTGGCGCACGCCCACCCGCCACGGCTGCGCGGGAGCGGCGAGGCCGCGCGTGACGACGTCGCCGCCCGCGTTCACGCACACGTGCGGCAGCCCGCGGCGCACCAGCCGGTCCGCGATCCGCTCGGCGGCCCAGCCCTTCACGTACCCGGAGGGGTCGAAGCCGCCCGGAACGGCCCAGGGGTCGAAGGCGCCGCCGGTGAGGTCGCGGGCGGCACGGCACCGCTCGAGCACCCCGAGGACGGCCCAGTCGTCGCCGTCGTTCAGGGACAGGGCGGACTCGGCGCGACGCCCGGTGCGCAGCGCGGTGACCACCGAGTCCGGGCGGAAGGGGGAGAACACCCGGTCCACCCAGTGCATGAAGCGGACGGCGTCGGCGACGGCGTCCCACAGCACCTCGTCGGCGGGGAGGCGTTCGTCGACCTCGCGGATGTCGATCGAGACGGTGGTCCCCCAGACCACCTCGACGTGGTGCACCGCACGGCCCGCCGCGCGGACGACCTCCACGCCGGGCACGGCCGCGGCGCTCACAACCCCGCCTCGGTGAGGATCGACTGGAGCGAGTACCGGAAGCCCTCCGAGGTCCACGTGGCCCCCGAGATGGTGTCCACCTGTGCGGACTGCGCGGCGAGGGCCTCCTCGACCAGCGCGGGACCGGCGTAGTCGTTGATCCGCTGGGAGTGGCGGTCCGCGGGGAGCGAGATCCACGTGATGTCCACGATCACGCCGTCCTGGATCGTCGCCTCCACCTGCATCGGGCCGTAGGGGGTCGAGTAGACCTCGCCGGTGTAGGTGGCCGTCGCCGCCAGTGTCGGGGCCGACGGCGAGGCCCTGCCGCCAGTTGCCGTGGATGAGTCCCCACCGGCGGCGTCCTCGCCGGGACTGGTGTCGTCGTTCGAGGTGCTGTCGTCGGTCGCGTCGGGGGCCGTGACCGAACTGGTGGGGGACGCGGCAGAACTGATCGCCGCCTCACCCGTTGGGTTCAGGACGAGGACGCCGGCGACCCCGGCGATCGTGGCGGCGGTGACCGCTCCCGTGCGGTGTCCCCGGAGGAAGACCAGCGACGGCGGCGGAGGAGTCGCCGAGCGCCTTGACGGTGATGCGGACGACGGAGTCCCTGGTTCCGGGCACGGGCCGGGGCAGGCCCGAGACCGAGTACGGGTGCGCCTCGTACCGGAGACCGGGGTGGGCGAAGCGCCAGTTGAGGAACTGGCCGGCGCGAATACCCAGGCGCTCCAGGTGGCGGCCCCGGATCCACAGGCTCACGACGTCCGGCGTCTCCCGCACCACCCGGACCACGCGCAGGTCGTGACGCCACGAGCGCCACAGTGGCACGGCCACCCGGAACCAGGCGATCGCCCCGAAGACCGCCACGTACAGGCCCACCCACAGGGCCCGCGCCCACCCGCCCAGGAAGGGACCGCCCACGGTGACCTGGTGCGCGAAGGCGAGCGCCACCCCGAGGTAGGTGTACAGGTGGATCGTCCACCATGTCTCGTGCCGCAGCCGCCCCCGCAGGCGCCGCCACGACGTGACGGCGGCCGCCACCATCGCCACCAGGCCGGCGGCGGCGGGAAGGATCCACGGCGTCGTCGTGAGCTGGGACCAGAGCTGCGCCCAGAAGCCCGTCCCGGTGAGGCCGGCGTAGGCGGCCACGACGAGCAGCACGTGGAGGCCCACGAGGCCGGTGGCCCACGGCGCGATGCGGCGGTGGGCGATCACGAGGCGGTCCTGCCCGATCGCCCGTTCCAGGACGGGCAGGCGCGCGATCAGCACGAGCAGGATCAGCACGCCGTACGTCCCGACCGTGGCCGCCAGCACGCTCACGGCGTACGCCAGGTCCGCCGCCGACGTGCCCACCGGCCAGACGGCCTGCAGCGCGAGCCCCACGACGGCGCCCCCGACCACGCCGACGACGGCGAGGGCCGCCGTCGCGGCGCGGTCCTGGCGGGCGCCGGTGGCGGCGAGGGCCTCGAGCCGGGAGCC
>DBQX01000067.1 GCA_002305415.1 Actinomycetales bacterium UBA1383 | reverse complement strand
GCCCCGCCCAGCCCGGCCCGTCGCCCGCTCACCGCGCCGGCAACCCCGGCGGCTACCCCGGCGCCACAACCCACGCGACCGCCGCAGGAGCCCCGTCCGGCGTCCGCCCAGAGGCCCGCCGCCACCCACGCACCCGCACCCACGCCGGCACCCGTCCCCTCGCGCCCATCGACCTCGCGCCGCCGCCGCTGGCCAGCCCTCCTCGCGCTGGTCCTCGCTGTCCTGCTCGCCTGGCCGATCGGGCTGCTGATCTGGGCGAACGGACTCATCGCCCACACCTCCGCGCTGACCGGCGCTCCGAACACCCCGGGCACGACCTACCTGCTGGTCGGGTCCGACTCCCGCGCCGACGGCGCGGTCACCGACGGCGCCGAAGGCCAGCGCTCCGACTCCCTGCTCGTCCTGCACCGGGCCGCCAACGGCCGCTCCGCCCTCATCTCCCTGCCCCGGGACACCTACGTCCAGATCGAGGGCTACGGCGGCAACAAGATCAACGCGTCCTACGCCTTCGGCGGCGCCCCGCTCCTCACCTCCACGGTCGAGCAGCTCACGGGGCTCACGGTCGACCACTACGTCGAGATCGGGATGGGCGGCGTCGTGTCCGTCGTCGACGCCGTGGGCGGCGTCAACCTGTGCCTCGACTACGACGTCAACGACGAGCTGTCCCAGCTCGTGTGGACCGCCGGCTGCCACGACGTCGACGGGACCACGGCGCTCGCGTTCGCCCGGATGCGCTACTCCGACCCGCTCGGCGACATCGGACGCCAGGCACGGCAACGGCAGGTCATCGGAGCCATCGTGCAGCGCACCGCGACCCCGTCCACTCTCCTCAACCCGTTCGCACAGCTGCGTATCATCGAGGCCGGGACCGGTGCGCTCACCACCGACGAGGAGACGGGAATCGTCGACCTCGCGCGGCTCGGCCTCGCCTTCCGTTCCGCCACCGGCGCCGACGGAGTGACCGGCGCCCCTCCCATCGCGGACTTCTCCTACTACCCCGGGGGTGTGGGAGCGTCCGTGCTCCTCGACGAGGCCCTCACCCCGCAGTTCTTCCAGAAGCTGCGCGACGGCGAACTCACCCAGGCTGACATCCAGCAGTTCGGCTAGCGCTCGACCCGCCGGGGCCCCGCCTGCCACGCGGACCACGCCGTCGCCACGATCTCCCGCAGGCCGGTGGTGGACCGGAAGCCGAGGTCGTCGGCGATACGAGCAGGTGAGGCGACCAGCCGCGGCGGGTCGCCCGGCCTGCGGGCCTCGACGACGGGCGTGACCTCCAGCCCGGTGACCTCCCCGATGGTCGCGATCACCTCGGCCACGGACGCCCCCGTGCCGGTGCCCACGTTGTAGACGGCGTGGGGAGTCGGGCCTGCCCGCAGGGCCTCCAGCGCCGCCACGTGCGCCTCCGCGAGGTCCCGCACGTGCACGTAGTCCCGGATGCAGGTCCCGTCCGGGGTGGGGTAGTCGTCGCCGAACACGCGGGGCGCCTCACCGCGGGCGAGCCGCTCGAGGACCATGGGGATGAGGTTCATCACGGCGGGGTCCCCCAGGTCGTCCCAGCCCGAGCCCGCCACGTTGAAGTACCGCAGCGCCACGAACCGCAGGTCCCACGCGCGTGCGCAGTCCTCGAGCATCCACTCGCCGATCAGCTTCGTGCGGCCATAGGGGTTGATCGGGTTCTTCGGGATGTCCTCCTCCACGAGGTCCACGTCCGGGATGCCGTACACCGCCGCCGAGGAGGAGAAGATCATCCGGCTCACGCCGGCGGCCTGCATCGCCGCCAGGACATTGCCCATCCCGCCGACGTTCTGCTCGTAGTACCACAGCGGCCGCGCCACCGACTCCCCCACCTGCTTCCGGGCGGCGAAGTGGATGACGGCGTCGACGTCCCGCTCGCGCATCTCGCGCTCCAGCGCGCGGCTCGCCTCCGGCGTCGCGACGTCGAGGACCACGAGGGGGGAGTCCCCGACGCGTCCCGCCACCGAGGTGGACAGGTCGTCGACCACGACGACCTCCTCGCCCGCCTGCTGCAGCAGGCGAACGACGTGGGCGCCGATGTACCCGGCGCCCCCGATCACCATCACGCTCATTGTCCGACTCCCGTCCGCGCCGCCCGCAGCGCCTCGCCCTTCTCGATCGCCACCTGCCGGAGACCGGCCTGGAACCGGACCATCGCTGCCCGTACGGACTCGTCCGACGTCCCGATGATCCGTGCGGCAAGCAGGCCGGCGTTGCGCGCCCCCCCGATCGAGACCGTCGCCACCGGCACGCCGGCGGGCATCTGGACGATCGAGAGCAGCGAGTCCATCCCGTCCAGGTACTTCAGCGGCACCGGCACCCCGATCACGGGCAGCGGCGTCACGGACGCGAGCATGCCGGGCAGGTGGGCCGCGCCGCCGGCCCCCGCGATGATCACCCGCATCCCGCGTTCCGCAGCGGAAAGGCCGTACTCGATCATCTCCGCGGGCATCCGGTGCGCCGAGACCACGCCCACCTCATGGGCGATCCCGAACTCCTCGAGCACGTCCGCCGCCGCCCGCATGACCGGCCAGTCGGAGTCCGACCCCATCACGATTCCGACCAGTGCGCTCATCCGCGTTCCTCCTCGTCGCCCCGCAGGATGGCCACGGCGGCGTTCGCCCGTGCCCGCAGCGTCGCGGGATCCTCGCCCAGGGCGGTGACGTGCCCCAGCTTACGGCCGGGACGGACCGCCTTGCCGTAGAAGTGAACCTTCACATCCGGGAACGCGGCCATCAGGCGCGGGTAGGCGTCCAGCGGGTCGGACAGCTCGCTGCCGAGCAGGTTGACCATGACGGCATAGGGCTGCCGGGCCGAGGTGTCCCCGAGCGGCAGGTCGAGGACCGCGCGCAGGTGCTGCTCGAACTGGCTGGTCACGGAGCCCTCGATGGTCCAGTGGCCGGAGTTGTGGGGCCGCATCGCGAGTTCGTTGACGCTGAGCCGCACCCCGGACTCGTCCTCCACGGCGAACATCTCCACGGCCAGGACGCCGGTCACGTCCAGCCCGCGTGCCACGGTGGCGGCCATCTCCTGCGCATGCCGGGCCGCCTCGGGGGGCAGCCCTGGTGCCGGCGCGATCACCTCGGAGCAGATCCCGCCGGCCTGGACGGTCTCCACCACCGGCCACGCCCGGATCTCGGCGTGGTAGTCACCGGGGCGGCGCGCCACCAGCACGGCCAGCTCGCGGGTGAACGGCACCCGCTCCTCGACCAGCAGCTCGTGGCCGCCCTCCCCCCCGAGGCCTTCCACCGTGACGACGCCGCGCTCGAGGTCCGCGAGCCAGTCCGCGACGTCGTCGGGCGAGTGGGCGAACCGCACCCCCTTGCCGTCGTAGCCGCCCCGCGGCGTCTTGACGACCACCGGCCAGCCCACCTCCGCCCCGAACGCGGCAAGTTCCGCCGCGGTCCGGACCTGCGCCCAGCGCGGGCACTCCACCCCGAGCTCGGTCAGCCGCACCCGCATGGCGATCTTGTCCTGGGCGTACCGGAGGGCGTGGGGCCCGGGCCGGACCGCGATCCCGTCACCGATGATGCGGGTGAGCTGTGCGTCGTCGACGTGCTCGTGTTCCACCGTGAGGACGTCCGCCCCGCGGCACACCTCCCGCACGGCGGCCTCATCCTTCGCGGCGCCGACGACGACATCCGGCACCACCTGCGCCGTCGCCGCGTCCGGCGCCTCCACCAGCGCGCGGAGCCGTACCCCGAGCGCGATCGCCTGCTGGCTCATCATCCGGGCCAGCTGTCCGCCGCCCACCACCGCCACCGTCATCCCCACGCGCACGAGGGTAGCGTCCCCCGCCGGGATACGATGAACCGGTGGCCCGCCAGACCGTCTCCCAGTGGTTCGCCGAACTGGGCAAGTTCGGGTTCGTGGGCGGCGTGGCCTACGTCGTGGACACCGGGCTCTTCAACCTCCTCATGTACGGCCCGGGCCAGCTCCTCATCGACCACCCGACCGTCGCGAAGGTGATCTCGGCGAGCGTGGCCACCCTCGTCGCGTGGCTCGGCAACCGCTACTGGACCTTCTCGGGACGGCGCCGCCAGGCCGCGGCCCGCGAACTCGTCATGTTCGTCCTCGTCAACGTGGGGGGCATGGTCGTCACAGTCGCGACGCTGTGGTTCAGCTACTACGTCCTCGGCCTGACCTCGCCGGTCGCGGTGAACATCTCCGCGAACATCGTGGGGGTAGGTCTCGCGACCATCTTCCGGTACGTCTGCTACCGCTACTGGGTCTTCACCGCCGACGACGCCGGCGCCCCACCGTCACCAGCGCACCTTGTGGAAGGACCACGTCGGGGTCCAGCGCCGCCGGAACCCCGTTGAGGAAGATCGTGAAGACGGGGGGCCGCCGCTGGGTCAGTTCCAGCCGTCCGCCGTCGGCCGCGACGAGATCGCGGGCGAGCGCGAGGCCGAGGCCGGTCGACCCGCCCCCGGAGACGCCCTTGAGGAAGATGTCCGGGGCCAGCTCGTCGGACACACCCGGGCCCTCGTCCCGCACGTCGATGAAGACCCCACGTCCTGAGGATGGGCGGGTGGTCACCGACGTGGTCCCCGCGCCGTAGCGGAGCGAGTTCTCGATGAGGGTGGCGAGCGCCTGGGACAAGGCGCCGGGGCTGGCGAGCACGACCCTCCGGGCCTCGTCCCGGAACGAGAGCGTACGCCCCGCCGCCGCGAAGCTGTCCTCCCACTCCTCCGCCTGCTGCGCGAAGACGTCGTCGAGGTGCAGCGCCTCGGTGGTGCCGCCGCCGGCGTTCCGGGACGTGCGGAGGAGGTCGTCGACCACGCCGGTGAGTCGCTCGACCTGCTGCAGGCAGGCCTGTGCCTCCTCCTTGACCTCGTCGGACTCCGCGAGGTACTCGATCTCCTCGAGCCGCATCGACAGGGCCGTGAGGGGGGTCCGCAGCTGGTGGGAGGCATCGGCGGCGAACTGGCGTTCCGCGGCGAGCCGCCCGGCCATCCTCTCCGCGGTCCGCACCAGCTCGTCCTGCACCAGGTCGATCTCCTCGATACCGGACGGCCGGACCCGCGGGCGGGCCTGCCCGGCACCCACCTGCTCGGCGGCGGCCGCGAGGTAGATCAGCGGGGCCGCGATCCGGCGCGAGATGCGCATCGCGACGAGCACGGAGACGACGAACGCCACCGCGGAGGCGATCGCCACCAGGAAGGTCATCTGGGCGATGCGCCAGATGACGTCGCTCCGGCGGATCTCCATCACCACCCGTGCCCCGGACGGCGTCAGGTCGGAGGTCCGCAGCACGTCGGTGGTACCGATGTCGCCGGCCTCGAAGCGCTCCCCGGTCGGGGTCTCGACGACGATCCGCGCCTCGGGGTTGACGTCGCCGCCGATCCACGGCAGGAGCATGGCGTCGTCGATCCGCTCGTCGTTGGCGAGCCGGCGCTCCACCGCGCGGCTGAGGTAGACGACGCGCGCGTCGAGGGCGGTCTGTGCGCTGTCCCAGACCATCAGGGACCCGAGGATGGCGAGGGGCACCCCCACGAGGAGGAGCGCCACGGTGACCGCGACGACGGCCATCTGGACCGCGCGCCGCCGCATCAGCGGTCAGCGGTCTCGAAACGGAATCCCATCCCGCGGACGGTGGTGATGTAGTGCGGGTCGTTCGCGTCGTCGCCGAGCTTGCGCCGCAGCCACGAGACGTGCATGTCGAGCGTCTTCGTGGAGCCTGCCGGGTCGGACCCCCACACCTCGCGCATCAGGGTCTCGCGCCCCACCACGCTGCCGGCGTCGCGGAGCAGCACCCGCAGGAGCTCGAACTCCTTCGCCGTGAGCTGCAGCTCCCGCTTCGCCTGGAAGGCACGATGTGCTCCCACGTCCACCCGGACGTCCTGCGCCACGAGTTCGTCCTCGTCGGTCAGGTCACCCCCCACGCGGCGGAGCAGCGCCCGGACACGGGCCAGGAGCTCGGCGAGCCGGAACGGCTTCGTCACGTAGTCGTCCGCCCCGGCGTCGAGGCCGACGACGAGGTCGACCTCGTCCGCCCGCGCGGTGAGGATCAGGATGGGCACGTTCATGCCCTGGGACCGGATCTTCCGGGCGACATCCAGTCCGTCCATGTCCGGCAGCCCGAGGTCGAGGACCACCAGGCCGACGTCGGCGAGATCGTCGAGGGCCGCCTGGCCGGTCCCGTGCGACCGGACGGTGTAGCCCTCGCGGGTGAGGGCGCGGGCCAGCGGCTCGGCGATGGCCGGGTCGTCCTCGACGAGCAAAACGGTGGTCACGTCGCCATAGTAAAGGAATCGTTCAAAGGATGGTCAAGCGGAACGCGCGGCCACCGCCAAGACCGGCCCTCAGCTGGGGAACCAGAGGTCGGTGTGGGCGGCCGGGGCGGCCCACCGCAGCTCGATGGGGCTGATCGTGCCGATTCCCTGCAGGGTCGCGGGCTGCTGCTGGATCTGGACGAAGTCGCCGGCCCGGGGGTGCTTCGCGAGCATCGCCCCGGTGGACTCATCCATGTACACCGTGTCCTTCGGAGCGACGTCGATGAGCCGGGAGGCGAGGTTGACGGCGGGCCCGAAGATGTCCCCGGACCGCGAGACCACCCGTCCCCACACCACGGACGCGCGCACCGGCAGGAGGGCGGGGTTCGATCGCATGGCCTCGATCATCGTGAGGGCGACGTTGGCCGCCGTGAGCAGGTCGTCGGCGATGAACAGGACCGCGTCACCCACCGTCTTGACCACCCGGGCACCGTTCGCGGTGATGATGTCCCGGGCGGTGAACTCGAAGCCCTGGACGAGCTCCGCGAGCCCGCGGCTGCCCAGCTGCCGGGCCCGGGACGTGAACGCGACCATGTCCACGAACCCGAGGGCGCGCGGCAGGGGGAGGACGTCACGGTGCTGTGGCTCCTGCGAGCGCTGCATGATCTCGTTGTCGAGGCGCTCCGCGACGGCGACCATCCGGCGCCGCCAGGCGTACTCCAGCTGCTGGATCCCGAAGTCCGCGACCTTGGGCAGCCCGTTCAGCACCACGATGCGTGCGGCGATGTCATCGAGGTCGTAGCGGCGCTCCTGGTAGTCGACGGCTGCCTCCACCTGCCACATCGTGAGCTGGTCGACGGTGTAGCTCAACGCCCGGAGGAGCGACAGCATCGTCTGCTCATCGATCACGCCCCGCTCGACCATGCCGTGCCAGCCGCGCAGCGACTCCGCATCCGCCTCGGTGAAGACCCGGGCGTCGTCCTGGACGTTCGGGAAGCCCATCCCCCGCCAGAACTTGCGCGCCATGTCGATCGGTACGCCCGCCCTCTCGGCGAGCTCTGTGAGGGTGAGGTCACGCCGGCTGCCCAGCAGAGTCTCGCGGGCCTCCTCGATGGAGGAACGGTGCCGCGCCTTCTTGCGTTCCTTCGGAGCCCGGTCACGGGTGGCGTGCCTGAGGAGGTCGACGGGGTGCGGGGCCCGGCCGCGCCGCCGGCGGGCCTTCGTCTCGGCCACCTCACCCGGGGCCGGCTCCGTGGTCTCGGCGGAGGCGGTCTCCGGCGGGGACGCGGGCGACGGCGGCATCTCGCCGCCCGTCTCGCTCGCCGGCGTCCGGCCGGTACCCTGACTCACTCGCCCAAGCCTACCGCCCGGGTGTGGCGTCCCACACAGCCATCCGGCCCGCGTCCGCGCAACCGGACGACGTCGCCTGCCGTGACCCTCGCGATCTCTCCGTCCGGCCGCTCCACCAGCAGGGCCCCGTCGTCGTCGACGGCGCGCGCGACGCCCTCCGCCGTCCCGCCCGCCACCTCCACCCGGATCCGTGCCCCGAGCGTGGTGCATGCCGCGGCGTACTCCACCCGGAGAGTGTCGTCGTGGGCATCCCACGCGGTGAACACCTCCGCGAGGGCGGGCCCCAGCACACGGAGCACCTCTCCCGGTGTCGGCGCACCCTCGCCGAGGAGCGCGGCGAGCGACCCCGCCCACGGGACGGGCAGCTCGTCCGGTGGTTGCAGGCAGTTGACGCCGATGCCGGCGACGACGGGCCCCGCGGGATGGCGTTCGCACAGGATCCCCCCGAGCTTACGGCCCCAGCCCCAGAGCGGGTGCGGGGCGCCGGCCACGACGTCGTTCGGCCACTTCAGTCCCACATCCAGCCACGTCGCGAGTGCCCGCCGCACGGCGAGCCCGACCGCGAGGGGCACCCAGGTCAGTGGTACGCCCGCCGGGGCGCCGATGACGACAGAGCAGGTCAGCGCACCCGCGGCCGGCGTGACCCAGTCCCGGCCCGCACGGCCCCGGCCGGCGGTCTGGCGGCGCGCGACGAGCACGGAGAGGTGCGGCCACCGGCCGCGCTCGCTACCGAGCGCGGCCATGACGTCCGCGTTGGTGGACCCGGCCGTCGCCACCTCCACGACCCGTGCGAATCCCACGGAGACCCTCCCGTCCTGTTGGGGCCATTGTGCCGTTCCCACAAGGACGCTGTGGCAAACACGGCAGGGATGTGAAGGACCCGGTGGGGGCAGCACAACTACCCTTGATCCCGTGAGTGCACCCAGGACGACGTCGGCCCGTATCGCGGATCTCGCCACCCGGCAGCGGGAGCTGGACCGGCTGGCGGAGATCGCCCACGACAAGCAGCGCGCCCGGGGGAAGGGTTCGGCGCGGGAACGCGTCCTCGCCCTGCTGGACGAGGGATCCTTCGTGGAACTCGACGCCCTCGCGACCCACCGCTCCACCAACTTCGGGATGGAGCGCAAGCGCGTCCTCGGCGACGGCGTCGTCACCGGCTACGGCACGATCGACGGCCGGCAGGTCTGCGTCTACTCGCAGGACTTCTCGGTGTTCGGCGGCTCGCTCGGCGAGGTGCACGGCCAGAAGATCACCAAGGTCATGGACCTCGCGCTGCGCACGGGGGTGCCGGTCATCGGGATCTCGGACGGTGGCGGCGCCCGCATCCAGGAGGGTGTCGCCGCCCTCACCCAGTTCGCCGAGATCTTCCGGCGCAACGTCGCCGCCTCCGGGGTCATCCCCCAGATCTCGCTGATCATGGGCCCGAGCGCGGGTGGCGCCGTCTACTCCCCGGCCCTGACGGACTTCATCGTCATGGTGGAGGGCACGTCCAACATGTTCATCACCGGCCCGGACGTCATCCGCGCCGTCACCGGCGAGGACGTCGGCTTCGAGGAACTCGGCGGCGCCGCCACCCACAATGTCCGCTCCGGCGTCGCCCACTACCAGGCCGCCGACGAGGAGGACGCGTTCGACTACGTGCGCTCGCTCCTCAGCTACCTGCCGTCCAACAACCTCGCGGACCCGCCGGCGTGGCCCGAGGAGGCCGTCCTCGAGGTGACGGACGAGGACCAGGAGCTGAACCGCCTGATCCCGGACTCCGACACGCAGCCCTACGACATGCATGTCCTCCTCGAGCACATCCTCGACGACGGCGAGATGCTCGCGATCCAGGCGGGGTACGCGACCAACATGATCACGGCCTTCGGTACCGTCGAGGGGCATCCGGTCGGCGTCGTCGCGAACCAGCCGCAGTCGATGGCGGGCACCCTCGACATCGCGGCCGCCGAGAAGGCCGCCCGGTTCGTCCGCACGTGCGACGCGTTCAACATCCCCGTCCTCACGCTCGTCGACGTGCCGGGCTTCCTGCCAGGCACCGACCAGGAGTGGAACGGCATCATCCGGCGGGGCGCCAAGCTGATCTACGCCTACGCGGAGGCGACGGTCCCGCTCGTCACCCTCATCACCCGCAAGGCCTACGGCGGCGCGTACATCGTGATGGGGTCGAAGCAGCTGGGCGCGGACATCAACCTGGCGTGGCCGACCGCCCAGATCGCCGTGATGGGTTCGGGCGGGGCGGTCAACATCCTGCACCGCTCGAAGCTGGCTGCCGTGTCACAGGAGGGCGGGGACGTCGAGGCTGAGCGCGCCCGCCTGACCCAGGAGTACGAGGACGCGCTCATCAACCCGTGGGACGCCGCGGCCCGCGGGTACATCGACGCCGTCATCGAGCCGGCGGCCACCCGGGTCCAGGTCGCGCGGGCGCTGCGCGCGCTGCGGACGAAGCGCGCGAGCATGCCAGCCAAGAAGCACGGGAACATCCCGCTGTGAGCGAGAACCCGATCCTCCCGGGCGTGGAGATCGTCAGCGGCTCGCCCGACGAGACAGAGGTCGCCGCCCTCGTGGCCGTCAGCCTCGCGCAGGCGGCGGCACTCGCGACGCCGCCGGCCCCGGCCACACCCGAGTGGGTGCGGCGTGCCCGGACGGGTGGCGTCACCGTCGGTGACCAGCGGATCCCCGGCACGCGCTCCAACGACTGGCGGTGGTCCCTCCACCCGTGAGGGCCGCCGCGCAGCTGCTACCGTCGTGGAATGACCCGTCCCCCCACCCCCATCGACGCCGTCGCGGACGCCTTCGTCGTCGACTACGCCACGCTCGACCCGATCGTCGCCACGAGCCTGGGGATTCCCGGCCACGACCACCGCATCGGCGACTACTCGCCGGAGGGCGCGCAGGAGCGGGCCGACCTGCAGCGGCGCCTTCTCCAAAGGGTCGGGGAGCTGGAGCCCGCCGACGAGGTCGACCGCGTCACGAGGGCCACGATCGCGGAGCGCCACGGCCTGTACCTCGAGCTGCACGACAGCGGGGAGCACCTGCGCGACCTCAACGTGATCGCCTCTCCGCCGCAGGAGATGCGCGACGTCTTCGACCTCATGCCGACCGCCACGGTCACGGACTGGGAGACGATCGCGGCCAGGCTCCGCGCGCTGCCGGCCGCCATGGAGGGCTACATGGCCTCCCTCCGCGCGGGCGTCTCGCGGGGAACCGTCCCGGCGCTCCGCCAGGTGGAGGCGGTCATCACCCAGGCGGACGAGCTCGCCGATCCGGCAGCGTCCTTCTTCACGGAGTTCACCGCGGGGGCGCGTCCGGACGGCCGGGAACCCGACGCCGCGCTCGCCGCGGAGCTGGAGCTGGGCGCGCGGGAGGCCCGCGAGGCGTACGCCGCACTCGCGCGATTCCTGGGTTCCGACGTCGCGCCGGCCGCACCGGCGGTCGACGGCGTCGGGCGCGAACGCTACCAGCGGTTCTCGCGCACCTTCCTCGGCGCCACCGTGGACCTCGACGAGACCTACGAATGGGGGCGCGAGGAGCTGGGACGCATCGTGGCGGAGGAGGAGTCGGTCGCGGCGGAGCTGTACGGCGCCGGCACCACCCCCGAGGAGGCGATGCGCCGTCTCGACGCCGACCCTGCCCGCGCGATCCACGGCACCGACGCCCTCCGCGAGTGGATGCAGTCGACCTCCGACGCCGCGATCGCAGCCCTGGCCGACGTCCACTTCGACATTCCCGCACCCGTCCGGGTGCTCGAGTGCCGTATCGCGCCGACCCACACCGGCGGGATCTACTACACCGGGCCGACGGCGGACTTCTCGCGCCCGGGCCGCATGTGGTGGTCGGTGCCGGAAGGGGTCACGGACTTCGGGACGTGGCGGGAGAAGACCACCGTGTACCACGAGGGTGTCCCCGGCCACCACCTGCAGATCGCGCAGACCGCCTACCGGTCGGAGCTGCTCAACACGTGGCGGCGGATGTTCTGCTGGGTGTCCGGCCACGGTGAGGGCTGGGCCCTCTACGCCGAGCGGCTGATGGACGACCTGGGCTTCCTCTCCGACCCCGGCGACCGCATGGGGATGCTCGACGGCCAGCGGATGCGCGCCGCGCGCGTGGTGCTGGACATCGGGGTCCACCTGGGCAAGCCCGCGCCGGCGGACCTCGGGGGCGGGACGTGGGATGCCGCGAAGGCCTGGACCTTCCTTTCCGCCAACGCCAACATGGCCGAGGGCTTCCTCCGCTTCGAACTGGACCGCTACCTCGGGTGGCCCGGCCAGGCGCCGTCCTACAAGGTCGGCCAGCGGTTGTGGGAGCAGATCCGCGACGAGGCCCGCGCCGCCGCCGCCGCACGCGGTGAGGCGTTCGACCTGAAGGAGTTCCACCGCCGGGCCCTCGACGTGGGCTCGGTCGGCCTTGACACCCTCCGATGGGCGCTGGCCCCAGCGTGAGCCTCGTCCTGGCATCCGCCTCACCCGCCCGGCGCGCCACCCTGCGCGCCGCGGGCATCGAGCCGGTCGTCAGCGTCTCGGGCGTCGACGAGGAGGCGCTGGCGCAACGGCTGCTCGCGGCGGACCCACCGCCCGGCGCTGCGGAACTCGTGCTCGCGCTGGCGCGCGCCAAGGCGGAGGACGTGGCCCACCGGTTGCACGGCGGTAGCGGGTTCGTCCTCGGCTGCGACTCGATGCTCGAGGTCGACGGAGCCCTGGTCGGCAAGCCGGGCACGGCCGAGGTGGCCGCCGCGCGCTGGCGGCGGATGCGGGGACGTGTGGGGCGCCTCCACACCGGGCACTGGCTGGTGGACCTCCGGGAGTCCGGCGCCGCGGTGGCCGGCCTGGGGGGCACCTCCACCGCGGTGGTCCACTTCGCCGACCTCACGGAGGAGGAGATCGACGCCTACGTCGCCACGGGCGAGCCGCTGCAGGTCGCGGGCGGGTTCACCGTCGACGGGCTCGGTGGTCCCTACGTGTCGGCGATCGAGGGTGACTGCCACGGCGTCGTCGGGGTCTCCCTGCCGCTGGTGCGCGAACTCCTCGCCCGCCGGGGCGTGCCGATCCACCAGCTCTGGCGGAGACCGCCGGGATTGTCGTGAGAGACCAACACGAATCAGGTGGCGCTGCTGGAATCCACCAACCGCGCGGGGGGCGGTGGTTCGATACTGTGGTAGCCGATCCACAACCATGCCGTGCCCGCCCGGGCACACGGAGGAGTCGCAGTGCCTGGACCCATCCGGAAAGTCCTCATCGCCAATCGCGGCGAGATCGCCGTCCGCGTCATCCGCTCGTGCCGTGACCTGGGCATCGCGTCGGTCGCGGTCTACGCCGAGCCGGACCGCTCCGCGCTGCACGCGACCCTCGCCGACGAGGCGTTCGCGCTGGGGGGATCGACGGCGGCAGACTCCTACCTGCTGGGCGGCAAGATCGTCGACGTCGCGCTGCGCGCCGGCGCGGACGCCATCCACCCCGGCTACGGCTTCCTCAGCGAGAACGCGGACTTCGCCCAGCAGGTGATCGACGCGGGCATCACGTGGATCGGCCCGTCCCCCGACGCCATGCGGGCACTCGGCGACAAGGTCTCCGCGCGGCACATCGCGCAGCGCGCCGGAGCACCCCTCGTCCCCGGCACGCCGGACCCGGTGGCCTCGGCGGATGAAGTGCTCGCCTTCGCGGACGAGTACGGCCTGCCGGTGGCCATCAAGGCCGCGTTCGGCGGAGGTGGGCGCGGACTGAAGGTCGCACGCACGCGCGAGGAGGTGCCCGAGCTGTTCGAGTCCGCGGTCCGTGAGGCGACCGCCGCCTTCGGACGTGGGGAGTGCTTCGTGGAGCGGTTCCTCGACCGGCCCCGGCACGTGGAGACGCAGTGCATCGCGGACACCCAGGGCACGGTCGTGGTCGTCTCCACCCGTGACTGCTCGCTGCAACGGCGCCACCAGAAGCTCGTGGAGGAGGCGCCCGCGCCGTTCCTCTCCCCCGATCAGGAACGCCGGCTCGAGGAATCCTCCAAGGCGATCCTGCGTGAGGCCGGCTACGTGGGCGCGGGGACGTGCGAGTTCCTCGTCGGCCAGGATGGCACGATCTCCTTCCTCGAGGTCAACACCCGTCTGCAGGTGGAGCATCCGGTGTCCGAGGAGATCACCGGGCTGGACCTCGTGGCGGAACAACTGCGCGTCGCCGCAGGCGAGCCCCTCGGCTACGACCGGGTGGAGCGTCGCGGCCACTCCATCGAGCTGCGGATCAACGGCGAGGACCCCTCCTCCGGGTTCCTGCCGGCTCCCGGCACGATCACCGGGATCACCTGGCCCTCCGGTCCCGGCATCCGGCTCGACGCCGGTGTGCGCCCCGGAGCGTCGATCTCGGGGGCGTTCGACTCACTCATCGCGAAGATCATCATCACCGGCCGGGACCGTCCGCACGCCCTGGCCCGGGCGCGGCGCGCGCTCGAGGAGCTCTCCATCGACGGCATGAAGACCGTCATCCCGTTCCACAAGGCTGTCCTGAACGCGCCGGACTTCGTCGCGGAGCGCCAGGAGGACTTCCGGGTGCACACCACCTGGATCGAGTCGGACTTCGCCCCTGAACTCGCCGGGCTGGGCGCACCCACCGACGTGCTCGCGCCGCCGGAGGAGGAGCAGGCCACCCAGCGCGTCGTCGTCGAGGTGGGGGGCAAGCGGCTCGAGGTCGTCCTGCCCGTCGGCATGGGGATCGCGCACACGCCGTCCGGCAGCGCGGTCGCGGGTTTCCGCCCGCGGGGCGCACGCAAGCGCCGGGCCGCGGGCCCGGTCGCCGGCACCGGCTCCCTCACGGCACCCATGCAGGGCACGATCGTGAAGATCGCCGTCGAGGACGGCCAGGCGGTGGAGGAGGGGGACCTGCTGATCGTCCTCGAGGCGATGAAGATGGAGCAGCCGCTCGTCGCCCATCGTTCCGGCACGATCGCCGGGCTCACCGCGGAAGTCGGTGCCACCGTGACGGCCGGCACCGTCCTGTGCGAGATCATGGAGTGACTCAGGCGTCCACGCCGTCAGCAGTGGCCAGCAGGCCGGCGATGTCGAGCCTGGTCATCCCCAGCATCGCCGTCAGGGTGCGACCGACCCGTTCCGGGTCCGCAATGAGCGCGGCGAGCACGGTCGGGACGACCTGCCAGGGGAATCCGTTGCCGTCCCGGAGCCATCCGCACCGGACCTCCTCGCCGCCGTCTGACGGGGCGCTCCGGTAGCGATCCACCTCGTCCTGGTCGTGCCCGGCGGAACTCGCCGCCCGCCCGGTTAGGCTCGTCCAATGACAGCGACGGCCCGGGTCCATGCGCGCCCCACGCGTGCGCGCCGGCACGCGGCGCGCCCGGTGGCGGTGTTCGTAGCGGTGCTCGCTCTCGGAGTGTCCACCGTGGTGGCGGCCCTCGGCCTGCGGCCGCTGGGCGCGGCGAACCGGTGCGTCGCCGTCCTGCCGGAGGGCACCGTGGTGGCGCTCGACCTCGAGCAGTCCGGCAACGCGGCGCTGATCGCGGCCGTGGCCGTCGAGAGGGGCCTCCCCGCCCGGGCCGTCACCATCGCGCTCGCGACCGCCCTGCAGGAATCGAAGCTCATCAACATCGACTACGGGGACCGCGACTCCCTCGGACTCTTCCAGCAGCGGCCCTCCCAGGGGTGGGGGACGCCCGAGCAGGTGACCGACCCGGTGTATGCGGCCAACGCGTTCTACGACGCCCTCGTGACCGTGCCGGACTACCAGTCACTGCCTGTCACGGAAGCCGCGCAGGCGGTGCAGCGATCCGGCTACCCGGAGGCGTACGCCCGGCACGAGACGCGCGCACGCGCCTTCGCGTCCGCCCTCACGGGCAACTCGCCGGCGTCCCTCTCCTGCGACCTGGACGTCCCACCGACGGCGACGCTGGAGGCCCGCCTCGCCCGGGACTGGGGCGCGGCGCCACTCGAGCCGTGGACGGGACCGGACGGCGAGGAGTGGCGGCGGGTGGATGCGGCGACACTCGCGTCCGCGGCCGACGGCGGGACGGCGGCGTGGTCCGTCGGTCAGTGGGCGGTGGCGACCGCCGCCGCGACCGGGGCCTCCGCCGTCGTCGTCGGTGACCGCCTCTGGCAGCGCGGCGAGGACTGGATCGCCGCGCCGCCGGACCTGGTCCAGGAGACGGGCGTCGTCCTCGTCCGGTGAGCTACTTCCGTACGGTGTTGTGCTCCACCAGCTGCATGCGCTGCTCCCGCGGGATCCACTGCCGCTCGGTGTACCCCGTGTAGACCTGACGCGGCCGGTTGATCTTCGTCGTGGGATCGGCGATCATCTCCCGGTACTGCGCGATCCATCCCGGCAGGCGCCCGAGCGCGAACAGCGGGGTGAACATCTGCTCCGGGAAGCCCATCGCCTTGTAGATGAGCCCGGTGTAGAAGTCCACGTTCGGGTAGAGCTTGCGTTCGATGAAGTACTCGTCGTTGAGCGCGATGTCCTCCAGCTCCATCGCGATGTCGAGGAGCTTGCTGTTCATACCCAGCCTGGTGAGCACGTCGTGGGCGGACTTCTTCACGATCGCCGCCCGCGGATCGTAGTTCTTGTAGACGCGGTGGCCGAAGCCCATGAGCCGGATACCGGACTCCTTGTCCTTCACCTTCGCCACGAACGCCGCGACGTCCTCACCGGAGGTGCGGATCTGTTCGAGCATCGCGAGGACCGCCTCGTTCGCACCGCCGTGCAGCGGCCCGGAGAGCGCTCCAACACCGGCCGCCACAGAGGCATAGATGTTCGCCATCGAGGAGCCCACCATCCGCACGGTGGAGGTGGAGCAGTTCTGCTCGTGGTCCGCGTGCAGGATGAGGAGCTTGTTGAGGGCGTCCACGAGCAGCGGATCCACGTCGTGCTGTTGGTAGGGCATGCCGAACGTCATCCGCAGGAAGTCCTCGACGTAGGTCCGGGAGTTGTCCGGGTACATGAGGGGAAGCCCCTGGGCGCGGCGCGCGATGTACGAGATCATCGTCGGCACCTTCGCCATGAGGAGCACCGTGGAGAGTTCCCGCTGGTAGTCGTCCTTGGGGTCCAGGGTGTGCTGGTAGTACGTCGCGAGGCCGGCGACGCCTGCCTGGAGGATGGCCATCGGGTGACCGTTGGCGGGGAACGCCGTGAAGAACGCCTTGAAGTCCTCGTGGAGCAGGCGGTGCCGCTTGATGCGCCGCACCACGGCGTCGTAGGTCTCCATGTCCGGGAGTTCGCCGTAGATCAGCAGGTAGGCGACCTCGAGGAAGGTGGAGTGCTCGGCGAGCTGCTCGATCGGGTAACCGCGGTAGCGGAGGATGCCGGCGTCGCCGTCGATGTAGGTGATCGACGACTCGCAGGACGCGGTGTTCATGAAACCGGAGTCGAGCGTGACGTGGTTCGTCTCCTTCAGGAGGGAGGAGATCACCAGACCGTGGTTCCCCTCGGTGGACCGCACCCGCGGGAGGTGGATCGTCCTGCCATCGATCTCGAGAGTCGCCGGAGGGGTCTCTGTCATGGGAGGTCTCCTCGGGTTGGTGGTGTGGTTCACCCCACAGCGTAGGTCATGGGCGCCCGGGCCGCCGTTCGTGGGCCGGACCTCACAGGTCGAGTGGGCCCCCGGCGAGCCGCTCCGCGGCGGCGCTGATCCGCTCGTCCGGCGCGGTCAGGGCGAGACGCACCCACCCGTCCCCCGAAGGGCCGTAGAAGGTGCCGGGGGCGGCGAGGATGCCGCGCCCGGCGAGGGCGTCCACGAGGCGGCGGGACGGCGCATCACCGTGAGCCCACACATAGAGGCCGGCCACCGACGCCGGGTCGGGCTTGAGGCCGGCCGTCCGGGCGGCGGGCAGGAGGACCTCGCGCCGTGCCCGGTAGCGCGCGCGCTGATCGACGACGTGCGCGTCGTCGCCCAGGACGGCCGTCATGGCTTCCTGGACCGGCGCCGGCATCATCATCCCCGCGTGCTTGCGGATCTCCCGGATGCCGCGGACGATGCCGGCGTCGCCCGCGAGGAGGGCGGCGCGGTAGCCCGCGAGGTTCGACTGCTTCGAGAGCGAGTACGCGACCAGCAGCCCCGTGTGGTCGCCACCGCACACGTCGTCGGCCAGCAGGCTCGGAACGCCGGCACTGGCGTAGGGCTCCTCCCAGGCCAGTTCGGCGTAGCACTCGTCACTCGCGACGACGACGCCACGCTCCCGCGCCCAGGCGATCACACGCCGGAGCGCGGCGGTGTCGAGCACGTGGCCGTGGGGGTTGCCCGGGGAGTTCAGCCAGACGAGGCCCGTGGCCGCCGGCCAGGACTCCGGCGGCCCATCCGAGGCCACCGGGTGCGCCCCGGCGAGACGGGCCCCGACGTCGTAGGTCGGGTACGCGGTCGCGGGATGTACGACGACGTCGCCGCCGCCCAGCCCGAGCAGCGACGGCAGGTGGGCGACCAACTCCTTGGAGCCGACGGTCGGGAGGACCTGGTCCTCCGTGAGCGTGGCGCCCCGGCGGCGCGAGAACCAGCGCACGATGGCGGCGCGGAGTGCGGGGGTGCCGATCGTCTCCGGGTAGCCGGGCCGGTTGGCGGCCGCGGCGAGCGCCTCACGAGCGACGACCGGCGTTGGGTCGACCGGGGTCCCCACGGAGAGATCCACCAGTCCCCCGGGGTGTGCGGCAGCCCTGGAGCGCGCCTCGCGCAGGCTGTCCCAGGGGAAATCGGGAAGCGCGCTCCCGTGGAACCCCACGGATCAGTGGGCCTGCGGCGGGAGCGCGGCGACGATGGGGTGGTCGTGATCGATCTGGCCCATCTTGGCCGCACCGCCGGGCGAACCGATCGTGGCGAAGAACTCGACGTTGGCCGTGTAGTACTCGCTCCACTGCTCGGGGAGGTCCTCCTCGTAGAAGATGGCCTCCACCGGGCAGACCGGCTCGCACGCACCGCAGTCGACGCACTCGTCCGGGTGGATGTAGAGGGAGCGCGTCCCCTCGTAGATGCAGTCCACGGGGCACTCGTCCACACAGGCCTTGTCCTTGACATCCACACACGGCTGGGCGATGACGTAGGTCACGGGAGCTCCTCTCGTCGGTCGGTCGCGATCATTCTCGCACTTCGCAGGGCACAATGGTGAGGTGTCCACCCCTGTGCCCCCGCCGTTGCCGTGGTTGTCGTGGCAGGTGGGACAGCGTGTCGTCCTGCGCTACCGCGACGCCGAGGGCCGGCCCACGGAGGCCCTTGGCCACCTCACGGAGGTCGCGCCCGACCACCTCAACGTGGCGACCCGGCGCGGGGAGGTCCGCGTTCCGGCGGAGTCACTGGTCATCGGGAAGCTGGTCCCCGAGTCACGTCACGGGGCGCTGCCGCACACCACCCGGTTCCACGGGGAGTAGGTCCACGTCCAGCTCTCCGTGTCGAAGAGCGAACCGTCGAGGTAGCGCCAGCGGGTGACCTTCACGGTGAAGCCGGGCTCGCCGCCGCTCTCCGCCACGCAGTCGGGGTCGTCGTTGTACACGGTCTGCGGCTGGGTGATGTTGTAGCGGTTCGAGGTCTCGGTGCGCACCTCGAAGTACGGGGTGGACCAGAAGCGCACCCAGACGCGCCCACCGGACACCCACGCCTGGACGAGGACGCCGTAGGGGGTGCTGTTCTCGAACTTCATGTCGAGGTCCGGCGCCCACAGGGTCGCCTCGCGGCCCTCGGGGTAGCGGGAGAACCAGCGCGAGTGCGGCTTGTGCTCCACCAGTTCCATGCCGGCGAAGTAGGCGGCGTTGTAGGTGGTCGTCGAGAGTTGCGAGAGCCCCCCGCCGAGGGCGGTGGAGACGAAGCCGTCCTCCACCACGCCCGAGGAGACGAACCCCCGTGCCTCCGTGATGGGTCCGAGGGCCTTGATGAGGGAGAAGGTCTCGTCCGGCTTGACCAGCGTGTTCGTGATCAGGCGGGTGCCGTTGACCAGGTTCTGGGTCCGCACGTTGTCGGACGTGAGCGGGGTGCTGAACTCGGAGACCACCTCCCGGACGCCCAGTGCCTCGGCGTCGGCGGTGGTGAACTCCGGCTCGGCGTCCGCGAGGCTGACCGTCGCGGAGCGGGTGGTGGTGCTGAGGGCCGCCTCCGCGACGGCGGCGGCGAGTGCCTCCGGGTCCAGCGCGCGGCCGGTGGCCGAGGGGATGATGGCGGGGCCACCGTCCTGGATCACGATCCGGGCGTCGCTCGCATCGCTGGCGAGGTCCGGCTGGAGGTCCTCGAGCCGGTCCCGCAGCGCGACCCCGTCCAGCCGCAGTTCCAGCCGGCCGTCGACGGGCTCCATGGCCGCCGCCGCGGTCAGGTCCTGGACCGAGAGCTCCTGGTTGATCTCGCCGACCGTCACGGTGACGGGCCCGGAGACCAGCGGCTCGACCACCTCCCGCAGCGCCTCGTCCACCGCGTCCTGCGTGACCGCGGGCTCGTCGGTGATGACGGGCAGCTCCAGGGGCTCGGGCTCCGTCAGCCACGTCTCGACGATGGTGGTGACGGCGCCCTCGGTGTCGATCCGGTATCCGTCTGCTGCCTCGGTGACCACGGGTGCGCCCTCGGCGAAGGCAATCGAACCTTCGACCGGCTGGGTCTCGAGATCCGGACGCAACGCGTCCAGCGCACCGACGAGGGCCTCCTCGTCGACGACGGAGATCGGCGGGACATCCCCGGACCCGGTCAGGTGCGCCCACAGGATGCGCGGATCGAGCGAGAACGAGGTGAGTGAGTCGACCGTCGCCGCCACGTCGAGCTCGAGTCCGACCTGGGCGGGAACGATCGTCGCCGTGCGGTCCTGCAGCGCGAGCTGCAACGGGTCCTCACCCAGGGAGCCCAGATTCTCCGTGAGCCGCGCCTCCGCGGCCCGCGCGTCGAGTCCCCCGATCGGCACGCCCGCGACGGCGGTGTTGTTGGGCACCTTGTCCTGGAGGAACCACGCGAGCCCCCCGTAGCCCAGTACCAGGATGGCGACGACGACGGCCGACCAGATCGCGATCCGCCGCCCGCGCGTGCGGTCCCCGGTCTCGGGTTCGAACTGGTCGAGGCCACGCAGGTCCTGCTCGGCTGTCATCTCACTCCTCGGGACAGTCAGCGGTGATGGGTGGCGCGTCGTCCCTCGATGATGGTACCGGGCGGCCCGTCGTTCGGGGCCTCGAGAGTTGCATCCCGGAGCCGGATGTGATCGACTACTCGATCCAGCGCGACGGCAGCGCGAGCCCTGCCCCGGCGAGGACCACGGCCCCTCCGGCCCACGACAGCCCGGGACCGTCCGCCAGCAGGATTCGGTCGCCACCGGGGGTCACGACCGCGAGGACCGCGATGCCCGCGAGCGCGGCGAGGGCGAACACGGCCGCCGCGAGTCGGCCGTCGAGGGCTCGCATGAAGACGACGCCCGTGACGACGAGCGTGAGGCTCGCGAGCACCCCGAGTGGCACGGGACCCCAGGACGTGCGGTGGAACACCGTGCCGACGACGCCGACCATCGCCCCAAGGAGGACCCCCGCCAGGAATGCGGAGACGCGATCCAGCTTCGCGACGTCGTGCGACGGGGCGTGGGTCGGGGGCTCGTCCGGCATGGTCATCATGTCGCCCGGCGGGCGCGCGCGGCGATCTTGAAGCGCTCCTGCGCCTCGAGCACCACCTTGCGGATGCGTACGGCGTACGGGGTGACCTCGACGCACTCGTCCTCGGCCGCGAACTCGAGCGACTCCTCGAGGGTGAGGCGCCGGGGCGGCACGAGGTTCTCGAAGGTCTCGGCCGTGGAGGAGCGGATGTTCGTGAGCTTCTTCTCGCGGGTGATGTTGACGTCCATGTCCTCGGGGCGGGAGTTCTCCCCCACGACCTGGCCCTCGTAGACCTCGGAGCCCGGCTCCACGAAGAACGAGCCCCGTTCCTGCAGGTTCAGCATCGCGTACGGGGTGACCACGCCGGCGCGGTCAGCCACCAGGGAACCCGTGGTGCGGAACTCGATGGGTCCGGCCCACGGCTCCCACCCCTCCGCGATCGAGGAGGCGATCCCGGTCCCCCGGGTCTCGGTCAGGAAGCGGGTCCGGAAGCCGATCAGGCCGCGAGCGGGGACCAGGAACTCCATGCGTACCCAGCCCGTGCCGTGGTTCGCCATGGTGACCATCCGGCCCCGCCGGCTGGCCAGGAGCTGGGTGACGGTGCCGAGGTGTTCCTCGGGCACGTCGACGGTCATGCGCTCGATGGGTTCGTGGACCGCGCCGTCGATCCGCCGGGTGACCACCTGCGGCTTGCCGACCGTCAGCTCGAATCCCTCACGGCGCATCTGCTCGACGAGGATCGCGAGGGCGAGCTCGCCCCGGCCCTGGACCTCCCACGCGTCCGGGCGCGAGGTGGGCAGCACCCGCAGCGAGACGTTCCCGACGAGCTCCCGGTCCAGCCGGTCCTTCACCTGCCGGGCGGTGACCTTGGCCCCCTTGACACGGCCGGCGAGCGGCGAGGTGTTGATCCCGATCGTCACCGCGATCGCCGGCTCGTCGACGGTGATCAACGGCAGCGGGCGCGGGTCCTCGGGATCCACCAGCGTCTCGCCGATGGTGATGTCGTCGATGCCCGCGACGGCGACGATGTCCCCGGCGCGCGCCTCCGGGGTGGGCACCCTGTCCAGGGCGATCGTGCGGAGCAACTCCGTCACCCTGACCGTGCGCAGGGTGCCGTCGCGCCGCGCCCACCCCACCTGCTGGCCCTTGCGCAGGGTGCCGTTGCGGATCCGCAACAGCGCGAGGCGGCCAAGGAACGGGGAGGCGTCGAGGTTGGTGACGTGGGCCTGGAGCGGCATGTCCTCCTCGTAGGAGGGCGCGGGAATCCGCTCGATGACGGTGGTGAAGAGGTCCTCGAGGCTGGGACGGTCCGGGAGGGCGCCGTCAGCCGGCTGGGTCAGGGAGGCGCGGCCGGCACGGGCCGAGGCGTACACGATGGGCAGGTCGAGGATCGAGTCAAGGTCGAGGTCCTCGTCCTCGTCGGCGAGGTCCGACGCGAGCGAGAGCAGGAGGTCGGTGGTCTCCTGCACCACCTCGGTGATCCGGGCGTCGGGCCGGTCGACCTTGTTCACCACCAGCACCACGGGGAGCCGGGCGGCGAGGGCCTTCCGCAGCACGAACCGCGTCTGGGGCAGCGGCCCCTCCGAGGCGTCCACGAGCAGCACGACCCCGTCGACCATCGACAGGCCGCGCTCGACCTCGCCACCGAAGTCGGCATGGCCGGGCGTGTCGACGACGTTGATCGTGATCCCGTCCGGCTCACCGGCGGCCGTCGCGGCCGGTCCGCGATAGTGCACGGCGGTGTTCTTCGCGAGGATCGTGATCCCCTTCTCGCGCTCGAGGTCCCCACTGTCGAGGGCGCGTTCGGCGACGTGCTCGTGCTCGCCGAAGGCGCCCGACTGCCAGAGCATGGCGTCCACCAGGGTGGTCTTCCCGTGGTCGACGTGGGCGACGATGGCGACGTTGCGCAGGTCCGTGCGCAGTGCCATGTCAGCCGGCCTCGCCGGCGAGCAGCCGGGCGATGTCCTCCGCGTCGAGCTCCGTGCCCGCCGCGCGGGCCTCGAGGATGCGGTCCCGGGCCTCGCGGCGCACACGTTGCTCGTCCGGGTCGGGGACCGGGACGGCGGCGATCAGGCGCTGCGTGTAGGGGTGGCGGGGGTGGTTGACGATCGCCCCGGCGTCGCCGTACTCGACGAGCCTGCCGTTGTGCATCACCGCGATCCGCGAGGAGAGCATCTCCACCACGGCGAGGTCGTGCGAGATGAACAGGCAGGCGAAGCCGTGCTCGCGCTGCAGTTCCTGGAACAGCTCGAGCACGCGGGCCTGCACGGAGACGTCGAGCGCCGAGGTGGGCTCGTCCGCCACCAGCAGCGACGGCTCGAGGATCAGGGACCGCGCGATGCCCACGCGCTGCCGCTGGCCGCCGGAGAGTTCGTGCGGGTAGCGGTTGCGGAACGAGCGCGGCAGCTCCACCTGGTCGAGCATCTGCTCGACGCGCTTGTCCAGCTCCGCCCCCTTGATGCCGGAGTGCAGGTAGAGCGGCTCCCCGATCGACTCGCCGATCGGCAGGCGGGGGTTCAGCGATGACCCGGGATCCTGGAACACGATGCCGACCTTCGCCCGCAGCGGCCTCAGGTCCTTGTGCTTCGCTCCCACCATCGAGATGCCGTCGATCGTCAGGTGGCCTGCGTGGATCGGCAGGAGGCCGACGACGGCGCGCCCGATGGTGGTCTTGCCCGAGCCGGACTCCCCCACCAGCCCCACGACCTCGCCGCGCTTGATCGTCATGGTCACGCCGTCGACCGCCCGGAAAGCGGGCGTCCGCCCGCGCTTGGGATACTCGATGACCATGTCCTGCGACTGGAGGACGAACTGCGGGTCGTAGGTGAACTCGCGCTCCACCGCACCGGTGGTCACGGCGCGGCGGGTGGGGGCGCCGTCGCGCAGCGCGTCCTCCTCGGTCTCCGCTCCGGGGACGAGGGTCTCCGCCGCCACGTTCGGTGCGGAGTGGGTGCCGAGGTGGGGCACGGCGGCGAGGAGCTCCTGGGTGTAGGGGTGCTCGGGGTGGTGGAAGATCTTGTCCGCGGTGCCGCGCTCCACGATGCGGCCGTTGCGCATCACGACCATCGTGTCCGCCATGTCCGCGACGATTCCCATGTCGTGGGTGATGAGGATGATGCCGGAGTCGATCCGCGTCCGCAGGTCGCGCATCAGCTTCAGGATCTCCGCCTGCACGGTGACGTCGAGGGCTGTGGTGGGCTCATCCGCCACGAGGAGCCGCGGATCGCAGGCGAGGGACTGGGCGATCATGGCGCGCTGCCGCTGGCCACCGGAGAGCTGGTGAGGGTAGGAGTTGAAGCGCACCTCGGGCTCGGGGATCTCGACCATGTCGAGCAGTTCGATGGCGCGCTCCTTCGCCTCCTTCGGGTTCATGTCGAAGTGGGTGCGCAGCGCCTCGACGATCTGGAACCCGACCGTGTACACGGGGTTCAGGGCCGTCATCGGCTCCTGGAAGATCACCGCGATGTCGTTGCCACGGATGCGGCGCAGCCGTCCGGGCGACATGCCAACCAGCTCCTCACCCATCAGCTTCGCCGAGCCGGAGGTCCGGCCGTTGGGAGGCAGCAGGCCGAGGAGGGCCATCGACGACTGTGTCTTCCCGGACCCGGACTCGCCGACGATGGCCAGCACCTCACCCGCGTGAACGTCATACGAGACGTCGATCGCGGCGGGGAACCACTCGTCCTCCACGAAGAAGTCCACGTTGAGGCCACGCACCTCGAGGATCGTCTCGCCCTTGCGCAGCGAACCCGCCTTGGCGGATCGGGAGTCGTTCACGCGGATCGTTGTCCTTCCGTGTGGTCGGGTGTCAATGCTGCGAGGATGGTCCGGTGCGTCCCACCCACGAGTACCGGACCGCCGTCGCGAGGTTCCTCGCCTGGGCGTCGGTGGCGCTCGCGGCCCTCGCACTCGCCTACTTCGCCGCCACCGGTGGCCTGCGGGAGGTGGTGCGCTCGGGGCCCCTGGCCATCCTGTTCGCAACGGCCATGTGGGTGTCCTTCGAACTTCCCCGCGTGACGGTGTCCGACGGCGGGGTGACCGTGCGCAACGTCTGGCGCACGATCCACGTGCCCTGGCCCACCTTCCGGGGCCTCGACAGCACCTGGTCGCTGGTGCTGCACACCAGCGAGGGCGACGTCGCCTCCTGGGCGATTCCCGCGACGTCCGGCTTCGCCGCCCGTGCGTCCCGCGACGTGGCGGGGCAGGCGGGCAAGGGCGTCAACGCCAACAGCGTGGCGCTGGCCATCGCCGAACGGCACCAGCAACTGATCGACGCGGGCCACCTCGGGCGGCGCACCCTCCAGGAGGTCCACCTCGAACGGTCGTGGAATCGCGGGGCGATTGGCGCCCTGGCGCTCGCCCTGCTCGCGGCGGCGGCGAGCCTGCCGCTCTGAACGCGTCATGACCGTGCGGCCTCGGCCGCCGCCGCACGTGCCGCGCGCGCCTCGGCGCGCTTCATCTTGCGGACGGAGGGAATCCGCCGCTGGCGCGGGTCGAAGGCGTCGCGGAGTCCGTCACCGATGAAGTTGACGGAGAGTGCGATGAGGATGATGAACATGCCGGGGAACCAGAAGAGCCAGGGCCGCGTGTTGAACGCACCCTGGTACTCGTTGATCATCTGGCCGAGGGAGATGTTGGGGAGGGTGATACCGAAGCCGAGGTAGGCGAGGGCCGTCTCCAGCAGGATCGCCGAACTCATCAGGAGCGTCGTGTTCACGATGATCACGCCGATGGCGTTCGGCAGCATGTGCTTGAAGATGATGCGGGCGTGGGACGCCCCGGCGACGCGCGCGGCGTCGACGAACTCGCGTTCACGCAGGGACAGGAAGTCGCCGCGCACGAGCCGGGCGAGGCCGGTCCACGAGACGAGGCCGAGAGCCACGGCGAGCGGGATGGGGTTGGCGGCGCCGAGGAGCTTGCCGAGCACCGCACCGATGACGATCACCGGGACGGTGATGACGAGGTCGGTGAACCGCATGAGGATCGTGTCGATCCGGCCCCGGAAGTAGCCGGACAGCGAGCCCATCACGATGCCCATCAGTCCGGCCACGAGCCCCACGACCACCATGACGATCAGCGAGGTCTGTACGCCCTTCATCGTGCGCGCGAAGATGTCGCGGCCGAGTTCGTCCTGGCCGAAGGGGTGCTCCCCCAGTGAGATGAACCCGCCCTCGCCGAACAGCTGAAGGGTCGGGCCGCCCCGCAGGTTGATGATCGGGCCGCGGTCCGCCGGCGCGAGGTGCCACCAGCCCGGGATCGGGCCCCACCCGATCGACGTGGCGGCCAGCAGGGTGATCGAGATCAGGATGAACAGGCCCATGATGGCACCCCGGTGCCGGAAGAACCGGCGACGGACGATCTGACCCTGGGAGAGGCCCTCAACTTCCTTGAGCTCGATGGCGTTCTCGAGTTGTTCGTTGGTGCTCATGCGTCGATCCGAATCCGGGGGTCGAGGAGGGCGTAGATGATGTCGGCGACGATGTTGGCCACGATCGCCAGGAACGCGATGATCATGAGGTAGGCCATCACCGGTTCGATCTCGTTGTTGTCGAGCGAGCGGATGAAGAGCTGGCCCATCCCTGGTCGGCCGAAGATGCGCTCGGTGATCAGGGCACCGCCGATCAGGGTGATGACGTCGATCGGCACGATGGTCGCGAGGGGGATCAGCGAGTTTCGGAAGCCGTGGCGCATCACGACGGTCCGCTCGGTGAGGCCCTTGGCACGGGCCGTGCGGATGTAGTCCTGGTTCATCACCTCGAGCATCGATCCGCGCGCGTAACGGGTGTAGGCGGCGAAGGAGATGAGGAGGAGCGAGATCGTCGGCAGGATCAGGTGCGTGTAGGTGTCGACGGCGTGCACCCAGAAGTCGCCCCGGATGTTGGGCGTCCGGTCACCAATCGTGGCAATCGGCCTGAAGTTGATCTGCGGCAGCCGGTTGTAGGTCTCCCAGGCCTGCATCACCCGGTCGATGAAGATGAGGGCTGCGACCGGAACGGCGGTGAGGATTCCGGTGCGCACGGACTGCCGCCAGTCGGGTCCCCGCCACAGGACGCCGATGAGCCCGCCGACCACGGCGGCGAGCACGCCCAGTCCGATGACGATCCACCAGTTCATGACCGGGGTCAACCAGTAGAAGACCCACTGCATCGGCACGTAGAGCACGACGCCGAGCCCGGCTGCCGTGAGTGCGGTGTACAGCGAGCGGCGGTTCTTGAGGCCGGTCGAGAGCACCGTCACGCCGATGGCGATCCCGAGCGAGGTGATCGCGAGGATCAACGGGCCGATGTTCGGCGTGCTCCACCAGTCGGTGAGCTGCACGTAGGCGATGACCGCCGCGGTGGCGGCGAACGCGAGGCCGAAGTTCACGAGACGTTTCTTCAGGTCCCCGCCAAGGGCGAGCATCCACATGGTGCCGAAGAAGGCCGCGATGACGCCGGCCGTGATGACGCCGATCACCGGGTCCCGCAGGAAGTTGTTGAACCCGATGGCGCCGAACTCCTTCAGCAGGACCGCCACCCAGAAGGACGGGAGGGAGTAGAGCAGGAAGGAGACGAAGGTGATGATGTAGTCGAAGCTCGAGTACTGCCGCAGGGCGGAGACGATCCCGACGCCCACCCCGAGGAAGATCGCGAGGAACGTGGCTGCGGTGACGAGCTGCAGGGTGGAGACGATGGCGGTGGCCAGGAGCGAGGCGACCGAGCGCTGCGTGGTCCACGCCACTCCGAGATCGCCGGTCACGAAGTTGCCGAGCCACTTGAAGTAGCGGAGGTAGGCGGGCGTCTCGAGGTCGAGGAGGCGGATGCGCTCCGCGATGAGGAACTCCTTGTTCGGGTTCGTGCTCTGGCGGAGGTCCGCCAGGTAGTCCATCGAGAAGTCGGTCAACATGTACATGATGAACGACGAGATGAGCAGGATTCCCAGGCCGATGACGAGCCGGCGGGCGATGAATCTCAGCACGGGGAGTGGACCTCGCTTCTGACGGGCTGCGGCGGGTTCGTCGCAAGCCTAGGACAACTGCGCGGCGAACGAAATTTGGGGACACGGCGTCGCGATGACGCCACTGTCCGAGGGTACGAGGAAGGGGCGCCGAGTTGACGTCGGCGCCCCTCCTCGGTGTGTCAGGGATCAGCCCTCAGTGGTGAACTCCCACTCCCAGAAGTTCCACAGGATGGTGGGCGCGATCGAGATCGGGTCCACGCCCTGCAGGCTGGAGGACCAGGCGGAGACGGCCGGGAACTGGAAGATGGTCAGCCCGAAGGCGTCGTCGACCAGGAACTTCTCGATCTGTGCGAGGATCTGCTCCTGCTCGGCCGGCTCGGTCGAGACCTGGAGCTGGTCGAAGAGCGCGTCGACCTCGGGGTTCGAGTACCCGTAGAAGTTGTTGCCGCCGCCGGTCCGGTAGTTCGCGTCCGACTCGGTCACAGCCGTGGAGGTGGACTGCCAGCCGAAGAAGGTCGCGTCGTACACCGAGGTGTCGGACAGCAGGCTGCCCCACTCGTCGGAGGACGCGTCGATGACGTTGAACAGGCCGGAGCTGTTCGCGGAGTCCTGGATGAGGACGAACTCGTTCTGCCGGCGCACGTTCGACTTCGCGAACAGGATGCGCACGTCGATGGGGGTGGGGACGCCCGCCTGCTCGATCAGCGCGGTGGCCGCCTCGACGTCCACGTCCGCGTAGATGTCCGCCATGCCGTTCGCCGCGACGACCGCGTCGTACATCGGCGAGCCGGTGATCTGGGTGAACGAGTTGCGGACAACCGCCTCGGGATTGAGCGGCTGGATCAGCTTCTCGACGATCTCGTTGCGCGGGACCAGGTGGAGGAAGGCCTGCCGCACCAGCTTCGCCTTCTCGGCGTCGCCACCGTAGCTCGCCGGGTCGAACGGGCCACCGTTGTTGACGGCCAGGTCGATGTGCTCGAAGGTGGCCTCCTCACCGGTGACGAACTCGAAGCCCTCACCGAGGCCCTCGATCGCCGCGATGACGTCCGCGGAGGACTGCGGGGAGATCAGGTTGACCTCACCGTTCTGGAGGGCCTGGACCATGGCCATCGGGTCCTCGTTGTAACGGAAGGTGATCTGGTCGATCGTGGGAACCTTGTCCCCGGTGTAGTCGGGGTTCCGCTCGAGGGTGAGGTACTGGTCCTTGACGAAGTCCACCATGAGGTAGGGGCCGCTCGACAGGTACAGCAGCTCGTCATCGGGCAGGGTGTCGCCGTACTGGAAGCCGGTGTTCCAGAACTGCGAGATCGGGCCGAGCGCCGCGGCGTCGTTGTTCTGGAAGGCGTCGATGAGGGCCTGGGTGGCCTCTGCCGGGTCGTCGATCCCAAGGGCACGCATCGCCACGACGTGCGCGGGCACGCCGATGGCCAGGTTGATCTCCCAGTCACCGAACGGCTTGGTGTACACGAAGGTGATGGTCTTGCCGTCGTCGGAGATCTCCGGGAACTCCTCGACCAGGCCCACCGAGTCCGAGGTGAAGTTGAAGTAGACGCCGTCCTGCGGGTTGACCGGGTTGCCCTCCTCGTCATACTCCACGTCCGCGTCCGTGATGGTGTTGAAGTTGCCGGACAGGGCACCCCAGTAGAGCAGCATGTCCGCGGCGGTCACCGGCGTGCCATCCGACCAGTTGACGTCGTCGTTGATCGTATAGGTCACGGTCAGCGGATCGTCGGAGACCTTCTCGTACGTGCCGAACGACTCGTCCTTCACCAGGTTCAGGTCGCCGTCGTAGTAGTTGAAGCCGCTGTTCATGAAGTACAGCACGTTGTTGTTGGCCGTCGCGTTACCGGTGGCCGACGCCGAGTTGTACTCGTAGAAGCTCTGGTTCCAGCCGATCGACAGCGCGGTCGTAGCGCCGCCATCACCGCCGGCCGCAGTGGTTTCGCCGTCACCGCCGCCGTCAGATGACGGCGTGGAGCACGCGGAGAGCGCGAGCGCGCCGGCTGCGGCAACCGCAACGGCGGCGGAGAGTCGCCTCATTCTCAATGTTTCTCCTCCGGACTATCAGGGGGTTGGGGGCGGCAGGCCGCCAGTGTCTGCACATAGACAGAACCGAGACTACCTGCGCGCCCTCGATCGATGAGCCGCCGGGTGTGTCCCGGGTCGCATTGTTATGCAGTTGAAACTGTAGGCACACTGCGGCGCGGATCACTAATCCGACCTACCCGCCTCCTGGTGCGAGGGTGCGCCCGCGTCCCGGACGCCCTGTGAGGAACGGAACACCCCCGCCCCGGCCCCCGTCGGCCCGCGCGGGACCTTGTGCCCGTGCGCCGCCACGACGCCGACCTAGCGTGGTCACGGATCGCTCCCGTGAAGGAAAGTGAAGGACGATGACCCATCCGTGGCTGGCGCCCGTCGGCGCACTCCCGTCCGCCAGCGAGGCCGACCTGGAACTCCCCGACCTCGCCACCGTCTCCGTCCTCGGGCTCAGCGGCAGGACCCTGCTGGCGCTCGGCCTCGTGGTGTGCGTCGGCGGGCTCCTCTTCGGGCTGGCGTCGTACCTGGAGATCAGCAGGCTCCCGGTCCACCGCACCATGCGCGAGGTCTCCGAGCTGATCTACTCGACCTGCAAGGCCTACCTCGTGCAGCAGGGCAGGTTCCTCCTGGTCCTGTGGGCGTTCATCGCCGCGGTCATCATCGTGTACTTCAAGTTCCTCGTCGGTTACAGCTGGGCGAGGATGGCGATCATCGTCGGGTTCTCGCTCGTGGGCATGGCGGGTTCGTACGCCGTCGCGTGGTACGGGATCCGGATCAACACGTTCGCCAACTCGCGCACCGCCTTCGCCTCCCTGCGCGGCCGTCCCCTCCCGCTCCACGCGATCCCCATGAAGTCCGGCATGTCGATCGGCATGGTGCTCATCTCGATCGAGTTGACGATCATGCTGCTGATCCTGCTGGTGGTCCCGCCGTCGCTGGCCGGGGCGTGCTTCATCGGCTTCGCGATCGGCGAGTCGCTCGGCGCCTCGGCGCTCCGCATCGCGGGTGGCATCTTCACAAAGATCGCCGACATCGGATCGGACCTCATGAAGATCGTCTTCCACATCAAGGAGGACGACGCCCGCAACCCCGGCGTCATCGCGGACTGCACCGGCGACAACGCCGGCGACTCGGTCGGCCCCTCGGCAGACGGCTTCGAGACCTACGGCGTCACCGGCGTCGCCCTCGTCACCTTCGTCGTGCTCGCGGTCCCGGAGCCGGCGGTGCAGGCGACGCTGCTGGTCTGGATCTTCGTGGTCCGGGCAGTCATGGTGGTGGCGTCGGGCCTCTCCTACCTCGCGAACGCCTCCGCGACCCGCGCCCGCTACGGGCACGCCGACCGCATGGACTTCGAGAAGCCCCTCACCACCCTGGTGTGGATCACCTCGGCGGTGTCGATCGTGGCCACCTACGCCACCACGTGGGCGCTCCTCGGCCAGGGCGCGACGGCGGACCACTGGTGGAAGCTCGCGACGATCATCTCGCTCGGCACCGTGGCCGGTGCCCTCATCCCGGAGCTGGTGAAGGCCTTCACCTCCACCAAGAGCCGTCACGTGCACGAAGTGGTGAAGAGCTCCCGGCAGGGAGGACCCTCGCTGAACATCCTCTCGGGCCTCGTGGCGGGCAACTTCTCCGCCTTCTGGCTCGGCGGGGCCATCATCGTGCTCATGGCCGGTGCCTACCTCATCAGCGAGATGGGCCTGGACTCCCTCATGATCGCCCCCGCCGTGTTCGCCTTCGGGCTGGTGGCCTTCGGGTTCCTCAGCATGGGACCGGTCACCATCGCCGTGGACTCCTACGGCCCGGTCACCGACAACGCCCAGAGCGTGTACGAGCTGTCCACCATCGAGGAGGTCCCCGGGATCGACGAGGAGCTCCGCCGCGACCACGGCTTCGAGGTGCAGTGGGAGAAGGCGAAGCTCATGCTCGAGGAGAACGACGGCGCGGGCAACACCTTCAAGGCGACCGCCAAGCCCGTGCTCATCGGGACCGCCGTCGTCGGCGCGACCACCATGATCTTCTCCATCATCGTCGCGCTCACGGGTGGGCTGACCACGGGCCTCGAGAACCTCTCGCTGCTCCACCCGCCGTTCCTGCTCGGGCTCGTCACCGGCGGCGCCGTGATCTTCTGGTTCACCGGCGCCTCCATCCAGGCGGTGACCACCGGCTCCTACCGGGCCGTGGAGTTCATCAGGGACAACATCCGGCTCGACGGCGTCACCAAGGCCTCCGAGCAGGACTCGCGCCGCGTGGTCGAGATCTGCACCCAGTACGCCCAGCGCGGCATGCTGAACATGTTCCTCGGGGTCTTCTTCGCCACCCTGGCCTTCGCCTTCATCGAGCCGTTCTTCTTCGTCGGCTACCTGATCTCGATCGCCGTCTTCGGCCTCTACCAGGCGATCTTCATGGCGAACGCCGGCGGGGCGTGGGACAACGCGAAGAAGATCGTGGAGACCGACCTGCACGCGAAGGGCACGGCGCTGCACGACGCCACGATCGTCGGCGACACGGTCGGCGACCCGTACAAGGACACCTCGTCGGTCGCGCTCAACCCGGTCATCAAGTTCACGACCCTGTTCGGCCTGCTCGCGGTCGAACTCGCCGTGAACCTCACCAACCAGGGGTTCGGCACGCTCGTCCTCGTGCTCGCCGGGGCCTTCCTCGCGGTCACCTGCTACTTCGTGTACCGCTCGTTCTACGGCATGCGGATCGCCACGACCCTGGACGACGACGAGGACGCCGTCCTGCCGCCGTCGGGCGACGGCGGGCACGACACCGGCGTCTCGCCGGTGCCGCTGGACACGGGCGTCGACGGCCGGATCCGCGGAGTCCCGGCCGTGGCGCCCGCGCAACCCGTCCTCAGCGGCAGGAACCAGCGATGAGGGTTGCCATCAAGTACGGCGACGTCCAGGTCGAGCCCTCGGGACGGATCGGCGGCCACGACGCCGGCGCGACGCTCGTCCGGCGCCTCCTCCGGGTCTTCCCCGGGGCGCTCGTCGTCGGACAGGCTCCCCGGCAGTGCGAGGGCTTCGAGGTCCTCCCCCTCGAGTTCATCGACGGCGCCTCCACCGTGGTGGTCAACATGGACGTCGTGGACTCCCTCGGTGTGTGGCAGACGCTGCGCGCCCACTGCGAGGAGCCCCACATCATGAACTTCGTGTGGTGGCACACCTCGCGCTACACCCACCAGGTCGAGCGTGCCGCCCTCGCGCTCTCCTGCGCCCTGTTCCCCACCTTCGCGAACTCCGAGCGGACGGCGAGCACGATCCGGGAGATAATCTCCGGCTGGACGATCCCGCCGCTGGCGCAGCAGGCCCGGATCGCGTGGGTCAACCTCGGCATCCGGCTCGAGCACGTCCAGCCCCGGCGGGAACCGGGCATCCCGGTGGTGCTCTACCCCGCGATCTACCTCTCGGAGCGGAAACGGCCGGCCCTCTTCTTCGAGGTCGTGGAGCGCGTCCACGCCCGCACCCCCATCCAGGTCGAGATGCGCCTCCACGAGTCGCACCTCATCTCCGAGATGGCGATGCGCGCGTCCCGGAAGAACTGGGTGTGGGTCGGCCCCCTCACGGCCACACGGGAGAGCTACTGGGAAGCTCTGGCCCACACCACGGCGTTCCTCGCGACCGCCGCCGAGGAGTCCTACGGCCTGGAGTACATCGAGGCGCTCGTGGCCGGTGCGGTCGGCGTGTTCCCCGACCGCCCGTGGGCCCGTGCGATCCTCCCCGCCGACTACCCGTACTTCTACCGCACCACCGCGGAGGCGGAGGACCTCCTCTACCGCGCGGTGACGGACACCCGGGCATGCCGGCGGGAGCTGGACGCGGCGGCCGGAGGCGACTTCGCCGGCTGGCTGCGCGCACGGCACGACGACGACCTGTTCGAGAAGGCGATCGCCGACCGCATGCACGAGTGGTTCGGGGTGACCGCCGCCCGGACCGTGTGACGGAGCGCGGCATCAGGCCCACCCCAGGGGGTCTTTTAATTCCAATGGTGTAGTTTTTGCCAACCCCTTGCATGGTGCGTGCGCTCTCGGGATAATCGGTGATGCATCCCTTTCGGGGGGTGTCTCGGAAGGTATACGACGTCCGATGCTCGCGTTCCACGCGGGCCGCGCCGGAACGGGCGCGGGGACTGGGCGCACCGTCCGGGGTTCGGAGGCGTTCCCTTCGGACGAACAGAGGCCGGGACCAACGCTTATTTGGTCCCGGCCTCACCTCTTTCCTACCGCGGACCGGTGGGGGCTCCGTGCACGCGCGGCGGCGTGTCGTGCCCGCTGCGCGCGGCGGCAGGGCGTGCGGCGAGGCCAGGGCACGCGGGAAGGAGGAGGCAGGGCGAGCCCGCCTTCCGTTGAGCCACCCAACCGGGGTGCTACCCGTCGATCACCTCCAGGTCGGCCAGGATCGGCGACCCCTTGAGGGAGAGGCTCTGGTGGATCGGCTCGAACGCGAGCCACCACTGGTCGCGGGGCCTGCGGAACTCCTCCTCGACGTCGTCGAGCATCTGCTCCAGTGGCTTGGTGCCGATGTAGGACGAGGAGAACCCGATGTAGGAGGCGGCGTGGCCGCCCCGCTCGAGCTCCGCGTCCAGCTCACGCAGGGCGTGGTAGACCAGCCGGGTCGCCAGGAGGCGGTCGAACGGGCTCGGCTTGCCCCCTTGCTGGAGGTGTCCGATGGCGTCCTGCCGGACGTCGAACAGGCCACCGCCCTCCTGCTCGAAGGCCCGCGCCATGAACTCGAGGTTGTAGCGCGGCGAGGCCTGCTCGTTCCGGAGCACGAGGAAGAGCTTGCGTCCCTCGCGGAAGCTGGCGGCGAGGCGCGCGGCGTCGCGTGCGATCCGGTCGAGATCGGGCTGGCGTTCGTGGATGTAGACCATCTCTGCCCCGGAGGCGATCCCGGCGATCAGGGCGAGGTAGCCGCAATAGCGGCCCATGGTCTCGGCGATGAAACACCGGCGTGCCGCGGCGGCGGACTCCTTCACCCGGTCGAGCGCCCACACCGCGTTGTTCACGGCGGTGTCCGCCCCGATCGAGAGTTCGGTGCCCGGGAGGTTGTTGTCGATGGATGCCGGGACGCACATGATCGGGATCCGGAACGCCGGATAGCGCTTGCGTTCCGTGGCGAGCAGGTGCGCCGCGAGGTAGGCGTTGTAGCCGCCGATGACGAGGAGCGCGTCGATGCCGTTCGTCTCGATCGAGCGGCCCACCGAGTAGAGCTGCTCGATCGTGGGGATCGTGCGCCGGGTGCCGAGCTGGGCACCGCCGTCGAAGGCCCAGGCGTCCACCTCGGACCAGCTCAACTCCCGCACGTCGGACTCGATCAGCCCGGGGAAGCCGCCCTGGATGCCGAGCATGGTGTATCCCTTGCCGATCCCGAGACGCACCGCGGCCCGGGCGGCGGTGTTCATGCCGGGGGCGAGCCCCCCGGCGTGGACGATCGCGATCCGCTTGCCCACGGGGTGGCCGACGGGCGGGGCGTCGGCGGACGGCGGGGACGACATGATCTCGTTGATCCGCAGCGTCTGGCTGAAGCCCGCGCCGCGGGCGGCGACGGCGTCGTCGTGGCGGCGTTCGGACACCGCCACCCCCACGGCCTGGGTGCGCCGCACGGCGTCCATCAGCGGGATCCGGGCGATGCGGTTCCGGCGGATCCCGAGGATGTAGTCCTGGTCCTCCGGGCCGGCCTTGAGTACTTCCTGCACGGCCGCGAAGCCGAGGATCGTGGAGGCCCACCGGTCGTACGCCGAGGGGGTTCCGCCCCGCTGGACGTGACCCAGGATCGTGACCCGGGCGTCCTCCCCCATGCGATCCCGCATCACGTCGGCGACGTACTGGGCCGTGATCGGTTCACCCTCCTGGTCGGTGGCACCCTCGGCCACCAGCACCAGGGACTCGCGGCGTCCCGCCTGCCGGCCGAGCCGCACCTTCTCGAGCAGGTCGTCCTCCCAGCCCGGCCCCGGGGGCAGTTCGGGGATGAGGACGTAGTCACACCCGCCCGCCATGGCCGCCATGAGGGGGAGGTAGCCGCAGTGGCGGCCCATCACCTCGATCACGAAGGACCGCTGGTGGGAGGCGGCCGTGGAGGAGATCTGGTCGATCGCGTCGATGATGCGGTGCAGCGCGGTGTCCGTGCCGATCGTGGTGTCGGTGCCCACCAGGTCGTTGTCGATCGAGCCCACCAGGCCGATGATCGAGAGGCTGCCGTGTGCCGCGACCACCTCGGGGGTGATCTCTCCGGACTCCACCAGTTCGGCGAGGAGCTCAGGCCACTCCTTCCGGAGGACGGCGGTGCCCGAGAGCGAACCGTCGCCCCCGATCACCACGAGGCGGTCGATCCCCCGCTCCACGAGGTTCTTGGCGGCCCGCAGGCGGCCGGACCGCTCCCGGAAGTCCTTCGAGCGGGCCGTCCCGATCACGGTCCCCCCACGGTCGAGGATCGAGGACACATCCGTCCAGCCCATGCGGCGGATGCGTTCACCACCGTCGACGGCGCCCTGCCAGCCCTCCATGATCGCCCACGGCTCCGCCCCACGGGCCAGGGCGGAGCGCACCACGGCGCGCACCGCCGCATTCATGCCCGGCGCGTCCCCGCCAGACGTGAGGACCCCGATCCTGACCGGCTCCGACATGGCGGCCTCCCGTGCTGGAAATCGTAGGGGCCAGCCTAGTTGCCTCAGTGGAAGAAGTGGCGGCTTCCGGTGAAGTACAGGGTCGCGCCGGCCTCGGCCGCGGCGGCCACCACCTCGTCGTCACGGATCGAGCCGCCCGGGGCGACGACGGCGCGCACCCCGGCCGCCAGCAGGATCGCCAGTCCGTCCGCGAAGGGGAAGAAGGCGTCCGACGCTGCGACCGCGCCCCGCGCCCGCTCCCCGCCCGCGCCGAGCGTGTTCGCCCGCTCGACGGCGAGGCGTGCCGAGTCCACCCGGTTCACCTGGCCCATGCCCACGCCGACGGACGCGCCCCCGGCAGCCAGGAGGATCGCGTTCGACTTCACCGCGCGCACGGCGCGCCACGCGAACTCGAGGTCGGCGAGCGTGTCCGCGTCCGCGGGCGGGCCGGCGACGAGGCGCCACCGTGAGGGCTCGTCGCCGTAGGGCGTGCCGTCGTCCCGAGTGCCCGCCGCGTCGATCCGGTCCACCTCCTGCACGAGCAGCCCGCCGGTGATCGGGCGTGCCTCGAGGGGCGCCCGCTCCGGCCGGGGCAGCCGCAGGATGCGGAGGTTCTTCTTGCCCCGGAGGATCTCGAGCGCTCCGGGCGTGTAGTCGGGGGCGGCGATGACCTCGGTGAACACCGGCCGCACCTGGGCAGCCGTCTCCTCGTCCACGACGCCGTTCGCCGCGATCACGCCGCCGTAGGCGGACACAGGATCGCACGCGTGGGCCAGCCGGTGTGCCTCGGCGATCGAGGCTCCGACAGCGATGCCGCACGGGTTGGCGTGCTTGATGATGGCGACGGCGGGACGCTCGTGGTCGTAGGCGGCGCGGATCGCGGCGTCCGTGTCCTGGTAGTTGTTGAAGCTCATCTCCTTGCCCCCCAGCTGCTCGGCCTGGGCGAGCCCCCGGGCGGCGGGGCTCCGGTACATCGCGGCACGCTGGTGGGGGTTCTCGCCGTACCGCAGGGGCTGCGCGAGCGTCCAGGTCTCGCCACGCCAGCGGGGAACGGCGTCGTCGAACTGCCCGAACCACGACGCGACCGCGACGTCGTAGCT
Source organism: Actinomycetales bacterium UBA1383 (assembly GCA_002305415.1). Classification (GTDB taxonomy): domain Bacteria; phylum Actinomycetota; class Actinomycetes; order Actinomycetales; family Actinomycetaceae; genus UBA1383. The sequence continues at coordinate 19,116 of DBQX01000067.1, read as the reverse complement.
CGCGGTGTGGCGGAAGGCGTCCATGGCGAGTCGCCGGCGCTCGGCGAGGGTGAAGCCACCGGCGCTGACGGCCGCGAGGACGCGGGGGTAGGCCGCCGGGTCCACCACGACGGCGACGGAGCCGTGGTTCTTCGCGGCTGCGCGGACCATGGAGGGTCCACCGATGTCGATCTTCTCGATGCACTCGGCCGGCGACGCACCGGAGGCCACCGTGTCCGCGAACGGGTAGAGGTTCACGACCACCAGGTCGAACGCCTCCACGCCGAGCTCGTCGAGCTCCTCCACGTGCCGCGGGTTCTCGCGGTCGGCGAGGATGCCCGCGTGGATGCGCGGGTGGAGGGTCTTGACACGCCCGTCGAGGCACTCCGGGAAGCCGGTCACGGAGGCCACCTCGGTGACCGGGACACCGGCGGCCGCGATCACCCCCGCCGTGGAGCCGGTCGAGACGATCGCCACACCTGCGGCGTGCAGGCCACGGGCGAGGTCCTCCAGCCCGGCCTTGTCGTACACGGAGATCAGGGCACGCCGGATCGGCACAGTGGTCATCGGGGATCCTCCTCAGGGTGTCCGTAACGCACGCGTCGGCCATCCACCTGCCAGCCCTCGCGGGCGAGCCGGCCGACGCACTCCACGAGCTGCTGCCGCTCGGCGACCTTGATCCGCTCGGTCAGCGCGTCCTCGTCGTCGTCGTCGAGCACCGGCACGGCGACCTGGGCGAGGATCGGCCCGGTATCGACCCCGGCATCCACGAAGAAGAGCGTCGCGCCGCTGATCTTCACCCCGTGGGCGAGCGCGTCCCGCGGGCCGTGGATGCCCGGGAAGGACGGCAGCAGCGCGTTGTGCGTGTTGATGTACCGTCCGGCGAACCGCTGGAGGAACGTGGGGCCGCAGAGCTTGAGGAAGCCTGCGGAGACCACGAGATCGGGCTCGAAGCGGGCGACGGCCTCGGTGAGCGCGGCGTCCCACGCGGCGCGGTCCGGGTGGTCGGCGAGGCGCACCACGAACGTGGGGATGCCCTCGGCCTCCGCGCGAGCGACTCCGCCGGTGCCGGACCGGTCGGCGCCCACGGCGACGATCCGCACCCCGTAGGCCGGGTCGGCGGCCGCGTCGAGGAGGGCGGCGAGGTTGGATCCGCCGCCGGAGACCAGCACGACAACGCGGAGCTTTCTCACCCCGCCAGCCTAGTGGCGCCGCTCAGCGCTCCGGCCGGGTGGGCCGATCGCTGGACACCGCCGCGGAGGCCGCCGAGGGCGCCGTCGGCGCCGTCGCCCCGGTGAGGGCGGAGGCGAAGGACGGGGCGGTGGGCACCGTAGCGGCGGTCGGGATCGTGGCACCGGTGGGGGCGGTCACTCCGGTCGGGGCCGTCGCCGGCGTTGCGGCCACGTCCCCCTGGGGCGCCGACTCCGCTTCCGGCTCACCCACGAGACCCGCCCGGACGGCGGAGACCGCCGCAACCAGCCCCGCGCGGGCCCGCGGGGTGCGAACCGTCGTCGCGACGGCGAACCCGGCCAGCAGCAGCCCCGTGAGGGCACCGGCGACCACCGGCGCCTCCACGCCCACCGCGGACATCCGCTCCGGCCCGATCGAGCCGCTGGCGAGCCAGCCGAGGACCAGGAAGCCGAGCATGACGACGGCGCCGAACACGCCCACCGTCAGGGCCACGTCGCGCCATCCACGCGACCGCCGGATCCGCCAGGTGCCGACCACGGCGCCCAGGAGCACCAGCGTCACGAGTGCCCAGGGGGCGCGTGCCAGCGGGAGGGCACCGAGGACGGGGATGGCTGGCAGGACCTCGGTGGTGGCCCCAAGGGACGTGTAGCTCGTGCCCACGCCGACCGTGAAGCCCGGACCGGCGAGCCAGGCGAGCGCCCACATCGCGAGGGTGGGCAGGTACAGGAGCTGGGCGAGGACGAGGACGACGGCGGAGGCGGCATCCGGTCGCAGCGAGTCGTGGATCTCCCGCACCTGGTCCCAGGAGACGGCGACACTGACGGCCACGAGCCCGGTCCCCACGAGCATGGACAGCGCGAGGGCCCGCCCCGCACCCGCGAGGCCGGCCCGGATCGGGTCAGCAGCGTCGCCGAGCCGGCGCAGCACGGGGGCGGGCAGCGCGGTGCCGCGGAGCGCGGCCAGCCCGCCCACGAGCGCGACGGCGACGCCTCCGAGCACGTGCCGGCCCGACCCCACGCCGCTCAGCACCGCGATGACCGCGACCGTGGTGGTGTAGGTGACCGCCGCGATCCCGACGGCGACGGGCTGTGCGGCGTCGCGACGGCGTACCGCCCCGGCGAGGAGGACGACGGCCAGGAGGGTCAGCCCGAGTGGAGCCAGCGAGATCACGCCCTCGGATACCGCGATGCTGCCACCGAACGCGAGCGTCCACGCGCGCGTCGCCGTGGTGACAGCGGACCCCCAGGTGACGTTGCCGGTCCCGGGGGCGGAGGCCGTGGCGACGTACGTGACGAACGCCCCTGCCACGGTGAGCAGCCACGGCGTCAGTGCCGCCTCGACGCCGGCGAGCACCGCGCGGGGCCAGTTCTCGGGAATGGGAAGGGACGCTCTCATCGCGGCCATCGTACGAGCCGGACCCGGCGCTGGCGGGGCCGCCTCGCCGCCGGGAGGGAATGTCAGCCCAGGAGCGCGCGCGCGAGCTGCGCCGTCTCGGTCGGCGTGCGGCCGACCTTCACGCCCGCGGCCTCCAGTGCCTCCTTCTTCGCCTGGGCCGTCCCGGACGAGCCGGAGACGATCGCGCCGGCGTGACCCATGGTCTTCCCCTCAGGTGCGGTGAAGCCGGCCACGTATCCGACGACCGGCTTGGTGACGTGCTCGCGGATGAAGGCGGCCGCGCGCTCCTCGGCATCGCCGCCGATCTCGCCGATCATGACGATCACGCGGGTGTCGGGATCCGCCTCGAAGGCGGCGAGCGCATCGATGTGGGTGGTGCCGATGATCGGGTCCCCACCGATGCCGATGCAGGTGGTGAACCCGAGGTCACGGAGTTCGTACATCATCTGGTAGGTCAGCGTGCCGGACTTTGAGACGAGCCCGATGGGACCGGCGCCGGTGATGTCGGGCGGTGTGATGCCGACGTTGGACTTTCCGGGGCTGATGATGCCAGGGCAGTTCGGCCCGATGAGGCGGACCCCCCGGCGCTCCGCGTACGTGAAGAACTCGGCCGTGTCCGCCACCGGGATGCCCTCGGTGATGATCACCACGAGGTCCATGCCGGCGTCGACCGCCTCGATGACCGCGGACCTTGCGAAGGCGGGGGGCACGAAGACCACCGAGACGCCGGCACCCGTGGCCTCCTTCGCCTCCGACACGGTGCCGTACACGGGCACGGACACCGTGCCGGCGCGCACGCCGCCAGCCCCGGGGCCGACGGGAGTGACCTCGAAGTCCACGCTCGTGCCCGCCTTGCGAGGGTTGACGCCCGCGACGACGGCCGTGCCGGCCGACAGCATGCGCCGGGTGTGCTTCTGGCCCTCCGACCCGGTCATGCCCTGCACGATGACCCGGGAGTTCTCGTCGAGGAAGATCGCCATGTCCGTTCAGCTCCCGTGTGCCAGCTCGGCGGCCGCGGCGGCCGCGCCATCCATCGTGTCCACCATCGTGACGAGGGGGTGTGCGGCGGCCGCGAGGATGCGGCGCCCCTCCTCCACGTTGTTGCCGTCGAGGCGCACGACGAACGGCTTCGTCGCCGCGTCCCCGAGCATCCGGAGGGCCTGGACGATGCCGTTCGCGACCTCGTCGCACGCCGTGATGCCGCCGAACACGTTGACGAGCACCGCCTTGACCTGCGGGTCGGCGAGGATGACGTCGAGGCCCGCGGCCATGACCTCGGCCGAGGCACCGCCTCCGATGTCGAGGAAGTTGGCGGGCTTCACGCCGTACGGCTCGCCCGCGAGCGCGACGACGTCGAGAGTCGACATCACCAGGCCGGCCCCGTTGCCGATGATCCCCACCTGCCCGTCCAGCTTCACGTAGTTCAGGTCCAGGGCCTTCGCCCGCGCCTCGAGGGGATCGGCGGCGGCGTGGTCAACGAGGGACTCGTGGTCCGGGTGGCGGAACGCCGCGTTGTCATCGAGGGTCACCTTGCCGTCGAGGGCGATGATCCTGCCGTCGTCGGTGAGGACGAGGGGGTTGACCTCCACGAGCGTGGCGTCCTCGCCGTGGTAGACGTCCCACAGCCCCAGGAGCACGTCCACGACCCGTTCGCGGATCTCCGCGCGGAACCCCGCGGCGGACACGATCTCCTCCGCCTTCGCGCGGTCCACCCCCGCGAGGGGGTCGACGGCGATGCGGGCGAGCGCCTCCGGCCGCTCCACGGCCAGTTGCTCGATCTCCATCCCGCCCTCGACCGACGCCATGGCGAGATACCGCCGCTCGGCCCGGTCGAGCAGGATGGAGACGTAGTACTCCTCCGCGATGTCCGCCCCCTCGGCGATGAGCACCGTCCGGACGGTGTGCCCCTTGATGTCCATCCCGAGGATCTCACCTGCCCGCCCGGCCACCTCGTCCGGAGTACGGGCGAGTTTGACGCCGCCGGCCTTCCCGCGGCCCCCGGTCTTCACCTGCGCCTTGACGACCTTGAGGCCGTCGCCGAGAGCGATGGCGGCCTCCCGCGCCTCGGCGGCGGTGGTGGCGATGCGCCCGCCCAGGACGGGGACGCCGTGGGCGGCGAAGAGATCGCGCGCCTGGTACTCGTAGAGGTCCACGCGGCTCGGTTCCTTCCGGACGGGTGCGATTTGCCTCGACGTCGAGACGATTGTCGATCGTATCGGCTCGGTCCGGCCGTCGCATCAGGAGCGCGCGGCCAGCTCCTCGAACGCCGCCTTGACGGTGTCGGCGAACAGCAGGGCCCCCTCGATGTCCGGGTGCGTCCGGTCCGACTGGAGCAGTGACGGGTCTGCCCCGATCGCCGTGTTCCAGTCCGCGACGATGGCATTCGGGTAGTCGGCGACCACGTCCGCGAGCAGCGCGTTCGAGGAGTCGATGAAGGTGGAGTGGCTGTAGAGGTTCACGACCACCACGAGCCGTTTGGGCCCCAGCATGTCGAGGACCTCGCGCACCACCTCGGGATCGCTCACGCCCGCGTTCGTGCCGTAGTCGATCACGACGCCGCGCCCAACCCGGCCCTCGGCGAGCGCGGCGCCGACGACGCCGGCGGCGTGCTTCCACTGGTTGTTCGAGAGCGCGTCGATGTGGATGCCGGGGAAGCGATCCTCGAGTGCGTGCAGGCTGGTGACCACCATGGAGTCCCCGAAGGCGGTGATCTCCCCGCCCTCGGGCACCGAACGGTCGAGGGCCGCGTCCGCGCGCACCTGGCGGGCCGGTGCCGACGCGGCGGCGCCGGAATCGGCCTGGGACTCGATGGCGGCCTGGCCTGCCTCGATCGCCTGCTGGGCGGCGGACTTCTCGGGGGCGGTGGCGATCCCCACGACCGTCATCACACCGAGGACGCCGACGGCGCCGGCCGCGAGCTTGGGGATCAGCACGGGTCCCGTGACCGCCTCGCGCACCTCTGCGAGGCAGGCGCGGAAGCCACGGCGTCGCACCGGCATCTCGAGGTAGCGGTAGGAGGCCGCCGACACCGCCAGGGTCAGCCCCAGTGCGAGCCCCCGGATGAGCCAGTGCCCTGGCGAGTCGAGGGCCGCGGCGGGCAGCAGGGCGGTGAGGATGAGCAGGACGGGCCAGTGCCACAGGTAGATGCCGTAGGAGCGCTGCCCGAGCCACGTGACGGGCCGGGCCTCCAGGACGCCGAGCAGCGGGCTCCGCCCGGGCAGGAGCGCCGCGATGAGGACGGCGGTCAGCAGCGAGCCCAGGAAGAGGCCGCCCCGGAACGTCGCGATGCGGTTCTCGTCCAGCACGAGCATCAGGGCGAGGAGCCCGGCGAGCGCGGCGGGGCCGGCGGCCGGCGCGACTCGCCGCCACGCCGGGGAGTCGAGGACGGACTCACTCGCCCAGAGGAAGGCCAGCGCGACCCCGAGGAGCAGGCCGAAGGCGTGGGTGTCCGTGCCGTAGTAGACCCGGGTGGCGTCCTCCCCGGGCCGAACCAGCACGGCCATGGCCAGCGCCGACGCGACCGCCAGCCCCGCGGCCACGCCCGCGCGCCGCCGCGGCACCGGCACGAGCGCGAGGAACAGCGCGAAGAGGATCGGCCAGAACAGGTAGAACTGCTCCTCGACCGCGAGCGACCAGAAGTTCGCGAACAGCTGCGGTGAGGTCGAGGCGAAGTACGAGGAGCCGGCCGCGATCTCGATCCAGTTGCTGGAGAAGGTCAGCGCCCCCACTGTCTGCCTGCCGATGCCCACGAGGAGGTCCTCGCCGATCAGCAGGCTGAGGGAGACGGACGTGACGACGACCAGCACGAGCGCGGGCAGCAGGCGGCGGGCCCGCCGCGTCCAGAAGGCGGGCAGGTTGAGCCGGCCCTTCTCGGCCATCTCCCGCAGGAGGAGCGTGGTGATGAGGAAGCCGGACACGACGAAGAAGACGTCCACCCCCAGGAATCCACCCGTCAGGGACGCCGGGCGGAGGTGGAACACCAGCACCGCGGCGATGGCGAGTGCTCGCAGTCCGTCCAGCCCGCGGATCTGTCGAGGTCTCGGTGCAGCGGCCATGTTCCCTCCCACCTCGAGGGTAGGTCCCGAGGCCCGGACGGCCCGGGCGGCGCGCCGTCACCCTCGAGTGGAGGGTCAGAGTTTCTCGACCGGGGTGTACCGCAGCAGCAGGCGCTTCGTCCCCGCCGAGCCGAAGTCGATCCGTGCGACGGTGGAGGACCCCGCACCCTCGAGGGCGACGACGGTGCCGAGGCCGTAGCTGTCGTGCGTCACGCGGTCCCCGGGCTTCAGGCTCGGCACGTCGCGCGGGGTTGCCACGTCCGCGGTCCGCGCCGTGCCGTTCCGCGCCGGGCGCGACGTCGTGCCCCTCCCCGGCCGCTGGGCGCCCCAGCCGCCGCGTTCGGGGCCCCAGGCACCGCGCCGGTCCTCGCCCGCGCGGAGTTCCTCCGTCGAGGAGCGTTCCCGGCGCCACTCGAGGACCGACGGCGGGATCTCGGCCAGGAACCGCGACCCGGGCAGCTGCTGCGGGGTGCCCCACGTGGTCCGCACCGCGGCGCGCGTCAGGTACAGGCGCCGTCGGGCGCGGGTGAGGGCCACATAGGCGAGGCGGCGCTCCTCCGAGAGCTCCTCCGCATCGGCGAGCGAACGCTGGTGCGGGAACGTGCCGTCCTCCAGTCCCGTCACGAACACGACCGGGAACTCGAGTCCCTTCGCGGTGTGCACGGTCATCAGCGTGATCTGCCCGCCCCCTTCGGCGCGGTCGGGGATCTGGTCGGCGTCCGCGACGAGGGCCACGCGCTCCAGGAAGTCGGCGAGGTCGCCCTCGGGCTCGTTCTCGGAGAACTCCGCCGCGACGGCGTGCAGCTCCGCGAGGTTCTCGACCCGGGAACCGTCCTGCGGATCGCTCGAGGCGCGCAGCTCCGCGAGGTAGCCCGACCGGTCGAGGGCGGCGTCGAGGACCTCGGCGGGAGACGCCGTCCGCGCGAACGCCCGCAGTTCCGCCATGAGGCGGGCGAAACCGGCGACGAGGGTGCGGCTGCGGCCCGAGAGACCCGGGATGTCGACGGCGGGGTCGGCCGCCGCGTCGACGGCCTGGCCGAAGGAGACGCGCTCCCGTTCGGCGTGGGCGGCCAGCATCGCCTCGGAGCGCTCACCGATCCCGCGCCGCGGGACGTTGAGGATGCGGCGGAGGTTCACGGCGTCGTCGGGATTCACGATGGCCCGGAGGTACGCGACGGCGTCCTTGATCTCCTTGCGCTCGTAGAACCTCGTGCCACCCACCACCCGGTAGGGCAGCCCGGACCGGATGAAGACCTCCTCCAGGGCGCGCGACTGCGCGTTCGTCCGGTAGAAGACGGCGACGTCGCCGGGGGCCACGCCCGCGGCCCGTGCCAGCTCGTCGATCTCCGCGGCGATGAAACGCGCCTCGTCGTGCTCCGAGTCCGCCACGTAGCCGACGACGGGGTTGCCGCTCCCGGCGTCGGTCCAGAGGTTCTTCTCCCGGCGGCCCGCGTTGCGGGCGATGACGGCGTTCGCCGCGCTCAGGATGTTCTGGGTGGAGCGGTAGTTCTGCTCCAGCAGGATCGTGGTCGCGTGCGGGTAGTCCTGCTCGAACTCCTCGATGTTGCGGATGGTCGCGCCACGGAACGCGTAGATCGACTGGTCGGAGTCGCCGACGACGGTCAGCCCGGCGGAGGGGACCTCGTCCTTCCCGGAGCCCACGATCTCCCGCACCAGCACGTACTGGGCGTGGTTGGTGTCCTGGTACTCGTCGACCAGCACGTGGCGGAAGCGCCGGTGGTAGTGCTCGGCGACTGCCGGGAACGCCTGCAGGAGGTTGACGGTCGTCATGATGAGGTCGTCGAAGTCGAGCGCGTTCGCCTCCCGCAGACGCTGCTGGTACACGCGGTAGGCGTCACGCACCGCGTTCTCGAAGGGGTTGTCACCAGACACGCGTGAGGCGTACCCGTCGGGGTCCACGAGCTCGTTCTTGAGGTCCGAGACCTTGTGGGAGATGGTCTTCGGATTGAACTTCTTCGGATCGAGGTCGAGGTGGCGGCACACGAGCGTCATCAGCCGCTGGGAGTCCGCCGCGTCGTAGATCGAGAAGGTCGAGCGGAGGCCGAGATGCGCGTGCTCGGCACGCAGGATCCGCACGCACGCGGAGTGGAACGTGGAGACCCACATGTGCCGTGCGGCGGGGCCGACCAGCGACGTCACGCGTTCGCGCATCTCGGCGGCGGCCTTGTTGGTGAACGTGATGGCCAGGATCTCCCCCGGCCGCGCCCGGTCCGTCGCGAGGAGGTGGGCGATCCGGTGGGCGAGCACGCGGGTCTTCCCGGAACCCGCACCGGCGACGATCAGCAGCGGGCCGCCCTCGTGGACCACCGCCGCCCGCTGCGGCGGGTTGAGGCCGCGCAGCAGCGCACCGGGGTCCGCCTCGACCCGCCCTGAGCCGCCGCGTGCCGCGGCGGGGGGCAGGACGGGCAGGCTCGCCTCCGCGCGCGGGGTGGCGGTGGCGAAGGCGGCGAGGTTGTCGAACAGGCTCATGGCACCGTCAAGCTTAGGTGAGGTCACCGACGCCCTCCGACGCGGGTCAGGTCAGCAACAGCCCGATGACCCACGCACCCGCCGCGACGGTGGCGCCGCCGAGTTCGATGAGGATCGTGAGTCCGGTCGCGCGGATGGCCGCCTTCGAGGCCTCCCAGGCTCCAGCGGCGGTGCGCAGCCGGCGGTACTCGGCGAGGTACACCCCCAGGACGAACCCGATCGGCAGCCCGATGACCGGGATCACGAACATCCCGATGACCCCGACGACGCCGCCCGCCAGCATCGTGTGGCCCGGCACGCCGGCGCGCTTCAGGTGGCCGCCCGCCGCGAGGTACTTCCCGACCGACGCGATCACGACGGCGGCGATCGCCACGACCGCCACGGTCCAGCCGACGGCCCCACCGGTGACGGCTCCCCAGATGAGGACCGCGCCCGCCACGATCAGCGAGCCGGGATAGACCTGGATGGCGGCGCCGATGACCCCGACGACGATCGCGACTCCGACGAGGACCTCGCCGACGGGCGACATCAGAGGAACACCGCGACGGCCATGTTCACGGCCGTCAGGCCCGCGATGGGCCCGAGGAGCCTCGCGCCGCCGGCGCGCCGCTCCGCGACGACCGCCAGCCCGGCGACCACCGCCGCGATGACGAGCTTGATCCCGATCTTGATGTAGTCGACCTCCTCGCCGGTCATCTCCCGCGCCCCCACGATCAGGATGCCGGTGACGAGCGCGCTCAGCGCCGCGTGCATCAGGCCCCTGGGGACCTCACCCTTCCGGAGGAAGGCGACGGCGAACCCCAGGACGATCGCCCACGAGAGGAAGTGGAGGAGCACGAGGGAGGCGTAGAGGAAGTCCATGCCCCCCATCGTAGGTGGTGGCTCAGGATGCCCCCTCCGGCAGGATGTCCGCGAGCAGCGTGCGCACCCGCGTGTCGAGGTCCGCGGCGATGGCGCGGACGCCGTCGAGCGAGGCGAGGGCCGGGTCGCCCACTGCCCAGTCCTCGTAGCGCTTGCCGGGGTAGTACGGGCAGGCGTCGCCGCAGCCCATGGTGATGACGACGTCGGCCGCCCGGACGGCGTCGTCGGTCAGCGGCTTGGGGAAGGCGTCCTGGGTCCCGCCGATCTCCTCCAGCACGGTACGCACGTGTTCGTGGATCTCGGCGGCGGGGATCGACCCAGCGGACCGGACCACGACGGCCTCGCCGCCATGCTTCCGCGCGAGGGCGGCGGCCAGCTGGGAGCGTCCCGCGTTCTGGACGCACACGAAGAGGATCTGCGGCCTGGCCGGCTCGTCCGTGCGTGACCGCCGGATGTCGTCGAGTCGCTGGCGCGCGAAGCGCTCGGTCAGGACGACGACGTGCGTGCCGATCCGGCTCGACCGGGCGAGGGCGGCGTACGACTCGAACACCACTTTGTGGATGACCTCCGGGGCGAGCTCGGGGTAGCTCCGCACGAGTTCCTGGGCGAGCGCGTCGAGGGACCGGTGGGCATCCTCGATGCCGTGGGCGGCGGTGGCACGCGCAGGCACCGCAGGGGCCGGGGCCGACCTGTTCGAGAGGAGGTGCACGAAGGTGACGGCGAGGTCGCTCGCGAGCCCGGGCGCCAGTTCCTGCCACCGCGCGGTTCCCTGTGCCTCCGCCCGCAGGATCCCGGCCTCGCGGAGGACGCGGAGGTGGTGCGAGACGGTCGGCTGGGAGAGGTGCGTCAGCGCGGCGAGCTCCGTGACCGTGGCCCGCCCCTCCGGCGAGGCGGCGAGGTAGGCGACCACCCGCACCCGCAGCGGATCCGCGAGCGCCTGGAACATGGCGGCCAGTGCGGCGGCGTCCTTGTCCGGGAGCGCGAGGGCGGACACCACGGGACGGTCATTGTTAGACATGTCTCAATATTGACAGACGTCAATAGAAGGCGTCAAGGGGGTACCGGTGGGATGGAGGGGTCCGACGACGCCGGACCCCTCCACGGCCTCACGGCGTCCGGGGGGGCTCCGTCGGGCGGTAGGCCTCCACCGGGACTGCTCGCCCCGCGAGGCGGGTGAACGCGATCCCCTGGAGGATGAGCAGCACGCCCAGCCCGATCACGAGGGCACTCACCCCGTACGCCACCACCGAGGTGAAGAGGGAGGCCCGCAGGAACGAGGCGTTCATGACCGTGGTGCGCTGCGCCTGCAGCTCGGCCGCGAGTTCCTCGTCGCCGGCCGCCTGTGCCTCGCGCACGAGTCCGCCGAGTTCCGCATACGTGCGGCCCTCGGTGGCGTCGGAGGCGTGCATGTCGATGACCTCGGCCTCGGCGTAGGCGGAGAACGGGCCATCCACGTGGTCGCCGGCGAGGAAGGGCGCGTCGTCGGAGACCGTGATGCGCTGCGCCGACAACTCGCTGCTGACGAGTACCCACGTCGCCGCACCGGCGACCACGAACACGATCCCGGCGATGAGGGAGATGATCCCGGCGATTCGTACGGCCGCCGAGCCAGATGTACCTGCCATGTCTGCTCCTTTCGGTCACCGACCACCCTAGCCCAGGCCCCGGACATTGGTCCCGATAGGAGACGTATTGGGACCAACACTGTGCGACTTTCGTCCCATGCCGCACCGGGGGCGTCACGCCCCGACGACGGGCGTGGGACAGTGGTGGGGTGCGGATCCTCCATGTCACGGAGTGCTACCTGCCGATGATGGGTGGCATCGAGACCCAGGTGTCCCAGCTCGCCGCCCACCAGTCGGCGGAGCACCAGGTCGCGGTGTTCACCACCACGGCGCCCCGGCACGGCGCACGCGGCCGCTCCCGCGAGCGGCACGGCGAGGTCGACGTGTACCGGGCCGCCGCGCGGATGCCCGCCGGCGCACCCGTCAACCCGTGCGCACCGCGCCACCTCCGGGACCTCCTCCCGCGCCTGCGACCCGACGTCGTCCACTTCCACATGGGCGGCACCGCACCCTCCGTCCAGTTGTCGCTCGAGGTCGCGGCGGAACTGCCCCGAGTCGTGACGATCCACAGCGTCTGGACTCCCCCGGTTGTGAGGGGCTACCGCCTCCTCTCACGGATCACCGGCTTCTCCGACCGGCCCATCCAGTTCTCGTCCGTGTCGCGTATGACGGCAGGACGCGTGGAGGCGGCGCTCGGCCGACCCGTCGCCGTCGTCGGCAACGGCCTCGACGTCGCCGCCTGGCGGGTCCCCGCACGTCCCCACGAGGGCGTCCACGTGGTGAGTGCCACCCGGTTCGCGCCCCGCAAGCGCGTCGGGGCGATGCTGCGGATGCTCGCCCGCGCCCACCACCAGCTGGGGCCCGCGGCGGGGCTGCGCGCCACGATCGCGGGCGACGGGCCCGATCTCGCCCGTGCCCGCGCCTGGGTCGGCGACCACGGCGCCGACTGGGTGTCGCTCCCCGGGCGCCTCACCCGCGAGGGCCTGCGGGACCTGTACGCCGAGGCGGACGTCTACCTGGCGCCGGTCATCCTCGAGGCGTTCTCGATCGCGGTGCTGGAGGCGCAGAGCGCCGGCCTCGCCATCGTGTGCCGGACGCAGTCGGGCGCGGCGGAACGGCTCGCCGACGGCGTCGACGGCCTCCTCGCGCCCGACGACGCCGGGCTCGTCTCCTCGCTCGTGCGGCTCGCGCGTGAACCCGGGCTCCTCGAGGCGATCAAGGCCCACAACCGGACCACCGCCCCGCCCTTCGACTGGGCCACCGTGCTCACGGAAACGGACGCCGTCTACCGCTCCGCGGCCGACCTGCTCCGCTGAACGGGCCTCACTCCCACTCGATGGTGCCCGGGGGCTTCGAGGTGATGTCGAGGACCACCCGGTTCACCTCCGGGATCGCGTTGGTGATGCGGGTGGAGATGCGCGCGAGGACGTCGTAGGGCACCCGTGACCAGTCGGCGGTCATCGCGTCCTCGGAGGACACGGGCCGCAGCACGATCGGGTGTCCGTAGGTCCGGCCGTCACCCTGCACGCCCACCGACCGCACATCGGCGAGGAGCACCACCGGGCACTGCCAGATCTCCCGGTCGAGGCCGGCGGCGGTGAGCTCCTCACGGGCGATCGCGTCCGCGCGGCGCAGGATGTCAAGGCGCTCGCGTGTCACCTCCCCGATGATGCGGATGGCGAGGCCAGGGCCCGGGAAGGGCTGGCGCCAGACGATCGCCTCGGGCACCCCGAGTTCGAGTCCCACGGCACGGACCTCGTCCTTGAACAGCGTGCGCAGCGGCTCGACCAGGCCGAACTCGAGGTCGTCCGGCAACCCACCCACGTTGTGGTGCGACTTGATGTTCGCGGCCCCCTCGCCGCCGCCCGACTCCACGACGTCGGGGTACAGCGTCCCCTGCACCAGGAACTCCACCGCCTCCCCGGTGGCGTCCGCGGCGGAGACGATGTCGCGCGCCGCGCGCTCGAACGCACGGATGAACTCCCGCCCGATGATCTTGCGCTTCGTCTCGGGATCGGTCACGCCCTGGAGCGCGGCCAGGAAGCGGTCGGAGGCGTCCACCACCACCAGCTCGACACCTGTCGCGGCGACGAAGTCATGCTCCACCTGCTCGGCCTCCCCGGAACGCAGCAGGCCGTGGTCGACGAACACGCAGGTCAGCTGCTCGCCGATCGCGTGCTGGACAAGGGCCGCCGCCACCGAGGAGTCCACGCCGCCCGAGAGCCCGCAGATGACGCGGCTGCCGCCCACCTGCTCCCGGATGCGCCGCACCTGTTCGGCGATGACGTTCCCCGGAGTCCAGGTCGGCGCGATGCCCGCGCCCTCGTAGAGGAAGTTCTCCAGCGACTCCTGCCCGAGCACGGAGTGCTTGACCTCCGGGTGCCACTGCATCCCGAACAGGCGGCGTGCCGGGTCCTCGAACGCGGCGACCGGGGAGCCGGCCGAGGTGGCGAGGACTGCGAACCCCTCCGGGGCCCGCAGGACGGCGTCACCGTGGCTCATCCAGACCGACTGCGTGGACGGGGAGCCCTTCAGGAGGACGCCCTGGTCCCGCACGGTCACGCCCGTGGCTCCGTACTCACGGGTGCCGGTCCGTCCGACGTCGCCCCCGAGAGCGAGCGCCATCGCCTGGAACCCGTAACAAATCCCGAGGACCGGGACACCGGCGTCGAAGAGGGCGGGATCGACGGCGGGTGCGCCGTCGGCATACACGGAGGCCGGGCCACCCGAGAGGATGATCGCGGCGGGCCGCCGGACGAGCATCTCGGCCAGGGGCATCGTGTGGGGCACGATCTCGGAGTAGACGTTCGCCTCGCGGACGCGCCGTGCGATCAACTGGGCGTACTGGGCTCCGAAGTCCACCACGAGGACGGGGGCTGGCGCGCTCATCATCACCTCTTCCCGCCGGCGGCGACCCGGCGGGCCCGCTCGAGACGGGCGGGGAGGTCCGCGGCGAACCAGTGCCGGGCACGCGATTCCATCACGAAGGACAGCACCGGGATCACGCCTCCCAGGATGAGGAGGGCACCCCGGGCGATCGACCAGCGCATCATGGACCAGAGCTGGAACACCGTCACGGCGTAGACCGCGTAGATCCAGCCGTGCAGGATCGCGACCCAGGTGCCGAGGACGGGCAGGGGCTCGCCGGACTCGCTCACCCCGCCCGCCTGCAGGACGTACTTCAGGAACATCTCGAGCGTCAGGAGCAGCAGCATGGACCCGGTGACGAAGGCCATCGCCCGGTAGCGGGAGTAGGCCGCCCGGGCCCGCCGCTCCGTGCTCGTCACGGCATCCGTGGGGTTCGCGTCCTCGGGACGGGGTCTCTCGGTCACCGTCACAGCCTAGTTGGCGCCGGATTATTCGTTCGAGTTCGTCCCACGGCCACGAGTACCCTCGTGCGAGTGCTCCGTTACCCCGACACGATCCCCCACGACCCCCCGCTCGGCCACCCCGTGCGGTTCCTGTCGTGGCTCGGCCGCCAGCAGGCGTGGCTCCTGCTGGGCGCCACCGTCGCCGCGACGGTCAACTTCGTCGCCCTCGCGCTGACGCCCTGGCTGCTTGGCCGCGCCATCGACTCGGGCCTCCAGCAGGGACCGACCGCCGAGATGTGGCGTTACGGCGGCCTGATCCTCGGTCTGGGGGCGCTCACCGCGGGTGCCGCCGCGATCCGGCACATCGGGGAGGTGGCGAACTGGATGCGGGCCACCTTCACCTGCTCGACGCTCGTCGGACGCCACGTCACCCGGACAGGCGAACGCACCACCGCGCGGCGTGCGACCGGCGAGGTGGTGGCGACCGTGGCCACGGACTCCTTCCACATGGGCAACCTCATGGAGTCC
This sequence comes from Actinomycetales bacterium UBA1383, assembly GCA_002305415.1. Lineage (GTDB taxonomy): Bacteria > Actinomycetota > Actinomycetes > Actinomycetales > Actinomycetaceae > UBA1383. Next base: position 3,741 of record DBQX01000067.1, on the reverse strand, counting down.
CTCCCGATGTTCCTCGGTGGGCTGGCCTCCTACTTCTTCATCGCGGGCCTGCTGGTGCGGGAGTCGGCCGCACTCGGGCTGGCCGTCCTCGTCGGGTTGCCGCTCACGACGGCGGCGGTGGCCCTCCTCGTCCCGCCGCTGCAGCGCCGTCAGGCACGGCATCGGGAGGCCACAGGAGTGCTGACGTCGCTCGCCTCGGACACGGTCTCGGGGCTGCGGGTGCTGCGGGGAATCGGCGGCGAGGACGTGTTCGCGGCTCGGTACCGGGAGCAGTCGCAGGCGGTGCGGCGGGCCGGCGTCGGCGTCGCGAACACGCAGTCGGTGATGGCGGCCCTCCAGGTGCTGCTGCCCGGGATGTTCGTGGTCGGCGTGGTGTGGTTCGGCGCCGATCTCGCCCTCGCGGGCGAGATCACGGTCGGGCAGCTCGTGGCGTTCTACGGGTACACGGCGTTCCTCGCCGAGCCGCTGCGACAGGTGACCCAGTTCATCCAGTTCCTCACGCGCGCCCTGGTCGCGGCCCGGAAGATCACGGCGGTGCTCGAGGTGACCCCGGCGGCCGGCCGCCTCGGCGACGCCGACGCCGCCGCCCCGCCCCTGGCCCTCGACAGCGGGATCGTCCTGCACGACGCGTTCTCCGGCGTCGGCGTCACCGGTGGATCCTTCACGGTGCTGGTCTCCCCCGGCCCCGACGACGCGGCCGCCGTGGTGCGTCGCTTCGCACGCCTCGACGACGTCGCCTCGGCCGCCGTCGCGCTCGCCGGCCGGCCCATCGTGGAGTACCCGCTCGCGGCGGTCCGGCGCACCGTGGTGCTGTCCGACGCGACGCCGCAGCTCTTCACGGGCACGCTGCGGCAGGAGGTGGACGTCCTCGACTCGGGTGACGAGGAGCGGGTGCTGGAGGCACTCGCGGTGGCGGACACCCGGGACGTCCTCGATTCGATCGGCCTCGACGGCGAGATCGCCGAGAAGGGCCGGTCACTCTCCGGCGGGCAGCGGCAACGAGTGGCCCTCGCGCGGGTCACCCTCCGTGGCGCGCCGGTGCTCCTGCTGGTGGAGCCGACGAGCGCGGTCGATGCCCACACCGAGCGCCGGATCGCGACGAACCTGAAGCGTCACCGGACCGGGCTGACGACCGTCGTCGTCTCGGCCTCACCACTCGTCCTCGAGCACGCCGACGAGGTGGTGTTCCTCGACGACGACGGGGAGCGGGCCCGCGGGACCCACCGCGAGCTGCTCGACCGGGCGCGCGCCGGCGACCCTGCGGCCCTGGCGTACCACCGGGTCGTGACCCGGAGAGAGATCCCGACCGATGACGAGACCCCCAAGGAGGTGACCCGTGCGACTGCCTGTCGCTGACCGACGCGCCGTCTGGGCCCACTCCCGGCGGCTGCTCGCCGACCATCGGCGTGCGCTCGCCGGCGTGGTGGCGCTGCAGGCACTCGCCGCGCTCGCCTCTCTCGCGGTGCCCTGGATGCTGGGCTCGCTCGTCGACTCGGTCCGTGAGGGAACGACCCGCGAGGCGGTGGCGCAGGTGGGCGTGCTGCTGGCTGTGGCGATCCTGGTGCAGACCGTGTTCGCCGGAGTGGGCCAGCGGCAGGCCATGGTGCTCGGCGAGGGGATCTTCGCGCAGCTGCGCGAGCAGTTCCTGCACGCCGTCACCCACCTGCCACTGTCCACGGTGGAGCGCGCGGGCACCGGTGACCTCCTCGGCCGGACCACGAACGACGTCGACCGCGTGCAGTGGGTGGTCCGCTTCGGGGTGCCCCGGGTGCTCGTGACCAGCGTGACGATCCTCCTGACGCTGCTGGCGGCGTTCGCCGCCTCGCCGTGGGCCGCCGTCGGGCTCCTCGCGGGCGTCCCGCTGCTGGTGGCCTCCGCACGCTGGTACCTGCCGCGCGCCACGCCCGCCTACCTGAAGGCCTCCGAGGCGTACGCCGCCATCAACGGCGTGATGACCGAGACCGTGGAGCACGCCGCCACCGTGGACCAGCTCTCCCTCGGCCCCCGGCGGCGTTCGCGACTCACCGAGGCGCTGCGGGAGGCGTGGTACTGGGAGGATCGCACCCTCTACCTGCGCGCGGTCCTCTTCGTGGGGATGGTGCTCGGCTACGCCGTCCCGGCGGCGGTCCTGGTGGTCTACGGGGCGTGGCTCGTCAGTCAGGGCCTCGCGACCGTGGGCGCGGTCGCCGCGGTGACGCTGTACTCCCTGCAGGTGCGCACCTCGATCGGTGAGCTGATGTTCTGGATCGACGAGGTTCAGGTTGCCTCAGCCTCGCTGGCCCGCATCCTCGGGGTCAACCTCGTGGAGCCGGACCGGCAGGCCACGGGTGAGACGCCGTCGGATGACCTGATCACGGCACGCGAGGTCGGCTACGCCTACCGGCCGGGGCACGAGGTCCTCCACGGGGTGTCGCTCGACCTCGTGCCCGGCGAGCGCCTGGCGATCGTGGGACCGTCGGGGGCGGGCAAGTCCACCCTGGGACGCATGCTGGCGGGCATCCACCCGCCCGCGGGCGGCGCCGTGACGGTCGGTGGCGTGCGGCTCGTGGACCTCCCCGAGGAGCAGCTGCGCTCGGAGGTGGCGCTCGTCACGCAGGAGCACCACGTGTTCGTGGGCACGATCGCGGACAACCTCCGGCTCGCCAGGGAGTCGGCGAGCGCCGAGGAGATGCGTCACGCGCTGGCCTCGGTGGACGCCCTCGCGTGGGTGGACGCCCTCGAGGATGGGATGCTGACCGCCGTGGGCTCGGGAGGGCTCATCCTCACGCCGGCCCAGGCGCAGCAGCTGGCGCTCGCGCGACTCGTGCTGCTGGATCCGCACACCCTGGTGCTGGACGAGGCCACGAGCCTGCTCGACCCGCGGGCCGCGCGGCACCTCGAGCAGTCGCTGAGCGCGGTCCTTGCCGGCCGGACGGTCGTGGCGATCGCCCACCGGCTGCACACGGCGCACGATGCCGACCGCGTCGCGGTGATGGAGGACGGCCGGATCGTCGAACTCGGACCGCATGAGGAACTGGTGGGCCACGGCGGGGAGTACGCGGCGCTCTGGCAGTCCTGGCAGCAGGACTGAGGGCGCGGCGGACTCCCCGGCTCGTCCTCTTGGTCGCCGTCGTTGGCTCCTGGTCAGCCCTCGTTGAGCGCCCCGGCCACCAAACGGGCCGGGGCCTCGACGGTGGCGAAGGGGGCCGAGGCGAGTGACGTCGTCGTGGTGCCCGCGATCGGGAGCCACGGACCGGCGTTGTTCACCCGGTACTCCCCCTCCCACGTGATGGCCAGGCCGACACGCACGTCGCTCGCCACCTGCCGGTAGACGCGGGACACCTCCCTGTTCGGGTACGGCCCACCCGGACCGCTGGTGGTGAAGGGCTGGGTGCCGGCACCGAAGTCCCACGTCCACGCGATCGGGGTGGCCCGGACCGCGACGGGAGTGCCGAGGATCCGCGTGGTCAGGATGTGCGTACGTGCGGTGGAGTAGGCGATCGTGTCGATGTTGATGAGCACCTCCGCGGAGGGAGGCTGCATCACCAGCTCGCCGCGCTCGATCGGCAGGGACTGGAATTCCGAGAGCGTGACCACGACCGGCATGTCCGCGATGTCGAGGATCTCGCCCTCGGGGCTGACGAGGAAGTAGGGCCAGGGCGGCATCTCGAAGTCCGCGGCGCGGATCTCGACGCCGACGCAGTCGACGATCCGGTAGTCCTCACGGTCGCCGTAGGCGAGGAAGACGGAGCAGTCGTCGAT
>DBQX01000127.1 GCA_002305415.1 Actinomycetales bacterium UBA1383 | reverse complement strand
CGCCGCTTCGGCTTCTCGGGCTCGACGTCGACGACGAGCGTCTGTGGTTCAGTGGGCGGAAGCGCCGCTCGCGGCACCACGCGCTCCCCGGGGGCGGTAACAACGATCCCAGCGTCGACGGCGCGTTCGATCTGTTGCCGTACATCGAGCGGGACGGGCGAGGCCGGCGTGGTCCCCGTGGCGAAGATCGCCTGGCGGTGGTAGGTCAGGACCGCCGCGTCGATGGGGGCCGCCTCGAACACCTCACCCGTCCCGACGGTTCGTCCCTGGTAGGTCAGGGCACCTTGGGCGATGAGCCGGATCAGTCGCATGCGGCGGCTTCTCACGAGGCGGCGCCCGGGGGATCAGCCCGGGCGCCGGCCTGACGACGGCTTACGAGGGGGACCCGCTCGTGTAGGCGACGCCGTCCAGGTAGGCCACGGCGGCCGACCGGCGGAGTGCCCAGTTGATGTACCGCTCAGCCCGGATGGCGAGCTGGTTGGTCTGGAACATCGAGACCACCGTCCCGGTGTCGGTGCCCGGCGCGTCGCTCATCTCGAGCGAGGCCTCGCGGCTGACGTCGATCGAGACCGCCCCGTCGTCGGCGAGGAACACGTTGCTCGCGTCGACCGCGACGAAGTGGTTGCTCGCCGGGGAGCCGATGAGGGCCGCGTACTGCGACACGATCACCGGGAAGCCCTCGAGGGTGCCGCCCTTCATCGAGAGGGTGGGGAACTCCTTCTGGCCGAGCGCGTTCCGCATCAACGAGATGGCCAGCGCGGTCGCTGGCGGCATGATGAAGACCACGTTCGACGGGTCGATGTTCGCGGTGATGTAGCCCGCCAGCAGCTGCGCGATGTCGGCGCGCACGGCTGCGGCGTCGGTGCCGGACGGGGTCAGGGCGACGATCCCGTTCGTGAGGGACGCGGGCGACACGTTCGACACGGCCGCCTTGGTCGGGTCGAGGAAGTCGGTGTCGATCCGCTCGATCTGCGCCCGCGCGAGCTCGTCGCGCACCAGCATCTCGGCCGATGGCGAGGAGAACCGCGCGAGCTCGTCGCTCACGACGCAGATGGAGGCGACCTTCGCGAAGCCCAGGGTGTTGTTCACCGCGGTGTTGAAGCCGGTGAGCGGCTTCTGGGCGCCCTGGCCGACCCAGTAGCTCGACGCCCCGCTCGTCTGGCCGACGATCCGGACGTTGAAGGGCACGCGGCGGAGGCTCGGGATGTCGCCGGTCCCGAACTTGCCGATGATGGTCTGCGGCCGCAGCCACTCGACGAACTCGGACGCCAGGTTCTGCGCGTAGACGAGCGCGGTGCCGCCGGTCGACGCGCCGTCGTTGGTCGTCATGGCGTTGACGGCCGTCTTGAGCGCGAGGTGGAGCGGCTGGTAGTCCGGGTACTTCTGCCGGGCGATCTCGTGCGCCGGCACGTTGGTGAGCAGCTGGGCCATCCGGCAGATGACCAGGCGCGCGAACCCGATCCCCTTGGGGAGCGGGTCGGTGACGACGACGCGCGTGTCCTTCTGCGCGGTCTCCGGGTGGGCCGCCGGGCGGGTGACGACGGGCTGCGCCTGCATCGCCTGGGCGCGCTCGAGCACCTCCAGGCTGCCGATCTCCTTCGTCAGGGTGTCGATCTCTGCGGTGAGGTCGACGGTCTCCTTCGCCTCGGCGTCGGACGGCGCGGCGCCGTCGGCCTTCTGCACCAGCTCCTCGAGGCGGGCGCTCTTGGTCTTGAGCTCGGCCCGCTTCGCGGTGATCTTCTCGCTGAGATTCATGGTTCTGGCTCTCTGGGGGCTGTCCGAAGCGCCGGACCGGGTGGACGAGACACGGCCGGCCGTGCCGAGCGCGGCTGGCGCGGACGTGTCGAACTGCTTGATGGTGGAGATCGTGGCGTCCGCGTTCGCCGGCACGGCGACCAGGGACAGCTCGAGAACTTCGATCTCGCGGAACCGCATCCCGCCCGTGTCCTTCATGTAGTCGACCGCGTTGTTCAGGACGCGGAAGCCGACCGACACGCCGCGCACAAGGCGGGCCTTCACCGACTGCCAGGCTTCGTCGACCCGGTCCTTCAGGCGGCCGGGCTCGGCGATCGCGGCGATCTTCGCGGTGAAGGTGATGCCGTCCTTCGTTGGCTTGTCGAACTGCACCGTCCCCACCGGCGAGCGGTGGTCGTGGTACAGCAGGAGCGGGAGGGGATTCTTGAACTTGACGCCGAGGGGCTCGATGATGTCGCCCAGGCGGTCGGGCGTGGGCGTGGTGGCCGTGCCGGTGATGATCCGGCGCTCATCGTCGACGGACTTGAAAGTAAGGATAGAGTACGCGCGATCGAGCATCGAAGGTTTGACAAACCTCCAGATGCGACCGTAGCGGACTATCAAGAGAAAGCGAACGGCTATGGGGCCGCAAGCCGTTCGCCGCTAGGCTATTTTAGGAAACCTGAAGTCGGATGATCACGACCTGATGATAATCGCGCACGCGCATCAGTTCGCTTCGATCGGCGGCTCGTATTCGGCCTCCGACCCTACCCCATTCCCGCAGTTGCCCTTGCGGGAGGTGGCGCGTCCAACACTGGCGCCCCGCATACGTGCGGGTTGCCCGCACAGGCTTACCGCAGCCGCAGGGGCAAATCCTGGTCATGCCGCCTGCTCGCCCAGTTCTGTTTCGCTCCTGACCGTGAGGAGCAACTGGTAGACGATCTCCAGTTCCTTTAGCTGCTCGCCCTTTGCCTTCACATCCCCGAGCAGTTCAATTGCCCGCTCAAGTGCCGCCGCTGCCTTCGTCGCATGCGAAGGACGCCCTCTCCCCATGCCAGCCTCCTTAGGTTGACCTGACCGCGGTTGATCCAATCAACGGAACCACGACGCAGCCCCGCCACGTCTGTCCAGAAGTCCAACATTTCAGACCCATCGAGAAATTCAAAGGCCGTACGTTGGGCCGTGACGTTGCCCGACATCAAGTCGGAGATCGCCAGCTCTATTACCGCAAGGGCCAAGCGGCGATGTTCCACTTCACGCCTCTNNCTCTCGGATTCGCTCATCGCCGGGCACCTCCAAACACCAGCATTTGATACTGCGGCTCGGCTACCGCCACCGCCTTCAGCGCCAGCGCCATCCCAATGGTCGGCGCGATCACGGGGTCGATGCGCCCACGGCTCTTACCCTTCGCAAACATCAGGTTCTCTTTGGTGTCCTGATGCGCGACCACGTTCGACACGGCCCAGGCCGTCACAGGGCAGCCCCGCGCGTCGACATGGCCCGACAGGATCTCCGCCTGCATCGTTAGGCAGGCGCTCGACATCCCCGCGAACGTCTGCGGCACCAGCACCACCTGTGTCTCTGGAAACCCATCCTCGTTGACGAGTTGGCTGATCAGGGTGTCGGCGTGCCAGGGATCGAACCCGATCTGCTCGATGTCGTACCGGGTGCGCGCCTCACGTAAGACGACTCGAATCAACTGATGGTCGATCTGGGTTCCTGGCGTGGCCACCAGCCAGCCCTGATCGCGCCAGACGTCGTAGGGCGCTCGGTCCCGGTGCGCCCGATCGGCGAGGGTGTCGGCGGGGGTCCAGATATACTGCAGCAGCCGCCAGGACGCCCGGCCAGCGGCCGGCGGAAACACGAACGAGCAGCAGCACAGGTCGATCTTGCTGGCGAGGTCGATGCCGACAAAGCAGCGCTGGTGGACCATGTCCTCCGGGGCCCACTGGGTCTGCCCCTTCCGCCAGCCATCGACTGACAGACAGGGCGCCGCGCTGTTCACCCAGAGGTTGAGGCGCTTCTGCTTGAAGGTGGCCGCCGCGGCGGGGATCCCCTTCGCCTTCACCGCGAGGGCCCGCATGTCGTCGGGCTTGATCGAGATGTTCCAGTGCGGGTTCGCCTTCTTCCAGGTCGCCTCGCTCTGCCAGTCGTCCTCGGGGTCCGCGTGCGCGATGAACGCGAAGAAGGTCTCGTCGACCAGGACGCCCTCGAGGATCTTGCAGGCGTAGTCGTGCTGGTCCCCGCACGGGGAGACGGGGTCGTCGCCCGCCGTCGTGATTTGGAAGTGCAGCGGCTGCCGGCGGGCGCCGGTCGCCGTCTCCATGACGTCGATCAGCGCGCGGTCCTTGTGCTTGTGGAACTCGTCCGTGATGATCAGATTCGGGTTGAGGCCGTCGGTGGAGTCGGCGTCGGCGCCCAGGGCGTCAAGCTTCGACTCGGTCGCGTCCCGGTAGAGGGGCTGGTGCTTCTGCCCGGAGCCCCCGATCCGCTTCTTCAGGCCGCTCGAGCGGACCAGCTTCTTCGCGTCGTTGAAGACGATCTTCGCCTGGTCCTTCTTCGTGGCGATCGTGTAGCCCTCGGCGCCCGGCTCGCCGTCGAAGAAGACCACGTAGAGGGCGACGATCGCCGCCTCGAGACTCTTCCCCTGCTTCCGGGGGATCTCGTTGTAGGCGGTTCGAAACCGCCGAAGGCCAGTCTCGACGTGGACCCAGCCGAAGATCGACCCGAGGCGGAACTTCTGGTAGGGGGTCAGGCGGATGCAGGTCCCGGCCCACTCGCCCTTGTAGTGGCGCAGCTGCTCGGCGAAGCGGAAGAAGCGCTCGGCGCGCGGGAGCTCGAAGCGGTAGGGGAAGTCGGGCGTCCCCTGGCGCTCGAGGTCGCGGAGGTGGCGGGCGCACGCAAGCCGGTGGTACTTCCCGGCCGGCACCTCGCCGGCGACCACCTGGCGCGCGTAGGCGGTGACGACGTCGTCGCTCACGAGCCGCTACTCCCAGTCGCCTCGAACTCCTCGAAGGGGTCCACCTCCTTCGGCTTCTCGGCGATCGGCTTCCCGATCGGCGCCAGGCCGAAGCGGGTCATCCCCACCTCCACGCGCTGCATCATCCCGCGGTGGTTCGGCCCGCCGGCGTCCGACCCGCGCGAGAGGCGCTGCTCGAGGACCACGGCCTTGCACAGGAGGGCGAACGCGCTGGCCGTGCCGACCGTCAGGGTGCCGGCCGCGAGCGCGTGCGGCGCCAGGTCGTTCCACACCTTCCGGGCCTTCGGGAGCATGCCCGGCGGGGGTTCGACGGGCGCCGCGTGCTCGGGGGGCGGTTCGGGCGGGGCCTGGGCGCCCGGGAAGCGCACGACCGACCGGCGATCGCGCGTGCCGTGGAGGCGCGCCGTCGCCTTGTCCCTCGGTTTCCGCCCCGCGCCGACGCGCCGACCTCCCCATCCAC
>DBQX01000056.1:5015-8821 GCA_002305415.1 Actinomycetales bacterium UBA1383 | reverse complement strand
GACGCCGCCCCCCGCGTCCTGTCGCCGGCCTCCCCCCGCGCCCTCCTCCGCGCGCGCCGCCGCCACGGCCCCGCGGACCACCTGCCGGACGGCGTCGCGCGCCTGGTCGGCGAGCCGCCGCTGGAGGNNCGCCCTTGTCGTTCACCACGCGGAAGGTGATGCGCAGGTGCGGGGGGAGGGAGTCGTCGTCGAACTCCTCCTCCGGGATGTCCACGTCCTTGATGCGCCGCGCCGCCGCCGCGAACGCCTCGTGGAAGGTGGGTCCGTCCCCGGCTGCCACCTCACGCCAGGGCGGCAGCGCGGCGAGGACCTGCGCCGCCGTGTCCGGCGCGGGCACGAGTCGCACCCGGGTGCGCTTGGGCAGGGCCTTGATGGTGGCGACGCACAGCTCGCCGAGCAGGCCCGGCACCAGCCAGTCGAAGCCCTCGGGGCGGAGCCGGGCCAGCACGGAGACGGGGACGAGCACGGCGACGCCGTCGTCCGGCTCGCCGGGGGTGAAGGTGTAGCGCAGGGGGAGGGTGAGGTCGCCCTGCGTCCAGGTGGTGGGGAAGGCCTCGGCGTCGACATCGCGCGCGCCGGGGAGCAGCAGGTCACGGGAGAGGGTGAGGAGGCCGGGGTCCGTGGCGCGGGCCTTCTTCCACCACGAGTCGAAGTGGCGGGTGGAGGTGATGTCGTCCGGGAGGCGGTCGTCGTAGAAGTCGAACAGGCCTTGGTCGGTGATCATCAGGTCCCGGCGGCGGGCGCGTTCCTCCAGCTCGCCGGCCTCCTCGAGGAGACGGCGGTTCTCCGCCCAGAAGCGGTGGGTGGTGCGCCACTCGCCCTCCACCAGGGCGTGGCGGATGAACAGCTCGCGGGCGAGCGCGTGCGCGTCGGCTGTGCCGATGCGGGTGAGGGGCACGACGCGGTCCGCCACGACGGTCAGGCCGTGGAGCGTGACCTTCTCGTGGACCATGGCCGCGCCCTGGCGCGCGGACCAGTACGGCTCCGACCAGGTCCGCTTCACCAGGTGCGACGCCGCCGGCTCGATCCAGTCCGGGTCGATGCGCGCCACGGTGCGGGCGAACAGGCGGGAGGTCTCCACCAGTTCCGCCGCCATCACCCACTCGTGCTGCCGCTTCGCCAACCCCGACCCCGGCCAGATCACGAACCGGCTGCCCCGCGTGCCGGCGTACTCGCGGCGCCGCTCGTCCCACGTGCCGAGGTTGGACAGCAGCCCCACCAGCAGTGACCGGTGCACCGCGTCCGCGGAGGGCGTGTCCGCGCTCCGGCCGACGGCGACGACGGCGGCCGCGACCGCCTCCGGCGTGAGGCCCGCCGTGGCCTCAGGCCGCGGGAGGGCCACCGGGTGCATGGTGAGCCCCACTGGGCGGGCGAGCTGGCGGAGCTGCTCGACCACGTCCTGCCACTCGCGCCAGCGCAGGAAGTTGAGGAACTCGGCGCGGCAGAGCCGGCGGAAGGCGGAGGAGGAGAGGTCGCGCTGCTGCACCCGCAGGTAGCGCCACAGGTTCAGGTAGGCGAGGAAGTCCGAGGTGGGGTCCGCGAAGCGGCGGTGGAGCTGGTCCGCGTGCTGCTGCGCCTCCGCCGGCCGCTCGCGGAGGTCCTGCACCGAGAGCGCCGCCACGATGATGAGGGCCTCGGTGGCGCAGCCGTTGCGGCCTGCCTCCAGGAGCATCCGCCCCAGGCGCGGGTCGATGGGGAGGGTGGCGAGCTGCCGGCCGACGGGGGTGAGGACGTGCCGTCCGCCGCGTTCCTCCAGCGCCCCGATCTCGACGAGGAGGGTGATGCCGTCGCGTATCGCCCGCGTGTCCGGCGGGTCGACGAACGGGAAGCGCGCCACGTCTCCCAGCCCCAGCGCCGTCATCTGCAGGATGACCGCGGCGAGCGAGGTCCGCAGGATCTCCGGCTCGGTGTACTCCGGGCGGGAGTCGAAGTCCGTGCGCGAGTAGAGGCGGATCGCGATGCCGTCCGCCACCCGGCCGCACCGGCCCGAGCGCTGGTTCGCGGATGCCCGGGAGATGGGCTCGATGGGGAGCCGCTGGACCTTGGTGCGGGTGGAGAACCGGGAGATGCGGGCGGTGCCGGGGTCGATGACGTAGCGGATACCGGGGACGGTGAGCGAGGTCTCCGCCACGTTGGTGGCGAGAACGATCCGGCGGGTGGGGTGCGGCTCGAAGACGCGGTGCTGCTCGGCGGCGGTGAGGCGCGCGTACAGGGGGAGGATCTCCACGTCGCGGGGGGAGTGGCCGCGTGCCTGCCCGGGCGGGATGTAGCGGGGGCCGAGGTGCTCGGCCAGTGCCTCGTGCGCGTCGCGGATCTCCCGCTCCCCGGAGAGGAACACGAGGATGTCCCCGGGCCCCTCGGCCATGAGTTCGTCCGCGGCGAGGCAGATGGCGGTGAACTGGTCGAGGGGCTCGCGGTCGGGCGCGTCGTCGTCCGCGTCCGGGACGAGCGGCCGCCAGCGGATCTCCACCGGGTAGGTGCGCCCCGAGACCTCGACGACGGGGGCGGGGCGGGCGGCGTCGTCGTGCCTCCCGGCGGCACGGGCGGCGACGGCGGCGGCCGTGCGGGGGCCGAAGTGCGCGGCGAACCGGGCGGAGTCGATCGTGGCCGAGGTGATGACCACCTTCAGGTCCGGGCGCTGGGGGAGCAGGGTGGAGAGGTAGCCGAGGAGGAAGTCGATGGTGAGGGAACGCTCGTGGGCCTCGTCGATGACGATNNGTGTCGTAGCGGGTGAGGAGCGGGTCGCGCTGGATCTCGGCGAGGAGGATGCCGTCGGTCATGAGCTTGACCAGGGTGGCGTCCGAGACGACGTCCGTGAAGCGCACCTGGTACCCGACCACCTGGCCGAGCGGCGTGCCGAGCTCCTCCGCGATGCGCTCCGCGACCGTGCGGGCGGCGATCCGGCGCGGCTGGGTGTGGCCGATCATCGCCGTGATGCCGCGGCCCAGCTCGAGGAGGATCTTCGGGATCTGGGTGGTCTTGCCCGAGCCGGTCTCGCCGGAGACGATCACCACCTGGTTCTCGGCGATGGCGCGCGCGATCTCGGCGCGGCGGGCGGAGACCGGCAGCTCCTCCGGGTAGGTGATCGTGGGGAGGCTCGCGGCGCGGGCCGCGACCTGCTCGGGGGTGAAGGTGCGGCCGGGCCGCCGCTCCCGGCGGTGTGTGCCTCCGCGGCGCGGGTTGGCGGTCCTCCGGGACTCCGCGGGCGGCCGGGTCGCGCCGGGCGGAGCGGGATCGGACATGGGGGATATTCTCGCCCAAGGCTGGCGGCCGAGGTAGCCGAGTGTGGCGGGACGCGTCCGCCAGGAGCGGGGCGGGTAGGTCGGGGACCTTCAGCGGGTGCGGGGACGATCCAGGGCCAGGACCAGCTCCAGCGCCTGGTCGACGGCCGCCATGTCCGCCAACCCCAGGTGTCCGACCAGTCGGCCCAACCGTTCCACCTCCACCGTGCGCACCTGCTCCACCAGCACGCACGCCCGTTGCCCGGCGATCTCGACCTCGGGCCGGAAGAGTCGCGGCACCGCGGACCGGGAGGTGGGGGCCAGCAGCACGGTGGACGGCGGCAGGTCCTCGGACTGCACGACCACCCCGAGCCGGGGTCCCCGTTGCTCGTGTCCCTGCGCCGTCCGACGGGCCGGCACGGCGTAGACGTCACCCCGGGTCAACATCGACCCACTCCTCCATGGCCTGCTGTAGGGCCTCCCGGTCAGCCGGGTCCGCCATGGAGCGCAGGGCCTCGGCACGCATCTGCTCCCGACGCCGGAGCATCACGGCGTCCAGGAGAGCGCGGCGCACGGCGTCGGAGG
>DBQX01000056.1:0-4992 GCA_002305415.1 Actinomycetales bacterium UBA1383 | reverse complement strand
CGCGAAGGGCGTGAGCAGTAGCTCGCAGCCGCGCCCGGTGCCGCTGGGCCCCGGCTCAGTCCTTCACGAAGAAGGACGCCGGCCCGGCCACCACGAGCCCGACCTCCTCACCCACGCCCGGCAACGGCCCGAACGTCCGGCTCACCACCGGCACCACGGACCCGTCCGGCGCCCACACCTCGAGCCTGATCGTGGCGTCGTGGCCGAAGAACGTGGTCCCGGTGACCCGTGCAGGGACCCCCTCCCGTCCGGAGCGCACCACGTGGATCTGCTCCGGCCGCACCGACACCAGCCCTCGCCCTTCCACTTGGTCGCCTCGCAGTAGCGCGTGCTGTCCGAGGACCGTCCGGGCGACGCCGTCCACCACCTCCGCCTCCAGCACCACGGCGTCGCCCACGAAGTTCGCCACCCCCAGGTCGGCTGGCGCGCGGTAGAGCTGCTCCGGGGCGGCGCACTGCACCACCCGGCCATCCCGCACCACCGCCACGAGGTCCGCCACGGAGAGGGCCTCCTCCTGGTCGTGGGTGACGAGCACCCCGGTGGCGCCAGCCTCGTGCAGCGCGGCGCGCACGTCCTCCCGCACCACGGAGCGCAACGCCGCGTCCAGCGCCGAGAACGGCTCGTCCAGTAGCACGACGTCGGGGGCCGGCCCGAGCGCGCGCGCCACCGCCACCCGCTGCTGCTGTCCTCCCGAGAGCTCGCGCGGCATCCGGGCGCCGAGCCCGCCGAGCCCCACCAGTTCCAGGAGTTCCTCCACCCGGGCCCGGCGACGCCCCGCCCGTCCCGTGCCCAGCCCCATCCGGCGCCCACCCAGCCGCCGCGGCACGCCGAACGCCACGTTGTCCGCCACCGTCAGGTGCGGGAACAGGGCGCCCTCCTGCGGCACCACCGTCACCCGCCGCCGCTCCGGGGCGAGCCCTCGCGGCCCGGCAGCGACGACGCGGTCCCCCAGCCGCACCTCGCCGGCGTCGGCGTCCTCGAAGCCGGCGATCACGCGCAGCAGGGTGGTCTTCCCGCACCCGGAGGGCCCGAGCACCGCGGCGAGCGCGCCGGAGGGCACGTCGAGGTCGAGGCCGCGCAGCACCTCGGTAGGCCCGAAGGACTTGCGCAGTCCGGTCACGGTCAGACGGGTCATCCCGCCCCTCCTCGGATCCCGGCGCCCACCGGCTCGCCCACCGGCTCGCCCACCCGGACGCGGGCGGCGTCGTCGGCGGAGAACTGGGAGAGCAGGAAGGTTGGCACAGCGGCGAGCACCACCAGCGCAACGGCGTAGGGGGCGGCCGCGGCGTACGCGCCCACGCCGGTCTCGGTCCAGAGGCGGGTCGCGAGGGTGTCCATCCCGGTGGGGCGCAGCAGCAGCGTGGCGGGGAGCTCCTTCATCGCGGTCAGCATGACGAGCGCGAACCCCGCCGCCACGCCCGGCGCCGCGAGGGGGAGGGTGACGTCGCGGAGGACCTCCAGCGGCCGCCGCCCGAGCGAGCGTGCCACCTCCGCCAGGGCGGGCGGGCTCTGGGCCACGGCGGCACGTACGGACGCCACCGCGATCGGCAGGAACAGCACCGTGTACGCCAGCACGAGCAGCGGGGTGCGCTGGTAGATGGGTTGGGCGAACCGTATCCCGAGGAACACCAGGGCGAGCGCCACCACGATCCCGGGGAGGGCATGCCCCGCCCACGTGGCGTGCTCGATCCAGCGGGTGCGGCCCCGGTACCGGGCGGCGAGGACACCCACCGGGATCGCGAGCGCCGTGGCGGCGACGGCGCCGAGCAGCGCCACCCAGAGCGTCGCCCCGGCGGCGGGGACGAGCCGGCCCCAGTCCACCCCGGCGGACTGCCCGCGCGCCACCCAGTACCCGAGCACCGCCACGGGGAAGGCGAGGGACACCGCGGCCACGCCGCTGGTGGCGAGCAGTGCCAGCGGCGTGCCGGTGCGGCCCAGGAGCACCGGGCGGGCGCGCCGGGCCGAACCGGAACCCACGCGGGACTGTTCCGCCCGGCCCCGGGTGCGGGCCTCGGCAACCGTGATGGCCACCGTGATCGCCACGAGCACGAGGGAGAGGACGGCGGCGGGGGTCCGGTCGAAGGAGGCGCGGTAGGAGGTGTGGATGACGCGGGTGAAGACGTCGTAGCGCATGAGGGAGGGAGTGCCGAAGTCGCTGAGGGCGTAGAGGGCCACGAGGAGGGCGCCGGCCGCCGCGGCCGGCCGCACCTGCCGGGTGGTGACCGTCAGCCACGTCTGCCAGGCGTTCCGCCCGAGCGACCGGGAGACCTCCTCCAGCGCCGGGTCCGCCCGGCGCAGCGCGGCCACGACCGGCAGGTACACGTACGGGTAGGTGCACGCCGTCAGCACGAGGAAGGTGCCCCAGAACCCGGCGATCCCCGGCGCCACCGACACCCACGCGTAGGCCGCCACGAAGCTGGGCATCGCGAGCGGCAGCGCCGCGGCCACGGCCCATGCCCGCCGTCCCGGCAGGTCCGTGCGGGTGACCAGCCACGCCAGTCCCACACCGACGACGGCGCTCGCCCCCGTCACCGCCGCCGCCAGCCCGAGGCTCCGGACCACGAGGGTGAGGGTGCGTTCCCGCCACAGGATGTCCACGATCGCGGGCCAGCCCGCCTCCGCCGTCCGGACGATCAGGTAGGCCAGCGGCAGCAGTGCGACCGCGGCGGCCACGAGCGCGGGCACGAGCAGGACCGCCGGGGGCCGGTGGGTCCCGGTCCCGCGGGCGAGCCGTGCGTGCGCGGTGGTCATCTCAGGTGAGGCCCACCTCGTCGAGGAGGGCGAGGGTTTGCGCGAGCGACTCGAGCTGGTTCAGGTCGATCGCCAGGCCCTCCCCGAGCGGCGCGAGGTCGTGGAGCGCGGTCGTGACGCCGTCGACCACCGGGTACTCGGCGGTCTCGTCGGCGAAGTACTGCTGGACGCCGTCGGAGAGGAGGTGCGCCACGGCCGCGACCGCCGCGTCCGGGGCGTCGGTGCCGGCGAGCACGCCGACGCCGGCGACGTTCACCAGCGCGCCCGGGTCGTCGCTGTCGAGGAAGCGGATGCGGGCGGCGACGGCATCGGCGCCCTGCTCGGCCACGCGCTCGTACCAGTAGTAGTGGTTGATAAGCCCGACCGAGACCTGCCCGGCATTCACGGCGTCCAGGACGGCGTTGTTGTTCCCGTAGGCCTGGGGGTCGAGGGCCGCGAACCGCTCGAGCCACTCCCGCGCCCCGTCCTCGCCACGGTGAACGCGCAGGGCGGTGACGAAGGAGTGGAAGGAGGCGTTGGTGGGGGCATAGCCGATCTTGCCGCGGAAGCGTTCGTCGAGGATCTGGTCGATCCCGGTGAAGCCAGCCACCTCGGGTGCGTGGGCGGGATCGAAGGCGAGCACGCGGGCGCGGGCGGAGGTGGCCACCCAGCGTCCCGCGGCGTCGCGGAACGACGGCGCCACCCGCTCGAGGACGTCGGCGGGGAGCACCTCGAACCGTCCGGCGTTGGCGAGGGCACCGAGGGCGCCGGCGTCCTGGGAGAAGAAGAGGTCGGCGTCGGTGGCCTCGCCCTCCTCCAGCAGTTGCGCGGCCAGCTCGCTCGACTCGGCGTAGCGCACCTCGACCTCGGCGCCGGTCACGCGTCCGAGCTCCTCCAGGATGGGGCCGACCAGGTTCTCGTTGCGCCCGGAGTAGATGGTGAGGGTCTCGACGGCGCCGTCACCCGTGCCGCCCCCTGAGCCCGCTGTGGTGCTTCCGGGCCCGGCCGTGGCGGTCCCGCTCGAGCAGGCGGCCAGCCCGAGGGCGGCGACGAGGAGCATGGCGGCGCCGGCGGCGCGCGAGTGGGTGGGTGGCCTCAATGGTGATCCTCACGACGGGGGGCGGTCGGTCCGGCCCGGGGGCAGGTAAGGTCAACCTAACCTCGATCGTCCGATATACGCAACGTCCGTGTTGCGTAATGGTCACAGCTATGAGGGTCACTGCCCGGCGGCGGCGTCGCCCCCGCTGGCCGGGTGCAACGCCGCGCTAGCCCGGGGGCGCATCGACCTCACCCGGCGGCGCACCGGCCTCACCCGGCGGCGCACCGACCTCACCCGGCGGCGCACCGCGGCGGCGGAGTTCCGCCTCCGCGCGGCCCAGCCCACCGTGCTCCAACCCCGCGAGGTCCGACTCGCCGCGCCACACCACCCGGCCGCGCCGCCTCACCTCAGTCCGGAGCCGGCCCGCCAGGTGCTCGATCGCGCCGGCCGTGTTGCGGTGTGCGTGGGGGAGCGGCACGGGCAGGACGTGTGCCGCGTGGAGCGGGGCTTCCGCGTCGACGTCGATCTCCCAGCCGTGCCCGTGCCCGCGCAGGCGCCACGTGGTGTCGTCGACCCGGGCCGCGACGGGCGAGACCACGGGGTTCCCGAGCCGGACCACCACGCCGTCGGGCAGCCGCACCACCAGCCCGGTCACCTCGGTGCGCAGCGGCCCCGCGTACACCTGTCCCCCGGCGAATGCGACGCAGGCGGCGGGCTCGTCGAAGGCCTGCGCCTGACCCCACCACCACGACTCCGGGAAGCCGCCCCTGCCCCAGTTCTTCTCCCCGTAGACCTGCGCATCGGTGAATGCCCACTCCTCGCCCTCGACGACCGCCCGGCCGCTCGCCCGGCCGCCCAGCAGCCACGGGTGCCAGTACTGGTTGAGGCCCGGGACCGCATGGAAGACGCTCGACCCGCCCCAGCGCCGCAGCGGCCAGAGCACCGGCGCGTCGATGACGGCGTCGAGCGCGCCGCCGTCGAGCCGGACGTGGAGGGAGCGGTGGTCCCCGTGGAATGCGCGTCCCGCGCGTGCCCCGAGGCGGTGGGGGTGGGCCTCTGCGCCGTCGTGCGCGGCGACGGCGAGGAAGGGGTTACCGCCGTGCGTCGCCAGGCCGAGCGTGGCCCACGGCCCACGCGGGCCGCGGTTGACGCCGATGAGCGCGATGGCCACGCGCCCGGCGGCCGCGTCCGTGATACGCCAGAAGTAGCCCTCCATCGCGACG
>DBQX01000115.1:3202-5183 GCA_002305415.1 Actinomycetales bacterium UBA1383 | reverse complement strand
CCGTATCAGTTGGCGCGTCCCCGCACGCAACTTGTGACTATCCTCGCACCGGCAATGATCAGCCCATATACCCTTGCGACATGCCCCGCCGGCCAAATGCCAATTCAGACCCTCACTCCCCAACCGCCACAGACAATGCCTGACCCCACCGTCCCGGTCCAGCTCAGGGTCCACCTCGCCCACGCAATGGTCCAGAGGATCGCGGAGGAGACCCGCGCGGACATCCTCCACATCAAGGGCCCGGCCACCTCCCCAGAACTCCGCCCCACCACCCGCGCCTCCGTCGACGCCGACGTCCTCGTCCGACCCTCCCACCTCCATCGCCTCCAGGCCGGCCTGCAAACCCACGGCTGGCACCAGGTCACCAAGCTGCGCAGCGGGGGACTGGTGGAGCACTCCACCAACTGGTACCACCCCGAGCTCGGCCAGATGGACGTGCACCTCAGGTTCCCGGGCATCCAAACCCATGCCGAGCAAGCATTCGATCACCTCTGGCGCCACCACCGCGAGCACCCCATCGCCGGCCACCCCTGCGACGTCCCGGACCTCACCGCCCAGCGGCTCATCCTCCTGCTGCACGCCGCCCGCGCCCTGGCCAGCTACGCCCCCGACGTCCGCCTCGCCTGGGACGAGGCCACCGACGCCGAACGCGCCGAAGTCCTCACCCTCGCCACGCACCTCAAGGCCGAGGTCGCCCTCGCCGCCGCGACCGGCCGGCTCGAGGAGTTCCGCGACCGTCCCGAGTACGAGATGTGGCGCCTCTACCTCGACGGCACCGTCACCACGGCCGGCTTCCGGCGCATCCGTGCCGAGGTCCGGGCCGTCCCGGACGGCATCTCGTGGCCGCACCTGCGCGTGGCGTGGTACGTGACCCACGCGCTGGTCTTCATGCCCCGGCGCCTCGCGGGCCTCACCGGGCGGCGGCCGGACCGGCAGGAGGTCCGAGAGGCCTACCGGACGTTCCTCCGCCGCGGCGCCGATCTCCTCAGTCCGCGGCGGTCCCGACGACGGCGCTGACGCCTCCCGTCACCGCCTCACCGAGTCCGTCCTACCGGACGGGCGGGAACTTCACGCGCGCCGCGGGCGGTGCCTTGGGCGTGGGACCGGCGTGCCCGGACGGCTCCGCCAGCAGGTCCTCGGCGGCGACGAACCGGGTGGCCTCGTCGACGGCCTCGTGGTGCACGGGCGCGGAGTGCTGCGGCGGAAGACCGCCACCGTCCTGCCGCCTCGCCTTCCGCGCCGTCCGACGCGTCGCCCGCTCCTCACTCCGGCGCTTCTTGGAGCCGTCCTCGCCGTAGTAGTACTGCGGGCTGTAGGAGCCGTACCCGTAGCCGTAGACAACAGAGCCCATGTCCTTCTTCGGGACCATGTTCATGACGAACCCGAGCAGGTTCCCATTGACGCGCTCAAGGTTCTGCGAGGCGAGCGACACCTGCTCACGGCGGGTCTTCCCGTGTCTGACCACCAAGAGAGCACCATCGGCGGCCACCGTCAACAACTCGGCGTCGGTCACCGGCAGAAGTGGGGGAGCGTCGATCACCACCATGTAGGACTGCGAGAGCCCCTTGATCAGGCTCTTCATCCGCCCGGAGCCGACGATCTCGCTCGGGTTCGGGGGGATACGCCCGGCGGGCAGCAGGAGCAGCCCGTCCTGCGACGTCGGGACGAGCACGTCGGCGAGGTCCACGGAGCCGGCGATCACCTGGGTGAGGCCCACGGAGCCGTCCACGTCGAAGTGCTGGGCGAGCACGGGGCGCCGCAGGTCGGCGTCGATGAGCACGGTGGGCTGACCGGACTCGGCGAGGAGGCTGGCGAGGTGGGTGGCGATGGTGGACTTGCCCTCGCTCTGGTTGGCGGAGGTGACCACGATGCTGCGGGGTGGGTTGTCGACGCGGACGAAGCGGAGGTTGGTGCGCAGTTGGCGCAGGGCCTCGGCGGCGGCGCCGCGGTCGCGCGCGAGGGAGACGCTGTCCACGAGCTC
>DBQX01000115.1:1421-3133 GCA_002305415.1 Actinomycetales bacterium UBA1383 | reverse complement strand
GTCCAGTCCGGGGAGACCGGCTGCGACGGCGTATTCGCCAGCTCAACTGGAACGATCCTGACAACCGTCCGACCCGAGCTCTCGCCGGACACTGTGAGTGTCTCGAGCTCATTTGCGGCGATCGAGGTGGCCCGGATGCCTGCGTCGGCCATGTCACGGGCGAGGTCGGCCGACGGCGCAGTCGCCGTGATCCGGAAGATCACGCCCTGCGTCGAGCCCTGGAGCGAGACGCGGCCGGGGGAGATCTCGAGTTCGTCCGCGACGGCCTCGGTTACGGAGCGGCTCTGCACCAGCGGGAGATAGGTGCCGGCCTTCTCGGCGGCGAGGTTGCTGCCGGCAAAGGCGTCCCCGACGGTCGAGGAGTTGCCGGCCACCACGTAGCCAGTGGAGGTGGCGGCGTAGAGAGTGGGCTGGACGTAGGACACCCCGGCGCCGATGGCGAGGCCTGCCAGCAGGGAGGCCAGCAGCACCAGCCAGTTCCGCCGTGCGAGTCCCCACAGTTGCAACAGATCCAAGATGTCTCCCTCAACGATTCTCGGGCGCGCTCGTGACACGAAAGCCCAGATGAGGCTAACACGATGGGATGGCGCCCCTACTTGTGGGAATGATCACGACTTGCCATCATGGCAGCGATTCTCACTACTCCGAGCGTATTCGGCTCGACGCATCCAGCGGTTCTAGGGCGTGTCTCCTAACCGTTTGAGGCAGATGGTGATGGCCCTGAGGACGACGCCGCCACGGTAGGTCAGGGCGAGTTTGTCGTACCGGGTGGCCAGTGCGCGCCACTGCTTGTCCTCGCAGAAGCCGCGTTCGACGACGTTGCGGCCCTTGTAGTCCTGAACGTCATAGGTCACGGGCCGGCCGCCGTTGCGGCCGCGCCGCTTGCGGTGGCCCTGCTGGTCGGCGGGTTCGGGGATCACGGAGACGATGCCACGGCGGCGCAGGTGGTGACGGATCGCGCGGGAGGAGTACGCCTTGTCGCCCCGGAGACGGTCGGGGCGGGTGCGGGGCCGGCCCGGACCCTGGCGGGCCACGCGCAGGTGGTCCATCAGGATCGGGAGCATCGGGGCGTCGCCGGCCTGACCGGGGCCGACGAGGACGACCAGGGGCAGGCCACGCCCATCGACGAGATGATGGATCTTGGTGGACAACCCGCCCCGGGAACGACCAATGCCGTGATCAGGGGGTTCGGTGCGCAGATTCGTGTAATTCGCCAGGTCCCCCCGCGTCCCGACCCAGGTTCGTGGCGTGCTGATGAGCGCGGTTGATCGTGGAGTCCACACTCACCGCCCAGTCGATCTCACCGCGTGCGTCGGCCTCGGCGAGCAACACCGCGTGGATCTTGTCCCAGGTCCCGTCCCCACTGAAGCGGCGGTGCCGTTTCCACACCGTCTTCCACGGCCCGAACTCTCCCGGCAGATCCCGCCACGGCGACCCCGTCCGGTACCGCCAGATGATCCCCTCCACCACCCGGCGGTGATCCGAATACGGCCGTCCACCCTTCGGTGAGGACACCGGCATCAACGGTTCGATCCGAGCCCACTGGGAATCCGACAACGTACGAGTTCGCGACACCCGACCAGCCTGCCCACCAACCCCCCAAAAGGTTGGGAGACACGCCCTAGTCCGGGTCATTCATAGCGTCTCCTCTGCGGGACGATCACTCGCGTTGTCGCTTGCCAGCGTGATCAGGACTCCTGACATCGGGAGCT
>DBQX01000115.1:1081-1380 GCA_002305415.1 Actinomycetales bacterium UBA1383 | reverse complement strand
GGTGGGGGTGTTGGGATGATGGGTGGCATGACGTCCCAGCCCCCGTTGCCCCTCGCCCCGGTGGACGGGGTGCGGATCGGTCAGGTCGTGGACCTGGTGGAAGACGCCACCGGGGGGCGGGTCTACGTCCGCGGGGAGTTGGTGTTCGCGTGGGACGCCGGCGACGGGACCGGGCGGCGGGTCGCGGCGACCCAGTTGGCCCGGATCAAGGCAGCGACCGGGGTGGCGATCGCGGACGGGTTCGGGATCACCCGGGAGACGCTGCGCCGCTGGATGCGGGATCTGGAGGCCGAGGGCAC
>DBQX01000115.1:639-958 GCA_002305415.1 Actinomycetales bacterium UBA1383 | reverse complement strand
CGTCGCCGATGCCGCCGCGCCTGTCACCCCCGGCGGGGTGGCACCGTTACCGGTGTTGGCGGCCCCGGTGCCACGGGGGCCGGAGCGGGCCCTGGCGGGCCGGGAGGGTCCCGCCGTACCGGTGTTCACGGCGTGTGCCTCGGCGCCCCGGGCGGGCTTGTTGACCGCGCTGCCCGGGATCGCACACTCCGGGCTACTCACTTGTGCGCGGGAGGTGTTCCCGGTGGTCCCCGACGGGTTCTACTCCTTGGAGACCATGCTGCTCGAGGGCGTGCTGCGCGCGTTGGCGGGTGAGCCCCGCGCGGAGGGCGCCACCCGG
>DBQX01000115.1:0-522 GCA_002305415.1 Actinomycetales bacterium UBA1383 | reverse complement strand
CTCGTGCTGTACGTGGACGGCCACGTCCGGGCCTACCAGGGCACCCGGGCCATCGCCAAGACCCACGTCGCCCGGTTGAAGTTCCCGGCCCCGGCGACCGTGGAGACCTGGGTCTCGGACTCCCGGGGAGACCCGGTGATGGTGGTGATGGCCGAGCCGGCCGCCTCTTTGGCGGCCGAGCTCCGCTCCCTGCTCCCGGACCTGCGCACGGCGGTGGGGGACGAGCGGCGGGTGCTGGTCGGCTTCGATCGGGGCGGGTGGTCCCCGACCCTGTTCCGGGACATGTTCGCCGCCGGCTTCGACTCCCTGACCTGGCGGAAGGGTCCCATCCCGGACCTGCCCGAGGACGCGTTCACCCCCGTGTCGTACACCGACGAGTACGGGCGCGAGCACGGCTGGGAGCTCGCCGACACCACCGTGAACATCCCGCTCACCGATGGCACCACGTTTGTGATGCGGCAGGTCACCCGCCGCCAGATGCGCAAACGCGCCACCCGGCAGTTGCACATCCTGACCACGAGA
>DBQX01000075.1 GCA_002305415.1 Actinomycetales bacterium UBA1383 | reverse complement strand
CGCGAACGACGCGCCAGCCTGCCCGCCGAATGTCGCATCCACCGCCGCGAACGACGCACCAGCCTGCCCCACGGGGGCCTCCTCCTGATCGCCAACCCGCTGCGGGAGCCGGCGATCCCGGGACCAACGAGCCCAAGCGCCTGTGACCCTTGTCACAGCGCGCAGCAAGGCCTACCCTTGCCCCTTCCGACGGCCCGAGGGTCGGGCCACCGGGTCAGGAGGCCACCATGCTGTCCGACTTCACTCCCATGCCCACCCTCGCCGTGAAGGACCTCGCGGCCGCGCGGGCATTCTACGAAGGGGTGCTCGGCTTCGCTCCCACCGGGGACGCGCCGGACATGGCCCTGTACACATCAGGGGCGGGCCAGTTCCTGGTCTACCCGTCGTCCTTCGCCGGCACGAACAAGGCGACCTACATGGCGTTCCAGGTCCCCGCGGCGGAGTTCGACTCCCACGTGGAGGCGCTCCGCTCCCAGGGCATCGAGTTCCAGACCTTCGACTACCCGGGCATCACCTGGACGGACGGGATCGCCGACCTCGGCAGCCAGCGCGCCGTCTGGTTCGCTGACCCGGACGGCAACATCCTCAACCTGGAGACGCCCGCCTGACGGCCAGACCGGCCGGCAGACACACCAACGGGGTGGGGTGGTCCCGGACCACCCCCACCCCGTTCGGTGTCATGCCCGTCAGTTCCCGCAGGGATCGACGTTCCGCCAGTTCAGCACCGTGTCGTTGACGGACTGGGTGCCGTCCGCGCCGTAGGACAGGGTGAGTTGGCGGTTGCTGATCTCGCCGCACACGCCATCCTTCTCCACGTAGTCCCATGAGCCGAGGGTGTACTTGTATTCAATCGCCGTGGTCTCCGTGCCCGTGAGCGTGATCGTCCACGTGGTGGCGTCCACCCTGGTCAGCACCGTGCCCCCGGGGTTCCACTCGGGCAGGCCGCCGTCGAGACGGTTGAGTGAACCCGCGATGTACACCGACAGGCCCGTCCCGTCGGTGGTGGCGGGCACCGTCACGTCGAACGTCACCGAGACCGTGCGCAGCTCCGCGGTGGCCACCACCTCGGGGGACCAGCCTGAGCGGTTGAAGGACAGGTCCACGGACCGCACCACGTAGGCATAGTCCTCTCCGGACGCCACCGCGGTGTCCGTGAACGACGGCGTCGTGGTGGAGCCGATCACGGTGTACGGGCCGCCAGGGGTGTCCGACCGTCCGACTTCGTACCCGAACAGGCTCGGGTCACCGGCCACGGCGTCCCACGCCAGCTCCACCCCGGCCGGCGACGCCGTGACGACGTGCAGCCCGGTGGGCACGGTGGGGGCGGTCGTGTCGCCGCTCGGGTTCACTGTGAGCGAGCCGGGGTTCCCCGGGGCCGCGCCAGATGTCACCGGGCCATCCAGATCCGCGTACAACCAGTCCCGCCCACCCGTCACGGAGTACCGGTAGACGTAGTCGAAGTCACCCACTGTCTCCGGCAGCAGCGACGCCTGGAACTCGTCGTTGTTCCCGGCGTCCACGTTGAAGGCCGCGTCCACCCATGACCACCCCGGGTCGGTCGCGGGGTTCGAGCCGTCGGGGCCGTAGCCCAGCTGGGCCCAGAGACCGGGCGTGGCGCCCGGCTGGTTCGTCACGCCGTCGATCCACACCTGCCCGTAGGCGGTGTCCGTCCGGTTCACGGCGGAGATGGTGTGGGTCATCGTGGGCGGCCACTGCAGGTTGGCCCACCCGATCGCGAGGTGCGGGATCGCGGAGACCGCGTTCGACCAGCCCGACTCGTTCCCGACCTCGTCCACTGCCGTCACCACGATGTACACGGTGCGGCCGTTCTCCAGGCCCGTGAGCGTGAAGGACGTGCCAGCCACCGGGTCCGCGGTGACGCGGACAAAGCCGCCACCCGTCAGCGGGCTCGCGTACACGTGGTACCCGGCCGCGCCCGGGACCCCGTCCCAGGCCAGGCCGACCGAGCTGTTGCCCTCCGCGGTCACCGCGAGGTTCGTCGGGGCCGCGGGCGGCATGAGGTCCACCTCGCCGGTGGCGAGCACGACGGCGGACAGCGGTTCCAGCGTCCCCTCGATGGCGCCGTTCGCGACCGTGACGGCACCGCCGCCCGAGGTGTTGGCCGCGACCACCGGGTGGAGGACGGTCCCATCGGGCAGCCACCCGGCCACCGGGATCGCGCCCGTCTGGGGGGCGTCGGAGCGGTTCACGATCACGACGGCGGCCTGCGACGCCGTGCCGCGGCCGTAGGCGACGGTCCCGGAGGCGTCGTCGGCGGCGAGGATGCGGATGTCGCCGTCGGTGAGGGCCTCGACGTCGTCACGCACGTTCGCCAGGGTGGTGTAGTACGCGAGCAGGTCGAGGTCCTGACCGGGCGAGTTGCGCCCGGGCCAGGGGTAGGTGCGGCGGTCGTCCGGGTCGTCGTCGCCGGTGACGCCCACCTCGTCCCCGTAGAAGACGGTTGGGGCGCCGGGCATCGTGTACTGGATCAGCGCCGCGATCCGCTGCCGCTCCTCGCCCTCGGCGACGTTGGCGGCGTTGAGCTCCTTGTCCGCGGTGGTGTCCGCCCCCGGCGTGAGCGTCCAGCGGATGCGCTCGGTGTCGTGGGAGTCGAGCAGGTTCATCAGCGAGTAGTACGCCGCGTCCGGGTAGTCCTCGCGGATCGACATGATCCGGCTCGCGAACTCGGTCGGGGCGATGATGCGACCGGAGTCGGCGAAGCCCTTGGAGTCGAACGGGCCCACCGCGAGCAGGCCGATCACGGCGTCGCGCAGGCGGTAGTTCATCGTGGTGTCGAGGCGGTCGCCGCGCAGCATCCGCAGGAGGGTGGAGTCCTTCTGCCAGGTCTCGGAGATGGTGAGGGCGTCGGGGTCGGTCTCCTCGACCACCTCACGGAAGCTCTCCCAATACCCGTTCGGGAAGGACGCGTCGCCGGAGACGTCGAGCCGCCAGCCCGCGGCGCCGGCCTCGAGCCAGTGCCGGGTCACGGAGTCGTCGCTGGTGAGGAAGTACTCCTGCACCTCCGGAAGGGTCTTGGTGATCACCGGGATGGAGTCGAAGCCGAACCAGCCCTCGTAGGTGGCGGAGTCGGCCGCGCCGGTCGAGCCGACGCACGTCCCCGTTCCCGCGGGAACGTCCGTGAACGTGAACCAGGTGCGGTAGGGCGAGGTGAGCGACTCGCACGCACCCACGGTGTCGTAGTGGTGGTACCGGTCGAAGATCGGCGAGTCGGACGAGAGGTGGTTGAACACGCCGTCGACGATGATGCGGATCCCGAGCCGGTCGGCGTGCTTCACCAGGTTGTCCCAGTCCTTCTGCGTTCCGAAGTACGGGTCGATCCGGTAGTAGTCCTGGGTGTCGTACCCGTGGTTGGAGCCGGAGTCGAAGATGGGGTTGAAGTAGATGGTGTTCACGCCGAGGGTGGCCAGATAGTCGAGTCGCTGGTCGACGCCGCGGAGGTCGCCGCCCATGTAGTCACGGCCGCGGGGTTGTTCCTTCGTGGGCGACCAGTCAGGCGGGGTGTCGTCGAAGCGCCACGGGCAGTTGACGTCGCCGTCGGCGTAGTTGCGGCAGTAGCCCTCGGGGAGGGTGTTCCACGGGAGGGCGAGCACGGGATCGTCGTAGCGGACGTCACCGGTGCGGGGGTTGTTGTTGGCGCGCCCGTCGCGGAAGCGGTCCGGGAAGATCTGGTAGATGACGGCGTCGGACGCCCACTCCGGGGCCTCGAAGCCGGGCACGTGGATCATGAGCGCCCAGGACCGGTCCTCGACGTTGTCGACCGCGGTCCCGATCCCGCCGTCGAGGGCGGCGGTGTCGTCCACGTAGTGGTCGGTGTCGGTGCCGTCGGTGACGATGAACCGGTACCAGAGGTTGTCGGGGGCGCTGCCGTCGATGGTCGTCTGCCAGAAGTCGCAGGTGCGGTCCGCGAGGTCGTCCTGGTAGCAGGAGACTCCGCTGGCGACTCGCTCCATCGGGAGGAGGTGCTGGCCGCCGTCGTTCAGGGAGTAGACGCGGGCGGTGACCCCGGTGACGTCATTCGCGAAGGTGCGGAAGCGGAGCGTCACGTCCGTCCCGGCGGGGACGGCGCCGCCCGGGGTGCGGTAGACGTCGCTGCGGGAGTCGTGGGCGAGGCCGTCCCACTCGACGTTGTTGTCCGGGGCCGGCCCGGTGCCCACCGCCGTGATCGTGAGAACCTTGGTGCTGGCCACCCACGAGAAGGAGACCGTGGCGCCGCCTGCCGGAACGGTGAAGGGGATGTTGGCTCCGCCCGGGGCGCCGCCGGCGCCGTAGTTCTCGTCCCACGACTCGTTGATCGCGACCTTCGCCTCATAGTTGCCGGCCGGGACGGCCGTGGTGGAGAAGCTGAAGGTGCCATCGCCGTCCGGGTCCTGCAGCCAGGAGCGGAGGCAGCCGGGGTCCCAGTCGCCGCTGCAACCGAGCTCGGACTGGAAGCTGCCGGGGACGGTGGCGATGGTGCTGGTCTGGTTGTCGGTGATCCAGTGGGTCTCGTGGTCGTAGTAGAACTTCACCGGTGTGGGTGCCCCGAGGTTCAGCGGGATGTTCGCGCCGTCGCGCACGGCACCCGCGCCGTAGTTCTCCGCCCAGGAGTCGTTCAGGGCGGCCTTGTACTCCCAGCTCCCGGCGGGCACGGACCACGTGCCCTGCCAGACGGCGTCGTTGGGGTCGTAGGCCAGGTGGGTGGCCGCGCACGCGGGATCCCAGTCGCCGGCGCAGCCGAGTTCGCTCTGCAGGCTGCCGACGATCGTCACGCTCGTGGGGTCGGGGGTGTCCGAGGCGGCGGCGGGCGGCGCCGTCGACGGGACGATTCCCGCCAGCAGGGCGAGGCCTCCGAGGAGGGCCACCCACCGGGCACCTGACGCGCGTGCGATACGACCAGAGAGAGCAGACACCGGATCCTCCCAGACATGCTCGGACCGCCGATGGTCCGGATCCTCCAAGGATGCGCGCGGCGC
Organism: Actinomycetales bacterium UBA1383; assembly: GCA_002305415.1. Taxonomy (GTDB): domain Bacteria; phylum Actinomycetota; class Actinomycetes; order Actinomycetales; family Actinomycetaceae; genus UBA1383. The sequence goes on along the minus strand of DBQX01000075.1, from coordinate 5,395 downwards.
GGCCCGACGTCAACGGATTGGGTGGCGCAGCTCACAACGAGAGTGACACACTCGACGTGCAGCCAGCGAACGGAGGGCACATGGGCCGGGTGCACGGGCGGACGGGGCCGTTCCTCTCGCTCCTCATCGGGGCGGTCCTGGTGGCGGGGTGCACGCCCTCGGGGGCGCCGACGCCGTCGGGGACGCCGTCGTCGGGCGCCCCGCCGGCGAGCACTGCTCCGGCGTCGCCGTCGCCGTCGTCCACCTCCCCTGATGGGACCGGGTCGCCGTCGCCCACCTCGCCCGGCGGGACCGCGACGCCGCGGCCGACGACGTCGTGGCCAACCCTCCCGACGGCGCCGCCCGGTGGCACCGCGACCGACGACGGCGGGGTCCCCGCGGGCGTGATCGCCGGGATGGTGGCGGATCTGGCGGGGCGGCTCGGCGTCGCCGAATCGGTCATCGAGGTGCTCCTGGCGCAGGCCGTGACCTGGAACGATGGGTCGCTGGGGTGCCCAAAGCCCGGGATGGTGTACACGCAGGCCCTTGTGGACGGCTACTGGGTGGTCCTCGGGTTCGACGGCGTCCTGTACGACTACCACGCCAGCCGCAGCGGGTACTTCTTCCTCTGCGAGTAGGTGGCGGTCGGGCGGTCCTCAGCCCGCTCCCACGCTCTCCGCCACGTCCCGCGCAACCACCGCGGCGTCCTCGCCCACCCCGAGCAGCAGTGCGGACTTCCGTGCGCGCAGGAAGTGCACCCCCACGAACCACAGCCCGCGGATCACGGTGGACGCGCCGTCGACATGGAGTGGGAACCCGTGGGAGTCGAACGCGTTCGGCGCCTCGATCCACTGGTAGGCCGGGTGGAAGCCGGTGGCGAGGATGATCGCCCCGAGGTCCCGCAACGCGACCTCGCCCACGGCGGCGCTGGCGTCGAAGGGCTCCGGCACCGGCATCTCGGGAACCGGGAGCCTGTGCGCCGTGCGCCAGCGTGTGATGCCCGAACGCAGGTCTGCGTAGCGGGCATCGCCCCAGGCCACGGACTCGGCGAGGTCCTCGGTGAAGACCGCGGCGGCGCCGTCGTGGATCCCGGCGAGGTGGCCTGCGAGGCCGACGCCCAGCGCCTGCAAGGTGCGCGTGTTCAGGTCGTGGCCCCCGCTCGCGCCGGTGAGCTGCGGATTCGCCCACAGTCGGGCGGATGGGTCCGGCAGGTCTGCGGTGCGCACGTCGAAGAATCCGAACTCCACCAGCCAGTCCGTGAGGTCGCGCCCCTCGAACCGGCGGGGACCCCAGGGAGCGCGCCCGCAGGCGAGCACCACCCGGCGCCCGGCGAGGGTCAGTTCCTCCGCAATCTGGCAGCCGCACTGCCCGGAGCCGATGATGAGCACGTCACCCTCGGGCACGGCGGCCGGGTTGCGGTACTCGGTCGCGTCGAGGACGGGAACCGGCACCTCGGCCGCCCACGCCGGCCGGTTCGGCTCCTGGAAGGCGCCCGTGGCGACGACGACGGCGCGGGCCCGGACAAGGCCGCCGGCGGTGCGGAGGTCGAGGCCGCCGTCGGGGCGGGGCCGCAGCGCGGTGACGGCGACGCCGGTGCGGACCGGGGCGGCGAAGGACGCCGCGTAGTCGCGCAGGTGGCGGGCCACCTCCGCGCCGGGGAGGAAGCCGTGGGGGTCCGGGCCGCGGTACTCGCCGCCGGGGAGGCGGATCGTGTCATTGGGACTGACGAGGCAGAAGGAATCCCAACGGTCCTGCCACGCCCCGCCGACCGTGGTCCTCCGTTCCAGGACCACGTGCTCGATGCCTGCCGCCGCGAGCTCGTGGCTCGCGGCCAGTCCTGCCTGTCCGGCGCCGATCACGACGACGTCGACTTCCTCAGTGGACATGGTGCCTCCTCGACCGGGTGATGGTACGTCCGTCTCCCTGGAAAGGGAACAGGGCCCCTCGCGGGGCCCTGTTCGCATCGCTCAGATCCGTGTCACGGGACCGTGAAGAGCAGCGCCTCGGTGTCCTGGGTTGCGCCGCCGCGGGCGCCCGCGCCGCGGTCACCATTGGTGAACAGCAGCAGGCCGAGCTCCGGGGAGTTGCCGGGGAAGGCACCGAAGTCGTAGACCGCGAGAGCTTCGGGATCGTTGGTCATCCCTGCCACGTCGGTGGGGATGCCGTAGAACCGCTCGCCGAGCGGGGTAACGGTGAGGTCGAGGATCTCGTCGCCCGGCCCGCCGTAGTAGAAGTCCTGGGCCACCACGTCCATGTCCACCTGGGTGGTGAGGAGGTCCGTGCCGGTGAGGCCCACCTGCTCGCCGCAGATGTACAGCGCCGTGTTCCCGGTGTTGGTGGCGTGCTCCGCGTAGAAGAACGCCGACGCCGTACCTGTCGTCAGGTTGAGCGCATAGGTGAGCTGGCGGCCATCCGTGATGGTGCCCAGGCCGGAGGCGTCGCGGTTCAGCACCACGTAGTCGTCCGTGCCGTCCTGGTTGGTGTCGAGGTAGACCTGGTGCGAGACCGGCAGCAGGTGCTGTTGGCGCTCCCACGTGTTCACTGCGAACGCCCAGACGAAGGACTCGTTGGCCGAGCAGTAGCCCGCCGGGACCGGGAAGGTGTTGATGCCCACGGCCCGCAGGTCCGGGGTGGGCGCTCCCGTGCCGGCCATCCCCTCGGGCTGGTCATCGCTCACCGCGAGGAGGGCGTAGGCGTCGTTCTGCGCGGTGCCGACGCCCTTGTTGTGCAGGCCGATCACCTGGGGGAACGAGCCCGGAACGATCTCGGCCGTGCTCGGTTCCACCTCGGCCGCCTGACGCGGCAGCACGTGCCACGGCAGGTGGATGGGGTGGGTGCCGTCGTCGAGGATGAGGTAGCCGTCGTACTCGTTGGTCGTCAACGCGGCGGGACTCGCCCCATTGCTGCCGGAGTTCATGAAGTTGCCCAACAGTGTGGCCCCATCGATCGTCAGGGTCACCTGGAACGTGGTGTCGCGGCCCTTGCCCGGCTTGACCATCACCTTGGACGGCGCCTGCACGCTGACGGCGCCGTTGGCGACGTCGTCGGCAAAGCGGAACGTCGGGGTCACCGTGTAGGTGCGGGCCGTGTTGGCGTAGTTGCGGATCGTGACGGTCGCCTTGAGGGTCACCTTCTGGTCCGCGACGTCGACGAACCCGAAGCTCAGCGTGCCGGAGGGCACGTCGCGGGCCCACGCCGCCGCCGGGGCGGACACGGCGTCGTCAACGCGGACCTCGCCGCCACCGATGCGGGTGATCGGGGCGAGAGCGCCGGTGAGCGGGTCGTTGACCACGTCGGTTTCGCCGTTGTTCACGAGCAGCGACTTCACCTCGAGCGGCCGCAGTCCGTGCCCGACGGACAGGCCGTTCGGCGTGCCGTTGGCCGAGGCCTTCTGGCCGCCGGAGGCGTCGAGGACGAGTGCTGCCGCACCCGAGACCATCGGGGCCGCACCGGACGTGCCACCGAACGGGCCCTCACCCGTGCCGGTACCGGCGATCGCGGAGACGGAGGCACCCGGGGCGCCGATCTCCGGCTTGATGAGGGTGGTGTCCTCGTGCTGCGGGCCGCGGGACGAGCTGCCGACCATGCTGCCGGCGAGCGGGATCCCGACTGCGGGATCGAAGCGGACCACCGTGTCCGGCAGGCCGCTCTTCAGCCTGTTCGCGAGCGGTTGGGTGATCATGTAGCCCGGGATCGTGACGTCGCCGCCGCCGTAACCGCCCTCGAAGGCATCGCCGGGAGCCACGAGGCCGATGATGCCGATGAGGCCGCCAGCCGCGCCGATGTTCGCGATCTTGATGCTGAAGGAACACGCCCCACGGTCGACGAGGACGATCTTCCCCGCGAGCGAACCGGGCGCGAACGGGTCGCAGCCGAGCAGGTTGCCGCCCGCGCCGTCGCCGTACTGCACCGGCGCCTCGATCACCGAGGTGAGCGGTGCCGACCACGGCTGCCAGACCGCCGGGAAGCTCCCGGCGATGGTTGCCGGGGAGACGATCTGCATGAGCGGCAGGAACGCGCTCGGCACCGCGGTCTGCGCCACGGACAGCGCGCTCGGCGCGGCCGCCGGGGTGCCGTTGGCGTACGGCTTGTCGCTGCTGTTGCCCGCGGACGCGACGGTCAGCACACCCGCCTTGGTGGCGTTCTCGACGGCGGTGGAGAGGTCGTCGTCGAACGGCTGGCCGTAGGGCGAGCCGAGCGACATGTTGATGATGTTGACGCGGTCGCGGAGCTTGCCGTCACCGTTGGGGTCCAGCGAGAACTCCATGCCCTGGATCAGGGCGATGCCCGAGCAGGAGGTGGAGACGGAGGAGCAGACCTTCACGGCGTACAGGTCGACGTCCGGGGCGACGCCGCCCATGCCGCCGATGATGTGCGCGACGTGGGTGCCGTGGCCGGCCTCGGGGCCGTCATCGAGGGGGTCAGGGTCCGGCATCTCGACGTCGTTCGGCCACAGGGAGCCGACGAAGTCGTAGCCGCCCACCACCTTGGCGGTCGGGAAGGTGCCGGGCTCGATGATGGCCGGGTCGTTGGCGGCGTACTCGGCCGGGTCACCCGAGCCACCGAGGGCGGCGTGGGTGTAGTCGATGCCGCTGTCGAGGACGGCGACCTTGACGCCGTCGCCCGTCACGCCGTCCGCCTGGACGTCGGAGGCACCGATGTACGGCACGGTCTCGGAGAGGTCGAGCTGGTAGGTGCCGACCGGCGCGATGCGCTGCACCGCGGGGTCGCTGGCCAGCTGCGGCAGGACGGCGGCGTCCACCTCGACGAAGATGGCGTTGAGGACCACCTGGGTCTGGGCGATGAGACGCGCGCTCGAGTCGAGGGTGGTGACGCGGGACATCAGGTCCGTCTGCGCCCTGCGGAGGTCCTGTTTCGCGCGGGCCGCGGCGGCGTCGCTGAGGTTTTGCTCGGCCACGGAGGGCTGCTTCAGGCGCACGATCACCCGGGTGTCGCCCTGCGCCCCGACGAGCGAGGCGTCGAGGTCCGCGACGGCGATTCCCTCGAGGGTGGCAGGGGTGTCGAGCCGCAGGTCCGCGATGCTCGCCGGGAGTTCGCGATCGTCACCGCGGTCCAGTGGCGCGGCGGGCGCCACGGTGAAGGCCGGGAGCGCGGTCGCTAGCGCGACCAGGGCCCATGGCCGGAGGAGCTTCTTCTTCATTGGTGGCTGTCCTCCCAGGGGATGAGGAGAGGTGGGTGGGAACGGCGTGAGCGTGACCAGCCCTCCCACCTCGCACACCGGACCCCCCTCGTGCCGTGCGCGGCGTCAGTGCAGGTCACCCCGTATGACGTAAGCCACAAACTACCCTGCCCGCTGCCTAGTGTCGAGGGCTCTGTGGCGTGGGGGAGGGGTGGTTCGGTGGGGTCCCTGGCGTGGGGGAGGCTCCATCGGGTGAGGGAGGGGTGGTTCGGTGGG
>DBQX01000118.1 GCA_002305415.1 Actinomycetales bacterium UBA1383 | reverse complement strand
GCCCGCCAACCCCAGCGCCCGCGCGAGTGTCGTCTTCCCCGACCCCGACGGCGCCACGAACGCCACCACGCGCCCGGCGTCGTCGGCGAGGCCCGCGGCGTGGAGGAGGATGGCGCGACCCGCGAGGTCCTCGATCGCGGCACGGGTGAGCTGGGAGGCGAGGTTGTAGCCGAACTGGTGGGGGAGCGGGTCCTGCTCGCCGCGCAGTTCGTGCGGCCGATCGGACGCCGGGTCCCCGGACTCCACCAGGCACCGTGACCAGTCCCGCCGCAGCACCTCGTACGTCTCGCGGTAGGTCGGCTGCAGCCGGAACACCGTGTCGAGGACGCGGATGCGCAGGGGCGGCACCTCGGGCGGCGTGGCAGTCACGGGGCAAGTCTAGAGGGGCCGTGCGTACCTCCCCCGGGGCTCCCGCCCGCGCTACCGTGCTCGTGATGCCACGCCCCACCGCCACGCCCGCCCGGCCGTTCCGGCTCGGGCGCTGGGTGGGCTTCGTCGTCGCCGGCGAGTCAGTGGGCTTCCTCATCCCCGCGTCCGGCTTCGCGATCGCGTACTACGCCGGTCTCGCCCCGTGGCCCGCCTACGTCCTCCACGTCGTCCTCGGCCTCGGCGAGGGTGCTCTCCTCGGCCTCGCCCAGGCGCTCGCGCTGCGGGGTACGCGCGGCCAGGTCCCAACCCGCCGCTGGGTCGCCGTCACCGCGGTCGCCGCGGCCCTTGCCTGGGGGATCGGCATGCTCCCCACCACGCTGTTCGACTCGGGCGTGACCCTCGACCCCGCCAACGCGCTGGTCTGGATCGCGGCGGCCGGCGGCGCCGTCGCCCTCCTCCTCACCATCCCGGTGGCGCAGTGGACGGTCCTCCGTCATGTCCTCGACCGCGCCTGGCACTGGATCCCCGTCAACGCGGCCGCCTGGCTCGTGGGCCTCTCGTTAACCCTCCTGCCGTCGCCGTTCGTGGACGAGACGACGCCGCCCACGGTCCTCGCTGTCGCGTTTGGGCTGGGCGGGGTGGCGATGGCGACGACGGTCGCCGTCGGGACCGGCGTGGGGATGCGCCGCATGCTGGCGAACCAGTCACGAGGGGCAGGACGTGAGGGGGGCAACTAGGCTGCGTGCCATGCCGAACCCCACCGCCGCGATCCTCATCATCGGGGACGAGATCCTCTCGGGGCGCACCCGTGACGCCAACATGTACCACCTGGCGGGCGAGCTCACCCGGGTCGGCATCGATCTGCGCGAGGTGCGCGTGGTCCCGGACGACCACGACGCCATCGTCGCCGCGCTCAACGCGTTGCGGGCCACTCATGACCACGTCTTCACGTCCGGCGGGATCGGCCCCACCCATGACGACATCACCGCCGACGCCGTCGCCGCGGCCTTCGGCGTCGGTATCGACGTGCGGGGGGACGCCCGGGGGATCCTGGAGGCGCTGTTCGCGCGGAAGGGCATCGAGCTCACCGAGACCCAGCTCCGGATGGCCCGGATCCCCGACGGCGCCACCCTGATCGTGAACGACGTCTCAGGCGCGCCGGGCTTCAGCATCGGGAACGTGCACGTCATGGCCGGGGTCCCCGGCATCTTCCGGGCGATGGTGGCGGTGCTGCTGCCGACCCTGCGGGGCGGCACGCCCCGGGTCTCGCGCGAGCGCCGCATCGAGATCGGCGAAGGCCGCATCGCGCCACAACTCGCGGCGATCGCGGCGGAGTTCCCGGGCGTCTCGGTGGGGTCCTACCCGTTCTCCGAGAACGGCGTGCACGGCACCAACGTGGTGGTGCGGGGTACGGACTCGCTCGCGGTCGAGGCCGCGCTGAGCCGGCTCGACGAGCAGTTCCCGCTCAGCGCTTCTTGAGGCCCGCCACGGCGCCCGTCACCAGTGCCCCCGCCACGAGGACGAGGGAAGCCGGGTTCCTCAGCCACTCCTTCAAGCCGGGGACCGGTTCCGGGATCGGCTCGGGCGGATAGCCGACGATCTCGGCCTGGACCCGGCGAAGCGGGCCGGCCAGCCACTCCCGCGTGGCGGCATCCACTTTCACCGCGCCCAGCGCCAGCCCCACGACGACGAGGGCGAGCACGAGGGACCTCCACGCCGTTCCCGGCGTGACGAGGGACTCCCCCGGGACGGTGATGAAGTGCACCAGCACCCAGTAGACCACCACGAGCACCACGCCGCCGACCGCCACGACTCCGGCGATGACCGGGTGCTCCACCCGGATCGCGAGGGCAGCACGGAGGAGAACGAGCGTGAGCAGCGCGATCACGGCCGCGTAGAGGGCTACGACCAGGAGGTCGACGATGCCGTACTGCCCGATGTTCAGGACCGCGAACACCACAAGGCCTGCGACACCGATCGCGAACACTGCAAGCCAGGGGATTCCGGGCGTCGGACGCCCTCTGCGGACCTCTCTGTCCGTGATCCCGAGGAGGCCAAGGAGTCCCAGCGTGGTGGACAGCCGCGGGTCAGAGCTCGCGGGGGAGCCGGAAGGGAGGATCTCCTGCTCCAAAGCGTGTGATCCCATGATGGAAGCGTAGGAGTCCCGGGTGCGCCACGTCACCGGATCGGACTGCGTCACCCCGGCACCGGGAGGGCCGCTCTGGCAAGAACTTGCCATACCCCACCCCGGTATCTCAACATCGGTTCAGCTTGCCAGGTATGGGACTTAGGTCCACGCTTAGCCGCATCGTTCCGCCCGTTGGTGGGACGAACGGCTCTCAGGCGGAGGTGCGTGGTGGGCTCTGTGACCCGGCGCGGTTTTATCGGAGGCGTTCTGCTGGCGGGGGCGGGGGCGTGGTCATCCGCCCCGGCGGTGGGCCAGGTGGCGGCGGGAGCCGCCGGCGTGGCCCCCACAGCGGCTGTCGGGGCACCGAGTGCCGTGGCGCTGAACTGGAACCTCTTCGCCCAGCAGTTGCTCCAGCCCACCGGGGGAATGACCATGGGGCCGGGCACGATCTCCATGCCGAAGGCATTCGTGCTGCTCGCCGCCATGCACGCGGCGATGTACGACGCGGTGGTCGCGATCGAGGGTGGCTACCAACCCTACGCATCCCGGCCAACCGTTCCGATGCGCGCCAACGCTGAGGCGGCGGCGGTGGCCGCTGCCCACGCGGTGCTCGTCACCTACCTGCCCGACCAGAAGATGATGCTCGACGGTGAGTTCTACCGGGTGCTCTCCCTCATCCCCGTCCTCAGCGCCGAGAAGTCGGCGGGCGTGGAGGTGGGCCGCGCTGCCGCCGCCGCGTTCCTTGCCACGCGCGTGGGGGACGGCTTCGACGCCGTCGTCACCTACCTCCCGCCCACCGGGCCGGGGGCGTGGGTGTCGATGCCTGCCATGCCACCCCTCGACCCCTGGATCGCACAGCTCCGGCCCTTCACCATGACCGCACCGTCCCAGTTCCGGCCGGGACTGCCGCCGTCGCTGAAGAGCCCCGGCTACGCGAAGGACCTCGACGAACTCGCGCGACTCGGGGGCGCGGTGAGCGCCCGCACCCCGGTGCAGACCGAGACGGCCGCGTTCTGGACCACCAACGGGGTGATCCAGTACAACGACATGTTCCGCGCGGTCGCGGTGCGCGAGGGGATGCGTCTGCGCGAGACCGCCCGGCTGCTGGCCATGGGGAACATCGTCGGGACCGACTCGATGATCGCGACCTTTGACTCCAAGTACCACTACGGCTTCTGGAGGCCCCGGACCGCCATCGCCATGGCGGATATCGACGGCAATCCCCGGACCAGCCCGGATCCCACCTGGATGCCGGCCTTCATGGTGCCGAACCACCCGGAGTACGTGGCCGCGCACACCTCCTTCGCCTCGGCTGTGGGAGAGGTCCTCACCAGTGCACTCGGCACGAGGCGCATCGAGATCGACCTCTCCAGCACGGTGACCGGGACCACCCACCACTACGCCACCGCGGAGGACCTGCGCGCGGAGGTGGAGAACGCCCGGGTCTGGGGCGGGATGCACTTCCGTAACTCCTGCGTACTCGGCACCGCCCTGGGGAAGCAGGTGGCCTCACAGGGTCTCAAGGCGTTCCGCGCCGTGCGTTAGTCAGCGCGAGGCGAACACCGTTGTCCCGGGCGGCGGCGCGGGCGAGACTGGTGGCATGAACGTCCTGATCGTCGTCGAGTCCATGTTCGGCAACACCCGCGCGGTCGCCGACGCCGTCGCGGAGGGACTGCGCGCGGGTGGGGCCGCCGTCGTCGTGGGGGACGTCACGGAGGTTCCCCCGGCGGTGCCCCACGGCACCGACCTCCTGGTGGTCGGGGGACCCACCCACGCGTTCTCCATGACGCGGGAGAGCACGCGCACGGACGCCCTCTCGAAGGCACACGCCGAGAACTCCGGGGCGAAGGCCGCGACCGGGATCCGCGAGTGGATCGCGGCCGCGACGCCGGATCAGGTGCGAGTCGTCACGTTCGACACGCGCGTCAAGAAGGCGTTCATCCCCGGGTCCGCCGCGAAGTCGGCGGCGAAGTCGCTGGCGGAGCACGGCTTCACGCACGCCGAGCGTGGCGAGACGTTCTGGGTCGCCGACACCCCGGGCCCGCTCGTCGACGGCGAACTTGAGCGTGCGCAGGAGTGGGGCCGAAGCCTCACGGCCTGAGCCGCCACACGAGGGCGGCGGCGAGTCCGGCCAGCATGAGGGGCACCACCCAGACGGGTGTCCCCGCGAAGAACTCGATGAGGGCCACCTGGGCATCGAACTCGATGTTCGTGAGGGTCATCCCGCGGCCTGCGAGCAGGCTGGTGGTTCCGCCGGAGCCGAGGAAGAACCACCCGACCGCGATGAACAACAGCCCCGCCACGAGGTTGGTGGTGTGCACCTCGAACCGTCCCACGCGCAGCGTGCGTCCCCGCACCCAGCGGCGGCGGCCGACGTCCAGGCGGTCCCACACCAGGGCCAGCAGGAAGAGTGGCACCGCCATCCCGACGGCGTAGAACGCCATGAGTACCGCGCCGTGGCCGGGGGTGGCGCTCGTGGCGGCCACGGTGAGGATGGCGCCGAGCGCCGGACCGGAGCAGAACCCCGCCAGTCCATACACGGCGCCCAGCGCGAACGTGGCGGCCCAGCCGAGCCAGCCCGTCTCCGCGCGTGACGCGGTGGCCCACCCGGCGGAGGCCTGCTGGAGCCGCGCGGAGCCCGGCAGGGCGAAGCCCTTGCCCAGCAGCAGCAGGACGCCGAAGCCGATGATCAGCCAGCCCGCCACCGTGATCATCGTGGCGCGGTGCTCGCTGAACGGGCCCGTCACTGCCCGGATGCCGCTCCCGAGCGGCACGAGCACGGCGAGGAGACCGAGCGTGAACACCGCGGTCCGTGCCAGCAGCGCACGGCGGCTGCTGAAGGCGTACGCGAAGAACGAGGGCAGCAGGAGCGCGCTGCAGGGCGACAGCAGTGCCAGCACGCCGGCGGCGAGCGCGGCGAGCGCGGTGATCTCGGTCATCCCCGCCGGTCCGGCGGCGGCAGGACCCCGCTCACAGTCGTCACCTCGACGGCGGAGGTACCGCGCCGCACCTGCGGCGTGGGGCAGGCATCGAGGTAGGTCCAGCGTTGCCAGAGTGCCCACGCCATCACCGCGACCGCCAGCACCTGCAGCACCGGCTGGAACGGCTCGAACCACGTCAGGGCCCCGTTGTAGCCGAGTGCGAGGAGGACCAGCTTGTTGCACACCGGGCACCCCACCGCGAAGTAGGTGAGTGCCGCCCCGAGGACACCCTTCTTCCCGGGCGCCTCCTCGGCGGCATCCCGGCCGGCCGCCGCACGGTCGGCGAGTGCGGCCCGTTCGGCGGCGACGGCGTCGCGCGGCTTCACGTAGCTGGCGGTCAGCGCCACGACCAGCAGCGACGTGAGGATGAGCGACGGCCACGACCACCACGTGGGCGGGATCTCCCGGCCGAACACCGGGTTGGGGATGAGGGCGGTGGAGAGGGCCACGAACAGCAGGTAGACGAGCCCGGCGAGCAGCCCGACCGTGACCTGCCGGGAGTCGAGGTCCGGGATGCGGAAACGCGGCTTCGGGGCGGGCAAGGGGGTCGTCACGAGAGGGCCTCCTGGGGACGGGCGGCCGGAACCGCGGGTGTGGTCTCGACAGGGCGGCCAGCGGCGCGCCACTCGAGCATGCCGTCGGCCAGGCGGGTGGCGTGGTGGCCGCGGGCGGCCAGCAGGCGGACGGCGTCGTGCGCCATGACGCAGTGCGCGCCGCGGCAGTAGGCGACGACGTCGCTGTCCGCCTCCCACGTGCGCGCGGCGTTCAGGAGCGTCTCGAACGGGTGGGAGAGGGCTCCGGGGATGTGGCCGGCGTCGTACTCCTCGCGGGGCCGCACGTCCACGAGGGTGACCGTGCCGGCCTCGAGACGGCGCTGGAGCTCGTCGTGGGACATCTCCTCGACGTCGTCGGCGCCGAGGTGCGCGTCCAGGGCGTCGCGGACCTCTGCGGAGTGGGCGCGTGCCACGGCGGCGAGGCGGGCGTAGAGGGCGGTGACGTCGTCGTCGGCGAGGCGGTAGTGGACGAAGGTGCCCTCCCGGCGGGTTCGGACGAGGTGGGCGACCTTGAGGACCTGAAGGTGGGCGGAGACCGTGGTGACGCCCATACCGGTCGCGCGGGCCAGCGAGTCCACGGTGCGCTCGCCCTGGGCGAGCAGGTCGAGGAGCTCGAGGCGCTTGGCGCTGGCGAAGGCCTTTCCGACGTCCGCGAGGCGGTCGAAGACCTCGGCGCGGGTGGCGGCGTGCGCGGTGGTGGTCACGGGGTCCTCGGGGGGTTGATGGCTGGCCAGCCCAGCCGGCCTTACTCCAATGATCTCTAGAATAGACGAAGATCCGACCGGGGGCTTGCTCGCCCGCGTCTCGCCGTCACACCCCGCCGCGCACGGCCACCAGCTCAGCGGCCACGCTGACCGCGATCTCGGCGGGGGAGTGGCTCCCGATCGGTACCCCCATCGGTGCGCGCAGCCACGCCGGCCGCGCGCCCCGGCCCGCCAGCAGTCGCGCGATCTTCGCCCGGCTCCCCATCACCCCGAGGTACCCGAGCGGCACGTCCCAGAGGGCGTCGAGGGCGACGGCGTCGCTGGGGGCGCCGGCCGTGACCACCGTGACGTAGGTGCGATCCCCCGGCGGCACCACCCGGGCCAGCTCCGCGAACGGCACCGACACCCGCCGGTGCGCCCACGGGTTCTCGTCGAACAGCGCGAGACCCTCCCGCTCCTCGGCCACCACCACCCAGAAGTCCAGGGTCGCGAGCACCCGGCTGAGGGCCAGCCCGACGTGCCCTCCCCCGACGACCCACACCTCGTGCGTGGGACCGGACACCATCCGGTGCGCGGCGGCGCCGGCCTCCCCAGTTGGGCCGGCCTCCTCGCCCAGGGCCCAGCCGTCGGTCCCGATCGTCCAGGCGATCCGCTCCCCCGCCGCCACCGCGGCGACCACCGCGCGCACGTCCTCCAGCTGTTCGAGGCGCACCGGCGCCCAGGCCACCCACTGCTCCCCGCCACACAGCAGCCCGGACGCAGTCGGTGAGCCCGGCCTGTGGGTGAGCTGCACCTCCTCCGCCCGGAGATCGCGGCCCCGGAGCCCGGCGACCATGCGGTCCAGCACGCCCGCCTCCGCGGCCCCACCGCCCACGGTCCCGGCGAGCCGGCCCTCCTCTCCTACCACCATGAGTGCCCCGGCGTGCCCCGGCGAGCTCCCCCTGCTCCCCACGACGGCGGCGAGCCCCACCGTCCGACCCTCGCCGAGGGCGGTGGCGAGCGCCTCCCAGACGGCCAGTTCGCTCACGGCTCCGGGGCCGCGCCGAGCCCGTGCAGCAGCCCGAACACCCGCTCGGGGGTCAGGGGTGCGCGGAACTCGCCGGCTGCCTCGGGGCGCCACCCGGCCATCGCGTCCTGGATCGCGAAGAACCCGCCCAGCCCGTAGATGAGCGGCGGTTCCCCCACTGCCTTGCTGCCCATCAGCCCCAGGGGGTTCTCCTCACCGAGGAAGTGCACATCCAGCTCCGGCGAGGACTGGATGTCCGGGATCTTGAACGTGGAGAGCGTGTCCGTGAGCAGGCGGCCGTCCGGGGAGTGCAGGATCTCCTCGCTCGTCACCCAGCCCAGGCCCTGCACGATGCCGCCCTCGACCTGTCCGCGGTCGGTCAGCTCGTCGAGCAGCGCGCCGGCGTCGTGCATCGCGGTCACCCGGTCCACGTGGGCCGTCCCGAGCAGCACGTCCACACTGGCCTCGACCAGCGCCGTGCCGTACACGTGGTAGTGGAACGGGTGGCCGGTGTTGGTGTCGCGGTCGAAGTGCAGGCCCGGGGTGGCGTAGTGGGCGAGCGCGGAGAGACGCACGCGCCGCAGGTAGGCGTCCGCGACGACGTCGCCCCACGCCACCGGCCCGGTGCCGCCCGCCGCGGCGCCGGGACGCACCCGCGCGACGCCGTCGGCGAACTCGACGTCATCCGGCGCGCACCCCAGCCGGGCGGCCGCCACCGGCCGCAGCTCGGCGAGTACCGACAGCGCCGCCTCGCGCGCGGCGGCGCCGTTGAGGTCGGAGCCCGTGGACGCCGCGGTGGCCGACACGTTCGCCACCCGCAGCGTGTTCGCGCTCGCGAGGTGCACGGCCGCCTCCGGGATCCCGAAGGTGCGCGCCACCACCCGGCGGATCTTTCCCTGCACGCCCTGGCCCATCTCCACGGCACCGGTGGTCACGACCACCGTCCCGTCGAGGTAGACGTGCACGAGCGCCTCGGCCTGGTTGAGAAGCGTGGCGGTGAAGGCGATGCCGAAGCACACGGGCTGCACGGCCACCCCGCGCCGCACCCGCGGATTCCCGGCGTTCCACGCCGCGGCCGCGGCACGCGCCTCCGCGACGGGCCGCACCCCCTCCAGCCCGTCCCAGCTCGCCCGGGCCCGCACGTGCTCGGCGCGCATGCCGTGGTGGAAGACGTCCCCCTCGGCGAGGAGGTTGCGGCGCTGGAGGTCCTCGGGTGGCACACCCAGCTCGCGGGCGGCAGCGCGGATCGCGCACTCGAAGACGAAGATGGCCTGCGGACCGCCGAAGCCGCGGAACGCCGTGTTGGATGGGAGGTTGGTGCGGCAACTCGCGGCGGTGACCCGCACATTCGGTACCGCGTAGGCGTTCGTCGCGTGGAAGAGGGAGCGCTCGAGGATGGCGAGCGAGAGGTCGGTCGAGGCGCCGGCGTCCTGGAACAGCATCGCCTCGTACGCCACGAACCGGCCGTCCGCGTCCAGGCCGAGGGTGAAGTCGGCCTGGTAGGGGTGGCGCTTGCCGGTGATCCGGAAGTCCTCCCGCCGGTCCGGGCAGGTGCGCACCGGGCGCCCGAACCGCAGCGCGGCCAGCGCGGCGAGGCAGGCCCACAGCGTGGCCTGGTCCTCCTTGCCGCCGAACCCGCCCCCCAGCCGGACCACATCCACCTCGACGGCGTGCATCGGCAGCGCCGTCACGCGCGCGATCGCCCTCTGCACCACGCTCGGCGACTGGGTGCCCGAATGCACGGCGACGCCGCCGGAGTCGGTGGGCACCGCCAGCGCGCACTGGGTCTCCATCGCGACGTGTTCCTGCGAGCCGATCTCGGCGGTGCCGGAGACCACCGTGGCGCACGCGGCCCAGGCGCCGTCGACGTCCCCCGACGCCCACGTGCGCGGCGGGGAGATGAGGCTGCCCGCCGCGAAGGCGTCGCGGGGGTCGAGGATCGCTGGCAGCGGCTGGAAATCGGCGGTGACCGCGTGCGCGCCGCGCCACGCGGAGTCCGGCGAGTCCGCGATCACGAGGGCGTAGGGCTCGCCGACGCAGTGCACCTCCCCCTCCGCGAGCAGTGGCTCGTCCGGCTGGACGCTGCCGATCTGGTTCTCGCCGGGCACGTCGGCGGCCGTCAGGACGGCCACCACCCCCGGTGTCGCCAGCGCGGCTGCCGCGTCCACCGCCGTGAAACGGGCGTGCGCGTGCGGGGAGACGGCCGGGTGGGCGTGCAGGCAGCCCTCGGGCCAGGGCAGGTCCGAGGTGAAGCGAGCCGCGCCGGTGACAAGCAGGTCCAGGTGCTGGTTCGCGCTCATGCGAAGGCCTCCCGCCAGTCGACGCCGCCGGGGACGAGGGCGTCCAGGTGGGCGATCACCTGGTTCCCGAGGAGGGCGCGCTTGTAGGGGGCAGAGCCGCGGAGGTCGTCGATGGGGGTGGCCTCGGCGCGGGCGGTCGCGGCCGCCGCACGGATCGTCTCGCAGTCCACCGGGGCTCCCGACAGCGCGGACGCAGTCTCGCGCAGCAGCAGCGGCACCGGCGCGACGCCGCCGGCCGCCAGCCGCACGTCGCCGATCCAGGGCGGGGTGGCGTCGCCGTCGTCCCCTTCAGCGTCCGGGTTGCCGAGGTCCGCCACGAGGACGCTGGTCACGGACGTGATGTCGTCATGGGGACGCTTGGATGTCTTGATCGCGCTGAGGTGCAGCCTCCCGTCCGCGTTGGCGGGGATCCGGACGGCGGTGATGACCTCGCCGTCGCGCAGCGCGGTTCGGCGGTAGGCGAGGAAGAACTCGTCGAGGGGGAGGCGGCGCTCGCCGCTCGGTCCCGCCAGGTCCACGTCCGCCCCGAGGGCGAGGAGGGCCACCGCGAGGTCCGCGGCCGGGGAGGCGTTCGCGAGGTTGCCGCCCACGGTGGCGCTGGCGCGGATGCCGGGCGAGGCGAACAGTCCCAGGAAGTCGGCGAGCGCCGGCCAGGCCGCGGCGACCGTGCCGTTGTCCCGCAACTCGCCCACGGTGGCGGCGGCCCCGATGACGATGCGGTCCCCGTCCGTGCTGATGGCGCGCAGCTCCGGCACGCGGTGGAGCCGGGTCCCCGGGGGCGCCGTCTCGTAGGGGTGCTGGACGCCCCAGTCGGTCTCGCCGCCCAGGGGTGTGCCGACCCCGAGCGTCTCGTGGGGTAGCGGCGCGAGCGTCCGGGCGGCGTCGGCGACGGCGGCCGGCAGCAGGCCCGCGGCCGTCGCCTCGGCGAGGGTCAGGGGCCGGTGAGGGAACTCCGCCTCGAGCGCGGCGATCGCGCGCCGGATCCCGGCGTAGCCGGTGCAGCGGCAGAGGTTGCCGTCGACGGCGTCGAGCAGCGGGGTGCCGGCGAGCAACGCGCCGGTGAGCGCCATGACGAAGCCGGGGGTGCAGTAGCCGCACTGCACGCCCCCGCCGGCCACGAGGGCGCGCTGCACCGGGGTGAGCGGGCCGCCGTGGGGGCTGGCGCCGTCGCCGCCGGTCAGCCCCTCAACGGTGACCACGTGGCACCCGGCGGCCCGGCCGGCGGTGAGGAGGCAGGTGTTGACCGGCAGGTAGCGCGGCTCGCCGCCCCCCGGGGGTACCTCCCCGAGGAGGACCTGGCACGCGCCGCAGTCGCCACCGCGGCAGGCAGGCTTGGTGCCGGTGAGGCCTGCGCGGCGGATCAGGTCGAGGAGGTTGGCGCCCGGGTCGGGGATCGGGATCAGCTGGTCGTTGAGGAGGAACTCGCTGGGCGTGGGTGCATCAGTCGTCATCCTCGACCTCCCTCTGTCCCGCCCATTCTCGCGCCGGTCCGGGAGGGCGACAAGGGGATGTGGACAGCCGATGCACTGCCGCGGGCGCCCTTGCCCGTGACGGTCGTCGGTGCCGCCGGGACGCAGGTCACAGTTGTGCATCCGGATGCAACTTTCCACGGAGGGCACGCGTGGGTCACAGGGCGGGTGGTACGGTCGCCGCGTTGCACGGCTCCTGGCATCCCCTCCAAGGCCGTGAGTAGCCGGACGCTACAACGACGACAAACACCACATGGGCTCCGGTGACGAAGCAGTCCCGGCCATCTCACCGAAAGGAAGTGACCGTCATGCGACGGACCACCACATTGAAGGCCATCGCGGGCTTGGCCGCGACGTCCCTGCTCCTCGCCGCGTGTGGCGGCGGCGGCGACGGCGGCTCCGAGACCACGGCCGCCGGCGGCGGCGACGGCGGCGGCGAGGCCTCCGGCGGCAAGGCCATGCGCCTGGCCCTCAACCAGACCGAGGAGCACCCCTCCTACATCGCACTCGACAACTGGGGCACCGCGCTCGACGAGGCCACCGGGGGCAACTGGTCGATCGACGTGTTCCCGAACGAGACGCTCGGCGCCCAGGCGGAGGCCCTGCAGCTCGTGTCCGACGGTTCCGTGGACATGGCCGTGGTCTCCAGCCCGCAGCTCGAGAACCTGAACCCCGACTTCAAGGCCTTCGAGATGCCCGGCGTGTTCGACAACATCGATGAGCAGCTCGCGGCGCTGAACGACCCGGAGATCAACAGCGAGCTGTTCGCGTCGCTTGAGGCCTCGCAGAAGATCACCGTCCTCGGCGTCTTCACCCAGGGCCAGCGCAGCGTCTACACCTCCTTCGGCGAGGTCCAGACCCCGGCCGACCTGGCGGGCAAGAAGATCCGCGTCCAGGAGACCGACAAGTGGGTCGCCATCGCGACCGCGCTCGGCGGTTCCGCCACCCCCATGGCGTTCGGTGAGCTCTACACCGGCCTGCAGGCGGGCGTCGTCGACGCGGCCGAGAACAACGAGGTGTCCTACTGGACGCAGAAGCACTACGAGGTCGCCCCGTACTACAGCTACACCAGCCACATCATCGGCGCCGACTACGTGATCATCAACACTGACGTCCTCAACTCGATGTCCGAGGAGGACAAGGCCGCGTTCCTCGAGGGCTTCGCTGACGCCTCGGCAGAGCACGCCGGCCTGTGGGAGGCCTCGACGCAGGACGCCATCGACCAGGCGACTGCGGGTGGCGCGACCTTCTACGAGATCGACAACACCCCGTTCAAGGAGGCTCTCGCCGCGATCGTTCCCGACCTGCTTGACAACGAGAACCAGCAGGCCCTCTACGACGCCCTCGTCGCGGCGGCTGGGTGACGTCCCGCTGAGACTCGGATACGAGAGGAGGTGAGGGAATGCACGCAGCGAAGAAGGTGATCGACCGGATTCTGGGGGTGTTCGCAGTGATCCTGTTCGCGGCGCTCGTGGTGGTCGTGGTCTGGCAGGTGTTCAGCCGCCAGGTCATGGGCAGCCCGAGCACGTGGACCGAGGAGGCGGCTCGCCAAATCTTCGTGTGGGTGGGCCTGATCTCGGCGGCGCTGGTGTTCGGCGAGCGCGGGCACATCGCGGTCGAGTTCGTGGTCCGGAAGTTCCCGCCACG
>DBQX01000033.1:7794-8797 GCA_002305415.1 Actinomycetales bacterium UBA1383 | reverse complement strand
GGGCGGCGGGGGGAGCGGCGTGGCGGGCTGGAACTCCCACGCCTGCGGCGAGGTGCCCCAGGGCCGCGGGTCCTGGGGCGGCGGGTCCTGGGGCGGGGCCCCCCACGGAGTCGGTTCGGTGCGGTACTGGTCGGTCATTGTCGGTTCCTCCTCTGGGAGCAGTGAACCGCGCCGATCTGGGCGGCCTCTTCAGGAATCCTGAGAACCAGCTGTGAGGTGGCGGGCGACGACGTCGAGAGCGCGCGCGACCAGGCGCCGCCGGGAGCGCACGAACTCCGCCACGTCGATCGGCACCTCGACGACGTGGAGGCCGCTTCCCGGACCAGGCGGCCCGAGACGGGCGAGGGCCGGCAGCTCGGCCAGGGTGTGCCGCCCCCCGTAGGCGCGCGCCAGGGGCGCGAGGTCCACCGCCTGGGGCGTCGTGAAGAAGCGCCGGAAGGTGGCGCGGTCCGGGTGCGCGCCGTACTCGAGGGAGGCGAAGATCCCGCCGCCTCCGTCGTTCAGCACCACCACCTGCAGGTCCACGGCCGGCTCGGTGGCGCCGCGGGCGAGGCTCCCGGCGTCGTGGAGGAACGTCAGGTCGCCGACGACGGCGCGCACGGGCGTCCCCACCCCCGCGGCGAGCCCGATCGCCGTGGCGAGGGTGCCGTCGATGCCCGCGAGGCCCCGGTTGGCGTGGGCGCGCACCGGGGCAGGGCGGGCGGCCATGTCGACGGCTCGCACCACGTTGGACGAGCCGAGGACCAGCGGCGCCGCGCCGGCGGTGCCCCAGAGGAGGCGCGCGGCCTCCTCGAGGCCGCTGGGCTCCCAGCCGTCCTCGAGGTCGGCGTCGGCGCGCTGCCAGGCCTCCGCCCACCGCCGGTCGGAGGCCGCGGGCGGCTCGGGGGCCACCGCACCGGCGACAGCGGTGGCCACCCCGGCCACGTCGGTCCAGCGGGGCCCCGCGCCCACGACCACGACCTCGGCGTCGGCCCGGGCCAGCAGCGCCGAGACCGGACGGGAG
>DBQX01000033.1:0-7734 GCA_002305415.1 Actinomycetales bacterium UBA1383 | reverse complement strand
GAGCCCCGCGGCGAGGAGTGCCTGGTAGTGGACGATCGCGCCGGGGAGCCGTGCCCCGGAGGTGGGCTCCGCCAGGAGCGGCCAGCCCCCGGCCCGGGCGACCGCGGCGGCGGCTGCACCGGCGCCGTCGCCGGCGACGACCACCGTGCGCAGGCCGGCCGCGAGCGTGAGGGGTGGCGGTGGGGCCGGCGGGGTGACGGGGACCCCCGCGGGCAGGCGGCCGGGGACCCAGCGGTCCGGCGGTGCGAGCGGCTCGCGCAGTNNCAGCGCGACGTTCAGGTGGACCGGGCCGGGATCGCTGCTGATCGTCCCGAGCGCGGCCGCGACGAGCCGGGTGACGTGGCCCGGCACGGCGGCGGCCGGGACGCCGGCGGGGAGGTCCAGCGCGGCGCGAACCGCCGGGCCGAAGATGCCGGACTGCGTCGTGGTCTGGTTCGCGCCCGTGCCGCGGAACTCATGGGGACGGTCGGCGGTGACGAGCACGAGTGGCAGCCCGGAGTGGGAGGCCTCCAGGACCGCGGGGTGGAGGTTCGCCACGGCCGTGCCGGACGTCGTCACCACGGCGACGGGCCGGGGCGCGCCCCCGCGGTGCGCGGCCCGGGCGAGGCCGACGGCCATGAAGCCGGCGCCGCGCTCGTCCAGGCGGACGTGGGCACGCAGCCAGCCCGCCTCCTCGGCCCCCGCGACGGCGTAGGCGAACGGCGCCGAGCGGGAGCCGGGCGACACCACGACGTCGCGCACCCCGGCCGCGGCGAGGGCCGTGACGATCGCGCGGGCGGCGGCGGTCGCGCTCATGCGAGGGCCTCGAGGTCGATGCCACCGCGGCGGGCGACGTCCGCGAGCCGCTCCCGCCACCGGGCAGCAGTGGCCTCGGGCGCCGGCGCGAGGTCATCCGGCACGGCGGGACGCACCGGGAGTTCCCCGTTGACGGGGAGGAGGGGGTTGCGCGTGACGTCCCGTTCGAAGAGCTGGACGGTGGCGAGCCCGCAGTCGTACGGGAGTTCCGGGAGGGCCGCGGCGAGCGCGACGCCCATCGCGATCCCCACGGAACTCTCCAGCGCGGAGGAGACCACCACCGGCAGTCCGAGTCCCTCCGCCAGGTCGAGGCAGGCCCGCACCCCGCCGAGTGGCTGCACCTTCAGCACCACGACGTCCGCGGCGCCCGCGCGCCTGACCTCGAACGGGTCGGCGGCGCGGCGGACCGACTCGTCCGCCGCGATCGGCACGGCGACGGCGCGGCGGACGGCGGCGAGCTCTGCCACGGTGCGGCAGGGCTGCTCGGCGTACTCGAGCCCCCCGGACGCCCGGTCGAGCACGGGCAGCGCGGCGACGGCGGTGGCCACGTCCCAGCCCCCGTTGGCGTCGATCCGCACCCGGCCCGCGGGCCCGAGGGCGGCGCGCACCGCCGCGACGCGGGCGACGTCGTCGTCGAGGTCCTGCCCCGGCTCGGCCACCTTCACCTTCGCGGTGCGGCACCCGGACGCGGCCACGATGGCCCGGGCACGGTCCGGACCGACGGCGGGGACCGTCACGTTCACCGGGATGGAGTCCCGGACGGGAGCGGGGTGCCCGCGGGTGGCGGACTCGACGGCGGCCCGGAGCCACGGCAGGGACTCGGCGGCGTCGTAGTCCCAGAAGGGGGAGAACTCCGCCCACCCCGCGGGGCCCCGCAGCAAAACGCCGTCCCGGGTGGAGAGGCCACGGAAGCGGGCGCGCAGCGGGGTCGAGTAGACGGCGACGGTCACGGCTGGGGAACGGGCGAGAGCGCCTGGTACATCGGGAGGAACTTCTGGGCCGTCTCGGCGAGCTCATCGGTGGGCACGGAGCCGCGGACGATGCCGCCGCCAGCGAAGAGCCGGACCGAGCAGCCGTCGGGCGCGATCTGGCCGGACCGCAGCGCGAGGGCGAACTGGCCGTTCCCCGCCGCGTCCACCCAGCCGACGGGGCCGGCGTAGCGCCCGCGGTCGAGGCCCTCCAGTTCGGCGATCAGCTCGGCGGCGCGTGCGGTGGGTGTGCCGCAGACAGCGGCAGACGGGTGGACCAGGCCGGCGACCTCCAGCGCGGAGAGCGGCCGGTGCAGGGTGCCGGTCACCTCTGTCGAGAGGTGCATGATCGTCGGGAGGCGGAGAACCTCGGGGCGCCCGATGACGACGTCGGCCACCGCGGCGAGGCGCGCGGAGACGGACCGGGCCGCGTAGGCGTGCTCCATCGTGTTCTTGGCGCTCGCCATGAGGGCGCGGGCTGCGGCGGTGTCCCCCTCCGGCCGGCCGGTCACCGGCGCGGAGCCGGCGAGCACCCGGGAATACACGGTCTCGCCGTGCACCGCGACGAGCAGCTCGGGACTGGAGCCGAACGTGCCGTCGACGTGGAAGGTCCACGACTCGGGGTTCGCGCCCTGGAGGCGCGCCAGGACGGTCGCGACGTCGATGGGCCGGCTCCCCGTGGCGAGCAGGTCGCGCGCGAGGACGACCTTCTCCACCTCACCGGCCTCGATGAGCTCCACGGCGCGGGCGACGGCACGACGGTACTGCTCGCGTGTGAGGGCCCCGGCCGCGAAGTCGAGTTCCTCGAACTCCCCGGGCTCGGCGGGCTCGGGCAGCAGCTCGAGGGCTCCCGGGGGAAGTTCCAGCTTGCCCCGGTGCCAGCGGCCCACAACCTCGGGGACGACGAGCACGGACTCGGCCTCCGAGTCGGACGCGAAGGTGAGGGCCGCGAACGCGAGGGCCGGCTCGGCGCGGCCGGCTGCGAAGGCCCGGAAAGCCTCGGACAACCGGTTGAAACGCTCGGGGCCGCGTGCGGTCACCCGGAGGGCCTCCCCCCAGCCGAGGAGGGCCCGGCGCTCCCGCCCGTCGCCGTGTGCCCAGACCAGCGGAGTCCCGCGGCGCAGCGACTCCGCGAGGGATTCGCGCACCGTCACGCTCTGGGCCCCGGCCTCGGTTGGCAGCACAGTCGTCCAGATTACCCGACCGCGCGTGGCCCCGCCGGGTGGCAGGGCCACCGCCGCGGAGTCGTGCGCTGCCGCGCGATGCGCGTCCATACGGTGCTCTAGGGTGGCGCTGTGGAGACCCATCCGTTCGACCCGCGCCGCTGGCGACCCGTTGCCGGCTTCGACCTGACGGACATCACGTACCACCGCGCCGTCGACGACGCCGGGACGGACCTGCCCGCCGTCCGCATCGCCTTCGACCGCCCGGAGGTGCGCAACGCCTTCCGGCCCCACACCGTGGACGAGCTGTACCGCACGCTCGACCACGCCCGGATGACGTCCGACGTGGGCACCGTGATCCTCACCGGCAACGGGCCCTCTCCCCGGGACGGGGTGTGGGCGTTCTGCTCGGGTGGCGACCAGCGGATCCGCGGCAGGGACGGCTACCGCTACGAGGTGGAGGGGGCCGATCCCACCGCTGGCGCGGAGCGGCGACGGGAACAGGTGGACCCGGCGCGCGCGGGCCGGCTGCACATCCTGGAGGTGCAGCGGCTCATCCGCACCATGCCCAAGGTGGTGGTGTGCGTGGTGAACGGCTGGGCCGCGGGTGGAGGCCACTCGCTGAACGTGGTCTGCGACCTGTCGATCGCCTCCCGGCAGCACGCCCGGTTCATGCAGACGGATGCCAACGTCGGTTCCTTCGACGCCGGCTACGGCTCGGCGCTCCTTGCGCGCCAGATCGGGCAGAAGCGCGCCCGCGAGATCTTCTTCCTGGCGCGGGAGTACTCCGCCGAGGACGCCCTGCGGTGGGGCGTGGTGAACGAGGTGGCGGATCACGGCCAGATCGAGGAGCTCGCCCTCGAGTACGCCCGCATCATCGCGACGAAGTCCCCCCAGGCGATCCGGATGCTGAAGTTCGCGTTCAACCTCGCGGACGACGGGCTCGCCGGGCAGCAGGTCTTCGCGGGCGAGGCCACGAGGCTCGCGTACATGACGGACGAGGCGGTGGAGGGCAGGGACGCGTTCGTGGAGCGCAGGCCGCCGGACTGGTCGCGGTTCCCGTACTACTACTAGGCACGGCCCCCCGGGCAGACCCCCTCCCTCACAGCAGGGAGCCTCCCTCACGCCACGGCCCCTGGGCAGACCCCCTCCCTCACAGCAAGGAGCCTCCCTCACGCCACCTGAGTTGGCTCATTCGTTTAGTGCGTGAGGTTCGCGCCGTGGATGGCGTTGAGGATGGTCTGTTTCTCTGCGGGGATGGCGGGGGCGAACGTCTGGGTGGTGCCGTTGATCGCGATGGTCGCGGAGCGCAGCGGCCGGAGTTGTCTCAGTACGTTGCGCAGCGCGAGCCCCGTTCGCGCCTGCACGGTGCGGGAGACGGCCAGCGCGGTGAACACGATGGTCAGGTGCGCGTCGATCGCGTCCTTGGTCCTGACGAACATGGGCCGGGCAGCGAGGTCGGTCTTGGACATGCGGAAGGATTGCTCCACGTGCCACAGGTCGTGGTAGTTGGAGATGACCTCGCCGGCGGGCATGAGGGTCGCGGGGATGTTCGTGACGTATCCCTTCAGGCCGACGAGCTTGTGTGCCCGT
This sequence comes from Actinomycetales bacterium UBA1383, assembly GCA_002305415.1. Classification (GTDB taxonomy): domain Bacteria; phylum Actinomycetota; class Actinomycetes; order Actinomycetales; family Actinomycetaceae; genus UBA1383. The sequence continues at coordinate 3,215 of DBQX01000033.1, read as the reverse complement.
GCCAGGGCAGCCTCGTCCAGGCTCCGCGCCCCGTTGCTGACCGTGACGAACCGTGGGGTTCGGGTCGCTTTCTCCCCGGCGATGACGGCGCGGGCCCGGTTCTCCTGGGCGGTGAGGGTGTGCCCGTCCCGGGCGGCCCTCTTGCGGGAGTAGACCCACACCGCCCGCCACGACCCCGCATGGGTCGTGGGGTCCCACACCGGCTCAGCGCGCACCATCCGGCTGTTCTCACTGCGGTGCCCGGTCTTGGGAGTGATGGTGTCGATGACCTGCCCGTCGGTGAAGGCGTCGCCGTGCCACCGGAAATGGGACTCCAAGTCGATCGGTGCCTTGGTGAGGCGGGAGCCGACGATGAAGGAGAACCCGGCCTCGTCCAACTCCCGCAGGTTCGTCGCGGACAGCATCCCGGCGTCGGCGACCACGACCATGTTCTCGATTCCGTGGCGGGCGTGGAACTGCTTGATGATCGGGATGATCGTCTTCGTCTCGGCCTTGTTGCCCTCGAAGCACCCGATCTCGAGGGGGAAGCCGCGGCGGTCCACCAGCAACCCGACGACGATTTGTGGGTCGACCCGCCTCTCCTTCGAATACCCGACCTTGCGGAGGTCGTCCTCCTTCTCGGCCTCGAAGTACAACGTGGTCACGTCGTACAAACACAGGGAGACATCCCCGCTGTTCAGGGCGTGGGTGAAGCACAGGGTCGCGAGCTGGTCACGGTACTTCCCCACCCCAGCCCGCCCCAAGGTGCGTTTCATCGTGGCGTAGCTCGCCGGGACCCGCCCGAGATCGGTGAGCACCCGCCCGGCGTCCAACAGCGAGGTCGGTTCCACGACCCGGGCGATCACCAAGTCCCGGAACACCTCATCCCCCAGGGCATCGAAGCCGAGCGAGGCGTACACCCCCGCCAACGCTTCGAACAGCACCCGTGAGTCGGTGCCCACCACCCGGCCGACCCCATCACGACCACCCGGCCCCGGTGTGCCCTCCGACGCTGGTGGGAACAGTCCCGGCACGCTCGGCGGAGGGACGAGACCCACCACCCGCGGGGACGGCTCCACCCCCAGCTCGAACACCCCTTGGGAGGGGTCCTCCAACAGCGCCCGCGCCTGCTCCATGAGCACCCCGAGCTCGGCCTCGGTGTGCGCCGAACCCACGTGCTTCACGATCCGTTGCCGCCCGCGGGCGTACTGCGCGATCTGGACCGCCGTCGCGCCCGACGCGGTGCGCACCCGCCTGATGAACGCCACACCGCGACCCTAGAGCACACCCCTTAGTGCGCGAAAACACCCCGATCCCGGCACATCACCGCAGCTCACAGCCCTGCCACCCTGCCGGAAAACGAGACGTGAGCCAACTCAGGTCACAGCAAGGAGCCTCCCTCACGCCACGGCCCCTGGGCAGACCCCCTCCCTCACAGCAAGGAGCCTCCCTCACGCTTGGGCCCCCACGCAGACCCCCTCCCTCACAGCAAGGAGCCTCCCTCACACCACGGATACGAGAGGCGTAACAGGCCTCCTGCAGAACAGGCCTGACACCGCACGCGGGGCGCCACTGGGACGCGCCGTCACTCCACCTCGAGCGTGCCCTCGAGTGGCAGCAGCTCCACCCACGTACTCCCAGGCAGGAGGAGGAGGGGAAGTCCGGCGGAGTCGGTGAACACGAACGGGTCGTTGTCCCCGCCCTTGGTCCACGTCCCCTCCACCATCCGGCCGGCGGTGAACTGCCGGAGCTCGCCGGAGCCGGTGAGTACCGTCTCGGGCACCGGGGCACCCGCGGAGTCCTTCGCGCCGGTGTCGCTGATCGCCACCCGCAGGACGAGGACGTTGGTGGCCCGCAGCTGGGCGGTGGCATCAGCGGTGAGGGACTGGACGCCGTCGTCGTAGCGGAGCCATGCACCGGCTCCCTCGTCCCACTCCCACCCGGAGCGGACGGACGGGTAGATGGCCCGCACCACCCGCGCGGGCGTCCCGATGGGCGGGATCGAGGAGTACCCGAACAGGGGGGTGGGCGAGGCGTCGTGGCCAGGCAGGATCGCTCCGACGGCGGTGGGGAGCGTGACGTACAGGTTGTGGGGTGACCTGCGGGTGCGGTCGCGGAAGAAGCCGAACTCGCTGGCCTCGTACATCAGCTGGATCCCGGCGTTCGCGACGCGGCGCTCGAACTGCGGCTGGCCGCCGGAGTAGACGAGCGCGGCACGCCACTGCCCGAGGATGGCCGCGTCCATGGGCCGTAGCGACCGCACGGGACCCACCACCGCCGGGACCACCGAGTTGTACAGGGCGTGGTACCGCGTCTGTCCCCCCTCGACCATTTCCACGAAGACGACGTCCGCAGCCTCGAGCCCGGTCTGCGGGCGCGCAGCCAGGGAGTTCTCCACCTTCACCCCGATCACCGGTCCGGCGTCGTGGCTGGGAGCGGGCAGCCCGGTGAGTGGCCACGTGGGCTCCGGCGTCGGGCGCGGAGTGGGGCTCGGGCTGGGGGAGGTGGTCTCCGGCGTGGGACTGGGCGTCGGGGTGGGCGACGCACTGGTCTGAGAGGGCCCCGCGGTCCCGGCGCAGCCGGCGAGCAGCATCAGGGCGGCGAGGACGGTGAGCGCGCGCTTCATCGGACTCCCTCCGCGGCGACGGACACACCCACGATAGCCCCGTGGGAAGACTCATCCCCGGACCGACGCGGCGCCACGCTCAGGGCCGGCTCGCCGGCTCCGAGCGGGCAGCCGGGCGGAGCAGCGAGCGCAGCACCGCCCCGAGTTGGGCGGCACGCACCTGCCACGAGACATCGCCACCGTCGATGAGCGCCCCGATCGCCCCGTGCTCGAACACCGCGTGGAGGACGTCGATGGCGTCCGGGGCGGGCACGGCGAGCTCGTAGCCCAGCTGGGCGGCGGTTGCCTCGATGAGGGCGGCGAACTCCCGGGTGGTGCGTTCGAACCGCTCCCGGTAGGCCTCTCGCAACCCGGGCGACCGTGCGGCGTACAGGCGCAGCTCGGAGGAGCCGAGCACCCACACCCGGTCGGCCCGCTGGGCGGTCATGAACACGCCCACCGTCCGTTCCACCAGCTCCCCGGTGGTGAGCTCGCCGAGCGTGGCGGGGTCGGGGAGCGAGGCGATCGCCGCGCGGGTGGCCTCGAGGCTCTCCGCGGCCTGGGCGTCCAGGACCGCCACGCACAGGTCGTCCTTCGAGGAGAAGTTGCTGTAGAAGGCACCCCGGGTGAA
>DBQX01000080.1 GCA_002305415.1 Actinomycetales bacterium UBA1383 | reverse complement strand
GGAGGCTCCATCCGGCGAGGGAGGAGGGAAGGCCGCGGCCGGAGCGGCGCCGTCGACACTCCCGCCGCGGGTCAGCGCTCGACTGCGCGCACCTCCGCGGGGACATTGCCCCGCGTGGCCTTGGAGTAGGCACACAACTGGTGCGCGCGGTCGGCGAGGTCCTGCACGGTGGGCAGGTCGAGGCCGGGAACCGAGACCTCGATACGGGCGGTGACGGCCGCGGAGTCCTGGTGCGGTCCGAGCCCGAGGCTCACCGTGACGGTGGCGCCGGAGCAGTCCACGCCGGCCTCGCGTGCCGCCTCGAGAACCGAGCTGTTGAAGCACGCGGACCACGCGGCGGCGAACAGCTCCTCCGGCGTCGCACCCGGCCCTTCCCCGGCGTGCGCGGGGGAAGCCAGCTGCACGTCCAGGGACCCTGCGTCCGAGATGGCGTGCCCGGCGCGGCCACCCGACGAGGTGACCCGCGCGGTGTAGGTGATGCGCTCCGGCACGTCCATGCCTCCACCCTCGCACATCGTCCGTGAGCGCGCCAAGGGCCCGCCTCGCAGCGGGCCCTTGGGTCACCGGACGACGGCGCTCAGCCGCCGGGCGTGGGGATCAGTGCGACGACGGCGTCGTCTCGATCTCGGTGCGGTCGCCACTCCAGAGGGTGTGGAACACGCCCTCCTTGTCGACGCGCTTGTAGGTGTGCGCGCCGAAGAAGTCCCGCTGACCCTGGATGAGGGCGGCGGGGAGACGCTCTGCGCGCAGGCCGTCGTAGTACGCGAGGGAGGAGCTGAACGCCGGCAGCGGGATGCCTGCCTGGGCGCCCATGACCACCACGCGGCGCCACGCGGGCACGCACGCGTTGATCTTGGAGGCGAAGTTCTCGTCCGCCATCAGCAGCGGCAGGGACTCGTTCCGGGCGTAGGCGTCGGTGATGTCGTTGAGGAAGCCGGCGCGGATGATGCAGCCGCCGCGCCAGATCTTCGAGAGCCCACCAAGGTCGATGTCCCAGCCGTACTCCTTGCCGGCGGCCTCGATCTGCACGAAGCCCTGCGAGTACGCCACGATCTTCGAGGCGTACAGCGCCTGGCGCACGTCCTCGATGAAGGCCTCGCGGTCCGTGACCGTCAGCGGCTGCTCGAAGCCCTCGAGCGGGCCGGAGGCGGCGCGCTGCTCCACGCCCGAGGACAGGGCGCGGGCGAACACGGCCTCGGTGATGCCGGTGAGCGGCACACCCAGGTCGAGGGCGTTCTGCGCGGTCCAGGTGCCGGTGCCCTTCTGGCCGGCGCGGTCCACGATGACGTCCACGAGCGGCTTGCCGGTCTCGGCGTCCACCTGCTTGAGCACCTCGGCGGTGATCTCGATCAGGTAGGAGTTGAGGTCCGTGCCGTTCCATGCAGCGAAGATCTCGGAGATCTCCTGCGGGGTGGCGCCGAGGCCCTTGCGGAGCAGGTCATACGCCTCGGCGATCAGCTGCATGTCCGCGTACTCGATGCCGTTGTGGACCATCTTGACGTAGTGGCCGGCGCCGTCGGGGCCGATGTGCATGCAGCAGGGCTCGCCGTCCACGTGGGCGGAGATCGACTCGAACATCGGGCCGAGCCGGTCGTAGGACTCCTTGGTCCCGCCGGGCATGATGGACGGGCCGTTGAGCGCGCCCTCCTCGCCGCCGGAGACGCCGGAGCCCACGAAGTGCAGCCCGCGCGCGCGGATCGCGGCCTCGCGGCGGATGGTGTCGTGGAAGTTCGCGTTGCCGCAGTCGACGATGATGTCGCCCTCGTCCATCGCGTCGGCGAGCTGGTCGATCACGGCGTCGGTGCCGCGGCCCGCCTGGACCATGATGATGGCGACTCGCGGCGTCGACAGTGAGGCCACGAAGTCCTCGATGGTCTCGGACGGCACGAAGTTCCCCTCGTCGCCGTGGGCGTCCATCATGGCCTGCGTACGCGCGTAGGTGCGGTTGTAGAGCGCGACCGTGTGACCGTGGCGTGCGAAGTTGCGCGCCAGGTTGGAGCCCATGACCGCGAGGCCGACCACGCCGATATCGGCCTTGCCTGTGTCGGGTGACGTCATTTGTCTCTCCTTTATCTTGAGGTGGATTCCCGGGGGGCCGTGATTTGCGCTGCCAGGTGAGCCCCGCCGTACCCGTTGTCAATATTGACAACTCCGACTCCCGGCGCGCAGGCGTTCAGCATTGCGAGCAGCGGGGCAATCCCGCCGAAGGCTGCCCCGTAGCCGATCGACGTCGGCACCGCGACCACAGGCGCGCGCACGAGTCCGGCCACGACGGACGGCAGCGCGCCGTCCATGCCGGCGACGACGACGATCGCCCCGGCTCGCCGCAGGACGTGCAGCCTCGCGAACGTGCGGTGGATCCCGGCGACGCCGACGTCGACGAGCAGCTCCGTCGGCCGGCCCAGGTAGCGGGCGGTCAGTTCCGCCTCGCGGGCCACCGGCAGGTCGGACGTGCCCGCGCACGCGACCACGACGAGCTCACCGGACGGGTCCGGCGGCGTGGGCGGCCACACGACCATGCGGGCCTCGACGTCGTGCAGGGCGTCGGGCAGCTCGGTGAGGATGGCTGCCGCGCCGGCCGCCGTCGCGCGGGTGAACAGCGTGGGTGGCACGGGTCCGTCCGACTCGGCGGCGAAGGCGCGGACCCGGGCGGCGATGTGCGCGAGCTGGGCCTCGGTCTTGCCCTCGCAGTAGACCGCCTCGGGGTAGCCCCGCCGGGCGGTGCGCTCGTGGTCCAGCCAGGCGACGGCGTCGGCGTAGTGGCCGGGGTCGACGGCGGCGCTCGCCGGGGGATTCTCACGCACGGCGGGAGATCACCTCCAGGGTGAAGGCCCCCGACATGATGCCGGCCAGGTCGACGGTGACGTGGCGGAAGCCGGCCGCCCGGACGGCGCGGAGCACCTCGCCGCGCAGCGCGGCGTCGGCGAACCGCGCGATCTCCGCGACCGGAACCTCGATACGGGCGATGTCCCCGTGGTGCCGCACGCGCCAGTCGCTGAAGCCGGCCACCCGCAGGGCGTGCTCGGCCTGCTCGATCTGGGCGAGCTTGGCCGGGGTGACCTCGTGGCCGTGGGGGATGCGGGACGCGAGACAGGGCGCGGCGGGCTTGTCGGAGCAGGGCAGGTCCAGGGCGCGCGCGATGGCGCGGACCCGTTCCTTCGTCAGCCCGGCCTCCGCGAGCGGGCGCAGCACCCGGTGGGCGGTGGCGGCGCGGGCGCCGGGACGGTCGGGGCGGAGCACGTCGTCGGCGTTCTCGCCATAGGCGACGGCACGCAGCCCGTGGTGCCGCGCCACGTCGGCGGAGATCCGGGTGAAGAGCTCGTCCTTGCAGTGGAAGCAGCGGTCCGCGCCGTTCGCGCGGTACGCCGGGTTCTCCCCCTCGAACGTCCGGAACTCGACCAGGTGGGCCCCGATGTGGCCGGCCACCCGGTGGGCGTCGGCCCGCTCGTCCGCGGCCAGCGACGGCGAGACGGCCAGCAGGGCGAGCACCCCGTCCGCGCCGAGCGTCCGGACCGCGAGGGCGAGCAGCACCGCGGAGTCCACCCCGCCGGAGAACGCCACACCCAGGGGGGCGGTGCCGGCGAGCAGCCCGGCGACGGCGTCAGCGTCGGCCCGCTCCCGGCCGTCGAGGCGCGACGACATCGTCCCCTGGGTCATGCCCCCATCCTTGCGGCACGACATCTCCCGTGACCAGCGGTTGCGGCAACCAAACGTGGTGGCAGTCACGCTCGCGTGGATGCGGGGCCACCGCTGGGCGGGTCGTCCAGCGGGCCGGGGAGCGCCGCACCGGGCACCCACCCGGCGGCGACGATCGCCGCCTCCGCGCGCGCCAGCACCTCCCGCTCCGGGGTGGAGAGGGTGGACGCGACCCGCTGGACGTCCACGAACTCGGCCGCCGCGCTGGCCACTCGCCCCTCGCGATGTGCCACCTTGACCCGCACGGGCTCCCCGTCGAGCGTCAGGGTCGTGAATCCCCGCTGCAGCACGACGCGCTCGGCCGCGGCGGTGCGCACGCCGAGCGTCGTCGTGTGGCGGAGCATGGCCTCGGCGACGTCGTCCGCCCGGTCCGGGGGCGCCAGCGCACTCAGGCAGTGCGCGGGGCGGCCCTTCTTCATGAGGATCGGGGTCAGCCAGGCGTCGACGGCGCCCGCGGCGAGGAGGGCGTCGAGCACGCCGGGCCAGAGCCGCGGGTCCATGTCGTCCACGTTGGCCCGCAGTTCGTGGATGGCCCTGGACGTGCTCGCGTCGGCCGGCGTCCCCAGCAGCAGCCGCACGACGTTCGGGTGGGTGGCGGCGTCCCTGCTTCCCGCGCCGACGCCGACGGCGGTGAGCGTCATGGGGGGCAGCGGTCCGCAGGCGGTGGCGAGGGCGCGCACGAGGGCCATCCCGGTCGGGGTGGCCAGCTCGCCGATCGCGCCTGGGGTGGTGACGACGGCGGGACCCTCGTGGAGGTGGTCGTGGGAGTGCGGGGCGTCGTGGGAGTGTGGGGCGTCGTGTGAGTGGCCGTGCTCGTGGGTGTGCGCGGCGTCGTCGTGCTCGTGCTCGTGCGCCCACCCGGCACCCGGGAATGCCCGCACCTGCCACCCGATCGCGAGCTGCGCGACGGCGGGCGCCGGGACGGGGATGTCCCCGTGCGCCGCGCGGATGCGGCCTTCCCCCAGGGCGACGGGGCTCGCGGTGACCGCGCCGACTCCCAGCTGTCGCAGGCCCTCACAGGTGCCCACGACGTCGGCGATCGCGTCGAGCGCCCCCACCTCGTGGAAGTGGACGTGGTCCGGCTCGACGCCGTGCACCCGGCCCTCCGCGGCCGCGAGCGCGCCGAAGGTGGCGATGGCCTTCTCCCGTGTCCATGCGGGCAGGTCGGCGGCGAGCAGGTCGGCGTGGATCGAGCGCCAGGTACGGTGCGGGGGTGAGGGCTCCTCGAGGAGGACCTCGACCTTCGTGGCGCGCTGGCCGCCCCGCAGCGCCGTGGCAGCCCGGAGCGTCACGGCCGGCCCGACGACCGCCCGGACCACCGACTCGATGGCGGGCAGGGACGCGCCGGCATCCACGCAGGCCCCGAGCAGCATGTCACCCGCGACTCCCGCGGACACGTCGAGCCAGGCATGCGTCGTCATGTGGCCATTCTCCCCGGATCCAACACCTCCCCCGACATGATCGACACGTGTCCGTGCAACAACTGGCAACCGGGGGGGTAGGCTGGCGCTTGTGACAGACCACACTCCGGACCGGCGCCCCAAGTCGGTGACCATCTACGACGTCGCCGAAGCCGCCGGCGTCGCCGCGTCCACCGTCTCGCGCGCCTTCACCCGTCCGGGCCGTGTGAGTCCGGAGACGGCCGAAAGGATCCGCCGCGTGGCGGAGGAACTCGGCTACCGCGAACGGGCCTCCGTGCATCCCGAGGTTCGCTCGCGCAACCGCATGGTCCTCGTGACGGTCGCCTCCCTGGGGAACCTGTTCTACTTCGACACCCTCAACGGGATCCAGGACGAGGCGGCGGCCGCCGGCTACACCGTCCTCGTCGTCGACGGGCGGCTCAATCCCGTGATCGAGCAGCAGGGGATCGAGCGGACCCTCGACATCGCGGACGGCGTCATCATGATCTCCCCGCGCATCGCCGACTCCATCATCCTGCGGACCGCGAGCCAGAAGCCGGTGGTCCTCATCAACCGCGTGCTCCGCGACGTGCCCTCGGTGGTCCAGAACATCAACGACGGGATGAAGCAGGTGGTCGAGCACCTCGTGGAACTCGGCCACCGCAACGTCACCTTCATCCAGGGCCCCGCCCAGGCCTGGATCAGCGCACCCCGGTGGGACGCGCTGGAGGCGGCATGCCTCGCGCACCGCATCCCGATGCGGAAGATCGGGCCGGTGGAGCCCACGGTGCGCGGCGGCGTCGGCGTCCTGCCGTCGTGGCTGGAGTACCGGACGACGGCGGTGGTGGCGTTCAACGACGACGTCGCCCTCGGGTTCTCCTACGCCGCCCGGGAACGGGGGTACCGGGTTCCCCAGGACGTGTCCGTCGTGGGCATCGACAACACGATGGCCACCTCCGTGTTCGCGCCGCCGCTGACGACGCTGGCCGTCGCCGGCCACGGTCAGGGGACGGTCGCCCTGCGGCGCATCCTCCAGGAACTCAAGGGAGGTCGCACCAAGGCCCCGGCGATGGTCGTCCCGATGAAGCTGATCAAGCGGGCGTCGACCGGGCCAGCACCGTCCTGACACGCGACGGCACCGCAGCCTGACGGAGGCCCGGAGACCCTGACGGAGGCCCGGCAGCCCTGACGGACGAAGGCCCCCCGCCGAGTGGCGAGGGGCCTTCCGTCAGCCGGGGTCAGCCGCGGTCGAGATCCGACTTCAGGCGGTGCAGCACCTCGCCGGCGTTGTGGACCACGAGGGTGTCCGGGTCTGCCTCCATCGCGGCGATGTCCACCTCGGCCGGGTCCATGTACTTGAGGTTGAAGGCCTCGACCTCCTCCTTCGGGATGGAGGTGGCGAGGGTGACGGTGACGCGGTTCTTCTCGCCCTCGACCTCGTCGAAGGTGCCCATGCCGCGCAGGTGCGTGGAGTGGGCGAGCTCGCCCCACGGGTGGTCCTTGAACTTCTCCCACTGCCTCACGTAGTAGTCGCGGTTGTGGTAGCCGATCTTCCGCAGCCCGGGGTGCATGACCGAGACCTCGGTGATGTGCGGGGCGTAGATGATCAGCTCGCCGCCGTCCGCGATCACGGGCTCCATCTTGTAGAAGCCCTTGGCTCCGGTCCAGATGTCGTCGTACATCGTGGGCAGGATCGAGAGGACTCGCTTGTACGGCGTGTCCAGGTAGGTGATGTGGCTGGCGGCCGCGATCGGGGAGGCCGCGGCCCACGCGGAGACGGTGGTGCCGACCGAGACGGAGTGCAGCTCGGGCGCACCGGCCTCGGTGACCACCGCGATGCAGTACTTCTCCGACGGGATGCGGTCGGTGGCGGCGTTGATGAGCGCCCGCACGGGGGTGATGCCGAGGGTGCCGATGATCTCGTAGGAGGAGATGAGGGCCCCCACCCAGTGGGACAGGTCGATGACGTCGTGGCCCGAGAGCCCGGGGAAGAAGTACTTGTTGCCGCCGGACATCCCCACGACCTCGTGGGGAAGGACCGGGCCGACCACGAGGGCGATGTCGTTCTCCACCACGTGCCGGTTGACGAGGACGTGCATGGGCACGTCGTGGAGCCGGCCGCCGGAGTACTCGGTGACCTCCTCCGCGGAGATGACACCGAGATCGGCGAAGCAGTTCTCCTCGTCCCACCACTCGTGGTTGAGCACCGTCCAGCCGGGGTAGGTGGCCTCGATCTCGCCCGGCTCATAACCCAGGAACGTGCCGATCTGCTCCTCGGTCATGGCGGCGTGGGTGCCCAGGGCGATCAGCACCGTCACCCTCGAGGCCCGCCCTCGCAGCGCCTCGTGCACGGCAGGCAACAGCTTGTGCATCGGCACCGACCGGGTGGCGTCCGGGACGACGAGCGCCACCGACTTGCCGTCGAAGGGGAGGGTGGCGAGGGACTCCACGATGTGGTCGCGGATCTGATCCTGCGTGAGGATTCCGTCCGGCCCGCCGATCGTCATCGATCCGGCGGCCAGTTCTTCGAGAGAGGGCTGTGCTGTGACGCTCATGCGCCCCATTCTGGACCGCTCCCGGGCTCCGTGGGGCGGCTATTGGCAACAGGGGGCAACCTTCATCAATCGATCCCGTCGCGACCGTGCCACCGCCTACGCTCGGGACATGGCAACGAAGCTCTCTGTCAATCCCGATCGTCTTCTTCCCTCGGAGCCCGGCCTTCGTGAGATCGCCCGCGAGCTCTACCAGTCGGTCAAGGACCTGCCGATCATCTCCCCACACGGCCACGTGCCCCCGCAGTGGTTCGCGGAGAACCCGAACTTCAAGAACCCCACGCATCTCCTGCTGACCCCGGACCACTACATCAACCGCCTGCTGCACGCCTACGGCGTGGACCTCGCGGACCTCGGGGTGGCACAGCCGGACTTCACCGATGACCAGGCACGCAACGCCTTCCGCATCTTCTGCTCGCACTGGAAGATCTACCGCGGCACCCCGATGAAGTTCTGGTTCGAGTCCGAACTGGCTGACGTCTTCGGAATCGACCTCGTTCCCTCCGAGGAGACCTCGGACGAGATCTACGACCGGATTGACGCCCTCCTGAAGACAGACGAGTACCGGCCGCGGGAGCTGTTCGACCGGTTCAGGATCGAGTTCATCGCCACCACGGACGACCCGTGCGATGACCTGGCCTACCACCAGGCCGTCGCCGCCGACGCCGACTGGCAGCGCGCCGTCGTCCCGACCTTCCGCCCGGACAGGTACCTCGAGCCCCTGAAGCCCACGTGGAACGCGGATGTCGACCGGCTCGCCGAGGTCTCCGGCGTCGACACCGGGACCTACAAGGGCTACATCGCCGCCATGGAGAACCGGCGCGCGTTCTTCAAGGAGAATGGCGCGATCTCCACGGACCACTCGCACGCGGACGCCCAGGCCGAGAAGCTCGACCCCATCGAGGCCGAGCGGCTGTACGCCGCCGCCCGGGCGGGCACCATCTCGGTGGAGGACGCAATCCGGCTCCGCCGCGACTTCGTCTTCGAGCAGGCCCGCATGGCCTCCGAGGACGGCCTCGTGATGACGATCCACCCGGCGGTGGCCCGCAACCACCACGAGCCGACCTTCGCCAAGTTCGGCGCCGACGTCGGCACCGACTACCCGATCCACGTCGAATTCGTGAACGCGCTCAAGCCCATGCTGAACGCCTTCGGCACCAACCCGAACTTCCAGCTCGTGGTGTTCACGATGGACGAGGCGGTCTTCTCCCGGGAGCTCGGCCCGATGGCCTCCTTCTACCCGAGCGTGTACGTGGGTGCCCCGTGGTGGTTCATCGACACCCCGGACGCCGTCATGCGCTACCGCCGGGCCGTCACCGAGTCCTGCGGCTTCGGCAAGACCTCGGGCATGATCGACGACACCCGCGCGCTCCTCTCCATCCCCGCCCGGCACGACATGGCCCGCCGTGTCGACTCCGCGTACCTCGCGGCCCTCGTCGGCGACCACCGTCTCACCATGGATGAGGCCCTGGACACCGCCTACGACCTCGTTGTCACCAACCCGAAGAAAGCGTTCCGAGTCAAATGAGCCCTCGTCTCTCCCGCGCCGGCTTCGGCCGGCCCGCCGCCCCCGTGAAGATGGTCCACCTTGGGATCGGAAACTTCACCCGCGCCCACCAGGCCTGGTACACGGAGCACGCGCCGAATGCCGCCGAGTGGGGCATCGCCGCGTTCACCGGCCGCCGGCCCGACACCGCTGAGGCTCTCGCCCCCCAGGACGGCCTGTACACCCTCATCACCCGGGAGGCGTCCGGTGACCGGTTCGAGGTCATCTCCTCGCTCTCGAAGGTCCACGCGTCCACCGAGAACGACGCCTTCCTCGCCTACCTGGCAGCCCCGGAGACCGCCGTCATCACCTCCACGGTGACGGAGGCCGGCTACATGCGCGCCCCCGACGGCCACCTTGACGTCGCCAACGAGCGCGTCGCCGCCGACATCGAGGCGCTGAAGGCGGACCCGCGCGCGGTCTGCGCCACGACTCCGCTGAAGCTGGTCTCCGGCTTCCTCGCCCGCCGCGCCGCGGGCGTCACCAGCGGTATCACGGTGCTGCCGTGCGACAACCTCCCCGAGAACGGCAAGGCGTTCTCGACCGTGGTGATCGACGGCGCCACCGCCGTCGACCCGTCGCTCGCCGAGTGGATGGCGGAGAACGTCTCCTGGGCCACCTGCATGGTGGACCGGATCACGCCCGCGACCACGGACGAGGAGCGCGCCGCCGTCGAGGCCGCGTGCGGCTACACCGACGCCTCGCCGGTGCCGACCGAGCCGTTCGCGGAATGGGTTGTCTCCGGGAACTTCATCGCCGGCCGGCCTGCGTGGGAGGAGGCGGGCGTCACGATCGTCGACGACGTCACCCCGTTCGAGGAGCGCAAGCTCTGGATGCTGAACGGCTCGCACTCCCTCATGGCCTACGCCGCCACGATCAAGGGCTTCGAGACGGTGGCCGACGCCATCAACGACCCCGTGGTGCGCGGCTGGGTGAACGAGTGGTGGGACGTGGCGGGTGCGAACCTGTCCGTGCCGTCCGACGAGTACCGCGCCAAGCTGATCGACCGCTTCGAGAACCCCCGGATCCGGCACCTGCTGGCGCAGATCGCCGCCGACGGTTCGCAGAAGATCCCCGTCCGCATCGTCCCGGCGCTGCGTGCCGAGGTGGCTGCGGGCCGGCTGCCCGACGGGCCGCTCCGGGCGATCGCCGCGTGGATCCAGCACCTGCGCGGCAACGGCGCGCCGGTGAAGGACGCCCAGGCGGACACCGTGCTCGCGCTCGTCGGAGCGGACCTCGCCTCGACCGTGGACAACGTCCTCGGCTGGCTGGACGCCGACCTCGCGGCCAACGCCGATGTGGTGAAGCGCGTCAACGAGCTCGCGGAGGACCTCGTCTCCTGAGCCCCGACGACGAGCGGAGGGCCGGCGCCGCCAGGTGCCGGCCCTCCGCTGTGTGAGCCCTCCGCGCGGGACGGCACGTGGCGGACGCGCGGGCGCCCGTCAGCCTCGCGTGGGAGGCGGCGGCGCGAGCGGCGGCAACTTGCCCGCCAGCTCGTACCCGTCCGAGCCTACGAGGAACGGGACCGGCCGGTCCAGGTCGTCCGGCGCGGGATCGTCCGGGTGGGGTAGCTCGGTGGTGGTGCCGTGGGCCAGGATCTGCTCCACGGGGTTCAGCTGCCGGATGAGGATGGCGCGCACGTGCTCCGGGTGCTCCCGCGCCATCTCGCGGTAGATGGCCGGGTCGTGCTGTCCGTCGTCGCCCACGAGCAGCCACTTGATCTTCGGGAATTCGATGGCGAGGCGGCGCAGCGCCGTCCGCTTGTGTTCCTGGCCCGAGCGGAACCACCCGGTGTTGGTGGGCCCCCAGTCGGTCATGAGCATGGGCCCCTCGGGGTAGCCGTGCGTGCGCAGGAAGGTGGTGAGCGTGGGGACCACGTTCCAGGCGCCGGTCGACAGGTAGAAGACCGGGATCTCGGGGTGGCGTTCGCGCAGCGTCGCGTACAGCTCGGACATGCCCGGCACCGGCTTGCGGGTGGTCGTGTGCCGGACGAACGTGTTCCACGCGGCGATGAGGGCGCGGGGGAGATAGGTGACCATGACCGTGTCGTCGATGTCGGAGATGAGGCCCACCCGCGCGTCGGGAGACACGATCAGGACGCGCGCCTTCACGGGCTCCGCCGCGACAGGGTCGATCGTGACCTCCTGCCAGCCCGGCCTGAGCCCGTGCTTCCGGATGATGACGTCGATGTAGCCGGCCCTGTCGGTGCGGGTGTGGATGATGGCGCGCCCGGCGGTGATCGTGACGGGCAGGCCGGTGACGTGCGTCGAGAGGAACAGCCGCCAGCCCCGCTGCGCCTCGGCGAGGGCCCCGCCGCCGTTCGGGTCCGAGTAGTCCGCCTCGGGGTCCTGCATCAGGACGCGCGCGAGGACGCGCACGAAGTCCTTCGACCCGTAGCCCGTGAAGGCGACGACCGCCGGCCGCCAGCCACGCTTCCACCGGCGGTGCATGATCCGGGTGTTCAGCGCATCCTCCAGACGCGCTCCGCTCGAGAGTCCCATGCCACGAACCTAGCGAGCCGCGGCTCAGTGCGCGGCCGCACCGACGGCATCGCCGATCACCGGGTCCTGCGCCCGGCCGGTGTCGCCGTCGTCATCGCCGTGACCTCCTGGAGCGCCGCGCCCACTGGCGCCGAATCCCCGGACGACGCGGCCAGGGCCGCCGCACCCCGGGGCGTCACATCCACTGGTGCCGAATCCCCGGACGACGCGCCCACGGCGGCGGCGATTGCCGGGTCGGCGGCGCAGTACTCCGCGAGCACCGTTCGCGCCACCGCGAGGGAGTCCACGAGGGGGTGCGAGGCGAGCGCCCGGACCGCGAGGACCGGGTCCTTCTCCGCCGTCGCGTGCAGGACGAGATCCTCGCTGCCCGTGACCTGGGCCAGCAGGCCCGCCATGTCGCCGGAGACCGGCGCCACCGGCCGCGGGTGTACACCGTCGCGGCTCACCAGGCACGGCACCTCGACGACGGCGTCGTCCGGGAGCTGCGCGATCGCCCGCCGTCCGGCATGGGCATTCCGTACGCCCAGGATCATGAAGGGGGGCGCATTCCCGCCGGCCAGCGCCGTGACCAGCTGCAGGGCGGCGCCCCGGCGGCGCGGCACCTCCGCGGTGGTGCGCCCGCCGTCGACGTGGTGCCTTGCGCCGGCATCGTTCCCGCTGCTGTCCGTGTTCGGTCTCGTGGAGGCATCGTTCCCGCTGGAGTCCGCGCGCGGCGACACACCGCCCGCCGCGGGAGTCTCCATCAGGGCAAGCCAGAGCGCGGCCGCGCGGTCGGGGCTGGCGGCGGCGGCGTCGTAGAAGTCCCGCAGTTCCGCGTCAGGCCGGGCTCGCCGTACGCGCGTCCGGAGGCGCGCCAGCGACTCGCGCGGGGAGCAGTACCAGGCGAGGCCCTCGTGAGGGAGGGCGCCCAGCGACGCCACGACGTCCGCGCCCAGCAGCCGCGCCTCCGGGATCCGGGCCAGCGTCTCCTCCGCCTCGAGGAGGGCCGGCAGCACGTCGCGGCCCTCGATGATGATCGACCGCAGCCAACCGAGCTGGTTGATCCCCACGTAGTCACAGTCGTCGATCCCGTGGTGGATGGCCGCTGTGACGTGGTCCAGCAGGCCGACCGGGGTGTCACATGCCCCGATCACCCGGTCCCCGAGGTACTCGCGCAGGGCACGGGTGACCATCCCGGCGGGTCGGGTGAGGTTGACGACCCACGCCCGTGGCGCCCGCTCCGCGATCACCTCCGCAACGGCCCGGGCGCCCGGGATGGTGCGCATCCCGCGGACGAGCGCTCCCACCCCGACTGTTTCGTGCGCCAGCAGTCCGTGGCGCAGGGCGATCTCCTCGTCCAGAGCCCGGTTGGCGGTGTCGGGGATCGCCACGACCACGACGTCGGTGCCGTCGACGGCGGCTGCGGCGTCCGTCGTCGTCCAGACCTCGGGGAGGGAGGCGCCTCCGGCGAGGCCGGCGATGACGTGCCTGATGGCCTGGAGGCGGTGGGAATCGGTGTCCGTGAGGACAAGGCGGTCAATGGGACTCGAGAGATCGCCAGCGAGGGCGCGGTACACCTGCGGTACCCGGAACCCGCCGCCGCCGACGATCGTGAGCTGCATGGGGACACGCTACTCACTGCGTCCGGGGCGCGGGAGGGTCTCGGTGGTGCGTGGGAGGGCACGCGGGGCGGGGTGGTTGAGGGCGCGTGGGGGTCCGTGGCGTGAGGGAGGCTCC
>DBQX01000082.1 GCA_002305415.1 Actinomycetales bacterium UBA1383 | reverse complement strand
GGAGAGTAGGACACCGCCGAACACACCAACGTCAGGCCGGCTGCCACGCAGCCGGCCTGACGCACACCCACCCCCCAACACCCCGCTATCCTGAACCCCCCCACCCCCACCCACCCACACCGCGCCGGGCTCAGTCGCGTGGTGGTCTCGGAGTGCTGGAAGAGAGTCCCGCCGGGCCGGAGATCTCCACCGAACCGCCAGGAGTGAGCCGACTGGCACGGGAACGTTGTGGCTCCNNTCGTGGCGGCGTCGGGCGGACGATGGGGACAGATTCGCGTTGACCGACGGAGGGGAGACGCTCGCGCGACTGGCCCCAGCGCGAGGACGCGCTGGGCAGTCCGCGTGCCCGAACGTTGAGTACGCCCCCCGCCGCGGCGGTCGCCAGAGTCGACGAACGTTCACATACCGCCGAGAACCTGGGCGATGAGGATCTTGCTGATCATCGCCACCGGGTAGACCATGGCGTAGCCGAGGGCCACGCGTGCGTCGCCGTTCGTGCGGCCATTGCAGAAGGCGAGGACGGCGGGCTGTGTCTGTGCACCGCCGAGGAGTCCCGAGAGCCGCGTGCCACCCATCCTGAAGATGTAGCGCATCGATAGGTAGAGACCGAGACCGACGGTGGTCGTGGTGGCCAGGCCGACGACGAAGATGCTGATCCAGGCGCCCGACGAGAAGGCATTCGCGATCTGGGTGCCGGCGTTCGCCCCGGCGTAGGCGAGGAACAGGAGCAGGCCGAGCTCGGACAGGACTGCGCAGGCGGTGTGCGGCAGCGCGGTCGTGACACGCCCGATCCTCCCGACCCGTCCCATCACGAGCCCGACCAGGAGCGTGCCAGCGGCGGACCCGATGGTGAACGAGGAGCCGCCGGGCACCGGGATCTGGACCTGCCCGATGAAGAGACCGAGTGCCATCCCGAAGCCCAGCGCGACGGGGTTGATGTCCGAGAGACCCCGTGCCGAGTCTCCGAAGAACTTGGACACGGCCTCCATCTTCGATGTTGGCGCCACGATGCGGGCGCGATCGCCGAGGAGGAGGGTGAGACCGGGTTCGCCCACCATGTCGACGTCCCCGCGCCGGACGCGCGAGACGGTCGCCCCGAACTTCTCCTCAAGTCCCAGCTCCTCGATGGTACGGCCCGCCAGTTTCGGATTCGAGACGGTGACGCGACGGAAGTCGAGGTAGCGCCGGTCAGTCAGCAACGAGTGCGACGAGATGTGACCGAGGTACTCCACGGCGCGCCGGACATCGTCCTCAGGACCGACGACCGTGATCAGGTCGTCCCGGTAGATCCGGTCCGTGGGGCGCGGATGGGTGATCGGTCCGTCCTCGCCCCGTCGCAGCCGGGAGAACTGGACCTTCTCGCCGAGGGCCGCGTGGATCTCGGTCAGTGACTGGTCGTCGTCCCGTTCGATGCGGACTGTGCGGTTGATGATGGGGGATGGTGCGTCGCTGTCATTCTTGCCGTAGCCCAGCGCGAGCATCGCGAACCCGAGCATCCCGAGGACGCCGTACAAGTAGGTGATCGAGTACCCGACCGTGGCGGACGCCGGGTCGCCCGAGGCTGCTCCCGCTGCCGCGAGTGCGGGGGTGTTCGTGATCGCGCCGGCGTATGTCCCGGCGATCAGAGCCGGAGACATGTCGAATGCCTGGCCGAGCCCCCAGGTCACGCCGGCGCCGATCGCGAACACCGCCACCGTCGTGAGGACGATTCCACCGGACGTCCGCATGACGTGGAAGAAGTTCGGTCCGGAGGTGATGCCGATCGCGAAGGCGAAGAGGGCAAGGCCCATCACGCCAACCTCGTGGGGAACATGCAGCTCATAGCCGTTGGCAAGGCCCCACGCCACGAGGGCGATAGCGGTGAAGAGGACGGTCGCCGCTCCGAGGGACACGCCCTTCACCTTCAGGTGACCGACGGCCATGCCGATCCCGAGCACGAGGAAGAGGAAGATGATCGGTTGGTCGGCCAGCAGCCCGAAGATCGCGTTCACGGCTCACCTTTCGTCAGCGTCACCAGCATGGCGCCCACCGGGAGAGATGGTATGGGCCTTCCGGCCCGAGTCTCTGGCGTGGCGCTGCGGCGTGTGCGCAACATGATGCCGCAGCGTGGACATGAGGACGCCCATCATCGGCGCGCAGTGGGCCATTATTGGAGCACATCGAATCGATCAAGGGGACCCGAATGCCCACGAAGGACGAACTCCTCGCCGGTCTGCCCGAACCGCTGCCGCTGGACACCGCGGACGTCCTGGGTGCGCGTGGCGCGCACGCCCGCATCCTGGTGGTCATCGACGACCACCCGTCCGGGAGCCAGTCGATGGCCGACATCCCCATCCTCACCGCCTGGTCCGAGGACCAGATCGAATGGGCCCTGGGAACCGGTGCATCCGCGGTCTACATCGTCACGAACGCGCGCGCCCTCTCGCCGGCCGCGGCCGAGGACCGTTACCTCGAGGTCGTGTCCCAGGTGCTTGAGGTGGCGGGGCGGCGCGGGCTCGACGTCGACCTCGTCCTCCGCACCGACTCGACCCTGCGGGGCCACTTCCCCCTCGACGTCGACATCCTCGTCAACGCGATCGAGTCGGCCACCGCGCACGGTGTCGACGGCGTCCTGATGGTGCCGGCCTTCCCGGAGGCCGGCCGGATCACGGTGAACTCGGTGCACTACGTGGCGGAGTGGCCTGGCACCTTCACCCCGGTGGGCGAGACACGTTTCGGGCGTGAACCGCGGTTCCCCTTTACCAGTTCCGACCTGCGCGAATGGGTCGCCGAGCGGACACGGGGCCGGTGTGACGCCGCTTCGGTCCGGGCCATCACGCTCGACACGGTCCGCGAGTCGCCCGACGCGGTCGCCGCGCAGCTGATCAATGCCCGTCGCGGTGAGATGGTGGTGGCGGACGGCGCGACGGAGGCCGACCTGAGGTCGATCGCCATCGGCTTCCTCAAGGCCGAGGCGGCGGGGAAGCGTTTCATCCTGCGGGTGGGCCCCCCGTTCGTGCGCGCGATGATCGGACAGCCGGTGCACCCGGCCCTGTCCGCGGAGGATGTGGAGCGGATCCGTACCGCGGCGGGCGCCCCTGAGGCACGTACGGGACTGATCCTCGTCGGCACGCCCAACCAGCTCACCAAGCGCCAGGTCCGGGTCCTCGAGACGCGACGGCCGATTCGGGAGATCCCGGTGTCCGTGCCGGCCGTCCTCGACTCGCGGCGTGACAGCCACATCGAGCAGGTGGTGGTGCGTGCGCTGGAGGGCCTCGAGGTGGGGAACGTCATCGTCCGTCTCGCCGAGATGCACGTCGAGACCGAGGCGAAGGGCGACTTCGCGCTGGATCCGCGCGTGGGCAAGGCGGTGAACGAGATCGCGTACCGCATCGCGAAGGCGCGCCCGCTCAAGTTCGTCGTCGCGCGCGGCGGGTCGATCACCTCCTTCGCGGCGCAGGGTCTCGGCGTCCGCAGGGCGATGGTGCGGGGACCCATGCTCGAGGGCATCGTCTCCCTGTGGGAGCCTCTCGCGGGTGCCATCAAGGGCGTCCCGTTCGTTGTCTATGCCGGTGGTGTCGGCGACGACGACGGCCTCGCGGACGTCGTCGACAAGCTCTCGGGCGTCGAGGTACCCACCGTTGAGCGGCATGCGGCCGTCCAGGCCGCCACCGTCGCGCCGGTCAGCGGCGACGTCGTCGCGGTGGTCGGGCTGGGCTCCAAGGGCCTGCCCGTCGCGGTACGCCTGTCGGAGAGGTTCGCCGTCCGCGGGTTCGACATCGACCGCCACCAGTGCGAGGTCGCCGCGCGCGAGGGCGTGTCCGTCGCGGTGTCGGCGCGTGAGGCCATTGACGGCGCCTCGGCGGTCCTTGTCGCGGTGCGCGGCAGCGACGGCCTCGAGGAGGTCCTGTTCGGGGGAAGCGGTATTGCCCCCCATCTGGCGCCCGGAACCGTCGTCGGCGTCCTGATGGCCGTCGGTGTCCGCGAGATCCGTTCGGTCGCCACCCGTCTCGCGGGAGGCGGCGTCCACCTCGTCGACGCACCCATCTCGGGCGGGAGTCAGCGTGCCCGGCGCGGCGAACTGGTCGCACTCGTCGGAGCCCCGGGCGAGAGCCTCGCGGCGGTTCGTCCCATCCTTGAGCACGTCTCCTCGACACTGATCCACGTGGGCCCACATGTCGGCGACGGGCAGGCGATGAAGGCCGTCAACCAGTTGCTCGCCGCCGTCAACCTCGCCGGCGTGGCGGAAGCGCTCTCGCTCGCGTCCGCGCTGGGCCTCGACCCGGCCCTGACGCTCAACGCCCTCGGTGCGGGGGCGGCAGCCTCCTACATGGTGGCGGACAGGGGACCTCGCATGGCGGAGGCGGCCGACGGCGTCACACCGCAACTCGTCAACCGTCTCGATGTCACCGCGGACGATCTGGGCGTCGCTCTTGAGGTGGCGCGCGCGTCCGCGGTGCCCACACCGGTCGCGGCCGCGGTCGAGCAGGTCTTCCTGCGGGCCGGGCACCAGCTCCCGCCGGACGCCGACGACTCGACACTGATCCGGGTGGTCGAACCACGACTCCCGTGATCGGGGGCGTTTCGTCTCGCAGAGTGGTCAGTTCACCGTTCCGTGGGCCACGATGTGAGACGCCGCGTCGGACGCCAGGTGGTCTCGGTATGGTCGGATCATGCAGCGAGTATCGAGGTGACGCACGGCGTTCCCGCACGACGCTGTGCACCCCTGCCGCGGCCGCGCCGCCAGGGGTTTTTTCATGTCCGGAACGATGAAGGAGCCAGCGATGACCAGCACGAATGAGAGGGTCCTCCCCTCATCCGTCGCCGCGCGGGCGGCGAAGCCCGCCCCGACGGCGATGACCGGGGCGCAGGCCGTCGTACGGTCGCTGGAGGAGCTCGGGGTCACCTCTGTCTTCGGGCTGCTCGGCGGGGCCATCCTCCCGATCTACGACGCGATCTTCGACTCCCGGAAGCTGCGCCACATCCTCGTCCGCCATGAGCAGGGAGCCGGCCATGCGGCCGAGGGGTACGCCTCGGCATCCGGCCGCGTGGGCGTGTGCATGGCCACCTCGGGTCCCGGTGCGATGAACCTCGCGACCTCCATCGTGGACGCCAGCATGGACTCCGTCCCGGTCGTCGCCATCACCGGCCAGGTCAACGCCCCACTCATCGGCACCGATGCCTTCCAGGAGGCGGACATCGTCGGCGCCACCCTGCCCCACGCCAAGCACTCGTTCCTGGTCAAGGACGGCGCCGAGATCCCGCAGCGGATCGCCGAGGCGTTCCACATCGCCTCGACGGGACGTCCCGGCCCGGTGCTCGTCGACATCGCGAAGTCCGCCCAGAACCAGCGGATCGACTTCACGTGGCCTCCACCCTTGCACCTGCCCGGATACCGCCCAATCACCCGGCCGCACTCCCGCCAGGTGCGGGAGGCGGCGCGGCTGCTCGCCACCGCGTCCCGTCCCGTGCTGTACGTCGGCGGCGGCGCCATCCGTGCGCGTGCCTCCGAGGTGCTGCGGCAGCTCGCCGACCTGTCGGGCGCGCCTGTCGTGACCACCCTGATGGCGCGCGGCGCCGTGCCGGACTCGCACCCGCAGCACCTCGGCATGCCGGGGATGCACGGATCCGTCGCGGCCGTCGCCGCGCTGCAGCGTGCTGACCTGCTCGTCGCGCTCGGCGCGCGATTCGACGACCGGGTCACGGGCGATCTCAAGACCTTCGCGCCCGGCGCCGTCGTGGTGCACGCGGACATCGACCCGGCCGAGATCTCGAAGAACCGGCGGGCGGACGTCCCGATCGTGGGAGACCTGAAACTGACGATCTCCGAGCTGAACGTCGCGCTCGCGGCCGCGCACGAGCAGTACGGCAAGCCCGACCTCGGTGCGTGGTGGCGCCAGCTCGACGAACTGCGCTCCACGTACCCCCTCGGCTGGACGCCCACCGACGACGGCCGGATGGCGCCGCAGTACGTCATCCAGCGGCTCGGCGAGATCGTGGGGCCCGAGGGGGTGTACGCCTCGGGGGTCGGCCAGCACCAGATGTGGGCCGCGCAGTTCATCAAGTACGAGCGCCCGAACGCGTGGCTCAACTCGGGCGGTCTCGGCACGATGGGGTACTCCGTGCCCGCCGCGATGGGCGCGAAGGTCGCGCAGCCGGATCGCGAGGTGTGGTCGATCGACGGCGACGGCAGCTTCCAGATGACGAACCAGGAACTGGCGACCTGCGCCCTGAACGACATCCCCATCAAGGTGGCGCTGATCAACAACTCGAGTCTCGGCATGGTGCGCCAGTGGCAGACGCTCTTCTACGACGGCCGCTACTCGCACACCGAACTGCAGACGGGGTACGGCACCCGGAACATCCCTGACTTCGTGAAGCTGGCGGAGGCCTACGGCTGCGTGGGCCTGCGCTGCGACAACCCGAAGGACGTGGACGCGACCATCGCGAAGGCCCGCGAGATCGACGACGCCCCGGTGGTCATCGACTTCGTCGTCTCCCGGGACGCGATGGTGTGGCCCATGGTGCCCGCCGGTGTCTCGAACGACCAGATCATGTACGCCCGCGGGCTCACGCCCGACTTCAGCACCGACGATTGAGAAGAACCATGGCACGCCACACACTGTCCGTCCTCGTCGAGAACACACCGGGCGTCCTCGCTCGCGTGGCCGGTCTCTTCGCACGACGCGCCTTCAACATCCACTCCCTCGCAGTCGGGCCCACCGAGCACGAGTCGATCTCGCGGATGACCGTGGTCGTGGACGCGGAGGACCTGCCCCTGGAGCAGGTCACCAAGCAGCTCAACAAGCTCATCAACGTCATCAAGATCGTGCAGCTGGAGCCTGAGGCCTCGGTGCAGCGCGAGCTGGTGATGGTCAAGGTCCGCGCCGACGACTCCTCGCGGACCGCCGTCCTGCAGGTGGTGGAGCTCTTCCGCGCGCACGTCGTCGACGTCGTGCCGGACGCGGTGACCATCGAGGCCGTGGGGTCCGACGGAAAACTGAAGGCCATGCTCGCCGCCCTCGAGCCGTACGGCATCAAGGAGATCGTGCAATCGGGCGTGGTCGCCATCGCGCGCGGCTCCCGCTCGCTCACCGACCGTGCAGAGCGCACCCTGCGCACCGCCTGACAGGAAGGAAACCACGAACCGTGGCAGATATGTTCTACGAGGACGACGCGGACCTCGCGCTCATCCAGTCCAAGAAGGTGGCCATCGTCGGCTACGGCTCGCAGGGGCATGCCCACGCCCTCAACCTCCGGGACTCCGGGGTCGACGTGACGGTGGGGCTCCGTCCCGGATCGCCGTCGTGGGCGAAGGCCGAGGAACAGGGACTGAAGGTCGCCGCCGTCACGGACGCCGTCCGGGATGCCGACGTGATCATGATCCTGGCGCCGGACCAGCACCAGAGGGCCATCTGGGCCGAGCAGATCGCCCCGACCATCAAGGATGACGCCGCGATCTTCTTCGCCCACGGCTTCAACATCCGGTTCGGCTACATCACGCCCGGTAGCGGGCACGACGTCTGCATGGTCGCTCCCAAGGGGCCCGGCCACACGGTGCGCCGGGAGTACGAGGCCGGCCGCGGTGTGCCCGTCATCGTCGCCGTCGAGCAGGACGCCTCGGGGCAGGCGTGGGACCTCGCCCTCTCCTACGCCAAGGCGATCGGCGGGCTGCGGGCCGGCGGGATCCGGACGACGTTCACCGAGGAGACGGAGACCGACCTGTTCGGCGAGCAGGCAGTGCTCTGCGGTGGCGTCTCGCAGCTCATCCAGTACGGCTTCGAGGTCCTCACCGAAGCGGGATACCAGCCGGAGGTGGCCTACTTCGAGGTGCTCCACGAACTCAAGCTGATCGTCGACCTCATCAACGAGGGTGGCCTCACGAAGCAGCGCTGGAGCGTCTCCGACACCGCGGAGTACGGCGATTACGTCTCCGGACCCCGCGTGATCACACCCGTCGTCAAGGAGAACATGAAGGCTGTGCTCTCGGACATCCAGTCCGGCGCGTTCGCACGGCGCTTCATCGCGGACCAGGACGCCGGCGCCCCCGAGTTCCGGGCGCTGCGCGAGGCGGGCGAGAACCACCCGATCGAGAAGATCGGCCCGGAGCTCCGCAAGCTCTTCGCGTGGCGGAAGCCGGACGAGGACTTCCACGAAGGTTCTGCCGCTCGCTGACCCAAGGGGCCGCGGCGACGCGGCCCCGTCCTCGTGGTAAGACGCAAATCCCACGATCCGGGCAGCTGATTAGTATTCCGAGCATGTCACGTATCAACCTCGCCCTCATTCCCGGGGATGGCATCGGCCCCGAGGTGGTGACGGAGGGCCTGAAGGTCCTCCGCGCCGTCCTGCCCGCCGACGTCGAGCTCGCGACCACTGAGTACGACCTGGGTGCCGCGCGGTACCACCGCACGGGCGAGGTCCTGCCCGAGGAGGAGCTCGACGCACTCCGGGCGCATGATGCCATCCTGCTCGGCGCCGTGGGTGACCCGACCGTTCCGTCAGGTGTGCTGGAACGCGGGCTCCTGCTCCGCCTCCGCTTCGGCCTGGACCACTACGTCAACCTTCGCCCCGCGCGCCTCTATCCGGGCGTGGGAACCCCCCTCGCGAGCCCCGGCGAGGTGGACTTCGTGGTCGTACGCGAGGGAACCGAGGGTCCATACGTCGGCAACGGCGGTGCGCTCCGTGAGGGGACAGCGCACGAGGTCGCGAACGAGGTGTCGGTGAACACCGCGTTCGGCGTCGAGCGGGTGGTCCGCTACGCGTTCCAGCTCGCGGACACCCGGCCGCGTCGTCACCTGACCCTGGTGCACAAGCACAACGTGCTGGTGCATGCCGGTCACCTGTGGCGCCGCACGGTGGAGCGCGTGGCGGCCGACCACCCGGCGGTGACGGTCGACTACCTGCACGTCGACGCGGCGTCGATCTTCTTCGTGACCAACCCCGCGCGCTTCGACGTGGTCGTCACCGACAACCTGTTCGGCGACATCCTCACCGATCTGGCGGGCGCCATCACCGGTGGCATCGGCCTGGCTGCCAGCGGAAACCTCAACCCTGATCGCACGTCCCCCTCGATGTTCGAGCCGGTGCACGGCTCCGCACCGGACATTGCCGGACAGGCGAAGGCCGACCCCACCGCCACGATCCTGTCCGTCGCGATGATGCTCGCCCACCTCGGCCACACCGACGCGGCGGCCAGGGTGGACGCGGCCGTCGCCGCGGACCTGGCCCGGCGCGGCGCGGCCTCCCGTTCGACCAGCGAGGTCGGGGACGCAGTCGTCGCGGCCCTTCGAGAGAATGACAAGTGAGGGTCTGATGAACCACCTTCCTCCGGCCGGAGAGCTCGCAGCGCGGTTTCCCGTCCATGGCCAGGTCCCTCTCCGCAGCGGCGCAGAGGTCAGCGACATCATGGGTCGGCTGTCCTTCGGAGTGGACTTCACCGACCACATGGCGCGCGCGATCCACACGCGCGGCGAGGGCTGGCACGACCGCGAGCTCGTGGCCTACGGACCGCTGAGCCTGGGCCCCGCGACGTCCGTGCTCCACTACGGCCAGGAGATCTTCGAGGGACTGAAGGCGTACCGGCACGCGGACGGCAGCATCTGGACCTTCCGGCCGGAGCAGAACGCGGCCCGCTTCAACAGGTCGGCACGGCGTCTCGCGATGCCCGAACTCCCGGTTGAGGACTTCCTCGGGTCCATCGCCGCCCTGGTGGCCGCGGACCAGCGGTGGGTGCCCGACGTCCCGGGTTCCTCGCTCTACCTGCGGCCCTTCGCCTTCGCGTCCGAATCCTTCCTCGGCGTGAGGTCCGCCCACGAGATCACCTACCTCGTCATCGCCTCCCCGGTCGGGCCCTACTTCAGGAAGGGCTTCAAGCCGGTCGCGATCTGGGTCTCCACCGACTACCACCGCGCGGGACCTGGTGGCACTGGAGCGGCCAAGACCGGTGGGAACTACGCGGCGTCGCTACTGCCGCAGGAGGAGGCCTACGCGCAGGGCTGCGAGCAGGTCTGCTTCCTCGACGGCGCCACCAACACCATCCTCGAAGAACTCGGGGGGATGAACATCTTCGTCGTGGACGCGGACGGCTCGGTCCGCACGCCAGCCCTGACAGGCACGATCCTCGAGGGTGTCACGCGGTCCTCCGTCATCCAGCTCCTCAGGGATCACGGGCGCCGGGTCACCGAGACCGCGATCCCCCTCGACGGTCTCCTGCGCGACATCCGCGCCGGGGCCGTCACCGAGGTCTTCGCCTGCGGCACGGCGGCGGTGATCACGCCAGTCGGCCGGCTCGCGAGCCGTGACTTCGACCTGACGATCGGCACCGGGGAACCCGGGCCGGTCACGAGCGCGCTGTTCCAGCAGCTCACCGACATCCAGTACGGCCGCGCGGCGGACCCGTACGGCTGGCTCTACCGGCTGGTGTGATCCATGACACGCATCGAGGTCTACGACGTCACCCTTCGCGACGGCGCGCAGCAGGAGGGCATCAACCTGTCCGTGGCGGACAAGTTCGCCATCGCACGCCTTCTCGACGAACTGGGAATCCACGTGGTCGAGGGCGGGTGGCCCGGCGCGATCCCGCGGGACACCCAGTTCTTCGCGGAGGCGCGGGAACGCACTCCGTTCCGGCGCGCGCGCCTCGCGGCCTTCGGGGCGACCCGGAAGGTGGGTGTCCCGGTCGAGTCTGATCCGCAGGTGCGGGCGCTGCTCGACTCCGGTGCGCCCATCGTCACGCTCGTCGCGAAGTCCGACATCCGGCATGTGGAGCGCGCGCTCCGGACCGACGGCGAGGAGAACCTCGCCATGGTGCGTGACACCATCCGCCACCTCCGTGACCATGGCCGCGAGGTACTCCTGGACGCCGAACACTTCTTCGACGGCTACCGCTACGACCCGACCTATGCGCGCGCCGTCGTTGAGGCGGCCGCGGAGGCGGGCGCCCGGACCGTCGTCCTCTGCGACACGAATGGGGGAATGCTCCCGAACTGGGTGGGGGACATCGTCGCCGACATCATGTCGGTCGGCGTGCCGCTCGGGATGCATGCCCACAACGACACCGGGTGCGCCGTGGCCAACACGCTCGCTGCCGTGGAGGCGGGCGCACGTCACATCCAGGGCACGATCAACGGTTATGGCGAGCGCACCGGCAACGCGGACCTGCTGACCTGCGTCGCCAACCTCCAGCTCAAGCTCGGATTCGACTGCCTCGGGGATGACCTGCTGCAGGCGTCGCACATCGCGCACCAGATCGCGGAGATCACCAACATCTCGCCCTTCGCGCGTCAGCCGTACGTGGGCGCGAGCGCCTTCGCGCACAAGGCCGGCCTCCACGCTTCCGCGATCCGGATCGACCCGGACCTCTACCAGCACATCGAGCCCAAGGCGGTCGGGAACGACATGCGGATGCTCGTGTCCGACATGGCCGGACGGGCCTCGATCGAGCTGAAGGCCCGGGAACTGGGCGTCAACGTGTCCGGCCGGCCCGACGTCGTCGCGAGCGTGACCCAGAAGGTCAAGGAGGCGGAGGCGATCGGCTACACCTACGACGCCGCCGACGCCTCCTTCGAGCTGCTGCTCCGAGAGGAACTGGAGGGCCGCCGTCCCAGCTTCTTCGATGTCGAGTCGTGGCGCGCCCAGGTCGAGGAACGGCCAGGGCTGCCCGGTGACGGGATCGCGGAGGCGACCGTCAAGGTGCGCACACCGAAGGGCAGGATCGTACGAACCGGTGAGGGCAACGGGCCGGTCAACGCCCTCGACCGGGCGCTGCGTGAGGCGTTGCTCCCGACGTTCCCCGAGATCGCCGAGTTCGAGCTGATCGACTTCAAGGTGCGGATCCTCGACTCCATGCAGGGAACCGACGCGACGATCAGGGTGCTGATCGAGACCACGGACGGACTCACCTCCTGGTCGACCGTGGGCGTCGGGTCCGACGTCGTGGCCGCGTCGTGGGAGGCTCTCGTGGATTCGATCACGTGGGGCCTGCTGCACCACGAGATCGACCGTGGGCCGCGACCGGTGGGCTGATCACCGCCCTACACTGACCGCATGCGTGGAGAGTACAAGGTCGCCGGTGGGAAGCTGGTCGCGGTCGATGTCGAGGTGGAGGAGGATCTGCTCTCCTCCGTCACGGTCTCCGGGGACTTCTTCCTCGAGCCCGACGACGCCCTCGAGGACATCAACGCGGCGCTGACGGGGATGCCGACGGCGGCCGACGTCGCCGCCTACGTCTCCGCGATCGAAGCCGCCACACCCGGGGTTCGTTTCATCGGCTTCAGCCCCGAGTCCGTGGGGATCGCGATCCGCAGGGCGCTCGGCCACGCCACCTCATGGTCCGACCACACCTTCGACATCATCCACTCGACCCCGCTCCACCCGGCGATGCACGTCGCGCTCGACGAGGTCCTCCCTGGCGAGCTCGCCGCCGGGCGGCGTGGCCCGACCCTCGTGTTCTGGGAGTGGGACTCGCCCCTCGTGGTGATCGGCTCCTTCCAGTCCGTCCGCAACGAGATCGACCCAGAGGGCCTGGCGCGTCACGGGATGATGGTGGTGCGCCGCGTCTCGGGCGGCGGCGCGATGTTCATGGAGGCGGGCAACTGCATCACGTACTCGCTCATCGTGCCGACGTCGCTCGTCGAGGGCCTCAGCTTCGAGCGTTCGTACTCGTTCCTCGATGACTGGGTCCTCGGAGCACTGAAGTCGGTGGGCGTGGACGCGCGGTACGTGCCGCTCAACGACATCGCGTCGGACAAGGGCAAGATCGGCGGCGCCGCACAGAAGAGGTTCGCCAACGGCGTCACCTTGCACCACGTGACGATGGCCTACGACATGGACGCGGACAAGATGCTCCAGGTGCTTCGGATCGGGAGGGAGAAGCTCTCGGACAAGGGGACGCGCTCCGCCAACAAGCGGGTCGACCCGATGCGTTCCCAGACCGGCATGGCCCGCGCGGACATCATCGACGCCCTCATCGCCCACTTCGAGGGGCTCCACCACACGCGGAGGTCCGACTTCACAGCCGACGAACTCGCCCGGGCCGAGGAACTGGTACGTACCAAGTTCCTCACGCCGGAGTGGACCTACCGGGTTCCCTGACCTACCAGCGGCCCACCTACCAGCGGTCGTGGATCGCGGCGCGGAACCAGCGGTCGTAGAGCCCAGCGAGTGCCCTCTCGAGGTCCTCTCCCAGTGCCGGGAGCGCCGCCGCCCCCGCGTTGCCCAGCGCCTGCTGGCTGTCGCGCGCACCCGGGATCACCGTCGTCACGCCCGGCCGGTCGATGATCCACCGCAACGCCACCTGCGCCGGGGTGGCGCCCTCCGGTCCGAGCTCACGCGCCAGGGTGGTGAATTCGGCGGCCGCACGCACGCCGTCCTCGTAGTCCACGCCCGCGAACGTCTCGCCGACGTCGAACGCCTCCCCGCGACGGTTGTAGGTCCGGTGGTCCGTGGGGCCGAAGGTCGTGGTGGCGGTGTAGCGGCCCGAGAGCAGGCCGGAGGCCAGCGGTACGCGGGCGATGATGCCGACTCCCCTGGCCAGCGCGGTGGGAAGCACCTCATCCAGGGGCTTCTGCCGGAAGATGTTCAGGATGATCTGCACCGAGGCCACGTTCGGGCGTTCCATCGCGGTGAGCGCCTCGGCGCACGTCTCCACTGACACGCCGTAGTGGGAGATCCGCCCTTCGTCAACCATCCGGTCGAGCGCGTCGTAGACCCGCTGGTCCGCGTACACCGGGGTGGGCGGGCAGTGCAGCTGTACGAGATCGAGGGTCTCCATCCCGAGCTTCTCTCGCGACCGGTCATTCCACCGCCGGAAGTTGTCCCAGGAGTAGTTCTCGGGGATCTGGGCCTCGCGCCGTCCCATCTTCGTGGCCACGAAGGGTCGCGGACCGTCCAGCCCGGCCAGGTAGGCACCGATCAGCGCCTCCGACCGCCCGTCGCCGTAGACATCCGCCGTGTCGAGGAAGGTCACGCCCGCCCCGTGCGCCGCGGAGAGGAGGCGCACGGCCTCACCCTCGCTGACCTCACCCCAGTCGCCGCCCAGCTGCCACGTGCCAAGGCCGACGACGGAGACGGGTCTCCCGGTGCGGCCCAGCGTGCGCTCTTCCATCGAAGACCTCCTGATCGGTGCATCAAGCCTAGATCAGGCCCCCAGCGTGTGCGGCAGCACCGCTCCGGATGCGACATTTTCCCGCCATGTGCGTATCGTCGTGCCATCGGCCCCGACACACAGACCGGGGCGCGGGGGAAGACCGTCGACAAGGAGACACACATGTCCGTGAACCGCACCGAACTCGTCGCCGCCATCGCGGAACGCTCGGGCCTCAGCAAGAAGGACGCCGAGGCGGCGCTCTCCGCGTTCCAGGACGTGCTCGTCGAGTCGCTCGGGAAGGGCGAGGCTGTCAAGGTCACCGGGTTGCTGGCAGTGGAGCGGGTCGAGCGCGCGGCGCGGACAGGCCGCAACCCGCGGACCGGCGAGGAGATCGAGATCCCGGCAGGTTACGGAGTGAAGATCTCCGCGGGCTCCGCGCTCAAGAACGCGGTCGGGAAGTAGCGGAAGGGGCGGGCGGCGGAAGGCCGCCCGCCACCTCGTAGACTCGTGCCATGAGGAACGCGCACGTCGGCTCCACGGATGACGCGCCGGGTACACCCGGTCCGCCTGCTCCGCCCGGTGGCCCTGAGGGTGCCACCACGGTGCTCGAACGCGAGGAGACCTCGGAGGACTCCTCCGACGGTGACAGGTTCGCCCACTACGTCCGCAAGGACCGGATCGCCGCCGCGGCGCTCACGGGCCGACCAGTCGTGGCCCTTTGCGGGAAGGTGTGGACTCCTCGGCGGGACCCGTCCCGCTATCCGGTCTGCCCGGTCTGCAAGGAGATCTACGAGTCGCTGAAGGCCGGGAGCTGACCGTCACCCGCCGGGAGCTGACCGTCACCCGAGGAGGCTGACCTGCCGCGTCGCGAGCGCTGGATCGCCCTCCGAGAGGCGCCATGCCGGGTGGGGGAGTTCCGCGCGGGACGCCAGATGGCGGGCCGTGGCCCGGGCGAGCGCGTCGGCGTCCCGGTGTTCCTCCTGGATGACACCCCCACGGACCAGGTCGACCTGGAGGGGCCGGGCGCCCTCCGCGGTGAGGAAGGCCATCGCCTCAGTGGCGTCGTCGGCCGCCACCACCAGTTCCTCGGCCGCCCGTCCACCTTCCAGCACACGGCCGGCCCACTTCCGGCCGCCGACGGATCGTTTCGAACTCGATTCCTTCTGCACCGGCCTGAGAGTCCCGTCGAGATCAGCCCTGGCCACCATCTTGTAGACGAGTTCGGCGGTGGGATGGCCGGAGCCTGTGACAAGCCTGGTTCCGACCCCGTAGGAGTCGACCGGAGCGGCACCGAGCGCCGCGATGGCGAACTCGTCGAGGTCGGAGGTGACGGTGATGCGCGTGGAGGTTGCCCCCAGCTCGTCCAGTTGCGCGCGGACCATGAAGGCCTGGGCGACGAGATCGCCGGAGTCGAGACGGACGGCGCCGAGTTCACCGCCCGCGGACCGGGCCGCTGCGACCGCCCGCTCCACGCCCCGCGTGACCTCGTAGGTGTCGACGAGAAGCGTGGTTCCGGGTCCCAGAGCGGCGACCTGGGCAGCGAAGGCCGCCTCCTCATCCTCGTGCAGCAACGTGAAGGCGTGCGCGGCCGTCCCGATCGGCCGGATGCCGTAGAGCCGGGCGGCCTCCAGGTCGGAGGTCCCCGCGAAGCCGGCGACGGCGGCGGCGCGGGCGGCCGCGATCGCGGCGTCCTCGTGGGTGCGGCGGGCGCCCATGTCCAGGCAAGGCCGCCCGTGCGCGGCGGTCGTCATGCGGGAGGCGGCGGCGGCGACGGCGCAGTCGTGGTTGAGGATCGACAGGATCACCGTCTCGAGCACCACCGCCTCTGCGAAACCGGCCGC
Organism: Actinomycetales bacterium UBA1383; assembly: GCA_002305415.1. Taxonomy (GTDB): domain Bacteria; phylum Actinomycetota; class Actinomycetes; order Actinomycetales; family Actinomycetaceae; genus UBA1383. The sequence goes on along the minus strand of DBQX01000082.1, from coordinate 71,864 downwards.
GACCGTGAGGATCGGGGACCCGGGGAAGAAGCACTCCCCCTCCCCGTACCCGACGACGTCCCCGCGGAACCGCAGGTCCCCCAGGTACTCGATGGTGCGGGGCCGGACGATCGCCCGCTCACGGAGGAAGGCGAGCTGCTCGTCGGTGAGCCGGAACCGCTCGATGGCGTCGAGGACGCGGGCCGTCCCGGCGACCACGCCGTAGCGCCGGCTCCCCGGGAGCCGTCGGTTGAAGACCTCGAAGACGCTCGCACGATCCGCATGGCCCGACTCGAGCGCGGCGTCCACCATGGTGAACTCGTACATGTCCGTCAGCAGTGCGGTCGAGGTACGGCGCATGCCAGCCACCGTACTCCCGGGCCGGAGCGAATCCCACCGGCCCCGCACCGCGACAGTGGGACAATGGTCCGACGATGAACACGCTTCCGCAGCCCGACCAGGAGGTGCGCGCCACCACTGACCGGCCGTGGCGCGTCGTCGTCTGGAACGACCCCGTCAACCTCATGACGTACGTGACCTACGTGTTCGAGACCCATTTCGGCTACCCCCACGACCGCGCGCACGCCCTGATGCTGAAGGTACACACCGAGGGCCGCGCGGTGGTCAATGAGGGCGGCCGCGAGCAGATGGAGCGGGACGTGGTCGCCATGCACGCCTACGGCCTGTGGGCGACCCTGGAGCACGTCGAGGGCTGATGTTCGCGTTCACCGTGTCGCATGATGGCTTCGTCTCCCGCCTCGACGATGCCGAGCGGGAGATACTGGCCCGTCTGATCGCCGACGTGGCCCTGCTGGTGCGGGGGTTCCCGGCCGGCCCGGAACCCCTCGCCGACGCCCAGGATCCCATCGGCCACCTCGACTTCGACCCGGAGGCCGATCGAGTGGCCGCCCTGACCGACGTCACGGACCCGGCCCTGGTCCGGCTGTTCCCGCCCATGTCCGCATCCGATCCCGCGGTCGCCGAGGAACTGCGCTTCCTCACGGCCGACGAATTGCGACAGCAGAAGCTGGCGAACCTCTCCCTCGTCGCGGCCGGGCTGGCCGAGGCGAGCGGCTCGGTGAACGTCCGGGACGGCGACGAGGCGCGCTGGTTGGCCGCGCTCACCGATCTCCGGCTCGTCCTGGCGGCCCGCCTCGGCATCGAGGACGACGCCGCCGCCGAGGAGGTCCACGCGCTCGCCCTCGCGGCGCTCGACCGGCCCGCGGAGGACCGGCTCGAGGAACAGCGTATGGCCTTCGCCTCGCTCTACACCGGCGTCACCTGGTGGCAGGAGTCACTGCTCCGTGCGGTGACCGCGCGGCGGGCTGGCGACTAGGCTCTGTCTGTGAACAACGCGCCGATTGGGGTCTTCGATTCAGGAGTCGGCGGCCTGACTGTTGCCCGCGCCATCATCGACCAGCTGCCGGGCGAGTCGATCACCTACATCGGCGACACGGCCAACTCGCCCTACGGTCCCAAGCCGATCGCCCGGGTGCGGGAACTGTCCCTGGCCATCATGGACGAGTTGGTGATCTCAGGGGTCAAGGCGCTCGTCATCGCCTGCAACTCGGCGTCCGCGGCGACCCTCCGCGACGCCCGCGAGCGCTACGCCGTCGACGCGAAGGTGCCGGTGGTCGAGGTGATCCAGCCGGCGGTGCGGCGCGCCGTGTCCGCCACCCGCAACGGACGGGTCGGCGTGATCGGCACGGAGGCGACCATCACCTCCGGCGCCTACCGCGACGCCTTCGCCGCCGCCCCCCACCTGACCCTCGTGATGAAGGCGTGCCCCCTGTTCGTCGACTACGTGGAGCGTGGCATCACCGCGGGGCCCGAGATCCTGGCGGTGGCCCGCGACTATCTCGACCCGGTCCGGGAGGCCGGGGTCGACACCCTCGTGCTCGGCTGCACCCACTACCCCCTGCTGACCGGCGTCATCTCCTACGTGATGGGCGAGAACGTCACGCTCGTCTCGTCGGCGGAGGAGACCGCGAAGGACCTGTACCGCACGCTCACACGGCACGACCTCCTCGCCGATGAGGGACGGACGCCGACGCACCGGTTCCTCGCGACGGGCGACGCCGCGCAGTTCGCCCGGCTGGCGAAGCGATTCCTGCCCGAGGTGGCGCGCGTCTCGGGCCTGTCCACGCTCAGGGGAGGAGCAGCGTGAAGCTGACCGTCGTCGGATGCACCGGGTCGATGTCAGGGCCTGACTCGACCGCCTCGTGCCACCTCGTCCAGGCGGAGGGCACCGGGACGGACGGTGAGCGGCGGGTGTACTCCGTCCTCCTCGACCTGGGTCCCGGAGCGTTCGGTGCCGTCATGAACCACGTGGACCCGCGGGACGTGGACGCCGTGATCCTCTCGCACCTCCATGCCGACCACATGTCCGACATGATCTCCTACCACGTCTTCCGGCGCTGGTTCCCGACCGGCGCCCTCGGCCCGGTGGACGTGTACGCGCCGGCGGGCGCCGTCGACCGCGTCCGCGGGGTTGGCGGGGATCCCGTGACGGAGGACTTCTCCCAGGACTTCCGCTTCCACACCCTCACCCCGGGGTACACCACCTCGGTGGGCCCCCTCAGCATCGAGGTCCACCCGGTGCTGCATCCGGTGGAGGCCTACGCGATCCGGGTCACCGGCCCCTCGGCGCTCGGCGACGGCCAGGTCACCGTGACGTACTCCGGTGACAGCGACGCCTGCGACGGACTCGTCGACGCGGCCCGCGACGCGGACATCTTCCTGTGCGAGGCGGGCTTCGTGGAGGGGCGCGACACCGTGCGTGGCATCCACCTCACGGGGGAGCGAGCCGGGGAGATGGCCACGGCCGCCGGGTCACGCCACCTCATCCTCACCCACATCCAGCCGTGGACGGACCCGTTCGAGGTCGCGGCAGCGGCCGCGAGCACGTTCACGGGGGGAATCGAACTGGCGCGTGCGGGGGCCGTCTGGGAGCTGTAGCCCGTCCCGCCGGACGGTAGTCTCGGCCCATGGGCTTCACACGCGCGGACGGCCGCGCCCCGGGGGAACTGCGACCGGTCCGGATCACCCGCGGGTGGCTCGACACCGCGGAGGGCAGCGTGCTCGTCGAGTTCGGGGGCACCCGGGTCCTCTGCGCCGCGAGCTTCACCCGCGGAGTGCCGCGGTGGCGCGTGGGGAGCGGACTCGGATGGGTGACGGCGGAATACGCCATGCTGCCGCGGGCCACCTCCACGCGTTCCGAGCGTGAGTCCGTGCGGGGGCGCATCGGCGGCCGCACGCACGAGATCTCCCGGCTGATCGGCCGCTCCCTCCGCGCCGTCGTCGACTACACGGCCCTCGGGGAGAACACGATCGTGCTTGACTGCGACGTGCTCCAGGCGGATGGTGGCACCCGGACGGCCGCCGTCACGGGGGCCTGGGTCGCGCTGGCCGACGCCGTCGCATGGGCTGGCGGCGAGGGGTTCCTCGCGCCGGGCAGGCCCGTCCTCGGCGACTCCGTCGCGGCCATCTCCGTGGGAATCGTGGACGGCGTGCCGTGCCTCGACCTCGACTACGCGGAGGATGTGCGCGCCGATACGGACATGAACGTGGTGATGACCGGTTCGGGGCACTTCGTGGAGGTCCAGGGCACGGCCGAGGGCACGCCGTTCGACCGGGCGGAGCTGGACACCCTCCTCGACCTCGCCCTCCTGGGCGGGGCCGAGTTGACGCGCCTGCAGCACGCGGCCCGGGGAGGCGCCCGGTGAGCACCGACGGCTGGGCGGGCGGCCTGATGGATGAGCGGCCCGGCGCCCTCAGCCCGATGCGGCGGGTGCCGCGCGGCGCCAAGCTCGTCCTCGCGACGAACAACCGTCACAAGGTGGCCGAGCTCCGCGCGATCCTCTCGCAGGCCATCGTCGGCTTCGACACCGGTGCCGTCATCGGGCTCGCCGACCTGGGACTTCCCTCGCCCATCGAGGACGGCATCACCTTCGAGGAGAACGCGCTCCTCAAGGCGCGGGAGGTCGCGCGCGCCGTCGGTATCCCCGCCGTGGCCGACGACTCCGGCCTGGTCGTCGATGTCTTCGGAAATGCGCCGGGGGTCTTCTCCGCGCGCTGGGCTGGTGCGCACGGTGACGACCTCGCGAACCTCGAACTGCTCCTCGCGCAGCTCGGGGACGTGCTCCCGCACCATCGGGGCGCCCGGTTCGTGTGCGCCGCCGCGCTCGTGACGCCGTCGGGTGAGGAGTACGTCGAGACGGCTGAGGTCCGGGGTCACCTCCTCGCCACACCGGAGGGCACGGGTGGCTTCGGCTACGACCCGATCTTCCAGCCGCAGGGCTACTCGCGGTCCATGGCGCGGCTCAGCCCGGAGGAGAAGAACGCCATCTCGCACCGGGGCCGGGCGTTCAGGGCGTTGGCGGACGAGATCGCGTCCGTGATCGCGCGGCAACGCTGAGCCCGGCGCGCCACCCCAGGAGCCTGGTGGCGGGCGCGCCGGCGACGGTCGTCCCGGCGTGCCGGTGTGGTCACCCCAGCTTCCCGAGCGCGGCGAGGAGGAGGTTCAGCAGCTGCGCGTGGCCATCCACCATCTCGCCCTGCAGCAGCGGGTCCGATGCCTGCGCGGGGGTGAACCACGAGAAGTCGAGCGCAGCGTCCTGGGGGGTCGGCTCGCCGTCGATGGGGACCGCGTAGACGAGCGCGACCGAGTGCTGGCGCGGGTCGTGGAAGCCGTAGCCCGGAGTCGGGAAGTACTGGGCCACCGTGAACGGCTGGAGGCTCGCGGGCAGCCGCGGGAACGACATCGCCCCCAGGTCCTTCTCGAGGTGGCGCGCCAGCGCCTCGCGCAGGGTCTCGTGGAACAACACGCGGCCCGACACGAACGAGCGCTGCAGTCCGCCGTGCTCGGTGGCGCACAACAGCATCCCCACCGCTTCCAGGTCGCCGTCCGGCGCGAGGCGAAGCGGCAGCGCCTCGACGTACACCATGGGAACCTTCCGGCGCACCAGGTCCAGGTCGTACGGCGTCAGCCACGGCCCCTGGTCGCCGCTCGCGAGTCCAGCCACTGTCAGTCCACTCCAGCAGATCGATCCTGCGCCTACATTCCCACGGTAGCTGCCGCACGCGCACCCTGTGGCCTCGAAGGCGATCTCGCCGGGCCGGTGGAGCGGCATACTGGGGAGGGTTCGGCGCACCCGGAGGGCGACATGGCACACGAGATCCGCATCCTGCGAACCCCACGCACGGACCTGGCCGTGGTGCGGATCAGATCCTCGATCCAGAGGATCCCGGAGGTGATGGGTCCGGCCTTCGAGGACGTCGCGGCGTACCTCGGTCCGCGGGGGCTGCTGGGGACAGGGCCCGCCATCGCCGTGTACTCGGACATGGACGCCGACGGCGTCACCGTGGCGGCGGGTTTCACCGTCGCGCAGCCGGTCGAGGGGGACGGCCACGTCGTTCCCCTCGTGCTGCCCGAGTCGGAGGTCATCACGACGACCCACGTCGGACCGTACGAGACCCTCTCGCAGGAGTACGGGGCGCTCGAGCAGGCGGCCGCCGCGAGGGGACGCAGCCTCGGGCCGCTGATGTGGGAGGAGTACTGGAGTCCGCCCGACACCCCGCCGGAGGAGACCCGCACCGTCATCTGCTGGCCGCTGTCCGCGGACTGACGGGGTGGCGGCACCGGGCCGAGTGACACCGCGCCAGGTGGCGGACTCCTTCTCCGGCCGCGTCGGCGTGTACGTGCACGTGCCGTTCTGCGCGCAGATCTGCCCGTTCTGCCCGTACAACAAGGTCCTCGCCGATGACGGGCTGGCGCGGCGCTACTTCGCCGCACTCGGGACCGAGGTGGACGACCTGGTCGCAGCCTGCGACGACGCGGGCCGGGTGCCGTTCACCTCGTTGTACATCGGGGGAGGGACTCCGACCCTCTACCCGGACGCGCTGGCGGCCCTCGTGGCACGGATCCCGGTCACGGGCGAGCGTGCCATCGAGGTCCTGCCCACGCACGGCACGCGCGCCGGCCTCGACCGTCTCGCGGCACTGGGGTTCTCCGCGGTCAGCGTGGGCGCGCAGTCCTTCCACGACGACGTGCTCCGCCGGCTGGGCCGCCCCCATGACGCGGCGGCCGCCCTCGCCGCCGTCGAGAACGCCGTCGGGCGGTTCACGGTCGACGTCGACCTGATCGTCGACGTCGCGTGGGACGACGACCCCGCGACTGCCGGCGCCTTCCTGACGGACCTGCGGACATGTCTCGCTCTCGGCGTCGACCAGGTCTCGACGTACCCCCTGATGCGGTTCGGGTACACGCCGTTCGGGGCGGCGCGCCACGACCGTGACAGGGAGCACGCGGTGCTGCGGGCCGCCACGCGGATCGCGTCCGAGGCCGGGTACGAACGGCGCTCCGTGTGGACCTTCAACCGGGTCGGCGCCACCTCCTACACCTCGATCACCCGTCCCCGGTTCGTCGGGATGGGGGCGGGCTCCGCCTCCTTCGCCGGCCGCGACTTCTGGGTGAACCACTTCGGCCTGCGGCAGTACTGCGAGTCAGTCGAGTCCGGGCGGTTGCCGATCGCGCGGTGGCTGCACCTCGGGAGGGCCGGGGCGCTCTACGACTCCTTCTGGCAGGCGTACGCGGGCGGTGTCGACCTGCGTGAGACGCGAGGCACCTTCGGGGCCGTGCCGGCTGGCGTCCTGAGGGCCGCGCTCGCCCTGCTCGCCCTCGGCCGCTGGCTGTCCCCGGTTGAGGGAGGCTATCGCCTCACCCCGCGTGGCTTCGACCTCTACCACGACCTCGAGCGCTGGGTGACGTACGAGCTCATCGAGCCGTTGTGGGCGGAGATGCTCGTGGAGCACCCGTGGGCCGAGCCGGCGCAGGCGCGCCGTTCCCACGTATGGCGGGTGGCGCGGGCGGTGTTCGAGCGGTCCTGACCCAACTGCCGCGACGGCGACACTTCCAAGACGCGACACTGCCCGGACAGCGAAGGGGCCGGGTCATCCCCGGCCCCTCGTGGTGCGCCATCAGGGACTCGAACCCCGAACCCGCTGATTAAGAGTCAGCTGCTCTGCCAGTTGAGCTAATGGCGCAATCGCCTGAGAAACATTACCAGTGTGCCGCCACCTGCGCCAAATCGCGCGGTCTCCCGCCTCCCGCCGCGCGGAGGCCCGAGGGCAGGCGTTACCGTTGGCGTGGACGAGAGGAGGGCCCATGAATGTCGAGGTCGGCCAGCCCGCACCGCCGTTCACCTTGGCGACGGCGGACGGTGAGGTGTCCCTCGCCGCGGTCGTGCGGGGTGCCGAGCGCGGGGTCATCGTGTACTTCTACCCCGCGGCGATGACCCCCGGGTGCACGACCGAGGCCTGCGACTTCCGTGACTCGCTGAATTCGCTGGCGTCCGCGGGGTACTCCGTGGTGGGGATCTCCCCGGACCAGCCGGCGAAGCTGCGCACCTTCGCCGAGAAGGAGAACCTGAACTTCCCCCTCGCGTCCGACCCGGACAACGCCGTGGCGAAGGCGTACGGGGCGTTCGGTGAGAAGAAGCTCTACGGCCGGGTGTCGGAAGGGGTCATCCGCTCGACCTTCGTCATCGCCCCGGACGGGACCGTGAGCCACGCCTATCGCAACGTCCGTGCGGCCGGGCACGTGGCCCGGGTACGGCGCGACCTCGGTCTGGGGTGACGGGCCGGCACCCGTACACTGGTGGGACGCGCGAGTGGCGTAACTGGCAGCCGCGCTGGATTTAGGTTCCAGTGTCCCCGGACGTGCGGGTTCGAGTCCCGCCTCGCGCACCCGGGGCGGGAGTCCGATCGTGCTACTTTTGCGCTCATGACCGCTCCCTCTGCCGCGCCCACCCCTGCCAGCGACTTCGTGCGGGAGATGGTGCGCCAGGACATGGAGCGGGGCACCTTCGGCGGGCGGGTCCAGACCCGGTTCCCCCCGGAGCCCAACGGGTACCTCCACATCGGCCACGCCAAGGCGATCGTCCTCGACTTCGGCATCGCCGCCGAGTTCGGAGGGACCTGCAACCTCCGGTTCGACGACACCAACCCCGAGACCGAGGAACAGCACTTCGTCGACGGGATCGTCGAGGACATCGCCTGGCTCGGCTACGCGCCCGAACGGGTGATCCACGCCTCGGACTACTTCGGGACCCTGTACGAGTGGGCCGAGCACCTGGTCAGGCATGGCCTCGCCTTCGTCGACGACCAGGACAGCGAGACCATCTCCGCCCAGCGTGGCGGGTTCGGGCGTCCGGGGGTCGAGAGCCCCTACCGGGACCGCACGCCCGAGGAGAACCTCGACCTGTTGCGGCGTATGCGCGCGGGGGAGTTCCCGGACGGATCGAGGGTCCTGCGCGCCCGTATCGACATGAACCACGAGAACATGCAGCTCCGGGACCCGATCATGTACCGCATCCGGCGGGAGCACCACCATCGTACCGGGGACGAGTGGTGCATCTACCCGACCTACGACTGGGCCCACGGACAGTCCGACGCCATCGAGGGCGTCACCCACAGCTTCTGCACGCTCGAGTTCGACAGCCACCGCCCGCTGTACGACTGGTTCCTCGCCCACCTGCCGCTTCCCTTCGACACGCCCCGGCAGACCGAGTTCGCCCGCCTGGAGCTGACCCACACCCTGATGTCCAAGCGCAGGCTCGCGCTGCTCGTCGCGGAGGGCCACGTCGACGGCTGGGACGACCCGCGCCTCCCGACGCTGCGGGGCCTGCGCCGCCGCGGCTATCCCGCCGCCGCGATCCGGGACTTCTGCGGATTCATCGGTGTCTCGCGCACCAACTCCCGGCACGAGATCGAGTTGCTGGAGTCCTTCGTGCGCGCCGAACTCAACCGGACCGCGTTGCGGCGGATGGCCGTGCTCCGGCCGCTGCGACTCGTGCTGACGAACTGGCCGACCGATGAGGCGGGCAGGCCGGTGGTGGAGTGGTTCGAGATCGGCAACAACCCCGAGAACCCCGCCGACGGCACGCGGCGGGTGCCCTTCACGGGGGAGCTCTACATCGAGCGGGACGACTTCGCAGTCGTCCCGCCCCCGAAGTACTTCCGTCTCGCGCCGGGTCGGGAGGTGCGGTTGCGGGGTGCGTACCTCGTGACCGCGACCGGCGTGGTCACGGATGAGGACGGCGTCGTCGTCGAGGTCCAGGCCACCTATGACCCCGCCACGCGCGGGGGGAGTGCCCCGGACGGCCGCCGGGTCAGGTCGACCATGCACTGGGTCTCGGTCCCGCACGCCATCGACGTGACGGTGGCCGAGTACGACCGGCTGTTCACGGCGCCGGTCCCGGGGGAACGGACCGGTGATCCCTGGGATGACCTCAACCCGGCCTCACGCCTGGTGCTCGAGGGCTGCAAGGCGGAGTCCGCGCTCGCCGACACCCCCGGTGGGAGCGTGGTCCAGTTCGAGCGGCTCGGGTACTTCTGCCATGACACCACCCAGCCACTGCACTTCCACCAGACGGTCGGGCTCAAGGACGAGTGGGCCGCGCTGCAGAAGCGGCAGCGGCACTAGCCCGTCAGCGGACGGTGCGAGGGCCGAACAGGGCCGTCCCCACCCGGACCATCGTCGCGCCCGCCGCGATCGCGATCTCCAGGTCTCCGCTCATGCCCATCGAGAGTTCCGTGGCCTCCGCGGTCCCGGGGAGGCCGGACGCGCGGACCTCGGCGGAGAGCTGGGCCATGACCTCGTAGCTGGCGCGCACCACGCCCTGGTCCGGCGAGTTCGCGCCCACGGTCATCAGTCCCCGCAGGCGCAGCCCTTCCAGCGCTGCCACCTCCCCGCAGAACGCCACCGCGTCGTGGGGCCGCACCCCGGCCTTGGTCGGTTCCGCGGACGAGTTCACCTCGACGAACACGTCGAGGACGCGTCCGTCGCGCATCGCCGCACGGGCGAGCTTGCCCGCGAGTTCGAGGCGGTCGACCGACTGCACGCAGGAGACGTGCCGCATCACCTGGTTCACCTTGTTGGTCTGCAGCGCACCGATGAAGTGGTTCTCGAACGGGCCAGGCCACGAGGCACGGACCGCGGGAGCCACGTCCGCCAGCTCCTGTGCGCGGTTGTGGCCGAGGATCCGGGCGCCCGCGGCAAGCACGGCGACGATGCGATCCGGCGGCTGCGTCTTCACCGCCGCGAGGACGTCAACCGTGGCAGGATCGCGGCCCACCACGCCACAGGCCCTCTCGATGCGCCCGGCGAGGAGCTGCCACCGTTCCGCGACGTCATCCACTCCTCGAGCCTACTCGCCGCCTACACGCGGATGTCGAAGAGCGTCCCGATTCCCCACGTGACGGCCATCGCGAGCGCCCCGCCGACGATGGTGCGAACGACCGCCCGGCTCCTCTGGGCCTCGCCGAGGCTGGCGGAGACGAAACCGGTCAGCGCGAGGGCCACGAGCACCATCGCGAAGGTGGCCGGGATCCGCACCGCCGCGGGGAACAGCAGGATCGCGGCAACCGGCAGGGCGGCTCCGGCGATGAAGGAGAAGAACGAGGCCCAGGCCGCGTGCCAGGGGTTGACGAGGTCGTCCGGGTCGATCCCCTCGATGCAGGAGAGGGCGCCCACCGCGTCGTGCCGGATCATGTCGGTGGCGGCCAGACGGGCGGTTTCCGGCGCGACGCCACGGCGTTCGAGGTCGGTCGAGAGGGTGTCGAGGATGCCGTCGGGGTCGCCGTTCGACGAGCGCGAGACACGCTCGACGATCGCTTCCTCGGTGTCACGCTGCGTGGAGACGGAGATGTACTCGCCGGTTGCCATCGAGAACGCCCCCGCGCTGAGGGCCGCGACGCCGGCGGCCGCGATGATCGGTACCGAGTCGGTCGCTGCCGCGACACCGATGACGGTGGCGGCGACGGACACGATCCCGTCGTTGGCCCCGAGGACGCCCGCGCGCAGCTTGTTGAGGCGGGCGGAGACCGAGTCGGGCTGCTTCGCAAGGGTCACGGACACCGGCGCTCCTCTCCGTGTGCTCACCGTTACGGTACGTCGTGCGGCAACGGGGTGTCATCGCAGGTGAGGCTTGCCTTACATCGTGCCGAGCGCGAGATCGGCGACTCGCACGGCGCGGTCACGGTCGGAGGCGTCGACGTCGATCCGTGCCACCAGCTCCCAGTCCGCGTCCCCCTCCGGGTCGTCGAGGCGCTGCCGGACGAGCCAGTGCGTCCCGTCCTCCGGGACCCGCATGCGGGCGCGCACCCAGTCGGCGTCGTCGGGACGCTCGACGATCGACAGCATCGCCGCGCTGCGGGCATGGGGCCCGGTGCCCAGCCAGTCGTGTTCCTGCCAGTACGCCGCGGCCGCGTCCTGCCACCTCGCCGCGTCCCACCCGATCGCCTCGTCGAGGGCACCGAGCGCCTCCCAGTCCTCCCGGGCCAGCGCCTCCACGCGGCCGAAGAGTGCCCGCCGGATCGCGTTCCGGAACGCGTGCCGGTTGCGGGAGAAGGCGACGACGCCGTCGTCGTCCGCCCCGAAGGGGCGCTCGCCGGCGGCTGGGAGGTCCTTCTCGTCCTCATGGAGGGCCGCCCACTCGTCGAGGAGCGAGGAGTCGACGGAGCGTACAAGGCCTCCAAGCCAGCGCGTGAGGGCGAGAACCTCCTCGGTCCGCGCCGAGTCGGGCACCGACTGGCGCAGCGCCTGGTAGGCGTCCGAGAGGTAGCGGAGGACGACGCCCTCGCTGCGTCCGAGCTGGTAGCGGGCGATCAGGTCCGAGAAGGTCATGGCGTTCTCGACCATCTCCCGGACCACCGACTTCGGGCTGAGTTCATACTCGAGGACCCACGGATTCGTGTGGGCGTACTGCCGCAGGGCTGCGGAGAGCAGCTCGGCGAGCGGCTGCGGCCAGGTGACCTCGGCAAGGGCGTCCATGCGTTCGTCGTAGTCCATGCCCTCCGCCTTCATCGCGGCGACGGCATCTCCGCGCGCGGCGAAGGCCTGGGCGTACAGCACCGGCCGAGGATCCTCCAGGGTCGCCTCGATCACGCTCACGACGTCCAGGGTGAAGGAGGGCTCCTGCGGATCGAGCAGCTCGACCGCCGCGAAGGCGAAGGGCGACAGCGGCGCGTTGAGCGCGAACTCGTCGGGCAGGTCGACCGTCAGGCGCAGGCGCGGACCGTCGCCCGCCTCGGCGCTGCCGAGGTGCTCGACGACGCCCGCCTGGCGCAGCGACCGGTAGATGGCGACGGCGCGGCGCAGGTGGGGGTTGCGGTCCGTGCGGGGTTCATGGTTGTCGGTGAGCAGCCTCGCGAGGTGCGCGACGGGGTCGCCCGGCCGTGCGAGGACATTGAGCACCAGCGCGTGTGTCACCCGGAACTGGCTGGTGAGAGGCTCGGGCTCGGAATCCCGCAGGCGCTCGAACGTCTTGTCGGTCCAGTTCACGAGCCCCGGCGGCGCCTTCTTCCGGACGATCCTGCGCCGCTTGCGCTCGTCGTCACCCGCCCGTGCCAGCGCCTTCGCGTTCTCGATCACGTGTTCCGGTGCCTGGACGATCACCTCGCCGACGGTGTCGTAGCCCGCGCGGCCGGCGCGACCCGCGATCTGGTGGAACTCCCTCGCGGTGAGGTGGCGGGAGCGCTCGCCGTCGTACTTGGTGAGCGCCGTGAACACCACGGTCCGGATGGGCACGTTGATCCCGACGCCGAGGGTGTCGGTGCCGCACACCACCGAGAGCAGGCCCTCCTGCGTGAGTTGCTCCACCAGACGGCGGTAGCGGGGCAGCATCCCGGCGTGGTGCACCCCGATACCAAGGCGCAGCAGCCGCGAGAGGGTGGCCCCGAAGCCGCGCGAGAAGGTGAAACCGCTGATCCGGCCTGCGATCGCCTCGCGCCGCTCCCGGGACGCCACCTGGACCGAGGTGAGGGACTGGGCGCGTTCGACGGCGTCCTTCTGGGCGAAGTGGACCACGTAGGCGGGGGAGCGGCCGGTGTTCACGAGCTCCACGAGGACGTCCTGCAGGGGCTCGACGGAGTAGCTGTAGGTGAGCGGCACCGGGCGGCGGGCGGTCGTGATCGTCTCCACCTCGCGCCCGGTGCGCCGGCGGAGGTCAGCGGCGAAGAACGAGGTGTCCCCGAGCGTGGCGGACATCAGCACGAACTGCGGCCGGGAGAGTTCGAGCAGCGGCACCTGCCAGGCCCAGCCGCGTTGCGGATCGGCGTAGAAGTGGAACTCGTCCATCACGACCACGCCAGCGTCGAGCGCATCCCCTTCGCGGAGCGACTGGTTCGCGAGGATCTCGGCGGTGCAGCAGATGATGGGCGCCCCGGTGTTGATGGCGGTGTCGCCCGTGACCATGCCCACGTTGGGGGCGCCGAAGAGGGCGACGAGGTCGAAGAACTTCTCGGACACGAGCGCCTTGAGCGGGGCCGTGTAGAAGGTGCGCTCGCCGCGCGCGAGCGCCACGACGTGGGCGGCCTGCGCGACGATCGACTTGCCGGAGCCGGTGGGGGTGTTCACGATCACGTGTGCCCCCGTCAGGAGCGCCGTGAGCGCCTCGTCCTGGTGCTCGTACAGCGGGCGGCCTGTGGACGCGGCCCAGCCGTGGAAGGCCTCATACAGGGCGTCGGGGTCGGCACCCCCCTGGTCCTCGAGCGAGTCGAGGAGGAGGTTGAGGGCAGGACCGGTCATCACCACATTGTCCCACCGCCCGAGCGCGGGTCCGGCGGGGTGTTGTGCCGCCGGCTCCCCCTCCCTTCTGGCATGCTGCGAGTGCATCGCCGCAACTGGAAGGACGAGCCATGGACGGGTTCCTTGCCGTACTGGACTGGATCAACACCCAGATGTACTCGTGGCTGCTGATCTACCTGCTGGCCGGCGCCGGCCTCTACTTCACCATCAGGTCGCGCGCCATGCAGGTCCGGCTCTTCGGGCGGATGGTCGCCACCATCGCGACCTCGCGCGAGACCACCGAGGGCATCTCGCCCTTCCAGGCGTTCGCGATCAGCCTCGCGTCCCGTGTCGGCACCGGCAACATCGCCGGAGTCGCCATCGCGATCACGCTCGGCGGCCCCGGGGCGGTCTTCTGGATGTGGATGATCGCGCTGATCGGCATGGCGACGGCGTTCATCGAGGCGACCCTCGCGCAGGTCTTCAAGGTGCGCTGGCACGACGGCACCTACCGGGGTGGCCCCGCGTTCTACATCTGGCGGGGGTTGCGGTCGTGGAAGTGGGGCGCGGCGTTCGCCGTCGCCCTGCTCTTCACGTTCGGCATCGCCTTCGAGATGGTGCAGGCCAACACCATCGCCACCACCCTCGAGACCGCCCACGGCGTACCGGTGGCGGTCACCGCGATCGGGCTGGCGATCCTCACTGGCGCGGTCATCCTGGGCGGCATCAAGTCCGTCGCCCGGGTCGCCGAGTGGGTGGCGCCGCTGATGGCGGTGGTCTACATCCTCGTCGCGCTCGTGATCCTCGTCCTCAACCTCGACCGGCTCGGTCTCGTCTTCTACGAGATCGTCCAGTCGGCCTTCGGACTCAACGAGGCCTTCGCCGGCACCGCCGGTGGCATCACCGCGGCGCTCCTCAACGGCGTCAAGCGCGGGCTCTACTCCAACGAGGCCGGCATGGGCTCCGCGCCGAACGCCGCGTCCACCGCCACGACCGTCCACCCGGCACGCCAGGGCCTCATCCAGTCCGCGGGCGTCTTCGTCGACACGATCCTCGTGTGCTCGGCGACCGCCTTCATCATCTTGCTCTCGGACTCGACGGTGTACGCCCCCGGCATGGACGTCGAGGGTGCCACACTCACCCAGTCCGCCGTCACGCACCACCTGGGCGACTGGATGACCGTGCCGATGACCCTGCTCATCTTCGTCTTCGCGTACTCCACGATCATCGGCAACTACGCCTACGCGGAGGTGAACCTCGATTACCTCACCGGGGAGAAGCACGAGCACGACCTCACCCTCCGGCTCGTCGTCATCGGCGCCGTGGTGGTCGGGGCGTTCCTGAAGCTGGACGTGGTGTGGAGCCTCGCGGACGTCTCGATGGGTGTGATGACGCTCATCAACCTTGTCGCGATCATCCTGCTGGGGAAGTGGGCGTTCGGGCTCCTGCGGGACTACGAGGCGGGGAAGGGACGGACCGCCTTCATCGCCACCGGGAACCCGTTCCTGCCCGGGACCCTCGAGACGGACATCTGGGTCAGGGACAACCCGACCCTGGCGACGACGGAGCACCGGGCCTGAGGCCCGCGCCGAGCGCTGTCGTCACCGCGAGGAGGCGCCGGCGGAGCGCGGCGGCGCGGAGCGCGAACCCGCGCTGCGCCGCGGCGTAGGCGGCGCGCCCGGCCGCGGTCTCGACCGGGACCGGCTCCAGTCCGTGCCCACGGCAGTCGTACGGCGAGGCGGCCATGTCCAGGCGCCGGATCTGAAGTGCCAGCTCGAACGCGTCCAGCACCAGGCTGCCGGGACAGGCCGGGCCCAGCTTGTGGGCGTACTTGAGGAGGTCCATGTTCGCGTGGAGGCAACCGGGCTGCTCCAGTGCCGGCTGCGTCGCACGGGTCGGCTGGAGCTGGTTGAGCGGGGCCGCCGCCGGGGTGAAGAACCGGAACGCGTCGTAGTGGGAGCACCGGATCTGCGCGCTCTCCACCACCGCATCGGTCCCCGCCTGCCCCAGGCGCAGGGGGAGGGGGTGGCGGTGTACCTCCTGCCGGTGGACCATGGCCCACTCGTGCCAGCCGAAGCAGGCGAGGAACGGCGGCCGATCCGCGACCGCGGTGAGGAGGCCGTGGATCCAGGCGACGCCGTCGCCGCGGTCCGCCATGAACGCCGACACGTCGAGCGTGACACCGCCGTCGACCCGGGCCACCCAGCGGGCCTGTGCCCGCCAGCCGAGCGCGCCGTCGTCGGCGAGGGCGACACCGACGCCCGGGTGCCAGCGCACCAGGTCGCGTGGCCTGAGGGCGTAGTAGTCCCAGAGGAAGTCCTCCACCGGGTCGCGTCCACCCCGAGCGGCTCGTTCGCGCCTCCCGGCGGACAGGCGGCCGGCGCGCTCCGTGTGGGCGGCCTCGGCGGGGCGCCAGTGGGTCAGCAGCTCCACGCCGCCAGCGTACTCACGTAGCCTTGTGGCCATGCAGGTGGCGCGTTTCGTGCACGGTGGGAGTCCGGCCTACGGCATCGTCGACGGCGAGGAGCTTGTGGTCCTCCGGTCGGACCCCCTGTTCGACTCCTATGACACCACCGGGAAGCGAGTGCCCCTCGCGGACGTCCGGTTGCTCTCCCCGGTGATCCCGCGGTCCAAGGTGGTGGGGATCGGGCGCAACCACGCCGCCCACGTGGCCGAGATGGGCAACGAGCTCCCGGCCGAGCCGCTGGTGTTCCTCAAGCCCAACACGGCGGTGATCGGGCCCGACGACCCCATCGTGCTGCCGCCGTGGACCACAGAGGTCCACCACGAGGCCGAACTCGCCGTCGTGATCTCCCGCATGTGCAAGTACGTGCCCGCCGCGCGCGCCGCAGACGTGGTCTTCGGGTTCACGGTCGCGAACGATGTCACGGCGCGGGACCGGCAGCGCAGCGACTCGCAGTGGACGCGGGCGAAGGGCTTCGACACCTCCTGCCCGATCGGCCCGTGGATCGAGACGGACCTCGACGTCCGTGACCTCGCGGTGCGGGCCTGGGTGGACGGCGAGTTGCGGCAGGACGGCCGCACCAGCGAACTGGTCCACGACGTGCCCGCCCTGATCGAGTACGTGTCGGGCATCTTCACCCTCCTCCCGGGCGACCTCATCCTCACCGGGACTCCCGCCGGGGTGGGCGAGATCCTGCCCGGGCAGCGTGTCGAGGTGGAGGTGGAGGGAATCGGCCGGTTCGGGAACCCGGTGGTGCGCCGCTGAGGACGTCACCCCGCCGCCAGGGCATCCCCCATCTGCCGGAGCGCCCGCTCGAGTGTGCCGCGGGCCATCGCCAGGTTGAAGCGGACGAACCCGGGGGCGCCGCACGAGGCGCCGTCGGTCGTGACCACGCCCGCGCGCTCGGCGAAGAAGCGGCTGGGGTTGTCGACGGGCAGCGCCCGGGTGTCCAGCCAGGCGAGGTACGTGCCCTCGGGTTCGTGGTAGCCGACGCCGGGCAGGTTCTCGGCCACGAGTTCGCCGAGCCGTGCCGCGTTGGCGCGCAGGTGGGCCACCACCTCGGCCAACCACGCGTCGCAGCGGTCGTACGCGGCGGCCGTGGCGAGGAGTCCCGGGGTGGACGCCTGGTGCGCCAGGAACGGTGAGAACGGGGCGAGGCGGCGGGCGTCGTCGTCGTTCGTGAGGATCAGCTGCGCGCACTTCAGCCCCGGGATGTTCCAGCCCTTCGACGCGGCCAGGGCGGTCACCGAGTGGGCCGCGGTCCGGCGGTCGAGACTGGCGTAGGGGACGTGGCGGCAGGTGGGCTCGAGCACGAGCGGCGCGTGGATCTCGTCGCTGAACACCCTCCCGCCGTGCGCGTCCACCACGGCGGCGAGCGCGAGCAACTCCTCCCGGTCGTAGACGCGTCCCACGGGGTTGTGCGGATTGCAGAGGATGAGGAGGCGCCCGCCGGCCCGGAACGCGGCATCGATTCCCTCGAGGTCCATCGCGTGGCGCCCGCGGGGCGTGCTCGTGCCCGGCACGCGCAGCACGGGATGGCCGAACACCTCCGGGAGCGTGAGGAACGGCATGTAGTTGGGAACCGGCAGGATCACTGGCGCGCCGGGTTCGACGAGGTGCTCCAGCGTGGCGGCGAGCGCGGTCAGCACGTCCGCCACCAGCTGCACCTGCCCGGGGTCCGTCTCCCAGCCGCTCGTGCGCGCCAGCCAGCGGGTCGTGGCGGCGCGAGCCTCCGCCAGCTGGCGGTCCGTGGGGTAGGCGAGCGCCCCGGCGTCGACGACGGCGCGCAGGACCTCCGCGACCGCGGGTGGGACGCCGAAGTCCATCTCGGCGACCCAGGCGCCGATGCCGGGCCGGGACCACTTCTCCGTCGGGTGCCGCCGCAGCAGCTCCGGGGTGAAGGACTCGAAGTCGATCGTCATCCCAGCTCCTTCCGGGGTGTGGCGAGCCAATAGCATGGACAACCGTGACCGCCTCGACTGTAGCCCCCGCCACCCCCCGCGTGCGTTTCTGCCCCTCACCCACGGGCAGCCCCCACGTGGGGCTCATCCGCACCGCCCTGTTCAACTGGGCGTGGGCGCGCCACACCGGTGGGACGTTCGTGTTCCGGATCGAGGACACCGATCCGGCGCGTGACTCGGAGGAGTCCTACCGCCAGCTCGTCGACACGATGCGCTGGCTTGGCCTCGACTGGGACGAGGGCGTAGAGGTGGGCGGCCCGTTCGCGCCCTACCGCCAGTCGGAGCGGATGGACCTCTACCGCGACGTGGCCGCGCGGCTGCTCGAGTCGGGGTACGCCTACGAGTCGTTCTCCACCCCCGAGGAGGTCGAGGCGCGGCACCTGGCCGCGGGCCGTGACCCGAAGTCGGGGTACGACAACGCCGACCGCACCCTGACCGAGCGCCAGAGGGCGGACTTCCGGGCCGCGGGGCGGGAGCCGGTGCTGCGGGTGCGCATGCCGGACGAGGACGTGACCTTCACGGACCTCGTCCGCGGCGAGATCACCTTCGCTGCCGGGACCATCCCCGACTTCGTGATCGTCCGGGCGAACGGATTCCCGCTCTACCCGCTCGTCAACCCGGTCGACGACGCCGCGATGGAGATCACGCACGTGCTGCGCGGCGAGGACCTCCTGTCCTCGACGCCCCGGCAGATCGTGCTGTACCGGGCCCTCATGGACCTCTCACTGGCCTCGGTGATGCCCCGGTTCGGCCACCTGCCGTACGTGATGGGGGAGGGCAACCGGAAGCTCTCGAAGCGTGACCCGGAGTCCAACATCCTCTCCCACCGCCGCCACGGCTTCATCCCGGAGGGCCTGCTCAACTACCTCGCGCTGCTGGGCTGGTCGATCTCGCCCGACGACGACGTCTTCACCCGCGAGGAGATGGTCGCGGCGTTCGAGATCAGTGACGTGAACCCGAACCCCGCGCGCTTCGACCTCCAGAAGGCCACGGCCATCAACGCGGCCCACATCCGCCGGCTGGAGGTCGCCGACCTCGCCCGGCGCCTGGTGCCGCACCTGCACGAGGCGGGGATGGTGGGCGCCGCCGATTGGGCGGAGCTCGCGGAGGCGGAGCGCCGGACCATCGCCGCGGCCGCGCCCCTCGTCCAGGAGCGGCTCCAGCTACTGGGGGAGGCACCCGACAAGCTCGCCTTCCTCTTCGCCCGCGGGCCGGTCGCCATCGAGGCCCAGGCGCGGGCGCAACTGCGGCCCGAGGCGGCCGTCATCCTGGACGAGGCGATCGCCGTCATCGAGCGTGACGGCCTCGACGGCGTGGAGGCACGGCTGCGGACCCGCCTGGTCGAGGAACTGGGTGTCAAGGCCCGCCTCGCGTTCGCCCCCCTCCGGATCGCCCTCACCGGGCGGACCGTCTCGCCGCCCCTCTTCGAGTCCATGGAGATCCTCGGCCCGGAGGAGACACTGGCCCGGCTGCGGGCCCTGCGGGCGAGCCTCTGAGTCAGGGTGCCGGCGTGAGGCTCACCTGGCGCATGAGGGTGTCGAACTCCACATCCGTCACCTCGTGGTCCCCGCAGCCGTGGAGGATCGTCACGGTGCCACGGACCCCGGTCAGCGGACGCACGGCGACCTGGACCGCCACGGGCCCCTCCGCCGTCGCCACCGTCGCGCGGCGGGCTGGCGCGTCGAGCTCCTCTCCGGCGACGCGCAGCGTCACGCCCGGTCTCTCGGTCAGTTCGCCGAGCACCTCCCCGAGGGCGGCCAGCGCCACCGACGTCGCCTCGTCCTCCGCGGCGAGCGAGCTGTCGACGAGAAGCACCTGGAGGACGCAGCTCTCGCTCCGGAAGACCTGGAGACGGTCAGTGGACCGGGAGACGTCGAGGAGGTAGTCCCGGGCCGCGGCCGGGTCAAGTTCAGCGGTCAGCCGCGCCGCCACCGACGCCGACGGGGCGACGGCGGGCGGACCCGTGGGGGTGGCGGCGTCGTCCGTCGAGGCCGTGCACCCGCCGAGCGTGAGGGCGAGCACCGCGAGGGCACGTCCACCACGTCCCGTCATCGGGCCTCCCTCTCTCCGCGCCCCGGGAGGCCGGGGCGCCGTTCCCTGGCCGGCGCCGGATTTGGGGCGGCCTCCGTCGCGCGCTAGACTATCTCCTCGGCGCCCCGGCAGCGGCCGGGGATCCTTGGGGTATGGTGTAATTGGCAGCACTCCGGATTCTGGTTCCGTCAGTCTAGGTTCGAGTCCTGGTACCCCAGCGGTGTGGAGGCGATTTGGGTCGGCTGTGGCCGATCCGGTACGGTTGAGATCCACACGCGGCCCCGTCGTCTAGTGGCCTAGGACACCGCCCTCTCAAGGCGGCGGCGCCGGTTCGAATCCGGTCGGGGCTACGGGAGGCCCCCTGCGAGGAGCAGGGGGCCTTTTCGCGTCCCAGGGGGTCAGCTGGCAGGAGGTCAGCTGGCAGGCGCGCCCTCCCGCGCCGCCTCCTGTTGCGCGGCCTTGGCGGCCTGCGCCTCCTCGGATCGCCGCAACACCTCGGTGAGACGGTTGGCGGCGGCCACGACCGCCGCCGCGTGGAGCCGGCCGGGCTGCCGGCCCATGCGTTCGATCGGCCCGGAGACGGAGACCGCCGCGATCAC
The DNA here is from genome assembly GCA_002305415.1 of Actinomycetales bacterium UBA1383. Lineage (GTDB taxonomy): Bacteria > Actinomycetota > Actinomycetes > Actinomycetales > Actinomycetaceae > UBA1383. The sequence goes on along the minus strand of DBQX01000082.1, from coordinate 51,263 downwards.
CCTGCCGGAGGGTCCGCGGACCGGCGCGGAGACCGACGCCACACCGGGCTCGCGCTCCGCGACCGACTGTGCCCAGCCCCGGCGGCGCACCGCGGACAGCACGGTGGCGGTGAACGAGGCCCCGTGGAGGCCCCGGTGGAGGCGGTCGGGCTCCTCCCACGCGAGCAGGACCTGCGCCGCGGAGCCGGCGAGCATCGACAGCGTCGCGCCCACGGGGATCGAGTCGCGCAGCCCGATGTGCCGCTCGGCGGCCGCCACGCAGATACGGTGGTCGCCCTGCCGGCGGTAGAGCTGGGCGGACTCGCCCGTGTGGTCCCGGAGGATGTTCAGCACGGGCGTGGCCGCCGCGAGCAGCTTGTCCTCCCCGGCTGCGGCGGCGAGTTCCGCCAGTCGCGGTCCCAGGATGAACCTGCCCTGCATGTCGCGGGCCACGAAGCGGTGGTGCTCCAGGGCGACGGCGAGGCGGTGCGCGGTCGGTCGGGCGAGGTGGGTGGCGTGTACGAGCTGCGCGAGGGTCGCGGGCCCCGCCTCGAGGGCGCTCAGAACGGTCGCCGCTTTGTCCAGGACGCCGACTCCACTACTGTTGTCCATGGCTCGATATTGACATCTCACAAGTTGAGATGCAACCACATGGTGAGACCAACGGGAGAAGTGAGATGAGCAGCACACTGGCGGAGAAGGTGTGGCAGCAGCATGTCGTGCGCCGCGGATCCGGCGGGGAGCCGGATCTGCTGTACATCGACCTGCACCTCATCCACGAGGTGACGAGCCCGCAGGCATTCGAGGGACTCCGCCTCGCCGGCAGGCGGGTGCGGCGGCCCGACCTCACGATCGCCACCGAGGACCACAACACCCCGACGCTGAACATCGACCTGCCGATCGCGGACCCGACGAGCCGGAAGCAGATCGAGACCCTGCGGGCCAACTGCGCCGAGTTCGGCGTCCGCCTGCACTCGCTCGGGGATGCGGACCAGGGCATCGTGCACGCCGTCGGACCGCAGCTGGGGCTGACCCAGCCAGGCATGACCGTGGTGTGCGGTGACTCGCACACCTCCACGCACGGCGCCTTCGGCGCGCTCGCCTTCGGAATCGGCACCTCCGAGGTCGAGCACGTGCTCGCCACCCAGACCCTCCCGCTCACGCCCTTCCGGACGATGGCCATCACCGTGAACGGCGAGCTGCCGCTCGGCTCGTCGGCGAAGGACATCATCCTCGCCATCATCGCCAGGATCGGCACCGGTGGGGGGCAGGGCTACGTGCTCGAGTACCGCGGCGAGGCCATCCGGACGCTCTCCATGGAGGGCCGGATGACGATCTGCAACATGTCGATCGAGGCGGGTGCCCGCGCGGGCATGGTCGCCCCGGACGATACGACCTTCGCGTACCTCAAGGGCCGGCCGCACGCACCGGAGGGCGCCGACTGGGACGCCGCCCTCGAGTACTGGCGGACCCTGCGGACGGACGACGACGCGGTCTTCGACGCCGAGGTGGTGCTCGAGGCGGCGGACATCGAGCCGTTCGTCACCTGGGGCACCAACCCGGGACAGGGCCTGCCCCTCTCCGGTTCGGTGCCCGATCCGGTGGACATCGCCGACGAGAACGAGCGGCGCGCCGCCGAACGGGCGCTGGAGTACATGGGCCTCACCCCGGGCACGCCGCTCCGGGACATCAAGGTGGACACGGTCTTCATCGGCTCGTGCACCAACGGCCGGATCGAGGACCTCCGCGCGGTGGCCGAGGTGGTGAAGGGCCGCCGGAAGCACGACGACGTCCGCGTGATCGTCGTGCCGGCGTCGGCACGGATCCGGCTCCAGGCAGAGGCCGAGGGACTCGACACGGTGTTCCGCGACTTCGGAGCCGAGTGGCGCAACGCCGGCTGCTCCATGTGCCTCGGGATGAACCCGGACCAGCTCGCCCCCGGCGAGCGGGCTGCCTCGACCTCGAACCGCAACTTCGAGGGCCGCCAGGGCAAGGGGGGGCGCACCCACCTCGTCTCACCCACCACCGCTGCCGCGACCGCCATCCGCGGCACCCTGTCCTCGCCCGCCGACCTCGTGAATGCCTGAGGAGCCCGCCATGGAGACGTTCACCACCCACACCGGAGTCGGCGTCCCGCTCCGGCGCTCGAACGTGGACACCGACCAGATCATCCCGGCCGTCTACCTGAAGCGCATCACCCGCACCGGTTTCGAGGACGCCCTCTTCGCGGCATGGCGCCAGGATCCCGCCTTCATCCTCAACAACCCGGCGTACGCGCACGGGTCCGTTCTCGTCGCCGGCCCCGACTTCGGCACCGGATCGTCCCGCGAGCACGCGGTCTGGGCGCTGAAGGACTACGGCTTCCGGGCCGTCCTCAGCCCGAAGTTCGCCGACATCTTCCGGGGCAACGCCGGAAAGCAGGGTCTCCTGACCGGCGTCATCTCGCAGGAGGACGCTGAGGCCCTCTGGAAGGCCCTCGAGGCGGAGCCCGGCACCGCGGTGACGGTCGACCTGGTCGCCCGCACGGTCACGTGCGGGCACCTGCAGGCGACGTTCGACATCGACGACTACACCCGGTGGCGCCTCCTGGAGGGCCTCGATGACATCGCGCTGAGCCTGCAGCACGAGGATGAGATCGCGGCCTTCGAGGAGCGGCGCGAGTCCTGGCGTCCCCGCACCCTGCCCGCCCGGCACCTCCCCCCGCAGCCGGTCGTCTCCGCGCGGCCGGCCTGACGGGCGGCCCCGGGCAATTGCCGCCACGCCACGGGGCTCGTGCGTATCCTTGGTGACACCGCCCGCACAGGGCGAGCGGCTGACCATCGAGGTGGACATGGTGGACCTGATGCGCGTGCGTGGCGGCAACCCCCTGCGGGGCGAGATCACGGTGCGCGGCGCGAAGAACTTCGTGGCGAAGGCGATGGTCGCGGCGCTGCTCGGCGAGACGCCGTCGGTGCTGCGCAACGTCCCGCTCATCCGTGACGTCGACGTCGTCGCCGGCCTCCTGCGCCTGCATGGCGTGGCCGTGGACTACGACGACGCCGGCGGCGTCCTCCAGTTCGACTCGTCGAACGTCGAGATCGCCCACGTCCGCGACATCGACGCCCATGCCGGCTCCTCGCGGATCCCGATCCTGTTCTGCGGGCCCCTGCTCCACCGTCTCGGCGAGGCCTTCATCCCCGACCTCGGGGGCTGCCACATCGGGGACCGGCCGATCGACTACCACCTGCGCATCCTCCGCGACTTCGGCGCCGTGGTGGACAAGCAGGAGCGCGGCATCCACATCACCGCGCCGCGCGGGTTGACGGGGACGAAGATCGAGTTGCCCTACCCCTCGGTCGGGGCCACTGAGCAGACCCTGCTGACCGCGGTTCGGGCAGCGGGGAAGACCCAGCTCAAGAATGCCGCGATCGAGCCGGAGATCATGGACCTCATCGCGGTGCTGCAGAAGATGGGCGCCGTGATCTCGGTGGACACCGATCGCGTCATCCGGATCGAGGGGGTCGACCGGCTGACCGGCTACGTGCACACCTCCCTCCCCGACCGGATCGAGGCGGCGTCGTGGGCCTCCGCGGCGCTCGCGACCAGCGGTGACATCTACGTCAGGGGTGCCCAGCAGCCCGACATGATGACCTACCTCAACACGTTCCGGAAGGTTGGCGGGGTCTTCGAGATCGATGACGAGGGCATCCGCTTCCTGCACCCGGGAGGTGAGCTCAACTCGATCGTGATCGAGACCGACGTCCACCCCGGCTTCATGACCGACTGGCAGCAGCCACTCGTCGTGGCCCTCACCCAGGCACGGGGGCTCTCCATCGTCCACGAGACCGTCTACGAGAACCGCTTCGGCTTCACCGAGGCGCTCAACGGCATGGGTGCCCAGATCCAGGTCTACCGGGAGTGCCTCGGACAGCTGGAGTGCCGCTTCGGCCAGCGCAACTTCTACCACTCGGCGGCGATCTCCGGCCCCACGAAGCTGACGGCGGCCGAGATCGTCGTGCCCGACCTGCGCGGTGGCTTCTCCCACCTCATCGCGGCGCTCGCTGCTGAGGGCACGTCCCTCGTCCGGGGCATCGAGCAGATCAACCGCGGGTACGAGCACTTCATGCGCAAGCTCGCGGCGCTCGGCGCGGACGTGGAGATGGTCTGATGAAGCCCGCCCCGGGGCGGAGCTACCCGCCCATGTACCGCGCGGTGGCGACCCTGCTGCGCCCCGTCCTGACGCTCTCCACCCGGCGCCACTGGGCCGGAGCCGAGAACCTCCCGGTGACTGGCGGCTTCATCGCAGTCGCGAACCACGTCACCAACTTTGACCCGCTCACCTTCGCCCACTTCCTCGTCGACCACGACGTGCCGGTGAAGTTCCTCGCGAAGAAGGAGCTGTTCGGGATCCCCTTCTTCGGCTGGATCCTCACCAAGGTGGGTCACATCCCCGTCCATCGCGGCACCGCCCGCGCCGCCGACTCCCTGAAGGACGCGCAGGATGCGCTCGAGCGGGGGGAGTGCGTCGCGATCTTCCCGGAGGGCACCCTCACCCACGATCCGGCGGCATGGCCCATGAAGGGCAAGACCGGCGTGGCCCGCCTCGCGCTGGCCACCCGGGTCCCGGTGGTGCCCATCGCCCAGTGGGGCGCCCACCGAGTCGTGCCACGCTTCGCGTCGCTGCCGCACACCCTGGTCCCGCAGCGAGTGGATGTGGTCGCCGGGCCTCCGGTCGACCTCAGCGACCTCTACGAGTTGCCGATCGACGCGACGACCCTGCGCCTGGCCACCGACAGGATCATGATGCGTCTCACCGACCAGCTCGCCGAACTTCGCGGCGAGGCGCCCCCCGACAGGGTCTGGGACCGCTCGGTGGACGGCGACACCAAGGCGGAGTACCTCGCGGAGCGTGCGGCCGCGCGGCGTGAGCAGACCCGCCGGCGGCTCGAACCGCTGAACCGCCTCGCGCGCCGCGGCACCGCGTCCACGCCCTCGGATCGATGATCACCGTCCTCGGGGCTGGCGCGTGGGGCACCACCTTCGCCAAGGTGCTGGCGGACGCGGGCAACGACGTCCTGCTGTGGGGCCGCGATGCGGCGGTCGTCGCCGAGATCGCTGACCGGCACACCAACGCGCGCTACCTGCCCGGCCACGCGCTCCCGGACTCCGTGGCGGCGACCGGGGACCTGGGCGACGCCGTCGCGCAGGCCGACACCCTCGTGGTGGCGCTGCCCTCGCAGGTGGTGCGCGGGGTGCTCGGCCCCGTGGCCCACCGGCTGCGCCCCCACGCCACCGTCGTGTCCCTGATGAAGGGCATCGAGCTCGGGACCGGCCTGCGGATGTCCCAGGTCCTGGGCGAGTCCCTCGGCGCCGACCAGGAGCGGATCGTCGTCGTCTCGGGCCCGAACCTCTCGCGGGAGATCGCCGCCGGGCAACCCGCCGCGTGCGTGTGCGCCTGCCCTGACATCGAACGGGCGCGCGCCGTGGCCGCCGCCTGTGCCACCCGCTACTTCCGGCCCTACGTGAACGACGACGTGGTCGGCGTCGAACTCGCGGCGGCCGTCAAGAACGTGATCGCGCTCGCGGTCGGAATGGCCGCCGGCTGCGGCTTCGGCGACAACACCAGGGCCACGATCATCACTCGCGGCCTCGCCGAGATCACCCGGCTCGCCGTCACCCTGGGTGCCGACGCCGCCACGATGGCGGGACTGGCCGGTATGGGTGACCTCGTCGCCACCTGTGCGTCCGCCCTCTCGCGCAACTACACCCTCGGCCGGCACGTCGGGGAGGGGATGAGCCTCGACGAGGCGGTCGCCGCGACCGGCGGGACCGCGGAAGGCGTGAAGTCGAGCCGATCGGTCGCCCACCTGGCGGCAGGCCTGGGTGTCGACATGCCGATCACGAACGCCGTGGTGGCCGTGCTCTACGAGGGGCTCGGCGTCCTCGACATGACGGGGGCGCTCCTCTCCCGGCCACACAAGGACGAGCGCGCGTAGCCGCGATGGGTGCCGGTAGTAGTCTGCAGTCGATGAACGCCATCCTCCCCCCGGCTCCCCCCTCCCCGCCACGGCGACCGCGCGTCGCGCTCATCTTCGGTGGGCGCAGCGGGGAGCACTCCGTCTCGTGCGCCACCGCTGCCGGAGTGCTCCGCGAGATCGACCGGACACGCTACGACGTGCTGCCGATCGGAATCACCCGGCACGGCACCTGGGTCACCGCCCCGGACGACCCCGCCCTGTTCGAGGGCGGGCTCGCCGAGGTGAGCCCTGACGGCGGGGCGGTGCTCCTCCCGCTCGACGGGGAGGGCCGCCTCCTCGAAGCCCGACCGGGCGAGGAACCCCATGAACTCGGGCGGGTCGACGTTGTCTTCCCCCTGCTTCATGGCCCCTTCGGGGAGGACGGCACCATCCAGGGCATCTTCGAGATGGCCGGGATCCGGTACGTGGGCTCCGGGGTGCTCGCGTCCGCCGTCGGGATGGACAAGCACCACATGAAGGTGGCGCTCGCGGGTGCGGGGCTTCCCGTCGGGCCCTACGTCGTCGCGACGGACCGGGCCTGGCGACGCGACCCGGATGCCATCGTCGCGGCGGTGGGACGCCTGCACTTCCCCGTATTCGTCAAGCCCGCCCGCGCGGGCAGCTCCCTCGGGATCAGCCGGGTGGAGCGTCTCGAGGACGTCGCCGCCGCCGTCGAGTCCGCGCGGGAGCACGATCCGAAGGTGGTCATCGAGGAGGGCCTGGACGGCCGCGAGATCGAGTGCGGCGTGCTGGAGGGGCGCGCGGGCGGCGCCCCGCGGACGGCCATCCCGGGCGAGGTCGTGATGCACTCCGACACGGCCGACTTCTACGACTTCGAGACGAAGTACTTCGACACGGAGGGCTTCCACATGGAGTGCCCCGCCGACATCCCCGCCGCCCACGCCGAGACCATCCGGGCACTCGCGGCCCGGGCGTTCGAGGCGCTCGACTGCGAGGGCCTCGCGCGGGTGGACTTCTTCCTCACCCCCGATGGGCACGCGGTGGTCAACGAGGTGAACACCATGCCCGGGTTCACCCCCTTCTCGATGTTCCCGGTGATGTGGGAGCAGGCCGGATTCAGCTACCGCGACCTGGTGGGCGAACTCATCGAACTCGCCCTGGAGCGGCCACTCGGCCTGCGCTGAGGCACACTCAGGGGACCAGCGTCGTCGCCTCCACGCAGAAGCGGGAGGCGGGTGCGCGCTGGATCGCCGGCGCGAGGTCGACCAGGACGGCCGTCGGTTGCTCGATCCCGGTGGCCGCCGGGATGACCACCTCGATGGCGGGGGTGCGGCCGTACGTGATGAACGTCCAGGCCCCGCCCTCGGCGAGCGCGTTCGGCGGCAGGAGTGGCGAGTCCGCCTCGGGGTTGATCCAGTCGACGGCGGACCCGCCCGCCTCGACCGTCACGCAGCGGTCCGTGGTGGGCGGCGGATTCTCCACGCCGCACCGCAGCGTGATCGCGTCCGTGGCGCCCCACGCGACCGTCGCCTGCGCGGTCGTCGAGACCTGGGGGCGACCGGCGAGCTCAGCGGGGAGCAGCTGGATCACGGCCGCGCAGACCGGGTCGGGCGCGAACGGGCCCGGCTGCAGCGTGACCGTCGGTGAGCACGCCGTGAGGAGGCCCAGCGCGAGGCAGGCCGGCACGAGCCACCTCCCCCGGCCCCACGTGAGCATGGTCCCACTGTACGGTGGCGGGGTGGACGGAGTGCTGCGTGTGCGCGACCTGGACGAGGAGGCCCTCCTGGCGGAGTTCGTGCCCCTGCTCCCCCAGGGGGACGCCGAGGTCCCGGTCGGCGACGACGCCGCCGTCGTGCCCGTCTCCGACGGCCGGTTCGTCGTGACGACGGACGTGCTCGTCGAGGACCACCACTTCCGCCGCGAGTGGTCTTCGGGGGCGGACATCGGATGGCGCGCCGTGATGCAGAACGCCGCGGACGTCGGTGCCATGGGCGCGGTTCCCGTCGCGCTGGTGGTGGGGGCCGTCCTCCCCGGCGACCTCGAGGTGGAGTGGGTGCGCGCGCTCGCCCGGGGAATGGCGGAGGCCTGCGGCGCGATCACGTTGGAGACCGGGGCCGCGTGCGGGGTCGTGGGGGGTGACCTGTCGGCGGGTGACACGGTCGTCCTCGCCGTCACCGCCCACGGTGACCTGCAGCACCGTCAGCCCGTGCTACGCTCCGGCGCCCGGGTTGGCGACGTCGTCGCCCACGCCGGGACCCTCGGTCTCAGCGCCGCCGGCCTCGCGGCGTTGCGCGCGGGCCTGGAGGGTCACGACGACGTCGTCCGCGTCTACCGTCGTCCTGTCCCTCCGCTGGCGGCCGCGGTGGCGGCGGCCCGGCAGGGCGCCCACGCCCTGATGGACGTCTCCGACGGACTCCTGCTGGACGGGGGGCGCATGGCACGCGCCTCCGGCGTGACGCTGGACCTGTCCCTGGCCGGACTCGTCGACCCCCGCGTGCGCGCCGTCGCCCAGGCGGCAGGGGTGGATCCCCTGCCGTGGGTGGCCGGCGGAGGAGAGGACCACGGCTTCCTCGCGACGTTCGCGCCGGGGACGCTGCCGGCGGGCTTCAGGCCGGTCGGGCGGGTGCTGCCACGCGGCGGCCAGCCAGTCCTCGTCGACGGCGCCACCCCCACCCTGCGGACAGGTTGGGACCACTTCGCGGGAGGATGAGGGGCGCGCCGGGAGGATGAGGGGCGACCTCGGCGCACGAAAAAGGGCCGCCCATCGGGCGGCCCGTTCGCGGATCGTCAGACGTTCCGGACGACCTTGCCGGACTTCAGGCAGTTCGTGCACACGTTGAGCCGCTTCGGCGCGCCGTCCACGAGCGCGCGGACGCGCTGGATGTTCGGGTCCCAGCGACGGGAGGTGCGCACGTGGGAGTGCGACACGCTCTTGCCGAAGAACGGACGCTTGCCGCAGACATCGCAGGTGGCAGCCACGGTGGATCTCCTGTTCGGTGGAGGCGACGAGAAGTCGAGAAGCAACCTCACGAGGATACCCCGTTCCGGGCCCTGCCTCAAACGACGCCGGCGCGCCGCGGAGGTGGGGTCGGCCACACCGGCTGTGGGCCGGGGAGGGCCGCCGGACTCCGACGCGCTACCCTTCGGGGAGGATGATCTCACGTATCGACGCCGCCGTGGCCCGCAGCTGGTTCAGTCGCGCCCTGGGGGCACTCGCCGCCGCCCGGCCGCAGATCGACGCCCTCAACGTCTTCCCGGTGCAGGACTCCGACACCGGGACCAACGTGGTGCTCACTCTCTCGGCAGGCGCCCGCGCGACCCAGGAGCTCGCCGAGGACTCCCCCCTCGGGGAGCTGACGGCCGCGCTCGCCGAAGGGGCGCTCTGGGGGGCGCGCGGCAACTCGGGCGTGATCCTCGCGCAGGCCCTCCAGGCCATGGCCCGCACGTTCGAGGGCCGTGACGCGGTGGGGCCGGTCGAACTGATCCGCGCCTTCGACGCCGTCGCGCAGGCCGCCTGGGCCGCACTGGCCCAGCCGGTGGAGGGCACGATCGTGTCGGTCACGCGCGACGTGGCGGCAGCCGTCCTCCCGCTGGGCCCACGCGTCACGATCCAGGACGTGGCCAGGACCGCGCTCCTCGCCGGCCATGAGTCGCTGGGGCGCACCACGGAGCAGCTCGCCGCGCTGCGTGGCAGCGGCATGGTCGACGCGGGCGCCCTCTGTTTCGTGATCCTGCTGGACGCGCTGGCCGCGACGGTCGGGGCGCCGGACGTCCCCCACCCAGACTGGCTCGCCGGCGCGGCCGCCGCACCCTCGGACCACGGCCCGCTCGAGGGGTTCGAGGTCATGTACGTCGTCCGTGCCTCACACCGGCAGGCGACCACCCTGCGGATGCATCTGACCGAGGTGGGCAACAGCGTGGTCGTCGTGCGCGGCAAGTCGGACGTCTGGCACGTCCACGTGCACCTCGAGCACCCCGCACGCGCGCTCAGTGACCTCCCGATGTCCCAGGTGTGCGTCCGGCGGCTCGACACGCCGCCGCGGGAGGTGGGGATCGTCGCCACCACCACGGCGCCGCAGCTGCTCGAGCCGCTCGCCGCCGCGGGTGCCGTGGCCATCCTGGGCGCCGAACCCCACACGGTCGCACGCGCGATCATCGACACGGGCGCCGCCGAGGTCATCGTCCTGCCCTGTTCGGACCACGCAGCCGCCAGCGCGGCCGCGGCGCGGAGGGACCCGGTGGTGCTCGCCGACGGCATCAGCGTCACCCTCGCGCCGACCTCCGACGACCTCGCGGTCCTCGAGTCCGTCGGGATCCTCGGCGGTGCGTCCGGGTGGACGCTCGCGGACCAGCTCGAGGCCGTCCGTGCCGCGGTGGAGGCGTCCGCCACGTACCGCGTGGAGGGCGCCGATGCCCGCACGCTCGAGGCGGAGATCGGGGTCCTCGCCGCACGGCTCGCCGAACTCCGCCCCGGTGTCGTGTCCGTCCTGGTGGGTGGCGCCGTCGGGGCGCACCGCGCCGCGAGCCACCTGGCCGCCCTGCTGCGCGCCGCCATCCCGGACGTCGAGACGTTCGTGCTCGCCGGCGGTCAACCGGAGCCCGCCCTCGTCGTCGCGGCGCAATGACCGATGTCCTCGGCCGGCCGATCGGGCGGCTCCTCGGCGAACCGACCGCACGCGCCCTCGGGAAGCTGGGGCTGCGGACCGTCGGCGACGTGCTGCGCCACTACCCGCGGCGCCTGCAGGACCGGGGACGCTTCACGGAGCTCCGCGACCTCCCGGTCGGCGACCATGTCACCGTCCTCGCCCGGGTGGAGGACGTGCAGGAACGCCCGATGCACGCGCGACGCGGCGTCATCCTGAACGCGACCATCAGCGACGGCGCGCACCGCCTCCTCCTGACGTTCTTCGCGAAGCACCCCGGCGGACTCTCCCGCAACCGCAGGATGCTGCAGGTCGGGACCACCGGGCTCTTCACCGGCACGGTCACCCTGTACCGCGGCGCCAGGCAGCTCGCCCACCCGGACTTCGAGGTGCTGGGCGACCTCGACGACGAGGCGGCGGCGATCGAGCGTCACATGCAGCCGATCCCCATCTACCCGGCCACCTCGGCGGTCCCGAGCTGGCGCATCGCGAACGCCGTCACCACCCTGCTGCGGATCCTGACGAGCGACGACGTCCCCGACGTCGTCCCGCCGGACGTCCGCCGGGCGGAGGACCTGCTGGGATCGTTCGCCGCGCTGCAGGGCATCCACGATCCCGTGAGCGAGGAGCACTGGCTGCGGGCCCGCCGTACCCTGCAGTTCGAGGAGGCGTTCGTCCTGCAGTCGGTGCTCGTGCGCCGTCGCGAGGTGGCGCGCGCGCTGCGGACGGTCCCGCGGCCGGCAACCGGTGGTGGCATCCTCGCGGCCTTCGACGCCCGGCTCCCGTTCCCCCTCACCGCCGGCCAGCGCGCGGTGGGCGACCAGATCGCCGCCGACCTCGCCAGCCACACCCCGATGCAGCGACTCCTGCAGGGCGAGGTCGGGAGTGGCAAGACCCTCGTCGCCCTCCGGGCGATGCTGCAGGTCGTCGAGGCGGGCGGACAGGCCGCGCTGCTGGCCCCGACGGAGGTGCTCGCCCAGCAGCACCACCGCTCGATCGCGGCGATGCTCGGGCCCCTCGCGCTGCCGGGGATGCTGGGCGGTGCGGACGCCGCGACCCACGTCGAGCTGCTGACCTCCTCCCTCCCCTCGCGACGGCGCGCCACGGCACTCGCCCGTGCGGCGTCGGGTCAGGCGGGCCTCGTCATCGGGACCCATGCCCTCCTCGGGGAGGAGGTGCAGTTCCACGACCTGGGACTGGTGGTCGTCGACGAGCAGCACCGCTTCGGGGTGGAGCAGCGGGACGTGCTGCGGACCCGCGGGGGCCGGACCGCCCACTCGCTCGTCATGACCGCCACCCCGATCCCGCGGACCGTCGCCATGACCGTGTTCGGTGACCTCGAGGTGTCAACCCTCCGCGAGATGCCGCCCGGGCGGGGGGAGGTCCGGACCTTCGCGGTCCCGCGCGACAACGCGGCGTGGATGGGGCGCATGTGGCAACGCTGCGCCGAGGAGGTCGCCGCGGGAGGGCGGGTGTACGTCGTCTGCCCGCGCATCGACGCGGGTGACACCGACACCACGGGAGCCGCCGTGACCCAGACCGCCGCCGCCCTCCGTGACGAGCCCGCACTGGCGGGTGTCGCCATCGGCGAGCTCCACGGGCGCCTGGCCATGGACGCCAAGGACCGCGCGATGGACGACTTCGCCAGCGGACGGACGCCCGTCCTGGTCGCCACCACGGTGGTCGAGGTGGGCGTCGACGTCGCCGACGCGACGGTCATGGTCGTCCTCGACGCCGACCGGTTCGGACTGTCGCAGCTCCACCAGTTGCGCGGCCGGATCGGCCGGGGCGGGCGACCGGGCGTCTGCTTCGCGGTGACCGGGCAGCTCGCCGGCCCCGCCGAAGGGCGCGTGCAGGCCTTCGTCACGACCCGCGACGGCTTCGAGCTCGCCGAGAAGGACCTCGAGCTCCGGCGCGAGGGTGACGTGCTGGGCGCGGCGCAGTCTGGCCTCGCCTCCTCGCTCACCACCCTCCGCGTGCTCGCCGACCGCGACCTCATCGAGCGGGCCCGGGCGCACGCCGACGCCCTGGTGGCGCGCGACCCCTCCTTCGCCACCGTCCCCGCCCTGGCTGCCGCGGTGGCCGGGATCGAGGAGTCCAGCGCGGGCGACTTCATCGAGCGGGCGTGACGATGGCGCGGGTGATCGCCGGGAGGCTCCGCGGCAAGCGGTTCCGGGTGCCGTCCACGGGCACGCGCCCGACCTCGGACCGGGTCCGGGAGGCGTTGTTCGCCGCCCTCGAGGCACGAGGCGTCCTTCGCGACGCGGTGGTGCTCGACCTCTACGCCGGTTCCGGGGCCCTCGGGTTCGAGGCACTGAGCCGCGGCGCGCGCCGCCTCGTCGCCGTGGAGGCGTCACGCCCTGCCGCGCTCGTCCTCCGCGCGAACGCCGCCGACCTCGGCGTCGCCGCGGAGGTCCACACCCAGCGCGTGGCCAGTTTCCTCGCCACCGGTGTCCCCGTCCCCGCCGACCTCGTCCTGCTGGACCCACCCTACGACCTCGCCGTGGACGACGACCTCGCCGCCCTGGTCCGGCGCCGGTGGCTCGCTCCGGGCGCCGTCGTCGTCGTGGAGCGGTCGGTCCGGTCCGCACCCCCCGTCTTCCCGGACGCCCTGCTCTCCGAGCCCGTGCGCCGCTACGGTGACACCGCGCTGTGGCTGGCGCGGGTGCCCGTGGACGCCGACTAGTCTGGACGGCATGACAGCACTCGCGGTGTGTCCCGGCTCGTTCGATCCCATCACGCTCGGCCACGTCGACGTGATCCGTCGTGCGCGCAGCCTGTTCGACGAGGTCATCGTCGCCGTCGCCGTCAACCCGTCCAAGAATTACCTGTTCTCCACCGACCAGCGCGTCACGCTGGCCCGCCAGGCCGTCAGCGAGCTGGACGGGGTCCGGGTGGAGGCGGTGACGGGGCTGCTGGCGGCGTACTGCCGGGACGTGGGGGCCCGGGCGATCGTGAAGGGGCTGCGAGGCTCCGCGGACTTCGACGCGGAGCTCGCGATGAGCCTGCTCAACCGGCACCTGTCCGGCGTCGAGACGGTCTTCATCATGGGGGACCCCTCCCTGAGCCACGTGGCCTCCTCCCACGTGAAGGACATCGCCCGCCACGGCGGTGACGTCACGGGCCTCGTGCCCGACGCCGTCGCGGCCAGCCTCATGCGGCTGCGGCAGGGAGCCCGAAATGTCTGAGCACCCGCGCGGCGAGTCGCTGCTCGCCATCCTCGAGGAGCTGGCCGCCGTGCTCGCCAACTCCCGGACCGTCCCGATGAGCGCCTCCGTGCTCGTCAACCGCGCGGAGGTCCTGGCCCTCCTCGACGCCGCCCGCGCCGTGGTACCGGCGCAGGTCGCGGAGGCGGACGAGATCGTCGCGGGGGCGCGGGGAGTCGTCGAGAGGGCGAACGACCAGGCGGCGCGGATCATGGCCGACGCCGAGGGCCGCGCGCGCGAACTGGTCGAGAAGGAGTCGCTCGTCGTCGCCGCGAAGGAGCGGGCAGCGGCCATCATCGCGGATGCGGAACAGGAGGCGCGGCGCCTCACCGACCAGGCGAACGACTACTGCGACCGCCAGCTCGCCCAGCTCGAGATCGAACTCGGCCAGATCGCCAAGCAGGTCAAGGCCGGCCGCACCATCATCCAGGCACGCCTGGAAGGCCGGGAGGGCGACCGATGAGGCCCCTCACGATCACCACCCGCGATCTCTCGCGCGCCCCCGGGATGACCCGTACGCTCCAGCTCGACGTGCCCGCACCCGCCGACATGGCGACCGCGGTGATCGGCGTGCCGGAGGGCGCGATGATGCACCTCGACCTGGTCCTCGCCTCCGTGCACGACGGGATCCTCGTCTCGGGCACGGCGGAGGTCCCGGTGGCGGGGGAGTGCGTCCGGTGCCTTGCGCCAGTCACCGACACCCTCGTCGTCGAGGTCTCCGAGCTCTACCTCTACCCCGAGGCGGCGGACCGCGCGGCGGACGACGGCGACGAGGAGGCCGTCGAGATGCTCCGCACCGACGGCGAGGAACTCGACCTGGAGCAGATGCTGCGGGACGCCGTCGTCATGTCGCTGCCGTTCCAGCCGGTGTGCGCGCCCGACTGCCCCGGGCTCTGCCCGGTCTGCGGGGTGAGGCTCGCCGACGAGCCGGGACACCATCACGAGTCGATCGACCCGCGGTTCCGCGTCCTCGAGGGGTACGCAGGGGACGGGCAGACGTGAGGGCGTCGCGGGAGGAGGCCGACCCGGCCCGCTCCGACCTGGACGCGCTGGTCGCGACCCTCGGCCTGGACGTCAGCCGTGACGTCCTGGAGCTCGCCCTCACCCACCGGTCGTTCGCCCACGAGGCTGGCGGGATCCCGACGAACGAGCGCCTCGAGTTCCTGGGGGACGCGGTGCTCGGCCTCGTGGTGACCGAGCACCTCTTCCGGGCCTACCCCGACGTCAGCGAGGGCGACCTCGCGAAGATGCGTTCCGCCACCGTCTCGCAGCGTGCCCTCGCCGGCGTGGCCCGGTCCCTGGGTGTGGGGGCCTTCATCCGCCTCGGGCGCGGCGAGCTGGTCACGGGAGGGCGGGACAAGGACTCGATCCTCTCGGACACCCTCGAGGCCCTCATCGGGGCGGCCTTCGTCGGCCACGGACTCGAGCCGACGCGTCGCATGGTCGAGCGGCTCTGCGCGGCACTGCTCCGCAACGCGCCCCGGCTCTCCGCGGGCCTCGACTGGAAGACCACGCTGCAGGAGCTCGCCACCGCCCGCGGCCTCCCGCCGCCCGAGTACGCCGTTGAGGGGTCGGGTCCCGACCACGAGCGCTGGTTCGTCGCGACCGCGACGGTCGGGCACTTCGTGGGCTCCGGGGAGGGATCGTCCAAGAAGGTGGCCGAACATGGCGCGGCGGAGGCGGCGTTCGAGGCGATCACCGCGGCGTCCACGGATGCCTGAGCTGCCTGAGGTGGAGACCATCCGCCTCGGACTCAGGAGCCACCTCGAGGGCCGGCGGCTCGAGGATCTCGAGGTGTTCTCGGCGCGCGCCGTCCGCCGAGTCTCCGACCTCGCCGATCTGCTGTCGCTGGCGGGCCGCCGCATCGACGAGGTCGCGCGGCGCGGCAAGTTCCTGTGGCTGGTGCTCGACGGCGCACCGCGCGCCCTGGTCCTCCACCTCGGCATGTCCGGCCAGCTGCTGGTCCACGCGGAGCCGCCATCCGACCTGCCGCGCCACACGGCCGTCGTCCTCCACCTGGACCGCGGCACGGTGCTCTTCGTGGACCAGCGCACCTTCGGCCACCTCGACGCAGTGCCGCTCGTGCCGACGCCGGATGGCCGCCCCGGCGGTGCCGGGACCACGCGGCCGGTCATGCCGGCGACGGTCGCCCACATCGGCCGCGACCCTCTCGACCCGTCCCTCGACCTGCCGGCGGTGGCCGGGAGGATGCACCGCACCACGAGCGCCGTGAAGCGGGTGCTGCTGGACCAGCGGTACGTCTCCGGGATCGGCAACATCTACGCCGACGAGACGCTCTGGCATGCCCGCGTCCACCCCGAACGGCCGGCCGCCACGCTCTCGGTGGGGGAGCTGGAGGGACTTGTGCGGACCGCGGGGGAGGTCATGGCCGAGGCCGTGCGCGTCGGCGGCACCAGCTTCGACGCGCTGTACGTCGACACTATGGGCCAGGCCGGCTACTTCGCGCGCCAGCTGCGCGCGTACGGGCGCACCGGCCAGCCCTGCGGTCGATGCGGTACCCTGATCGAACGGCACGTCATCGGTGGCAGATCCTCCCACCTGTGCCCCCGTTGCCAGCGTTCGATGCGCGTCCCAAGTCCGATCACCGACAACTGAATGGATAGGCTCAGGTCCGTGAACACCACTCCTGTCGACCGGTCCCGCGAGATCCGCGTGATGATCGTCGATGACCACGAGATCGTCCGGCGCGGCATCGCGGAGATCGTCGACCGCTCCGAGGGCCTGGTCGTCGTGGCGGAGGCCGGCACCGTGGCCGAGGCGCTCCGGCGTGCCGAGCTCGTCCGGCCCGAGGTGGTGCTCATCGACCTGCAACTCCCGGACGGCACCGGGATCGACATCATCAACGCCCTGCGGACGTCCCTGCCGCAGACCCACCCGATCGTCCTGACGTCCTTCGACGACGACGACGCCCTCTCCGAGGCGTTGCACGCGGGGGCGCGCGCCTTCCTCCTGAAGACGGTGCGGGGCGCCGAGATCGCCGACGTGATCAAGTCGGTCGCCGCGGGCCGCACCCTGCTCGACGAGCGCACCGTCACCCGGCGTCGGGCCGACCACGCCGACCCGACCGCCCACCTCACCCCGTCGGAGCGGCGCGTGCTCGAACTCATCGGGGACGGCCTGTCGAACCGCGAGATCGGCGAACGTCTCGGGGTTGCCGAGAAGACGGTGAAGAACCACATCACCTCCCTGCTCGCGAAGATGGGCCTCCAGCGGCGCACGCAGGCCGCGGCCTGGGTCGCCGGGCAGCGCGCCTCCTCCTGGCGCCAGTAGCCCGCCTAGACGAGCGGGACCTCCCAGACGAGGAGCGTCCCCCGGGTGCGGGCGTCGTCGACGAGGTCGCAGGTTCCGCCGTGCCGGCGTGCCCGCGCCGAGAGGTTGGCGAGGCCGGACCGGCGGGCCATCTCGAGGTCCGTCCCGACGCCGTCGTCCTCCACCTCGACCCGGACACGGCCGCGTGGGCCACGGCCCGACACCGTGACCCGGACCTGCACGCTCGTCGCGTGGGCATGGCGGGCGGCGTTCGACAGGCCCTCGCGCACGACGGCGACGATGTCGTCGGCCATGTCCGCCCCGACCCGGGACTCGAGTTCGTCCACGAGCTCCTCGTGGGCGGGTTCGGCATCGACGACCTCGTCGTCGAGCCGGACCACGAGTGAGGGGGCGAATCCCAGGGCTGTCCGGCCGATCGAGGCCTCGCGCCGGAGCCGCTCCACGAGGACGACGGCGTCGTCCGGTTCGCGCAGCGAGTGCACGATGGCGCGGATCTGCCGGACCGAGTCGTCGACAGCGCCGAGGCCGCGCTCGACGAGCGCCGCCAGTTCGAGTTCCCCACGGTCCTCCAGGCGGCGACGGACGCCGCTCAGCTGCATGCCGGTCGCGAAGAGCTGCTGGATCGCGAGGTCGTGGAGGTCGCGTCCGATGCGCTGGCGTTCGCCGAGGAGGGAGGCGACGTCCTTCGCGTGCCGCGCGGCGGCCAGCTCGAGGGCGAGGGCGGCCTGCTTCGCGAGGCCCTCCGCCATGGTGAGGTCGGCGGGCTCGAACTCGGGTCTTCCGGGCTCCCGCAGGAGGATGATGACGCCGCGGCCGGTCCCCCGCACGACCATCGGGGCGTACATGGCGGGACCGAACGCGCGGAGCTGGGGGACACGCATCGGGTGCGCCGCCGCCAGCGAGTCCACGATCACCCCGACGCCCTCCCGGAGGACGGTGAGTGCCCTCCCCTCGGGTGGGAACTCCACTCCGACCAGGGAGGAGGCGAGCGTGCCGTCCGCGATCTCGCAGGCCCAGGTGTCGCCGACGGACGGGAGCACGATGAGGCACGTGTCCGCCTCGGCGACGTCACGGACCTGTTGCGCGATGAGGGGCAGCACCTCCTCCTCGTCGGTGCCCTCCAGGAGGGTCGTGGTGATGAGCTGGCTGACCTCGAGCCAGCGCTCGCGTGCCCTCGCCTGGCCGTACATGCGCGAGTTCGCGATCGCGACGCCGGCCGCCTTCGCGAGCAGGTCGACGCTCGTCACGTCCTCCGGCGTGAACCCGCCGTCCTTGTCGGCGAGGTAGAGGCGACCGAAGACCTGCTCGTTGATCCGCAGCGGCAGCCCGAGGAACGTGTGCATCGGGGGGTGGCCGGCGGGCCAGCCGCCGAAGCGGGGGTGCGCGGAGATCTCCGGGAGCACGAGTGCGCCGTGGGTGGGGATCTCCGCCAGCACACCGGTTCCACGGGGAGGGTGCCCGAGGATCCGCTGCGTCTCCTCGTCCACACCGTGGTGCACGAACAGGACGGTCTCCCCGCGGTGGTCCAGCACGGCGAGGGCGGCGTAGCGGGCCCCACTGATCCCGGCGGCGGTGTCCACGAACTGCTGGAGCACCGCGGGCAGGTCGAGCCGGCTCGTCAGCTCGAGCGCGGCGGACAGGAGCTGCTCGTTCATGGCAGGACACTAGCCGACGCGCTGCGGTAGTCGTCGTGCCGGGCGGCGAGCTCGGCGTGGCGCCCGCGGTCCACGATCGTGGCGACGCCAGCGGCGTCGCGTGCGAGGAGGATGACCTCGTCGGCTCGTTCGAGGGCTCCGAGGTGGTGGGTGACGATCACCACGCCGCGGGACGGGTCGTGGTGGGGGAGGTCGAGCAGTTCGGCGACGAGGGCGTCGGCGGCAGCCCGGTCGAGGTGCTCCGCTGGTTCGTCGATGAGGATCAGCGGGGCGGGCGAGGCGAGGGCACGGGCGAGGAGGAGCCGACGCCGTTCCCCGCCGGAGACGGTCGTGCCACCGGACCCGAGCATCGTGTCGAGGCCGTCAGGCAGACCGTCGAGCCAGCGCGTGAGCCCGCAGCGTCCCAGCAGCTCGTGGGCCTCCTGCACGCTGACGTCGCCGCGCGCGACGCGGAGGTTCTCGAGCACCGTGGTGGCGAAGATGTGGGCGTCCTCCGCTGTCATGGTGACGTGGGCGGTGACGGACTGCCGGGTGGCGCGCGCGACGTCGGTGCCACCCAGGCGTACGGCCCCCGCCTTCGGCGGAATAAGCCCGGCGAGCGTGGCGAGCAGCGTCGTCTTCCCGATCCCCGACGGGCCCACCACCGCCAGTGCGCGGCCGGGACGGACGGTGAGGTCGAGGTCGCGCGCGACAAGCGGGCCTGCTGGCCACCCGATCGAGACGCCGGTGGCCTCGAGGACGGGGGCGGCGTCGGGAGGTACGACCTCGGTGCGTTCGCTGCCGGCCCCGGCCGTGTCCAGCAGGCCCATCACCCGCTCGGCCGCGCTCGCCGACCGCACGAGCTGTACCGCGGCGGCGCCCAGGTTGGCGGTGGCCTCGAAGGCCGCCAGGGGCGTGAGGACCACGACGGCGAGCTCGACCGGCGAGAGCGTGCCGGCCGTCACCGCCGGGACGCCGACGAGGATCGCACCGAGCACCGCCACCCCCATCGCGGCGAGATCCGAGCCCGCGGCGAGGGCCGCGGGGCGTGCCGCCCGATCGGTCTCGTGGGCGAGAGCGCGCTCCTCGGCGCGCAACATGGCGCGCAGTGCGTCGAGCCGGCCCCACACGGCGAGTTCGGCACCGTCCTCCACCATCGTGAGGGCGGTGGAGGAGAGCGACGCGCGCGCCTCTCCCTGCGCGAGCTCTGCCGCGTGCGCGGCCCGTGCATGGAGGATCGGGCCGACGGTGCCCGCGATGAGCAGGCAGGCGGCGAGGACGAGGCCGGACAGCGGCGAGAGCCACCCCACGAGCCCCACCGTGCCCAGTCCGACGGCCAGCGCGATCCCCGCGGGCAGCAGTGCCCTCACGACCACCTCGCCGACGGCGTCGACATCGGCGCCCGTGCGGACGAGGAGGTCACCCCGCCGCACGGTGGCGACGGTCTCCACGGGAGAGTCCGCGAGCCGCAGGTACACCTGCTCGCGAAGGGCTGCCATGCCGCGGAGAGCCACGTCGTGGGACAGCAGCCGCTCCACGTACCGCAGCACGGACCGGGTGATCCCGAAGGTCCGCACCCCTACGGCGGCGACGGACAGGTCGAGCACCGCGGGCATCTGGGACGCGCGCGCGATCAGCCACGCGGATGTCGCGGTGAGGCCGACCGAGGACCCAAGTCCGAGGGCGCCCACGGACACCGCGAGGACCACACGCCGCCAGTCGAGGTCGAGGAGCCGTAGTGCCCGGACCAGGGCGGAGCGCTGGTGGGAGCTGAGGATCACGGCGCCACCGCCAGCGATCGGGCGGTCACGACGACCTGGTGGGTCGCGATCTCGATCATCGAGGCGCGATGGGCGATCACGACGACGGTGCGGCCCTGCGCGTGGAGTGCGCGGATGGCGGCGATGACGTTCTCCTCGGTGGCCGCGTCGAGGTGGGCGCTGGGTTCGTCCAGCACCACGAGCCCGGTGTCCGAGAGGAGCGCGCGCGTGAGGGCGAGGCGCTGGCGCTGGCCCACGCTGAGGCCGACCCCGCCGTGGCCGACGCGGGTCTGCCATCCCTCTGGCATCCCCGCGACGACTGGGGCGAATCCGCACAGGCGCGCGGCGTGCTCCAGCGCGTCGGGCGGCTCCGGGTCATCGAAGGCACCGAGGACGTTCTGCAGGAGCGTCCCCGGCAGGATCGTCGGCCGCTGGGGTACCCAGGTGACCTGCTCCTGGAGCGCCCCGGGGTCGACCGTGGCGAGGTCCACCTCGTCGTCGCCGTGGCGGATGAGGATCCGGCCCTCGTCGGGCTGGAGGAGCCCGAGCAGGAGGAGCGCCGTCGTCGACTTCCCCGAGCCGCTCTCGCCGACGAGTGCGGTGATGGACCCGGGCGGGATGACGGCGTCCAGCGCGGCCGGGGCGAGGACGTCGCGGCCGGGTGCCCTCACGCTGACACCCCGCAGCTCGATCGTCGCCTCGCCCAGCGGTGGGGCGGGACGGGTCCCCCGCGGGGCCGTGGGGAGGTCCAGGATGGCGAACGCCCCGCTGGCGGCGGCGACGCCGTTGGCGGAGGCGTGGAAGTGCGACCCCACGCCCCGGAGTGGCTGGAGCACCTCGGGAGCCAGCATGATGGCCGCGAGCCCCGTGGCCAGGTCCAGGTCGCCGAACACGAGCCGCATCCCGACGACCACCGCCACGAGCGCCACGGACAGGCTGGTGATGAACTCGAGGATCGCTCCGGAGAGGAAGGCGATGCGCAGGGCGGACAAGGTGGTGGCGTTGTAGGCCTCCGCCAGTACCCGTACGCGGCGGCCCGGGCCGCGCTCGCGCCCGAGTGCCTTGAGGGTCGCGAGACCCGCGAGGAGGTCGACGAGTTGCCCTCCGAGGCGGTCCATCAGCGCGAGGCGACGCGTGGTCCACGCCTCCGTGAGCCGGCCGACGAGCCACATGAACAGGGGGATGAGGGGCACGGCGAAGGTGAGGATGAGGCCGGAGGTGAGGTCCATCGCGTAGACGACGACGAGCGTGGCCGGTGTCAGGGTCGCGGCGAGCAGGAGCTGGGGGAGGTAGCGCACGAAGTACGGGGTGAGGTCGTCCAGGCCCCGGGTGGTGAGGGTGACGATCTCGGCGGCGCGGGACGCGTCCAGCCAGCGTGGCCCCTGCGCGATGGCATGGTCCAGCACCTTGCCACGCAGTTCGGCGATGACCGCCGTGGCGGAACGGTGCGCGAACCGCTCCTGGAGCACGATCACCGCCACGCGGGCGGCCAGCACGGCCGCCAGCCAGGGCAGCAACGGGCCCACCTGGGTGATCGTGGCGGTGCCGTCGACCACGGGGGCGATGATCCGGGCGATCAGGAGGACCTGGGCCACCACGAGAGCGGTGGTGGCGATGCCCGCCGCAGTGGTGGCGAGGATGTAGGCGCGCGAGGAACGCGCGTACCTCACCAGCCTCGGGTCGAGCGGCTTCATGGAGTCACTGTGCCATCGGCGTCTGGTGGCGCACAAAGGGGGTGGGTGCCCTCCGGGACCCCACCCCCTCTGGGACCGCTCAGCGGGTCTCCGCCATCTGCAGGCCCGCGGGCTCGGCCGGGATCTGCTTCGTCGAGAGACGGCGCCGGAAGATCCAGTACGTCCACAGCTGGTAGGCGAGGACGACCGGGACGATCGTGAGCGCGACGACGGTCATCACCCGCAGCGTGTAGGGCGTCGAGGAGGCCTGCGCGATCGTCAGCGAGTAGGCGTCGTCGATCGAGGAGGGGAGGACGTAGGGGTGGATGGCCATGAAGATCCACGCCACCGCCGCGGCGATCCCCGTGGAGTTCAGGACGAACGACCAGCCCTCGCGGCGCGCCCGGGTGGTGAGGACAACGCCCACGAGACAGGCCGCCGCGACCGCGAGGGGCAGCCACGCCGCGGCGCTGCGGGCGTAGGCGAGCTGGCCCCACACCACGAACACGGCGCCGAGGCCGGCGCTGAGCAGGGAGAGCTTGGCCGCCAGGCCCGCAGCGCGCTCGCGCAGCTCGCCATCCGTCTTGAGCGCGGTGAACACCGCGCCGGACGTCAGGAACAGCGACGCCGTCACGAGGCCGCCGAGGAGGGTGTACGGGGTGAGCAGCGAGAAGAAGCCGCCCGTCAGCTGGTGCGCCGCCTCGTCGAGCGAGGCCCCGACCGCCTCCGGCGGAACCACGGTGCCGTCGGCCGCGACCACCTCGATCTTCATGCCCTGCACGATGTTCGCGAACGCGACGCCCCAGAGGATGGCGGGAACCCACGCGGAGGTGATGTGCAGCATGTCCCAGCGGCGGCGCCAGGCCTCGTCCGAGATCTTCGGCCGCCACTCGAGCGCGGCGATCCGCACGATGAGGGCCACGAGGATCACGAAGAGCGCGAGGTACATGCCCGAGAACATCGTGGCGTACCACTCGGGGAACGCGGCGAAGGTCGCTCCACCGGCGGTGAGCAGCCAGACCTCGTTGCCGTCCCAGTGCGGGCCGATGGTGTTGAGCATGACCCGGCGCTCCTGCTCGTTCTTCGGCAGCGTGCGGAGCAACATGCCGACTCCGAAGTCGAAGCCCTCCAGGACGAGGTAGCCGATCCAGAGGACGGCGATGAGGATGAACCAGAGCGTTGACAGATCCATCGTGGTTCCGATCAGTAGACGAAGGACATCGGGACTTCGGCGCCGGCCGCGGCAGGGGGCACGGCGTTCGCCTTCGCGTCCGCCCCCTCGCGGACGTACCGCGCGATCAGCAGGTACCACACGACGCCGAGGGCGCCGTAGAGCAGCGTGAAGAGCACCATCGAGGTGAGGACGGTCCCGGAACCGACGACGGTCGAGACACCCTCCTGGGTGAGCATGAACACGCGGTCGAGTGGACTGGCGGGATTGGGTGCGACGACCCAGGGCTGCCGCCCCATCTCCGTGAAGATCCAGCCGAAGGAGTTGGCCAGGAAGGGCGCCGGGATCGCCACCAGCCCCAGGATCGCCAGCCACTTGCTGCCGGAGACACCCCTGCGCAACAGCAGGATCCCCGCGAGCGCGAGGGCGGCGGAGAAGGCCGCGAAGCCGATCATCAGCCGGAAGGACCAGTAGGTCACCATGAGGTTGGGGACGTACTCGATCCCCGGTCCGAACAGGTCCGAATAGCGTTCGGTGTACAGCTCCTGCAGGTCGACGACGCCCGGCAGCTCGGCGGTGAACGTGTTGGTCGCCAGGAAGGACGTCAATCCGGGGATCTCGATGATGGGGGTGACGTCGTCACAGTTGTTGGATCCGAGCCGGCCGATGGTCAGCACCGAGAACGGCACTCCGGCCGTCGTCTCGCACAGGGCCTCGGCGGCGGACATCTTCATCGGCTGCTGCTCGTACATGAGCTGGGCCTGGTGGTGGCCGGTGCCGCCCACGGCGAGGCCGGCGACGACGATGGTGGCGAGTCCGAAGAAGGCCGCGGGGCGCCACAGCGCGTGCGCGTGGCGCCGATCGCCACTCTGGACGTCACGCACCATCCACCACACCGAGATCCCGGTGATGAAGGTCCCCGCCGTCAGGAAGGCGGCCGTCAAGACGTGCATGAAGGCCGACACCGCCGTGGGGTTGGAGATGAGGGCCCAGAAGTCGACGAGCTCGGCGCGGCCGGTCTCCGGGTTGAACTCGGCTCCGACCGGGTGCTGCATGAACGAGTTGGCCACGAGGATCCAGTAGGCGGACAGGTTCACCCCGATGGCGGCCAACCAGATCGAGGCGAGGTGCAGGCCCTTCGGGAGCCGGTTCCAGCCGAAGATCCACAACCCGAGGAACACCGACTCGAGGAAGAAGGCGGCGAGGGCCTCGATGGCCAGCGGCGCGCCGAACACGTCACCCACCATGCGGGAGTACTCCGACCAGTTCATCCCGAACTGGAACTCCTGCACGATGCCCGTCGCCACGCCGAGGGCGAAGTTGATGATGAGGAGCTTGCCGAAGAACTTGGTCAGCTTCAGCCAGTGCTCCTTCCCCGTCCGGTACCACATCGTCTGCATGATCGCGACGAGGGGTGTGAGCCCGATCGTCAGCGGGACGAGGATGAAGTGATAGACAGTCGTGATACCGAACTGCCAGCGCGCAAGAACCAGGGCGTCCACCGCTCGCCTTCCACCTTGAAGGATTTGTGATACCACGGTATGTCTCCTGTGACGCACCTGACCGGGGACCAATGTCCCTTCTTGTCCGGCGCGCGTTATGGTCCAGTCGCGCCCGCCCGGACCGGACCGTGCCATAATGGTCCCGGACCGGCGGGTCCACACCCGCTCGCTGGTCCCGGGGCCGTACTCCTGATGCGCCGCCGCTGGCGTCGCTGCAGACGGGGTTCCCCGGCACGCACCGTGCGCAGCAGGACTTTCCGTCGCTCGAGGCGACGATGAAGACGTGGAAGGCGAACCGGGTGTGGCGCCTCCCGCGGGAACTGGAGCCCCAGTGGCCGACGAATCCAACGGTCAGGGATCGGAGGAGCGCCCCGCGCCCGTTCGGCTGCCCGCCGCCACCCTCCTCTTCCAGGCGCCGGACCTGACGGCCCTGCCTCCCCGGCGCGTTCCCCGCCAGCCCGCCCAGGAGGAACCGGAGACGGTCCCCGAGCCTGCCGAGAAGCCGGAGGAGGCCGGTTCGCGGCGGCGTCGCGGCGGACGGGGCCGTCGCAGGCCGCAGGCCGGGGAGAAGCCCTCCGAGCAGCCTGACGCGGTCCAGGAGGAGGCGTCGGAGGAGGCGGAACCCGGGACGCAGGAGCCCGAGGAGGACGTCGAGGACGACGCCGGCGGCGAGGCTGGCAGCTCGCGGCGGCGGCGCCGTCGCCGGCGCCCCAGTGAGGGGGAGCGCGCCCGCCAGGAGGTGACCTCCGTGGAGGGCTCGACGCGCCTCGAGGCGAAGCGGCAGCGCCGGCGCGAGGGCCGCGACGCGGGACGCCGCAAGGTGGTCACCGAGGCCGAGTTCCTCGCCCGGCGCGAGTCGGTGGACCGCCGCATGATCGTGCGGGAGAGGGACGGGCTCAACCAGATCGCCGTGCTCGAGGACGGCATCCTGGTCGAGCACTACGTCGCCCGCCGCACCCAGACGTCGCTCGTCGGCAACGTCTACCTCGGCAGGGTGCAGAACGTCCTCCCGTCGATGGAGGCCGCGTTCGTCGACATCGGCAAGGGCCGCAACGCCGTGCTGTACGCCGGGGAGGTCAACTGGGACGCCGCGGGTCTGGAGGGGCAGCCGCGGCGCATCGAGCAGGCGCTGAAGGCCGGCGACGCGGTCCTCGTCCAGGTGACGAAGGACCCCATCGGGCACAAGGGTGCGCGGTTGACCAGCCAGATCACCCTCGCGGGCCGCCACCTGGTCCTGGTGCCGTCGGGCGCCATGACCGGTATCTCCCGCAAGCTGCCCGAGCACGAACGCGCGCGGCTGAAGAAGCTGCTGCGGGAGATCGTCCCCGAACAGGCGGGCGTGATCGTCCGCACCGCCGCGGAGGGTGCCACGGAGGAGCAGCTCCGCAGCGACGTCGCGCGGCTCGTGAGGATCTGGGACGACATCCAGGCGCGGGCCACGTCCGCCAAGAGCGCCCCCCTGCTGCTCAAGGGCGAACCCGAGCTCGCGGTGCGCGTCGTGCGCGACGTCTTCAACGAGGACTTCTCCGAACTGATCGTCTCCGGTGACGAGGCGTGGCGCACCATCTCCTCCTACGTGGCCGAACTCGCCCCGGAACTCGCGGACCGCGTCCGGCACTGGACCCGGACGGCCGACGTCTTCGCCGAGTACCGCATCGACGAGCAGCTCGCGAAGGGGATGGACCGCAAGGTGTGGCTCCCCTCGGGCGGGTCGCTCATCATCGACCGGACCGAGGCGATGACGGTGATCGACGTGAACACCGGCCGCTTCACGGGTGCCGGCGGCAGCCTCGAGGAGACAGTGACGCGGAACAACCTCGAGGCGGCCGAGGAGATCGTCCGTCAACTGCGTCTCCGCGACATCGGCGGGATCATCGTCATCGACTTCATCGACATGGTGCTCGAGTCGAATCGCGACCTGGTGCTGCGACGACTCGTCGAGTGCCTCGGAAGGGACCGCACCCGCCACCAGGTGGCCGAGGTGACCTCCCTGGGCCTGGTCCAGATGACCAGGAAGCGCGTGGGCCAGGGCCTCGTCGAGGCGTTCTCCGAGCCCTGCGACCAGTGCGGTGGCCGCGGGTTCATCGTCCACACGCACCCGGTGGAGAGGCAGGCCGGCGAGAGCGTCCCGGAGCAGGCGCCTCGTTCCCGCCGCGGCCGCG
This sequence comes from Actinomycetales bacterium UBA1383, assembly GCA_002305415.1. Taxonomy (GTDB): domain Bacteria; phylum Actinomycetota; class Actinomycetes; order Actinomycetales; family Actinomycetaceae; genus UBA1383. The sequence goes on along the minus strand of DBQX01000082.1, from coordinate 24,285 downwards.
GCAGGCCGGAGGCCGAGGCGCCGCCCGCCGTCGACGTGAACCGCAAGGACGTGCGCGACACCATCGCCACGATCGCGGCGGCCGCCGCGTCGGCTCACGAGGCGCATCCCGCTGCCGCTGACCTCGACGTCCCACCGGCGACGGCGGCGACGGCGGCCACGGCGGCCACGGCGACGGCGTCCACCGAGAGCACCGCGGGTGACGGCTCCACCCCCTCCGACGCCGAGCGGAAGCCGACCCGGCGGGGACGGCGCCGCGTCGTGGCAACGGGAGCCCCGGTGACCGAAGGACCCGGCATCATCACCCTGCCGGAGCGGGAACCGGGCCCGGCGCCGGACACGGCCGCGCTCGTACCGATCGTCCTGCCGGAGCGGGAACCGGGCCCGGCGCCCGTCCCGGACACCGCCGCGCTCGCGGCGATCGTCCTGCCGGAGCGTCCGGCGGCACAGCGATCCGAACGGCGGCGGCCCCGGCGCGCGGTGTCGGAGGGGGCGGCCCCGACGTCCGCGGCGGCCGGGCCGGCCGTGCCAGAGGAGGACGGGACGCCGTGAGGCGTCCGGCCGGTGTGGGCGAACGCACACTCGCGCCGTGGCTGGCGGTCATCCCGGAGGTTTGCCCTCCAGTGCCCTTCGGCGTACCCTAGAACGTCGGCGCGTGCAGCGCCCTGGACCCAGCGCGCATGAGGTCCGCCCCCACCCGAGGAGACCGCGGATCGCGTGCGCCCCGTTACGACAGAGATGAGCAGCAACGTGGTGTACGCCATCGTGAAGGCCGGTGGACGGCAGGAGAAGGTGTCCGTCGGTGACGTCGTGTTCGTCAACCGCATGCAGGGCGAGGTCGGCTCGACCGTCGAGCTGACGCCGATCATGCTCGTCGACGGCGAGACGGTCACGACCGCCGCGGATGACCTGCGCGCGGTCACCGTGACCGCGGAGATCCAGGGTGACGCGAAGGGCCCGAAGATCGTCATCCAGAAGTTCAAGAACAAGAGCGGCTACCGGAAGCGCCAGGGTCACCGCCAGGCGCTCACCCGCCTCAAGGTCACCGGAATCAAGTAGGGCCGCGAGGCCACAAAAGGAGAAGGACATGGCACACAAGAAGGGCGCCAGCTCCTCGCGCAATGGTCGTGACTCCAACGCCCAGCGTCTCGGCGTGAAGCGGTTCGGCGGCCAGGCCGTGAAGGCGGGGGAGATCCTCGTCCGGCAGCGTGGCACGCACTTCCACCCCGGCCTCAACGTGGGTCGTGGCGGCGACGACACGCTCTTCGCCCTCGCGGCGGGCCACGTGCGCTTCGGCGTCCGGGGCGATCGCAAGGTCGTGGACGTGGTCGCCTAGCGGCTGGCCACGACGACGAGGCGGGCGGCACTGAGCCGTCCGCCTCTTTCACATCCCGTCAGAGGAGGCGAGGAATGGCAGTCTTCGTGGATCGCGTGCTGGTGCACGCCATCGGGGGCAACGGCGGACACGGGTGCGTGTCCATCCGGCGCGAGAAGTTCAAGCCGCTGGCCGGCCCCGACGGAGGGAACGGGGGCCGCGGAGGCAGCGTCATCCTCGAGGTCGACCCGCAGGAGACGACTCTCCTCGCGTTCCACCACCTGCCGCACCGGCGCGCCGAGAACGGCACTCCCGGAATGGGCGACCTCCGCCAGGGCCGCAACGGCGCCGACCTGGTCCTGCCCGTGCCGGAGGGAACGGTCGTCAGGACCGAGGACGGGCAGGTCCTCGCCGATCTCGTCGGGGCGGGCAACCGGTTCGTCGCTGCCGCCGGGGGCGCCGGGGGTCTCGGGAACGCCGCACTCGCCTCCCCGCGGCGCAAGGCGCCGGGGTTCGCGCTGCTCGGTGAGCCGGGAGAGGAGGTGCGGCTCGTCCTCGAGCTGAAGTCGATGGCCGACGTCGCACTGGTGGGCTTCCCGTCCGCGGGGAAGTCGTCGCTGATCTCCGCGGTCTCCGCGGCCCGGCCCAAGGTGGCCGACTACCCGTTCACCACGCTCGTCCCGCACCTCGGCGTCGTCTCGGCCGGCGAGCGCCGGTTCACGGTGGCGGACGTGCCGGGCCTCATTCCCGGCGCGTCCGAGGGGCGCGGGCTGGGCCTCGAGTTCCTGCGCCACATCGAGAGGTGCGCGGTCATCGTCCACGTGCTCGACTGCGCGACCCTCGAGCCCAACCGGGACCCCATCTCCGACCTCGACGCCCTCGAGGCGGAACTGGCCGCGTACGCCGACCGCCTCGACGACGCCGGCGACGTCCCGCTGATGGACCGGCCGCGCGTCGTCGTCCTCAACAAGGTCGACGTGCCGGAGGCGCGCGAGCTGGCGGAGCTCGTTGCCCCGGACCTCCGGGCGCGCGGCCTCGAGGTGCATCTCGTCTCCACGGTTTCCCACGAGGGCCTCCAGGCGCTCACGCACCGGCTCGCTGCGATCGTCCACGACGCGCGGGTGGCCCCGCCCTCGCACGAGGACGTCCGGACCGTGGTGCGTCCGCGACCCGTCGACGACGCCGGCTTCACCGTCACCCCGCGCACCGGGCCAGACGGTCCGTACTACGAGGTACGGGGCGAGAAGCCGGAGCGATGGGTGCGCCAGACCGACTTCTCGAATGACGAGGCGGTCGGCTACCTCGCGGACCGGCTCGCGAAGCTGGGCGTCGAGGAGGAGCTCTTCCGCATCGGCGCGAACCCGGGGGACACCGTGGTGATCGGGCCGCCGGACTCCGGCGTCATCTTCGACTGGGAGCCCACCCTGATGACGGGCCCCGAATTGCTCGGGCCCCGCGGGACCGACGCCCGGCTCGACGAGGACGACCGACCCTCCCGCCGCGAGCGGCGGCGCGAGTACCGGGACCGCATGGATGCCAAGGCGCGGGCCCGTGAGGAGCTGTGGACGGAGAGAGAGTCGGGGATCTGGACCGACCCGGCCGGGGACTGAGTGACACCACTCACCCGCCGGTCCGGAGCCGCTGGTGTGGTGGCGCGGGAATAATGGCACCATGAACCCGGTCCACACGCGCAGTGACGTCGTCCGCGCGCGCCGTCTCGTGCTCAAGGTCGGGTCCTCATCCCTCACCCTTCCCGACGGCGCCCTCAACGTCCCGTACCTCGAGGCGCTGGTCGACGTCGTCGCGGCCCGGAGGCTGCGGGGCAACCAGGTGGTGATCGTGACCTCGGGCGCCATCGCGGCCGGTATCGGCCCGCTGGGGCTCTCCCGCAGGCCCCAGGACCTCGCCACGTCGCAGGCCACCGCGTCGGTCGGCCAGGGCCTGCTGGTCGCCCAGTACACCGCCGCGTTCGCGCGCCACGGCCTCACCGTGGGTCAGGTGCTCCTCACCGCGGAGGACCTCATCCGTCCCCAGCACTACCGCAACGCCCGCCGCGCGCTGTCGCGGCTGCTGGACCTCGGCGTCGTCCCGATCGTGAACGAGAACGACGCCGTCGCGACCGACGAGATCCGCTTCGGAGACAACGACCGGCTGGCCGCTCTCGTGGCCAACCTCGTCGCCGCCGAGGTCCTGGTGCTCCTCACCGACGTCGACGGCCTGTACACCACGCGCCCGTCCGACCCGAGCGCCCGCCTCGTCACGCGGGTCCGGGACTCGGACGAGCTCGCCGAGTACGACATCGCCGGGCGTGGTTCCACCGTCGGGACCGGCGGCATGGCGACGAAGGTGGACGCTGCGATGATCGCCACCCACTCCGGGATCCCCACGCTCCTCACCAGCGCCGACAAGGTCGCCGACGCGCTGGCCGGCCACGATGTGGGGACGTGGTTCGACGTCGTGGACCATCGCCGCTCCAACCGGCGGCTGTGGCTGGCGTGGGCCGCACGCGCCCGCGGCCACGTGGTCATCGACGCGGGGGCGGTGCACGCCGTCACGACGGGGAAGCGGTCCCTCCTGGCCGCGGGGATCACCCGCGTCGAGGGCGACTTCGAGGCGGGGGACCCCGTCGAGCTGGTCGGTCCGGACGGGTGCGTCGTCGCTCGCGGGCTCGCGGGCTTCGACGCCGACGACGTCTCACGCATGATGGGACGCTCCACCGTCCAGCTCCGTGTGGAGATGGACGAGATGCACGCCCGTCCCGTCGTGCACCGGGACGACCTCGCCCCCGTCCGCCGGCCCGCGAAGGCCTGACGGCCGGCGGCGATAGTCTGGTGGCATGACCATCGCCACCGAGACCGCCTCAGCCGTCACCGCGATCGCCCAGCGGGCCAAGGTCGCCTCGCGCGCCCTCGCCGCGGCCCCGCGCTCCGTCAAGGACGCCGCGCTCCACGCCATGGCGGACGCCCTCCTCACCCGGGCGCCGGAGATCCTCGAGGCCAACGACGCGGACGTGCGCAAGGGTCGCGAGGCCGGCATGAAGGAGGGACTGGTCGACCGCCTCACACTCACCCCGGCCCGGATCGAGGGCATCGCCGCGGCGCTTCGGGAGGTCGCCGCGCTGCCCGACCCGGTGGGAGAGGTGGTGCGCGGGTCAACCCTGCCGAACGGCCTCCGGCTGCGGCAGGTGCGGGTCCCGATGGGCGTCGTCGGCATGATCTACGAGGCACGCCCCAACGTCACCGTCGACGCGGCCGGGCTCGGCATCAAGTCCGGCAACGCGGTCATCCTGCGAGGCGGCTCGGCGGCGGCTCAGACCAACACCGTGATCGTCGACGTCCTTGCGGGCGCGCTCGACGGCGTCGGCCTTCCCCGTGACCTCGTGCAGTCGATCGACGCGCACGGGCGGGAGGGTGCGGTCGCCCTCATGCACGCCCGCGGCCTGGTGGACGTGCTGGTGCCCCGGGGCGGTGCCGATCTCATCCAGACCGTCGTGCGGGAGTCCACCGTGCCGGCGATCGAGACAGGAGTCGGCAACTGCCACGTGTACGTCGACGCGAGCGCCGACCTCGGGATGGCCCGGCGCATCGTGCTGAACTCAAAGGCCCAGCGGCCCGGGGTGTGCAACGCCGCCGAGACCCTGCTGGTCCACCGCGACATCGCGGAGGCCTTCCTGCCGCTCGCCGCCGCCGACCTCGCGGGGGCGGGAGTCACCCTCCACGCCGACCCCGCCGCGGCTGCGCTCGCCGGCGTCCCCACCGTTCCCGCGACGGATGAGGACTATGGGACGGAGTACCTGTCCCTCGACCTGGCCGTCCGGGTGGTGGACGACCTCGACGCCGCCCTCGACCACATCCGGCGGTGGTCAAGCGGCCACACCGAGGCGATCGTCACGTCGTCGCTCGCGGCGGCGGGGCGGTTCACCCGGGAGCTCGACGCCGCCGCCCTCATCGTCAACGCGTCCACCCGCTTCACGGACGGCGGCCAGTTCGGACTCGGCGCCGAGATCGGCATCTCCACCCAGAAGCTGCACGCCCGCGGGCCCATGGGCCTTGCCGAGCTGACGACGACGACATGGCTCGTGGAGGGTGAGGGTCAGATCCGCGAATGACCCGTACGTGTGCGAAACTGGTGGGCAGACCGGTTCACGTTCCGCGGAGGTAGGCCATGAGGAGCAGTCTTCTCGCGTTCGAGGGGGGCCACGAGGTGGTCAACCAGTTGCCCGTGCATCCCGTGATGTACGGCGTGATCGCACTCGTGCTCCTGCTCTTCCTCCTCCTCGTGACGTTCGCGTTCCGATCCGTCCACACGCGCCACTGATGCCCTCCGCCAGTGGGCGACGGCGCGTGGGGGTGATGGGTGGCACCTTCGACCCGATCCACCACGGGCACCTCGTCGCGGCGAGTGAGGTGCAGGACGTGTTCGACCTCGACGAGGTCATCTTCGTTCCCACCGGTGCCCAGCCCTTCAAACTCGACCGGGACGTGACCTCGCCGGAGCACCGCTACCTGATGACCGTGATCGCGACCGCGTCCAACCCCCGATTCACCGTCTCGCGGGTCGACATCGACCGGCCCGGCGTCACCTACACCATCGACACCCTGCGGGAACTCCACGCACAGATGCCCGACGACGAGCTGTTCTTCATCACCGGTGCGGACGCACTCAGCCAGATCCTGGAGTGGAAGAACGCCGAGGAGCTGTGGTCGCTCGCCCATTTCGTGGGGGTCACCCGTCCCGGGCACCACCTCGACGACGTCGGGCTCCCCTCCCGCGGCGTCTCACTCCTCGAGGTTCCTGCCCTGGCGATCTCATCGACCGCGTGCCGGGAGCGTGTCGCGGCCGGATCCCCGGTGTGGTACCTGGTCCCGGACGGCGTCGTCCAGTACATCGGCAAGTACCGGCTGTACCAGCGCACCGGCTCGCCGGCCCAGGGGGGCCTCCAGGGGGTGAGGGCGTGAGCGAGCAGAGGCCACTGACGCGCCGGGAACTGCGGGAGCGGGAACGAAAGGAGGCTGCGGCAGCTGAGCCGGCGCCGCTCACCCGGCGTGAGTTGCGCGCCCGCATGGTGGCCGAGGCCGAACCGGAGCCCCAGACCGCCGAGCGCGCCGCCATTCGGCGCCGCCCCGTCCAGGCGCCCACGACGACCGACTCGCTGACCGTCGTCGACCCGGCGACCGGGTCGGTCACCGAGGTCCCGCTCACCCCGGCTCCGAGCGCCGCGGTCGGTCCCGTCGGCCCCGCGCCCTCCATCGCCAGCGAGGCGCCGGCTCCGGTGGTGTCCGCCCCCACGCCAGCTCCCGTGGCCTCCCCGCCGGTGGCTCCGGCGCCTGCGGGACCCGCTCCGGAGGGTCGAGCACCGGTCCCCCTCCTCCAGCCGGCACCGGAGGGACAGCCGCGGCGCCGCTCACTCCGGGAGCGTGACCCGCTCCCCGACTTCGGCGACCAGCCGCTGAGTGTGGAGCAGGCGGCGATCATCGAGCGTCGCTCCCGGACGGGCCGGCCGGCCCTGGCCGCTGTGCTGCGGTTCATCGTGCTGCTCCTCGCAGCGATCGTCGTCGGCGCCCTGATCTGGGTGGTCGCGGACCAGGCGGCCGCGGAGACGACGGTCGCGGCGGCACAGCCCACGCCGGTCGGAGGTCAGGCATGACAGCGTCGGAACGCGCACTCGAGCTGGCCCGCATCGCCGCCCGCGCCGCGAGCGAGAAGAAGGCGGGCGACATCATCGCCCTGGACGTCTCGGAGCGTCTGGTCCTCACCGACGTCTTCCTCGTGGTCTCGGGGGCGAACGAGCGCCAGGTCTCCGCGATCGTCGACGAGATCGAGGAGAAGCTGGCGGAGGCCGGCGTGCGGGCGGTGCGGCGCGAGGGCGTGGGCCAGGCGCGATGGGTACTGCTCGACTTCACCGACATCGTGGTGCACGTCCAGCATGAGCAGGACCGGGAGTTCTACGCGCTGGAGCGGCTCTGGCGGGACTGTCCCGTGGTCCCGCTGCCCGTCGAGGCGACGACGACGTGACGGCGGGCACCGTCATCCTCTGGCGCCACGGCCAGACGGACTACAACCTCGAGGGCCGTGTCCAGGGCGGGGTGGACATCCCCCTGAACGCGACGGGGATGGTGCAGGCTGCGGCGGGGGCCGCGGCCCTGGTGCGTTACCTCGGGGCCACCGACCGGACCGCGATCGTCAGTTCGCCGCTGGCCCGCGCCCGCGCCACCGCGGAGGCGCTGGCCGCGCTGATCGGCGTCGAGGTCGCGCTGGACGCACGGCTGCGCGAACGCGAGTTCGGCGCCTGGGAGGGACTGACCCGTGACGAGATGACCGCGCGGTGGCCCGATGAGTTCCGCCTGTGGCGCACCGGGGCGACTCCGGCGGGCATCGGCATGGAGACCAAGACGCAGGTGGCCGACCGCGTCCACGCCGCCGTCCTGGAACACGCCGGCGGCCGCCAGCCCGCCGAGACCCTCGTGGTGGTGAGTCACGGCTCGGCGACGACGCAGGTTCTCGCGCGCCTGCTCGGCGCGGAGCCGGGGCACTTCCCGGTGCGTGGCCTCGACAACGCCCACTGGTCGACCGTCAACCACCGTCCGGACCTCGCGCCCCCGTGGCGGCTGCGGGCACACAACATCGGGCCCGGCTGAGGCCCGGGCGCGCTCAGGGCGCGAGCGGCAGGGAAAGGGTGAATGTGGCGCCCTGGCCCTCGCCGGGTGACCGGGCCGCCAGATCGCCGCCGTGGGCCCGGGCCAGCTCCCGGGAGATGGTCAGCCCGATTCCCGACCCGCCGGCGCGTCCCGGGTGGGCGCGGAAGAACCGTTCGAACACGCGCTCCACATCGCCCGGCGCGATCCCCACACCGGAGTCGGCCACGTCGACCAGCGCCCGGTCGCCCTCACGTCGTCCGGAGACACGGATCCAGCCGCCCGAGGGGGTGGCGGCGATCGCGTTGCCCACCAGGTTGGTCACCACCTGCAGGATCCGGTCGGGGTCGGCCACCACCGGGAGTGGCGGCACCTCAACGGTGAGCGTGACGTCCTTCTCCTCGGTCTGGGGGCGGAGCCGCTCCGCCGCCCCGATGACCAGGTCAGCGAGATCCACGGGCTCGGCCCGCAGGTCGAACCGGCGCTCCTCGGCCCGGGAGAGGGAGGAGAAGTCCTCGGCCAGCCGTCGCAGGCGGCGCGTCTCCGTCCCGAGTTCGCCGAGGGTCTCCGGGGTCACCTCGATCACGCCGTCGATCATGCCCTCGACGTAGCCGTCGATGACGGTGAGCGGGGTACGCATCTCGTGGGCGACGTCCCCGATGAGCTGCACGCGGGTGCGCTCCGTCTGCGCGAGCCGTTCTCCCATCGAGTTCACGTCCGCGGCGAGGTCGGCGAGTTCCTGCACGGGCGGGAGTGGGACCTGCACGCTGTAGTCCCCGGCGGAGAGCCGTCTCGTCGCGTCCCGGATCTGCGTGATCGGCCGGACCAGGCGCCACGAGAAGAACCACCCGAGCGCCACGGCCGCCGCGGCCGCGATCCCGCCACCCAGGAGGGCCGCCTGCGTGACCGCCGCCGAGACCACGGCCCGCAGCCCCTGCCCGGGTCCGCGGCCGGTGGGTGTGCCGTGTGCGACCCCACGGTCGAAGAGGGCGGGTACGGCGAGGCTGATCACCAGGTAGAACGCCAGCAGGGCGATGACCGCCACCGCGACGTGGGACAGCACCATGCGGGGCGTGAGCTTCACCGGCCCGCCTCCTCCGGCAGGACGAACTTGTACCCGACGGAGCGGACCGTCGCGATGACGCGGGGCTCCTCCGCCGAGTCGCCCAGCTTGCGGCGCAGCGCCCGGATGTGGACGTCCACGACCCGCTCGTCGCCGTAGAAGTTGGAGCCCCAGACCTTCTCGAGCAGCTGCGCGCGCGAGAACACCCGGCCGGGCTCCTCGGCGAGTGCGAGCAGGAGATCGAACTCGAGCGCGGACAGCTGCACCGGCTCGCCGTCCTGGGTGACCTCCCGCCGCCGCGGGTCCACGACCAGGCCGACGAACCGGAGCGGCGGGTCCGCCGGGCTGCTCGCCGGTCCGACGACGGGAGCGGCCCGGCGGAGGACGGCCGCGACTCGTGCCACCACCTCCCGCGGGGAGAAGGGCTTGGTGATGTAGTCGTCCGCTCCCACGGACAGGCCGATGATCGTGTCCATCTCCTCCGCGCGGGCGGTGACGAGCAGCGTGGGCACGTCGGCCACCATGCGCATCTGCCGCAGCACCTCCAGACCGTCGACGTCGGGCAGCCCGATGTCGAGGAGGACGATGTCGGGGATCGCCGCACGGAAGCGGGTGAGCGCCTCCCTGCCCGAGGCGGCCTCCACGGTGTCGTACGAGCTCGCACGCAGGAACGAGACGAGGATGCGGCGGATGCCGGGTTCGTCGTCGACGACGAGGACGGTGTGACTCATGGGACCTCCTGGGATCCCCAGCGTAATCGGCGTGACCCGGCACCGCGGCGCAGGCGGATTTGGCGGCGCGCGGCCGGGGCACTACAGTAGGTCGTGCTTCACGGGGCTATGGCGCAGTTGGTAGCGCGCCTCCATGGCATGGAGGAGGTCAGGGGTTCGAATCCCCTTAGCTCCACAGGCCGGGCCGCACGCGCGTCCCGGCCTTCGTGTTTCCTGGTCAGCGTGGCACCTCGGCCACGTCCCCGATGATCCCGGCGGCCGACTTCGGCCATGAGACGTAGCGGAACAGCATGTTGATCATGGTCTGCAGCCGGTTGCGGCCGCCGAGCAACGCGACGAGGTGCACCCCGACCCACAGGCTCCACGCCGGGAAACCCGTGAGCGCCAGGCCGGGGGGGATCTGGGCCACCGCGGCGTTCCGGCCGATGGTCGCCATCGTGCCCTTGTCGGCATAGGCGAAGGGCGGCAGGTCCTGGCCCGCGGACCGCGCGATGATGTGCCGGGCCGCGTACTCGCCCATCTGGATCGCGGGCTGCGCGAGCTGGGGCTGCGGGTTGTCGGGATCGAGCGCGCAGTCGCCGACGGCGTAGATGTCCTCGAAACCCTGCACCCTGAGGTCACCACCGATGAGGATCCGGCCTCCCCGGCCCTGTGGGACTCCCCACTGCGCGACCACCGGGTGCGCACCCACTCCCGAGGCCCAGATCACGACGTCGGTCTCGAGCCGGCCCCCGTCCGCGAACTCGAGCGCGTCCGGCCGCACCTCCTTGACGGCGGTGCCCAGTCTCACGTCCACCCCGCGCTTCTTCAACTGGTGGATGGTGTAGTGCTGCAGGCGCTCCGCGAACGGCGCGAGGACGGTATCGGCCATCTCCACGAGCACGACGCGGAAGTTGTCCTGCTGCAGCTCCGGGTACACCACAGGCAGCGCCTCCGACTTCATCTCGGCGAGGGTGCCCGCCATCTCGACGCCGGTCGCGCCCCCTCCCACGACCGCCACGGTGAAGCGCCGGTCCGGGTCCTTCGAGGCGGTGAGGTGCTCGAGCCCGGAGAAGATGAGGTCGCGCACCTGCAGGGCCGCGGCGCGCGTGTAGATGGTGCGCGCGTTCTCCGACGCTCCGGGGATGCCGAAGAAGTTGGCTCCGACGCCCTGGGCGAGGATCAGCTGGTCGTAGGGGACGGGGTCCCCGCGGCTCACGACCACCTCCTTCGCGTCCAGGTCGATTCCGGTGACGGTCGCGCGCCGGAAGGTGCCGCGCCCGCCGGGCCGGGTGCTCACGTACCGCCGCAGCGAGTAGGTGATGTCGCCAGGATTGAGGCCGCCGGTGGCGACCTGGTAGAGGAGGGGCTGGAAGGTGGTGTAGGGGTTGCGGTCGATGAGCGTGACCCGGTGGCCCGCCTTCACGAGGACCCGGAAGGCGTGCAGCCCACCGAAGCCCCCACCGACGACGACGATACGACTCATCACTGCCTCCATCCGATCGGTGGCTGCATGGTATCGGCAGGGAATAATCCCCGCGAGGCGGCGTTGACATACCCAGTGGGGTATCAACCGACAAGCCCCCGAGGAGTGACATGAGCACCGTTGCACTGACCGAGGAGACGTTCGTCAGCACCATCCAGGACAACTCGATCGTCCTGATCGACTTCTGGGCCGAGTGGTGCGGGCCGTGCCGGATGTTCGGCCCCGTCTTCGAGAAGGCGTCCAACGCGCACCCCGACATCGTCTTCGGCAAGGTCGACACGGAGGCCGAGCAGAACCTCGCCGGCGCGATGGGGATCACCTCCATCCCCACCCTGATGGCGTTCCGTGACGGGATCGGCATCTACGCCCAGCCCGGGGCGATGCAGTCGGCCAGCCTCGAGCGCCTGATCGAGGCGATCCGGGACCTGGACATGGACGAGGTCCGCGCGCAGATCGAGCAGGAGCAGGCTGCGTCCGCGAAGTGAGGATGCGAGACCGGACGGGGTGCACCCTCGCGGTGCACCCCGTCACTCGCCCCGCGCGGGGACACCGAGCACGTGGCGGAACGCCTCGGTGAGGTAGGGCTGCCGGAACTCGTAACCGGTCGCCTCGATCCGCGCGCTGCTCACGCGCTGGTTCGCGAACGCGAGCTGGTCGGCGCCGTGGGCTCCCAGGAGCAGCTTCGGCCCGAACTCCGGCACCGGGATGGCGGCGGGCCGGTGCAGCACCGCCCCCAGGGTCGCGGCGAACTCCGCTGAGGTGACGGGCACGGGCGCCACGGCGTTCACCGGCCCGGAGATGTCCCGCAGCAGCGCGTGGGCGTAGATCCCCACCACGTCGTCGATCGACACCCAGCTCTGCCAGGCGCGGCCGTCGCCGAGGTGGCCGCCGAGACCCAGCCGGAACAGGGGGAGTTGCTGGGCGAGGGCCCCGCCACGCGGGGTGAGCACGATGCCGGTGCGGACGGTCACCACCCGGATCCCCGCCTGAACGGCCGGTGCCGTGGCGTGCTCCCAGTCCACGCAGACGCGCGCCAGGAAGTCGTCACCGGGGGGATCGTCCTCGCTGACGCGGCCAGGACGGTCGGCGCCGTAGTAGCCGATGCCCGAGGCACTGACCAGGACGCGCGGGCCCTGCATGGACGCCATCGCCCGGGCGATCGCTGCGGTGGGCCCCACCCGGGACTCCCGGATCTCCCGCGTGTGGCGTTCCGTGAAGCGGCTGCCGATCGGCTTGCCCGCGAGGTGGATGACGGCGTCGACCATCGCGAGCGCCTTCTCGTCCACCCAGCCGGTGCCGGGGTCCCAGGCGACGATGCCCGCCCGCGCCCGCTGCGTGCGGACCATCGGGACGACGTCGTGTCCCAGTGCCCGGAGGAACGCGGAGAGTTCGCGCCCGATGAGGCCGGTGGACCCGCTCATCGCGACCCGCAGCGGGGACGCCGGGTGAGCCGCGGCGAAGGTGAGGTCGTCGAGCAGCTGGCGGTGACGGTAGGCGAACATCCGGCGGATCTGGGCCTGCACGAGCGGCTCTCCCACGGTACCGAGTGGGCCGGGCAGGGCACGCGGCAGGTCGAACGTGATCTCGTCCCGCACGCGCGTGGCGTCCGTGAGTTCGTCGAAGCGGTGGTGGTGGACCCAGTTCGGCAGCGGCCCCTTCACCGCGCGGTCCGCGAAGGACTCGGGGGGTGAGTAGCCGAAGTGCTCCGCCACCCACGTGTTGAACGGCGGCGGCACCCCGAGGAGCCGGATCTCCACCCGGGAGCCGTCCCGGATCCCGCGGGTCGCCTCCGCAGCCACCTCGGCCATGAACGGCGGGGTCAGTCGCTGCAGCACCCCGGGACGTTCATGCCAGGCGAAGACGTCGTCTCGCGCGAAGGGAACAGTCTGGTCGAAGCGACAGGAAATCACGCACGCCTCCTTCGGCGTGAGTCTCGCATGCGTGCCGCCCCGGCGGGCGGCATTGCGCGTGGACCCGGCAAGTTCCACACGTCCCACACAATCGGCGCCTCAGCGCTCCCGGTAGTCGACCCAGATGGTGGCGGCCGAGTCGACCGCGAAGGACATCTCGACCTCCCCGACGTGCCCGTCGGAGAACTCCGCCTCCGCGACGCATGCGAGGACGAGGTAGAGCTCCTCGCCGTCAGGGAGGGACCGGATCGGCTGGTGGTCGGCGAGCGCCGTGGGCTCGGACAGCCGCACGACCGGGAGGTCGCCGTGCTGCCGTGCCATCCGGAGGGTGGTCGCCGCCACGTCACCGCAGGAGTAGAGCGGAAGCACGGGGGCGCCGTCGTCGGACGGCGGGGCCACGACCTCCCCTCCGGGCACCCCCGTTGCCCGGAGGGCTGACAGCGTGGCCGACGCACCGATCCCGGTGACGAGCGCGACCCCGAGGACGCCGACGGCGATGGACAGGAACAGGGAGCCTGGACGCCGGGGTGGCGTCGCGTCGACGACCACCGCCGGGTGCGACGGGTCGACCCACGGCGCGAGCGGGATGTCCGGGACATCGTGCCGGACGTGCCGGGTCCACGAGTGCCCGTCCCACCAGCGCTCCTTGCCGGGAGCGCCCGGGTCGTCGTACCAGCCCGGCGCGAGGGTCATCAGTCGGAGAGCGCGGCGGCGACGGCGAGGGAGAGCGCGAGGTCGAAGTTCGACTCCCGCTCCTCCGCGGTCATGTCCGCCGAGTGGTCGAGCAGGTGGTCGGAGACGGTCAGGACCGTGAGCGCCTCCCGCCCGAACTCGGCGGCCACGCCGTACATGGCGGCCGCTTCCATGTCCACGCCGAGCACGCCGTACCTCGCGAGGTTCTCGGTGAGGCCGGGGACCTCGAGGTAGAAGTGGTCCCGGGAGATGATCGTCCCGACGTGCACGCGGGCGTTCTCGCCGGCGGCCGCGACCGCGGCACGGGCCAGGTTGAACGATGCCACAGCGGAGAAGTTGATCCCCGGGATCCGGTGCTGGTTCATCGACGAGTCGGTGTGGGCGCCCACCGCCACGATCACGTCGCCCACCTTGACCTGGTGGGCGATCCCGCCCGTGGTGCCGACCCGGATGACCCGCTGCACGCCGAAGAACCGGAAGAGCTCCGTCACGTAGATCGTGGCCGACGGCTGGCCCATGCCGGAGCCCATGACCGAGAGGGGCCGGCCCTCGTGGGTCCCCGTGAAGCCGAGCATGCCGCGCACGTCCGTGACGAGCCGGGCGTCGGGCATCAGCTTCTCCGCGATGCGCTGCGCCCTCCGTGGGTCACCGGGCATCAGCACGGCCGGGGCGAAGTCTCCGGGTTCCGCGGCGATGTGGGGGGTTGCCATGGCGGGCCTCCTTCACGTCCCACCGGGTGTCCGGCCCGGCTGTGGGACAATCGGTAGTGATAGTGCATCCTATTCGCCGGTCCACGCGCGTCGCTGCTGGACGGGAAGGAACTGAATGGCTCCGGTGCGACTGGTCGCCTTCGACCTCGATGACACCCTCGCGCCCTCGAAGTCCGCGATGCCGCCCGCCGTGGCCACCGCCCTGCGCTCGCTGCTCGACGTCGTCGACGTGTGCGTGATCTCCGGGGGGCAGTGGCAGCAGTTCGACACGCAGATGCTGGCCGGACTGGACGCGACGCCGGAGGAGGCCGCGCGGCTGCACATCATGCCGACGTGCGGGACCCGGTACGTCCGGCACGACGGTGAGGTCTGGTCCACCGTCTACGAGCACCCCCTCACGGTGGAGGAGCGAGAGCGCGTGACAGCGGCGATGGTGCGCGAGGCCCGCGCCCTCGGCCTCTGGGAGGAGCGCACCTGGGGGGAGATCATCGAGGACCGCGGCACCCAGATCACCTTCTCCGCCCTCGGCCAGGAAGCCCCCCTCGACGCGAAGCGCGCCTGGGATCCGACGGGCTCGAAGCGGATCGCGCTGGCCCAGGCCATCGCCCCGCACCTGTCCGGCCTCGAGGTGCGGGCGGGCGGATCGACCTCCGTGGACGTGACGCGGGCAGGCGTGGACAAGGCCTACGGCATCCGTGCGCTGTCCGAGGAGAGCGGCATCCCGCTCGAGGAGATGGTGTTCGTCGGGGACCGGCTCGACCCGCAGGGGAACGACTACCCCGTGAGGGCCCTCGGGGTGCGCTGCATCGAGACGACCGGCCCCGAGGAGACCGTCCGGATCATCCAACGGCTCATCGCCGAGATCGGGGAGGAGCGATGACCCGCACGAGGGTGGGCATCCTCGCCATCCTGCTTGTTGCCGCCATCGTGGCGGGTGTCTTCCTGTGGCCACGCCCGAGTGCGCGTGCGGTGTACGGGGCGCCGCGTGTCGCCGGCGCCGAGGTGACCACCGAGAGCGCCCTGGCCGTGGCGGGCGGTGACGAGGAGGCGCTGGCACTCCAGGTCTCGGGCGCCCTGTACACCTCGGCACCCGTCGTCGCCCTCACGACGCCCGGCGACCTCGATGACGCCGCCGCCGCCCTCGCCGGCCTGCGCGTCCCGCTCCTTCTCGCGCCGGTGAGCGGCCCGGAGGAGGACGTCCGCGCCGAGATCGAGCGCCTCGGGGCGAGCCACGTGGTCACCTTCGGGGCCGACCTGCCTGACGGGGTCGACCTGCCGACGATCCCGGCCGGCCAGCTGAAGGCCGGGGAACCCGGAGCGCCGGTCTTCGCGCTTGTCGCCGACGAGACGACTGCGGAGCGGGTGGCTCCGCTGCTGAGCCCGGTGTCCGGCCAGGCGCTCGTGGTCGCCGAGGACCCGCGTGGCTCGGTGGACACCGTGGCGGCCCTCGCGGACTCGCCCGACCCGACCATCCTGACGGTGGGTGACCTGGCGACGGACGAGGACTTCCAGTGGAAGCTCGAGACCGTCCTCACCGGGGTGGAACTGCCGGGCGGCGGCCAGCTCGTCGCGCCCGGCAAGCTCTACGTGGCGCTCTACGGACACCCGGGCTCCTCAGCGCTCGGCGTGCTCGGGGAGCAGGGAGTGGAGGCCACGATCGAGCGCGCGCGGCAGCACGCCGCACCGTACGAGTCCCTCACCGACATGACGGTCGTGCCCTCCCTCGAGATCATCGCGACGATCGCGTCCGCCGGTCCCGGGGCCGACGGCAACTACTCGGCCGAGGCGCCGATCGAGACGTTGCGGCCCCTGGTCGACGCGGCGGCCGAGAACGGCCTCTACGTCGTGCTCGACCTCCAGCCCGGGCGCACCGACTTCCTCACCCAGGCGAAGCTCTACGAGGAACTGCTCGCCCTGCCGCACGTGGGCCTCGCCCTCGACCCGGAGTGGCGCCTCAAGCCCGACCAGGTGCACCTGCGCCAGATCGGGTCGGTGGCCATCGACGAGGTGAACCAGGTGGTGAACTGGCTCGCTGACTTCACGCGCGAACGCCGGCTCCCGCAGAAGGTGCTGATCCTGCACTCGTTCCGGGTGTCGATGACCCCGGAGATCGACCGCCTCGACACCTCGCGGGACGAGCTCGCCATCGTGATGCACGTCGACGGGCAGGGCGGCCAGGGGGCGAAGCAGGACACGTGGCGCGTGCTGCACGACTACGCGCCCAACATGCCCTGGTGGGGATGGAAGAACTTCTATGACGAGGACACCCCAGCGATGCTCACCCCGCAGCAGACGATCGCGAACGTGAATCCGACCCCGATCTTCATCTCGTACCAGTGACGGAGGCGGCAGCCGCATGGTTCGTGGCACCAGGATGGCCGGCGACGCACGCCGGCAGCGGGCCCGCCAGCTCCTGCTCGCCGTCGTCGCCTGCCTGCTCGCCCTGGTGTTCGGCGTCCTCACGGCACGCGCCGAGTCCTACGTCGGCCCACACCGCGCCACCCTCGAGGTTGACCTGTCGCGCACCGTCGTCGTCGACCTCGGACCCCTGGGTGCCGTCCACCTCGACTCGCCGGCCGCGCCGCTGGGCGTGACCGTCACGGTCCACGAGATCCCGGCGTCGCCCCAGGCGGACTTCCTCGAGGGACTCGGCGCGGACCTCGCCGCCTACACCCAGCTGGTCTCCCACCCGCGCGCGGCGCTCACCCCGGCGATCGACGCCCTCGTGACGGACGCGCTGGGCCGTGCGGCGGTCGCCGGGGGACTCGGGCTGATCCTCCTGACCGTCCTGCGAACCGGCGACCGCCCGCTCCAGCTCACGCGCCGGAACGCGCTCGCCCTGGGAGCGGTCGTCGTCACCGCGACCAGCCTCGCCGTCCTGCCGTCCCTGATGCGTCCCGACGTCCTGACGGAGCGCGCCGCGGTGCTCGCCGGCACACCGTTCGAGGGTGTCCGGCTCTCCGGGCGTCTCGCGGACCTCGTCAATGCCTACGGGCCGCGCGTCGTGACCGCCTTCGAGGAGAACGAGGCCTTCTACGACGGCGTCGCCGCCGAAGTGTCCGCCGGCTTCCGCGCCGCCGTCGCCGCGCCGGCGCCCAGGTCGGGCTGGGACCTCGCCGCTCCGGTGGACGAGGACGCGCTGACGACGGTCGTCTTCGTCTCCGACCTGCACTGCAACGTGTCGATGGGCCGGGTGGTCGCGGCGCTGGTCCGGGTGAGCGGCGCGGACCTCGTCGCGAACGGCGGGGACACGGTGATGTCCGGGACCGCCGCGGAGTCCTTCTGCGTGAACGCCTTCGCACAGGAGATCGACGTTCCCGTCGTGGTGGCGGACGGCAACCATGACTCCGTCCTCACCGCCGAGCAGGAGGAGCGAGTCGGGTGGGACGTGCTGCGCGGCGACGTCGTCGAGGTGGCGGGGTTGCGAATCCTCGGCGACACCGACCCCACCCTGACGGCGGTGGGCTCCGGGACCCGGCTCGAGCGGGACGAGTCCGTCCACGCCATGGGTGACCGGCTCCGTGACGTGGCCTGCGCGGATGGCGACGTCGACATGCTGCTGATCCACAACCCGCGGGCGGCCACCGCGACCGCCGAGGCTGGCTGCGCACGGATCACGCTCTCCGGCCACCTGCACCGCACCGTGGGACCGGAACTGGGTGAATCCGGCACGTGGCGGTACGTCTCCTCGTCCTCCGGGGGCGGGAACAACGGGGGCCGCACGATCGGAACCCTCCAGTCATCCGCTGAGCTCACGGTGCTGCGGTTCGCCGCTGACGGGACGCCCGTGGACCACGCGGTGGTCATGGTCACCCCGGATGGTGCCGTTACAGTGAGCGGGTGGCACGCACTCACGACGAACCAGTCGACCCCGTCGGTGACCTCGACGAGCTCCTGACCGAGGACGAGCTGCTGATCGAGGAGCAGGAACTCGTTCAGCTCGACCGCGCGCGTCCCACGCGGCACCAGCGGCTGGGGGGCGCCCCGCGGCCGTTCTCGTGGCTGCTGGTGGCGAGCGCCGTCGTCGGCCTGTGGGCGTCGATCGAGCTGGTCCTCACCGAGATGAAGGTGCTGGAGGATCCCCTGGCCTCCCTGGGGTGCGACATCAATCCGGTGATCGGGTGCGGCACCTTCATCACCACGTGGCAGGCACACGTCCTCGGTCCGCCAAACGCGGTCCTCGGTGTCCTCGCCTTCGGAGCGCTGCTGGGAGTCGGCGTCATGTTCGCCGCCGGTGCCCGTCCGGCCCGCTGGTTCTGGCGGCTCCTGGTCCTCGCGGTGCTCGGCGGCCTCGGGTTCGTCGTGTGGTTCGCCTACCAGTCCTTCGCCGTGATCGGGTCACTGTGCCCCTACTGCCTCGTGACGTGGGTGGTGGTGATCGTGGTGGCCTTCAACGTCCTCGCCCGCGCCGCCCAGGGGGGTCACCTCCCCGTGCGGGGCGGGGCCGTGCGGTCGCTGGTCCTCGACAGGTGGCTCATGGTGGGCATGAGCCTCGGCCTGATCGTCCTGCTCGCCGTGCTGGTGTTCTGGGACAAGTGGATGCTCGTGTTCGGCCTCTGACGGGGCCGGACCGCTAGAGGGCCGGAGACCCCAGGGCGGCGGGCACGTGGCCGCCGTACCCGAGTCCGCGCAGCGCGGCCCGCACCTGCTCCGTGGTCTCCGCCAGCGTCTCCGGCGACGCCGGCCGCGCGTTGGCGAAGGCGATCGCGCCCTCGTCCCAGGCCGGCAGCACGTGGATGTGCGTGTGGGGCACCTCGAAGCCGGCCACGATGAGCGCGGCCCGGGGGGCGTCGAACGCGCGGCGCTGCGCCTGGCCCACACGCTTGGCGACGACGGCGAGGTGCGCGAGGACGTCGTCGTCGAGGTCCGTGAAGTGCGCCACCTCGACCCGCGGGACCACGAGCATGTGGCCGGGGGTGATGGGCTGGATGGTCGCGAACGCGACGCAGACGTCGTCCGCCCAGGCGAAGTTGCCGGGGATCCGCCCGTCGATGATGAGGGAGAACACGCTGCTCATGTGCCCATCATGCCGTGCGCGCGTGCCCGGCGGACGGCGCTGGGGTGGCCACTACCCGATGCGGTAGCATGCGGACATGACCGGACTGCTCCTTCGCTAGCCGCGCGAGACGCGCGGCGGAACCTCCCCGAACGGGAGGTTTTTTCATGCCCGGAGCACCAAGGAGGACCGCATGACCCAGGACGCCATTCCCGCCTTCCGCTACACCGCCGCCCTGGCCGAGCGGATCGAGACGGCCTGGCAGGATCGCTGGGAGGAGGAGGGAACCTTCCACGCCCACAACCCGCGGGGGACGCTCGCCGGGCCGCGGGCGGCATGGGAGAAGTTCTACCTGCTGGACATGTTCCCCTACCCGTCCGGGAAGGGCCTCCACGTCGGACACCCCCTCGGCTATATCGCCACGGACGTGGTGGGCCGCTTCGAACGGATGCGCGGCAGGAACGTGCTGCACGCCCTGGGGTATGACGCCTTCGGCCTGCCGGCGGAGCAGTACGCCGTCCAGACGGGGCAGCATCCCCGGGTGACGACCGAGGAGAACATCGGGACGATGCGCCGCCAGTTGCGCCGTCTCGGCCTTGCCCACGACGACCGCCGCAGCTTCGCCACCACGGACCCGGACTACGTGCGGTGGACCCAGTGGATCTTCTCGCGGATCTTCGAGTCGTGGTACGACCCGGAGGCGCCCGGACGCGGCGGCGGAGCGGGCCGGGCGCGCCCAATCTCGGAGCTGGTGGCCGAGTTCGAGTCGGGCGCGCGCGAGGTGCCCGGCGGCCGCTCGTGGGCCGAGCTCACGCCCGTGGAGCGGGCGGCCGTCCTCGACTCGTTCCGCCTCGCCTACATCTCCCAGGCCCCGGTGAACTGGTGTCCCGGCCTGGGCACCGTGCTGGCCAACGAGGAGGTCACCAACGAGGGCCGCTCCGAGCGTGGCAACTACCCGGTGTTCAAGCGGAACCTGAGCCAGTGGATGATGCGGATCACCGCATACGCCGACCGCCTGATAGCGGACCTCGACACCATCGACTGGCCCGAGAAGGTGCGCCTCATGCAGCGCAACTGGATCGGACGCTCCGAGGGCGCCTACGTGGACTTCGTCGTGGACGGACTGGCCGAGCCGCTGACCGTCTTCACCACCCGCCCCGACACCCTCTTCGGAGCCACGTTCATGGTGGTCTCCCCGGAGCACCCGCTCGTCGTGGGGGAGTCCTCCCTGGTCCCCGCCACGTGGCCCGGGGGCACCCGTCCGGAGTGGACCGGCGGCGCCGCCACCCCGCGCGACGCCGTCGCGGCCTACCAGGCGAAGGCCGCGGCCGAGACCGACGAGGAACGGACGGACGAGACCCGTCCCAAGACGGGCGTGTTCACCGGCCTGTTCGCGACGAACCCGGTCAACGGGGAGGCCGTGCCGGTGTTCACCGCCGACTACGTCCTGATGGGCTACGGGACGGGCGCCATCATGGCGGTCCCGTCGGGGGACCAGCGGGACCACGACTTCGCCCGGAAGTACCACCTGCCGATCGTCGCGACCATCCTCCCGGAGGAGGGCCACGACGTGCAGGAGAGCGCGTGGACGGGCGACGGCGTCGTCGTGAACTCCGCGAACCCCGAGGTGTCCCTCGACGGGCTCGGCAAGGACGAGGCCAGGGCACGGATCACGGCCTGGCTGGAGGAGAAGGGCACCGGCCGCGGGGCGGTGACCTACCGGCTGCGCGACTGGCTGTTCTCCCGCCAGCGCTACTGGGGCGAGCCCTTCCCGATCGTCTACGACGCCGACGGCGTGGCCCACGTGCTCCCGGACGAGATGCTGCCCGTCGACCTGCCCGACGTGCCGGACTTCTCGCCACGCACCTACGCGCCCGACGACGCCGCCTCCACGCCGGAACCGCCGCTCGGCCGGGTGGAGGAGTGGGTCTCCGTGGAGCTCGACCTCGGCGACGGACCCAGGCCCTACCGCCGCGACACCAACACGATGCCGCAGTGGGCCGGGTCCTGCTGGTACGAGCTGCGCTACCTCGACCCCGACAATGACGCCGCCTTCGTCGACCCCGAGATCGAGCGGTACTGGATGGGCCCGCGCACGCCGGGCGGATCCGGGGGCACGGACCTGTACGTGGGGGGCGTGGAACACGCCGTCCTCCACCTCCTGTACGCCCGCTTCTGGCACAAGGTGCTGTACGACCTCGGATACCTCAGCTCCTCCGAGCCGTTCCACAGGCTCTTCAACCAGGGCTACATCCAGGCCTACGCGTACGTGGACGCCCGCGGGCAGTACGTGGAGGCCGCCGCGGTGGAGGGCGATGAGCAGTCCGGCTTCACGGTCGAGGGCGAACCCGTCACCCGGGAGTACGGCAAGATGGGCAAGTCGCTGAAGAACATGGTCACCCCGGACGAGATGTACGAGGCCTACGGGGCGGACACCTTCCGGGTCTACGAGATGTCCATGGGACCGCTCGACCTCTCCCGGCCGTGGGAGACGAGGGCGGTCGTGGGTTCACAGCGATTCCTCCAGCGGCTGTGGCGGAACGTCGTGGACGAGGAGACCGGCGAGGTGACCGTCGTCGACGAGCCCATGGACACCCGGACGGCCACGCTGGTCGCGCGCACGATCGCCGAGGTCACCGAGGAGATGTCCGCGATGCGGATCAACACGGCGATCGCCCGCCTGATCGTGCTGAACAACCACCTGACGACCCTCGCGGCGGTGCCGCGGGCCGCGATCGAGCCACTCGTGCTGATGGTCGCCCCGGTGGCGCCGCACATCGCCGAGGAGCTGTGGAGCCGGCTCGGTCACGCGGAGTCCCTGGCGTGGGAGCCGTTCCCGGTGGCGGACGAGTCCCTGCTCGTCGAGGAGACCGCCACGTGCGTCCTGCAGGTGGCCGGCAAGGTCCGTGACCGCATCGAGGTGCCCGCGTCCATCGGCGAGGACGAGCTGCGCGAGCGGGCGCTGGCCGCGCCCGGCGTCGTCCGCACGCTCGCGGGCAGGGACGTGCGCACGGTCATCGTGCGGGCGCCGCGCCTGGTGAACGTGGTGCCCGCCTAGCGCGTGTCCTAACGGCCCCGCGTGCCGAAGATCGACCGGGTGATCTCCCGGCCGAGCGACCGCGCGGCGCTCGAGAGCAGGGAATCGACGGTCTTCTGGCGGGAGGCCCGGCGTCGGGCCTCCTCCTTCTCCGCGGCAACGCGCTCGCGCTCGCGCCGTTTCTCCTCCTCGATCCGCTCGCGCTCGAGCCGTTTCTCCTCCTCGATCCGCTCCTTGGCCCGGCGCTCCTCCAGCGCCTGCCGCTCCGCCGCGGCACGCTGTTGCTCCATGCGCGAGGTCAGCATCTCGTAGGCGGACTCGCCGTCGACGGCGTCGCGGTACCGGTGCAGTAGTGAGGAGGACGCGACGAGGGCGTCCAGGGTGGCGTCGGCCGCGACACCCATGTTCGCGCGGGGGGCCCGGAGCCGGGTGGCCGCGACGGGGCTGGGAGCCCCCTTCTCGGACAGCACCGTCACCACGGCCTCGCCGGTCCCCAGGGTGGTGAGCACCTCCTCCAGGTCGTAGGGCGAGTTGGGGAACGTCTTGACCGACTGCCGGAGCCTCTCCTGGTCCTTCGGGGTGTAGGCGCGCAGGGCGTGCTGGACGCGGGAGCCCAGCTGGGCGAGCACGTCCTCGGGGACGTCCTTGGGGGTCTGGGTGACGAAGAACACGCCGACACCCTTCGAGCGGATGAGGCGCACGGTCTGGATCACCTGGGAGAGGAACTCGTCCGAGGCGTCGTTGAACAGCAGGTGGGCCTCGTCGAAGAAGAACACCAGCCGCGGCTTCTCCGCGTCCCCCACCTCGGGGAGGTCGTTGAACAGGTCCGCCAGCAGCCACATCACGAAGGTGGAGAAGAGCGCCGGCCGGTCCGAGAGTTCGGGAAGCTCGAGGCTCGAGATGATGCCACGGCCGTCCGGGGCGGTCCGCATGAGTTCGACGGTGTCGAAGGCCGGCTCCCCGAAGAACGTGTCCGCACCCTGCGCCTGCAGCGCGGCGATCTCCCGCAGGATCACCCCGGCGGTGGCAGTGGAGATCCCGCCGATCTCCCTCAGCTCCGGCTTGCCCTCGTCGCTCGTGAGGTAGGAGATGACGGTCCGCAGGTCCTTCAGGTCCAGCAGGGCGAGCCCCTGGGTGTCCGCCCAGTGGAAGATCAGGGCGAGCGAGGACTCCTGGGTGTCGTTCAGGCCGAGCACCTTGGACAGCAGGAGAGGCCCGAAGTCCGTGACGGTGGTGCGGATCGGGACACCGCGGCCGGCCCCGCCGAGGCTGAACAACTCGACCGGGAAGGAGGCCGGCTGCCAGTCCTGCCCCAGGGGTCCCGTGCGGGCGAGGAGCTTCCCGGAGGACGTCCCCGGCTCGGCGAGGCCCGTGAGGTCCCCCTTGATGTCGGTGAGGAACACCGGCACCCCTTCAGTGGACAGGCCCTCCGCCATGAGCTGGAGGGTGCGGGTCTTCCCGGTGCCCGTGGCGCCGGCGACGAGCCCGTGCCGGTTCAGCATCCGCAGCGGGATCCGCACCTGTGCGCGCGGTTCGGGAACGCCGTCGACGAGGAGCGCCCCGAGGGAGAGGCACGGGGCCTGGTAGTCGTACCCCTTGGCGACGTCAGCGGCGTATCCGGTGAGAGGCGCCTCCCCGGTGGGCGCGGGGCCGGCTGCGGCGGGTGGGGCGTCCGCGGCGGGTGGGGCGTCCGCGGGCGCAGCGGGAGCCGCGGCGGTGAGGGCCTCGAGC
>DBQX01000081.1 GCA_002305415.1 Actinomycetales bacterium UBA1383 | reverse complement strand
TCGAGGACCCCACCCTCGTCTGACGTCTCCGTGACGGGGGTTCCCGGTCCTCACCCCGGGAACCCCCGTATCCTCGGGGCTCCGCCCCACCCGGCAAGCGACGGCGCTGGCCGCAGGCACACTCGAAAGGCCCCTCCATGTCCCTTCACACGTTGGCTCCCGCCACCGGGCACGTCATGAACAAGAAGCTCGGCTTCACGGCGATGCTGCTCTCGGCCACCGGGATGGGCTTCGTCGGAACGTTCGGCCGCCTCGCCACCCCGATCGACCCCGAGACCGGCGCGCGCTACATCACGGGTGACTTCCTCGCGTTCGGGCGCATGACGGTCGGCGTGCTGGGGATGCTGGTCATCATCGTGCTCGTCAAGAAGCTCCCTGAACTCAGGCGGACCAGGTTGTCCTTCAGTGTTGTCGCCGGCGGCCTCGCGATCGGCATGTCACTGGCCTTCTATGTCTCAGCGACCCTGATGACCACAATCGCGAACGCGGTATTCCTGATC
The DNA here is from genome assembly GCA_002305415.1 of Actinomycetales bacterium UBA1383. GTDB lineage: Bacteria > Actinomycetota > Actinomycetes > Actinomycetales > Actinomycetaceae > UBA1383. The sequence goes on along the minus strand of DBQX01000081.1, from coordinate 25,196 downwards.
TACACCGGTCCACTCTTCTCCGCGATCCTGGCCTGGATCTTCCTCAAGGAGAGGATCGACCTCAAGAATGCGTTCTTCCTGACGCTCGTCTTCATCGGAATGATCATGACGATCGGGCTGATCAACTTCGTTGATGGAGAGGGTCTCAGGTTCGGCCTCGACCTGGGGGTCAACCCAGAGATGCCGAACAAGATCATGGGTGACATCTTCGCGCTCGCCTCGGGTGTGTTCTATGGCTTGGCGCTGTTCTTCTACCGCTTCAGGGGCGACATCGGAGAAGAGGTCCGCTCGTTCTGGAACTTCGCATTCGGCGCAATTGGGGCGATCGCGATCATGATCTTCCGCATGAACACCCTGGACCCCACCAACCCTCTCGAGGTGATGACTCCCACCAACTGGGCATGGGCAGTCGGCATGTTCGTGGTGTGTGGACTGTTCGCCATCGGCTTGCTGCCGGTCGCCGGAAAGCACCTCCTGGCCGTTGAACTCTCGACTGTCTCCTACTGGGAGTGCGTCGTCGGGATCCTGCTCGGAGCGCTCGTGTGGAACGAGTCGATGACTCTCATCGGCGCCTTGGGAGGCCTCCTGATCATCATCGGCGGAATGGGTCCGATGCTCGGGCTGGTCGGCAGGCGAGCGGGGCAACCCGACGACGAGACGATCCTCGCCGTCGAGCGGTAACAGCGGACAGCGGCCGCGGCAGCCACCCGTTGACTGGCTGCGGCGCTACCGGGGAGTGGCGAAGGCTGAGCGCGCGTCATCGGGCTACCCACCAAATCGTGCCCACTCGCGGCGCCCCCGACGTACCCTGCCAGCGAGCGACACGATCCGCCCGCGGTTGCCACCTGCGGGCACACGGAAGGGGAGCGCGATGAGAGTCCTCCAGGGTGCCGTCCTCACAGCCACCGCCGCACTGGCACTGGCGGGTTGCACCTCGAGTAGCGGACCTGCCCCGTCGCCGTCGACGACGAGCGCCGCCACACCCACGAGCGCCACACCCACGGCCTCCCCGAGCGGCACGGCGTCGCCGGGTGCGACGGCGTCCCCGCCGTCCACGACGACGGTGTTCGTCTTCCTGGGCAACACGATCGTCAACCGTGACGCCGACTGTGCGCTCAGCTACCCGGTGCCCCGATCGGTTCCGGCGCCCGCGGATCCGGTCGGCCTGACGGCGGCGGCGGTCGAGGAGCTGCTCGCGGGACCAACTCCGGCGGAGCAGGCGAACGGCTACACCTCGTGGTTCTCGCAGGCCACGGCCGATGACCTGATCTCCGTGCGGCTGGTCGGGGCCACCGCGTACGTGAACCTCGAGAACCACTCCCAGGACATCCCGAACGCCTCCACCTCCTGCGGCAGCGCCCAGTACCTCTCGCAACTCGACAACACCGTGCGCACGGCCAGCGGCGCCTCCCGCGTGCTCTACGCCTTCGACGGCGATCCCGAGGCGTTCTGGAACTGGCTGCAGATCGGGTGCAGCGCGGCGAACGACGACTGCGACCCCACACCGTTCGCCGGGCCGTGACGCGCTGAGGACGGGCGTTCCCGGGGGGCACGCACGGGAGCGGGCGTGCCCAGGGGCACGCCCGCTCCATCGTGGTCGGGTAAGGCTGTCAGCTGTCCCACGCCGCGCGGCGCTGGTCGCCCTGCGCGCCGTACTTGGCCTTCATGCCCTGTCCAAGGGCGCGGGGGCCACGGTCGCCCATGTCACCCCAGTGCTCCTCGACCCACTCGAGCGCCTCGGGGGAGTCGCCGAGCATCTCGGTGACCTGCTCGCGGTACCGCTCGCGCAGCTGCTCGACCGCGGCGAGGTGGTCCTCGCGGGTGGTCTCACCGGCGCGGTACTGCTCCCGCAGCGCCGCGACGTCCGCGCGGTACTGCTCGCGGAGCTGGACCATCTCCTGGGACTGCAGCAGCTCCCGCACCTCATCCGGTGCGACGCATTCGCGGGTTCCGTAGCCGTACTGGCGGGTCGCCTGGCTCGGGTCGTCGTCCGGACCGTTCGCGGCGAAGGCGCCCGCAGGCATGCTGATCGCGAGGGCGACGGCGCCGGCCACCAGTCCCCGCCTCATCATTGTGCGCATTGTTCCTCCTCGTGGACCCGGGTTCGTTTCCCGGCTGACATGAGTCTCGAACGCCTCTGTGACGCTTCCTCGGGGCCATCCATGAAGCTTCTGTGAAGACCCGGCAGCTTCCGGAGCCGCCCGGCAGATCGGCGTCGACAACGGACCCACCCCTCGCCCGCGCGAGTAGTCTCGTCCCCAACACGGCGGAGGGACTCGCCGTCGACCGCGGCCGCCGTGCCGCCAACAGTCCCTGGGTTTGGCGAGGACGAGGCCACCCACGATCCCGCGGATGGCCTCCCCTCCTGGAGGAGGCGCTGCGGCGCCATGGAGGAACCGAAGATGGCAGAGGAATTCACTTTCAGTGACGTGAGCGCACTCGAGATCCTGGACTCGCGTGGTAACCCGACCGTGCGGGTGGAGTTGGGCCTCGAGTCCGGGGGTCGTGGAGTCGCGGGGGTGCCCTCGGGCGCCTCGACCGGGAGCCGCGAGGCGGTGGAGTTGCGGGACGGCGACAAGGAGCGCTTCGGCGGCAAGGGCGTGACGAAGGCCGTGGCGAACGTCAACGGCGAGATCGCAGACCTGCTGAAGTCCCGCACCTGGACGTCGCTCGCCGAGGTCGACGAGGCCCTGAACGAGGCCGACGGCACCGGCAACAAGGGCCGTCTCGGCGCGAACGCGCTCGTGGGCGTCTCGATGGCGCTGGCCCGCGCCCTCGCTGCCCCCGGGGAGCTGTACGACTTCCTGAACAGCCCGGGTGTCGCGATGCGGCTGCCGGTCCCGCACTTCAACGTGCTCAACGGAGGCGCGCACGCCCCGAACTCCCTGGACTTCCAGGAGTTCATGGTCGCGCCCGTCGGCGCTCCCTCGCTGCCTGAGGCGGTGCGCGCGGGCGCGGCGGTGTACGCGAAGCTGCGCTCGCTCCTCCAGGGCCAGGGGTTCGCCACGGGTCTTGGTGACGAGGGCGGGTTCGCCCCGGACATCACCCAGCCGGAGGACGTCCTCGCACTCCTCGTCCAGGCGATCGAGGGCGCGGGCTACACGGCGGGCCGCGACGGCGTCGCGATCGCCCTGGACCCGGCGTCCAGCGAGTTCTACAAGGACGGCGCGTACCACGTGGCCGGCGAGGCCCTCAGCAGCGCCGACATGATCGAGCGCTACGCCGCCATGATCGCGAACTACCCGGTGTGGTCGATCGAGGACGGACTCGCCGAGCAGGACTGGGACGGCTGGGCCGCCCTGACCGCACAACTGGGCGACAAGGTGCAACTGGTGGGGGACGACCTGTTCGTGACCAACCCCGCCATCATCGCCGAGGGCATCGAGAAGAAGGTGGCCAACTCCGCCCTGATCAAGCTGAACCAGATCGGCTCGGTCAGCGAGACGCTCGAGGCCATGCGGCTCTGCCGCGAGGCGGGCTACACCCAGATGGTGTCCCACCGCTCCGGCGAGACCGAGGACTCCTTCATCGCTGACCTCGCCGTGGCCACGGGCTGTGGCCAGCTGAAGACGGGCGCCCCGGCGCGCGGCGAGCGGGTGGCGAAGTACAACCGCCTCCTCGTGATCGCCTCCCGGACCTCCCTGCCTTACGGGCTCGCGGGCAACTGAGGACGGCGGCGGAGCGGGCGTGCCGAGGGGCACGCCCGCTTCGTCGTGCTCGTCAGCGGTCCCACGCCGCTGCCAACGCGCGCGTGCGCTCCGCGATCCGGTCGAGGTCCGCGGCGGTGAGGCCCTCGTCCACCGGGAGGGTGAGCAGGTCCGTCCGCCAGGGACGGTCCCGGCCGTGGCCGGGGGGACGTCCCCAGTCGACCGGAGGTCTCACCCCGTCCGCGGCGAGAGCCGCCGCGAGACGCTCCGCGCCGGGGTGGCGCACGACGACGCAGCACGTGGTCGCGGCGACCGCCAGGCCGGGGAGCGACCGGCGGAGTCGTTCGGAGTTGTCGCGGCGCGTGGCGGCGAGCCCGGCCCGGTCGAGCCGGGCGAGCACCCCCATGGCGGTGGGGCTGATCGCGCCGGGTGCCCAGTTCTCGTCCGCCAGTTCCTCCGCCCGGTCCAGCACGGCGAGTCCGCCCCGCCCCCGGCTGAGCCCGGCCTCGCGGAGGGCGGTGAGGCGCTCGTCGGCCGCCGACCGTGTGAGCGGCGGAACGCGGGCCAGCCCGGTCACCCACGCGCCGTCGGGAACCGGGAGGAGCTTGCGGAGGCTCGCGACGTGGTAGTCGGCCGGCAGGTGGTCGTCCTCGAGGATCGCGTGCGTCTCGTCGACGACGAGGAGGTGGCCGGCCGCGCGGGCCTCCGCCAGGGCGACGCGGAGTGCGGGGCGGGCCCGCGTGCCGTGGGTGCACGAGTGGAGGATCGCGGCGTCAGGCCGGGCGGCGAGCGCGGCGCGCAGGGGTTCGGCCGCCAGGTGGGTGTCCGTTCCCGTGGGGATCGTGCGCACCGCGATGCCCTCGAGCTGGAACGGCAGCAGCATCGTCAGGCAGTGGTGGTCGGGGGCGAGCAGCACCCGGACGCCCCGCTCCCGGAGTTCGCCCGCCACCAGCGCCAGGGCCTGGCGCCCGAGGGCGGTACACACCGCGCCCGGTGGGAGAAATGTGGCAGGTTCCTGCCATGTCACCAAGTTGCACACGGACGCCGGGAGGTGCAGACTATCTATCACGAACGAAGTGCGACGCCTGCCCCCCTGCGTGTCGCACTTCGTTCTGTTTCATTATGACCGCATCCTGCCATCCGGCATCTGGAATCGCGCGGCGCGCCAGTTTCGCCCCCCGCCAGCGGCTCGTTAGCGTGAGGGAGTGACACCGCTCCCCTTCCTGCCGCGGCGCCGGATCGGCGAGATCCCCGACGACGCCGCAGCGTCCACCCCACTCAGGGACCAGCCAGGCGGGGGCGGGGCCGCCCATGGGGCGCAGACGGGGGAGGACATGTCAGGAGGCGCGTGGGGCACCGACGTGCCCGGCTCCGCGCCGGCGCAGGGATCGGATCGGGGCGCCGTTGATCCCGTCTCGGAGGCCCTCGCGCACTGGCGGGGGGAGATCCGCGAACTCGCCGGCGAGTCCACGCTGGCGGACATCGCGCAGCTCTCCGGTGCCCTCATCGACCTGACGCAGGCGCACCCCTCGGGGATCGCGCAGCTGTACGCGGGCCGCGCCACCCGCCTCTCGAACCTCGTCCGGGAACCCGGTTCCCTGCTCGTCGCCCGCCGCTCCGCGCGCGCCGTGCTGCAGCGCGCCGAGGAGATGATCCAGCGCTTCTCGGCCGCTCCGATCTACCTCGTCATCGGAGTCGGCCACTGGGCGGACGTCGTGGGGGGCATGGACGAGGGGGCAATCCGGATCCTCAACGCGCCGGTGATGCTCCGTCCGCTCCACCTCGAGCCTCTCGAGGGACCGGAACCTGACTTCGACCTGCGCCTCGAACCGGGCATCGAGATCAACACCGAGCTCGTCACCGCGCTCCACCGCGCGGGAGCGGACCCAGACCTCGACGCGCTCGCGGCCATGTCCGTCACGGAGCACGGCTTCTCGCCCCGCGCCACGCTGGCCCGGCTCACCGAACTCGGGCGCCTCCACCTGTCGCAGTTCGCGATGGATGAGCGGATCCTGGTCGGACCGTTCGTCCACCCGGGCAAGGTGCTGCTCGACGACCTCGAGGCCATGGAGCCCGCGCTCCGGTCCCACCCCATCGTCGCGGCCCTCGCGGGGGACATCGAGGCCCAGCGGTCACTCGCCGCTCCGCTCGCCCCCACCAACCCGGGCGACCGCGCCCCCGACGCCGAGCGCGGCGTCGGGGACCTCGACCCCGTCCAGCAGGGCGTCATCGACCACGTGGTGGCCGGCCGCAGCATCCTGGTCGACGCCCGTCCCGGCTCGCACGCCGCGGAGACGGTGGCCGCGATCCTCGCGGACGCGGCGGCGTCGGGCCGCTCCGTGGTGCACGTGCCCGGGACCCGGCGCGCCGGCCGGGCGATCACACGCGCCCTCACGGACGCGGGCCTCGGGGATTTCCTCTTCGACCTCCAGGACCCGAACTGGCGTGCCACCGCCGCGGAGCGGCTGCGGTCCGGACTGGCGCCCTGGGAGGACCACCTCGACGACGACGCCGTGAGGCGTACGCGCGCCACGCTCCTGCACGTCCGCTCCCGTCTCGAGGGCTACACGGAGGCCCTGCACCGCCCGCGCGAGCCGTGGCGCACCTCCGCCTACGACGCGTTGCAGAACCTCGCGGACCTCACCACCTCCCGGTCCGGCCCCCGCACCGAGGTGCGGCTGGGCGCCGACGCCGTCGTCCGCCTCGACGTGGAGACCCGCGCGCGGGCGGGGGACTCGCTCGCCCGGCTCGCCCTGCTCGGCGGCTTCTCGGTCCGCCACCACGACACCCCGTGGTTCGGTGCGCACGTCCGTTCCGGCGCCGAGGCCACCCGCGCCCTCGAGACCACCCAGCTCCTGTCCGAGGTGACACTTCCGGAGGTGATCTCCGACGTCGGGCGGGTGACGCGGGAGACCGGCCTGGAACGGGCGTCGTCGCTCGGCGCGTGGCTGGAGCAGCTCGAGATGCTGCAGGGCATCCGCGAGTCCCTGGACACCTTCACGCCCGTCATCTTCGAGCGCTCCGCTGCGGACATGGTGATCGCGACCGCCACCTCGCAGTGGCGGCACCAGAACGGAGTCGAGATGTCCGCGGCGACCCGCCGCCGGCTCACCCGCCAGGCCCGCGACCTGCTGCGGCCCGGACGTCCGGTCGCCGACCTCCACGAGGCGCTCGTGAAGGTGCAGCAGCAGCGCGAGGTGTGGCGGCGCCACTGCCCGGCGGGCGGGTGGCCGCGGCTGCCGCAGGGCCTGGGCGACCTGCAACGGGCGGCGCTGCACGCGAAGGAGCAGGTCGAGAGTCTGACCGCGGTGCTGGACGACGACCTGTTCGGGATGGAGCTGGAGGCGCTGCGCGACCGGATGCTCCGGCTCGGCCAGGACCCCGCCGCGCTCCGCTACCTGCCCGAGATCACCGTCCTCACGGAGCAGCTCCGTGACCTCGGACTCGGTGACCTGCTCGACGACCTCCGCGCCCGCCGGGTGGACGCGGACGCGGCGCCCGCCGAGCTCGAGCTGGCGTGGTGGGCGTCAGTGCTCGAGTCCATCCTGCGGAGCGATCCTGCCCTCGCCGGCTACGACGGCGCGACCCTCAACTCGCTCGCCGAGCGCTTCCGCGACCTCGACCGGGCCCAGATCGCCTCGCTCCCCGGTCCCGTGCGTCGCGCGGTCGGCCGCCGGCTCGCGCGGACCATCGCCGCGGACAAGGCAGCCGCCCAGACGCTGTGGCGTGAGCTCTCGGTGCCGCACCTCACGAACGTGCGCTCGCTGCGCGCCCGCTTCGCCCCGCTGATGACCGCCGCGCGCCCGGTGTGGATCGTGCCGCCGATGCTGGTCGGCCAGGTGCTCCCGCGGGAGGCGAGCGTGGACCTCCTCGTCATCGACGGCGCGCAGCACCTGCCCGCCGCGCACGTGGTCGCGGCCATCGCCCGGGCGAGCCAGGTGGTGCTCGTGGGTGACGCCTCCCGGCCGGGGCCCGGCATCGTGGACGAGCTCGCCGGCACCCTGCCCAGCGTGCTGCTGCCCACCGACCGGGCGCGGCGGGAGGAGCACCTCGCCGCGTTCCTCGCCGGTCACGGGTACGACGGCGTCGTGGACGCCGTGCCGGCCCGCCCCACCCCGTCCACGCTCCGCCTCCACCTCGTGGAGGGCTACGGCATGCCGGCGCTCGGGGCACTCGAGGTCGAGGGGGTGGACGCCGAGGTCGAGCGGGTGGTGGAACTGGTCAGGGAACTGCGGGACACCGGTGAGATCGCCGTGGTCTCGCTGTCCCCGGTCACGGCCGAGCGGATCGCCGCCGCCCTGCGGGCCGACCGGGAACTCGCGCCGCTGCTGGCCGGCGCCCGGGTGGTCGTCTGCGACCTCGAGTCGGCGGCGGACCTCGCGCGGGACACCGTGATCCTCTCCGTCGGCTACGCGAAGACCCCGCACGGCCGCGTGCTCCACCGGTTCGGGGCGGTCTCCTCCCCGGAGGGCCTCGCCCTCATGATCGACGCCCTCGACTGCGTGCGGCAGAACCTGCACATCGTCTCCTGTTTCGGTCCCGCCGACCTCGACCGCCAGCGCCTGCAGCACCCGGGAGCCCGGCTGCTCGCTGACCTCCTCGACTTCGCCTCGGACTCCCCGGCCGAACCGGGCTCGTCGAAGGCCCGCAGCCAGCCCGCCGAGGGTGAGCCGGACCGGCTGCTCATGGACCTGGCGGAGCGCCTCCAGGCGCGCCGACTCGTCGTGCTGCCCCGGTACGGCCTGGAGGGTGGCGTGCGGCTGCCCCTCGCCGTCGGCCACGAGGATCGTCCCGGCGAGCTGTTCGTCGCGGTCCTCACCGACGACCCGGCCTACGTGGCGGAGCCGTCGTTGCGGCGTCGGGAGCGCCACTGGGTGGAGCGGCTCGCGCAGCACGGCTGGGTGCCGCACATGGCGTTCGCGACCGCCCTGTTCCTGGACCCGGTGCGTGAGGCCGCCGCTATCGAGGCGAAGGTCCGCGCGGCGATGGCCGAGCATCCCGCTCCTGTCGCCACCACCGCTGTGGCGGCCGGGCCCGGCGGGGAGACGGCTCCCGCCACCCCCGTGAATGCCGCGTCCGCGCCGCCCCCGGTGGAGCCGGGCCGGGACATCCGGGCCTATTCCGACGACGAACTCGATGAGGTCGCCGCCTGGCTGTGCGCGGACGGCCAGCTGACCAGGGAGGACCTGGTCGAGGCGATGCGCGCCCACCTGCGGCCCGCGAAGCGCGGCGCACGGGTCGACGACGCCCTCGAGGCAGCCGCCCGCCGTCTCCTCGGCGACAGCGGGGACACCGACAGCGGGGACACCGGTGGCGAAGCGGACTGACCACCGTCGGGTGGTGCGGCCCTCGCCCGTCGACGACGATCACGCCGCCGGCGACCGGACGATCCCGGGCTCCGTGGTCCCGACGCGCGCGGCCGAGGACACGGACATCGCGTGGGGGGATGCCCCCGACTCGAACGACCGTCGCCTGCGCGAGGACGTTCCGCCGCACTGGTGAGCCGCCGCATCGGTGTGCCGCCGTACCGGTGTGCAGAAGGGGCCGGCTCCTCCCGGAGCCGGCCCCTTCCGGTGCGCCCGGGGACTCCCCTCGGGCGGGTGCGTCAGCGGGTGGCGAGCAGGTCGCGGATCTCGGTGAGGATGCGGACGTCCTCGGCCGGGGCCGCGGGCTCGACCTTCTCCTCCTTGCGGCGCGCGGCCAGCTTGTTCATCGGCACGACGATGAAGAAGTAGAGCGCGAACGCGACGATGAGGAAGTTCACGAGCGCCGTGATGATCGCGCCGGGGAGGATCTCGGCGTCGCCGACCATGAAGCTGCCCACCTGGTCGAAGTTCGGCTGGCCGAAGAGCCCGGCGATGATGCCCATGATGACAGCGGTCACCGCGGCGACGATCGGGGCGAAGGCACCGCCGATGATCACGCCGACAGCGAGATCGATCGCGTTGCCACGCGTGATGAATTCCTTGAAGCCCTTGAGCATGTCTCTCCTGTGGGTACGAACTCGGGCGAGTTGTCAGCCGTCCGCTCGTGGCGGCGCCGGCACGGCCACCCGGAGGGGGAGGGTGGCACTCGCCTCTGCCACGACTGTAGCCAACCGGGCGGGAACGGCCACGACGAGCGTGGCATCCGAGGGAGCGGCGCCCAGTACGTTCATCCCCTGCTCCGGGTCAAGCACTGACAAAACGAGCACGTCGACCCACAGTGCTCGCGAGCCCTCGCCCGCGGCTCCGCCGACCAGTGTGACGTTCATCCCAGGGCGGGCGAGGGCACGCGAACCGGGGTCCGCGACGCCCACCGGCAGGGCGACCGTCCCGGCAGGCACTGCCAACCCGGGCCCGAGCAGGAGTTCCTCGGAGAGGACGGTCCCGGCCGGCAGGGCGGCCACCGGGCGACGGTCGCGCACCTCCTCCACCGCGGAGAAGGAGCGCGCCGGGCGCGCGGCGTCCGGTACCACGACGAGCGCCAGGTCACCATCGCGGAGCGCGGCGCCGGCCGCGACGGCCGTACGGAGCGCCACCCGCGGTTCGCCGGACGGGACCGGCGCCACCGCGTCCACGACGGCGAGGAGGGCCGCCGCGGCAGCCAGCGCCAGGAAGGTGTGCCGCCAGCGCCAGAGGGCGCTGCGCCAGGCGGGGGCGGGCGGGACGACGCGCGAGGGCATGAAGCGCATGGTGCGAGGTTAGGAGGAAGCCGGATGGTCGCGGGCCGGCACCCCCACGCCTGTGGACGGGCTGGCGGGTCCTCAGCTGGCCTTGGCCGCGGGCGAGGCCTTCCCGCCGCTGGACGGACGCTTCGACGCCGCGCCGGACGATTCCTTGCCCGTCGCGCCGGAGGAGCCCTTCGCGGCCCGTGAGTCGGTGCGGTAGAAGCCCGAGCCCTTGAACACGATGCCGGTGGGGGAGAACAGCTTCCGCAGGGCGGCGCCGCAGGTGGGACACTCGGTCAGGGCGTCCTCGTCGAATCGCTGGTAGATGTCGAACTCGGTGCCACACGCGGTGCAGCGGTAGGCGTAGGTCGGCATCAGTCCTCCTCCGTTGGCACTCACGTTCTCCGAGTGCCAATCCTAGCCGAGCCCACCGCGCATTTCACCCGGAGTCGATGAGGGGGCGGATAGGCTGCGACAGTGAGCGCTCGCAGCCGGATCGTCCGCCGGATCATCATCGCGTTGTCCGCCACCCTCGTGCTCGCGCTGGTTGCCGGCCTCGCCGTCGTGGCCTGGGTGCTGCGGCGCCCGCTGCCGCAGGAGGCCGGCACGCGCGAGCTTCCCGGCCTCGTGGCGGACGTCACCGTGATCCGTGACTCACTGGGGGTGCCGCACGTCTACGCCGCGTCCGACGTCGACCTGTTCGCCGCCCAGGGGTACGTGCACGCCCAGGACCGCTTCTTCGAGATGGACCTCCGCCGCCACATCGCGTCCGGGCGGCTCTCGGAGCTCCTCGGTGACGAGCAGGACGCCCGGGAGTCGGACACGGTGATGCGCACGCTGGGCCTGCGCCGGGTGGCCGAGACGGAGTGGGACCTGCTCGAGCCGGCGTACCGCGAGTACCTCGAGGCGTACGCGGCCGGGGTGAACGCGTACCTCGCAGACCGGGAGGCGTCCGAACTCGGGATGGAGTACACCATCCTCGGGCTGCGCGTGCCGCTGGCGGAGGTCGAGCCCTGGACGCCGGTCGACACGCTGACGTGGCTCAAGGCAATGGCGTGGGACATGCGCGCCAACTACGAGGAGGAACTCGAACGCGCGGCCGTCTACCGCTCCACCGGCGACGTCGGCAGGGTCGCGGAACTCTTCCCGGACTACCCCGCGGACCAGCGCACGCCCATCATCCCGCCCGCCGGCCTCCCGGCGCCGACCGCGCCGGGGACCGTGGACAGCTCGCTGACGGACGCCCTCGACGGGAGCGGCGACGTCGTCCGCGCCGCCCTCCGCACGCTCGACGCCGTGCCCACGCTCGTCGGTGGCACCGACGGCGTCGGGTCCAACTCGTTCGTGGTCGCCGGGTCCCACACCGAGACCGGCCAACCGCTCCTGGCGAACGACCCCCACTCCGCCGTGAGCGCGCCCGGGGTGTGGCACCAGGTGGGGCTCCACTGCGTGGCGCTCGCCGACGACTGCACGTTCGACGTCTCCGGGTTCTCGCTCTCCGGCATGCCGGGCGTGTTCATCGGCCAGAACCCCTCGCTCGCCTGGGGCATGACCGGTCTCGCCGTGGACGCCACGGACTTCTTCCTCGAGCGGATCTACCCCGAGGGGGACTACCTCTACGGCGAGGGCCGCCTGCGCCTCGAGACCCGGACCGAGGAGGTGCGGGTGGCCGGGGGCGACTCGTTCACGGTCGAGGTGGCCTCCACGGTCCATGGGCCACTGATCGCCTCCGCCCTCCCGGGGAGTGCCTCCGCCTCCGGCGCGCCGGTGCCCTCCGGTAGTCCCACCGGGGGTGTCGACGGGTATGCCGTGTCCCTGGCGTGGACGGCGCTCGAGCCCGGGCGCTCCATGGAGGCGCTCCTCGACCTCGCCCGCGCCACGACGGCCGAGGACGTGGCCGCGGCCGCGGCGAAGCTCGACGCGCCCGCACAGAACATCGTGTTCGCGACCCTCGGCGGTGACATCGGCTACCAGGCGGCCGGCAAGGTCCCCCTGCGGTCCGGGACGGTTGTGGGCGCGGTGGCGACCGACGGTACCTGGCCGCGGCCCGGCTGGGATCCCGCGTTCACGTGGGAGGGGCAGCTGCTGGCGGAGAACCTGCCGAGGATGCTGAACCCCGAGGAGGGCTTCATCATCGCCGCGAACCAGGCGCCGACAGTCGACGGGGGCGGCCCGTTCCTCTCCGCGGACTTCGACTACGGGTTCCGCTCCCAGCGGCTGCGTGGCCTGATCGTGGCGCACCTGCAGCAGGGGGAGAAGATCGGCGTCGAGACCGCCAACGCCCTCATGATGGATTCCAGCCATCCGGTGGCCGGCGTCATGGTGCCCGCGATCCTGCGCCTGAACGTCGAGTCGGAGTTCGTGCGGGAGGCGGTGCGCGAGCTGCGGCTGTGGCGGGACGAGGGGTATCCGAACGACGCGGACTCGGCGGGAGCGGCGTACTTCAACACCGTCTGGGCGAACGTCCTCCACCTCACCTTCAATGACGAGCTTCCCCGGGAGGTCGTCCCGAGCGGCGACTCCCGGTGGATGGAAGTGCTGATCCGGCTGATGAACGACCCGCGGAACGCCTGGTGGGACGACGTCTCGACGCTCCGCGTCACCGAGACGCGCGACGAGATCCTGGCGCGGGCCGTCGAACTCGCCCGCTTCCAGCTGACCAACTCGCTCGCGAAGGACGCGGACCGCTGGCGCTGGGGTGACCTGCATCGCGCACGTTTCGAGCACCAGTTCCTCACCCCCGCGACGACGCCCGGCCTGCTGGCCTGGCTGACGAACCCGACGCCGTTCGAGGTCTCGGGCGGGACGGCCTCCGTGAACGCCACGAGCTGGGACGCCGCGACCCTCGAGGGGCAGCGTGCCGACTTCACAGTGGTGGCGGCGCCGTCGATGCGGATGGTCGCGGACATCGCGGATCCGGATGCCTCCACCTGGGTGGTGGCCACCGGCGTCTCCGGCCACCCCACGTCCCGGCACTACGCCGACCAGATCGGTGCGTGGCAGGACGGCGAGTCGTTCCCCTGGCGCGTCACGCGGCGGGCCGTCGACGACGACGCCGCGGCGACGCTGACGCTGACCCCGGAGCGTTAGTCGGTGGCTGCGCTACCGGGGCGTGTCGACGGCGGCGAGCGTGGCGCGCTCCAGGTGGGAGCCCTTGAGCAGGAACACCTGGCTCGGGGTGAGCACTGCCTTGATGCGGACGTCCTGCTCGTCCTGGGGTAGCTGCTGGGAGCCGACGAGTTCGTCGTCGAACACCGTCGCGAACGTGGGGATCGCCGGATCGATGAGTTTCAGCATCCGGTCGTACCAGCCGCCGCCCTGACCGAGGCGCCCCCCGCAGCCGTCGATCGCGAGCGCGGGTGCGATGACCACCTCCACCCGCTGGATCGCCTCCGCGGGGAGCACGGGCCCCGACGGCTCCGGTGGGCGACCCGGGGCGCGGGTCTGCAGGTCCTCCACACCGCGGTAGAACGCCCAGTTCCGGCGCAGGCCCGGCCCGAGCGCCGGGACGAGTACGGCGATCTCGCGGGCGCGCAGGCGCTCCAGCAGCGGCTGGGTGGGCGGCTCGAAGCCGGTGGAGACGTAGAGGGCGACGCTCCGCGCATCCCCGATCGCCTGGAGTCCACTCACGGCCAGGGCCTCGCCGAGTGAGTCCAGCTCGGACCTGCTCCGCGTGGCCCGATGCTTCCGTATCACCTCCCGGAGCGCCTGCTTCGCGTCTTCCGTCTCGTATCCGACTGTCTGGGGTAGCCGCAGCGGCTCACGCATGCGAACCATTCTCGCACCACCCGCCGACACCGTCCCCCCGGGAGGAGCCACCCGCCGCGGGTAGCCTTCGAGCATGCGCTCCGTCAACGACCACCTCCAGGCCTGTCTGGCGGCCGTCGGGCAGCTCCCGCCGCTCGCCGTCCAGCTCCCCGACGCCGTCGGCTGCATCCTCGCCGAGGACGTCCGGGCCCCCTCCGACCTCCCGGTGGCGGACCTGGCCGCGCTCGACGGCTATGCGCTCCGCGCGGCTGACGTGGCCGCCGCCGACCGGGAGCCGGTCCGGGTCCGCGTCATGGACGAGATCCGCGTGGGCTCCACCGATCCCGTCCGGCTGGTCCCCGCGGCCGCCGTGCGCCTGGCGTCCGGGGCGCCGCTCCCGGTGGGCGCCGACGCCGTCGTGCCCGTGGAGGACACGGACCGCGGCGAGGCCGTCGTGACGGTCCTGCGCGCCGTCGCCACCGGCGCGCACGTGCGCACCCGTGGGCTCGACTGCCGGAGCGGTGACGTGGTGCTGGCGCGTGGCGAGCGGGTCGGGGCCCGGCAGGTGGCGCTGCTCGCCGCCGTCGGCCGCGGGCGCGTGCTCGTCCACCCGAAGCCAAGGGTGGTGATCGTGCCCGTGGGGGACGAGCTGCGTGAACCGGGGACTCCCGCGCACGCCGGGCAGGTGTTCGACGCCAACGGCCATGCGCTCGCCACCGGAGTCCAGGACGCCGGCGGGATCGCGCTCCGCGTGGGTGCCGTCCCCGACCACCATCCGGAGCTGCGCCAGACGCTGGAGGACCAGCTGGTCCGTGCCGACCTCCTCATCACCACGGGCGGCCTGAGCGTCGGGCGGAACGACACGGTGCGGGACGTCGTCGGGGCGCTCGGGCAGGTGCGCTTCGACACCATCGCCATGGAGCCCGGCCGCTGGTTCGGGGTGGGGCAGGTGGGCGAGGACGAGCGCACCCCGATCCTCTGCCTGCCCGGAGATCCGGTGGCCGTTCAGGTGGCACTCGAGATCTTCGTGCGGCCCGCCCTGCTCACGATGGCCGGCTACGCCCAGCTCTACCGCCCGTCTGTGACCGCGCGCGCCACGACCGGGTGGGCCTCGCCCCCGCGGCTGCGGCAGTTCGTGCCGGCCCGCATCACCGGATCCCCGGCGGGGGGCTACCGCTGCGAACCGACGGCCGCTACCCTCACCGGGCTCTCCCGCGCCAACGCGCTCGCGGTGGTCCCGGAGGAGGCCACCGCGGTCCGCCCGGGGGATGAGGTCTCCTGCCTGATCCTCGACGCGTAGTCACGGGATCTTCACCAACACGCCGACCCCGGGTGCCGCGATTGCCGCGCCCCGCTCCCTAGCGTTGAACCGTGGAGTTGTCAGGGTGGGTGTTCGTGGCACTCACCGTGATCGTCCTCGGATACCTGGTGCCCCACCTGGTCCGCCACCGCGACGTGATGGTGGAGTCCAGGGTGACGGATCGCTTCTCGGCGCAGATGCGGCTCGTCACCCCCGAGACTCCGAGTCAGCCGGTGGCGTACCGGGCGGACGCCCGGCCCCTGGTCCACAACCCGGAGGTTTCTCGCCGACGCACGGAGGCACTCGCCATGATCCGCCCGACCACACCAGTGGCACATCGCGTCAACGCCCGGGAACTGGCAACCGCCCGGGCGGCCCGCGCCGCCGAGATCTCGCGCCGTGCCGCGGCGGCACGCCGCCGCCTCACCGTTGCCGTCGCGCTCGTGCTGGTCACCGTGGGACTGGTCGTCGGTGTGGCCGCGGGTGGGCTCCACTGGCTCAGCGTCCTCCCCTCGACCCTGCTGCTCGGCGCGGTCGCGTACACCGGCCGGAAGGCCGCCCTCGTCGCCGCCCGCCTCGACGCGAAGGCCTGGGCCGAGATCACCCGGCTGGATGAGCGGCTGCGCATGTTCCGGTCCGACCCGCCGCCCGCGGTGGAGGCGCCGCCGTCGATCGTTCCGGAGTCCTCGCCGGCGGTCGCCGAGGGCGCGGACGCCGTCGCGGACGCCGTCGCGGACGCCGTCGCGGACGCCGTCGAGGCCGCGCCGGTCGCGAGCCAGCCGCCGGAGAGCTTCGAGCAGATCGTCGCCGGCTACCAGGGCAGGCACGTCGCCAGCCGCGAGCTGGAGGACGAACCACCCCGCCACGCGCGCACGGCCAGCCTCGTCGAATCGGCGGAGACGTGGACCCCGGTGCCGGTGCCGCTGCCCACGTACACCCTGAAGCAGGAGGTGCCGCGCCGCGACGTCGAGCCGTACGCGGACGCCACCGGCGACGACGTCGACCGTGTCCCCCTGCGGCCCACGTCCGCCGCACCCGCCAGCGCCGCGGAGCCGGTGGCCCCGGCGTTCGACCTCGGGTCGGTGCTCGCGCGCCGGCGCGCGGCGGGCGCCTGACCGGCCGTGCGCTCTCTCGTGCGCTGGAGCAACCAACTCCACGACGGCGCCGTCCTCCTGCGGACCCCGGTGATACTCGCGTCCGACGACATCGCGCGGGACCTCGCCGAACTGGATGGCTGGGGCGAGCGCGCCGCATCGGTGGCCCGTACGATCGAGCGCTCGCCGGAGGAGGGTGTGGCCCTCGCCCTCGAGCTCGCCCAGCACGCCGGCACGGAGGTGCGCCCCATCGGCGAGGGGCAGACCCTCGAGTTGTTGGAGGTCCTCGCCACCGTCGCTGCCGCCGACCTCTCCGTGGCACGGGTGGTCGAGACGCACCTGCGTGCCCTCGCCGTGCTGCGGCAGGCGCGCGACGTCATGGAGCGGCCGCCCCAGGCCGGCCGCGGGAGCACGTGGGGGGTCTTCGACGCCGAGTCACCCAGCGCGCGCCTCACGGCGACTGCGGAGGGAGCCCGCTGGACGCTCAGCGGCCGGAAGCAGTGGTGCTCCCTCGCGGGTTCGCTCACCCACGCGATCATCACCGCCCACGTCGGTGACACCACCCGCCGTGCCTTCGCGGTCGACCTGCGGGATCCCGGCGTGAGGGTGGAGCCGGTGGAGTGGACGTCCCGCGGTCTCGCGGCGATCCCCTCGGGTCCGGTCACGTTCGACCAGGTGGTCGCGGCGCCCGTCGGGGGGCCCAACTGGTACGCGGAGCGGCCCGGCCACGCGTGGGGCGGAGTCGTGGTGGCGGCGTGCTGGTACGGCGGGACCGTGGGCGTGGCCCGCCGGCTCACCCAGGCGGCACGCGAGCGGCAATTCGACCAGATCGGGCGCATGCAGCTCGGCGAGCTGGACGTGCACCTGCACTACGGCCGGGCCGTGCTCGCCGAGGCGGCCGCGCAGATCGACGGCGGCGGCGCCATCGGCGTCTCGGCGCGCGTGCTCGCCCTCCGGGTCCGCTCGACGGTGGCGCGTCTCGTGGACAGCATCACCTTCCAGGCCAACCGGGCGCTGGGGCCGGGTCCGCTGGCCGTCGAGGAGGACTACTCCCGGCGCGTAGCGGACCTGGCCGTGTACGTGCGGCAGGAGCACGGGCCGCGGGACGCCGCCGCGCTGGGGGAGATCATCGAGGCTGCTGCGACTGGTCCGTGACGGGGGCCGCCTCCGCGAGGCGCTTCAGGGTGTCCAGCATCTTCCAGGACATGATCGCCGACGCCACGCTCGTCACCTCGGTGAGGGCGTGCACCGAACTGGAGTGGGTGTCGTAACGCTCCCGGACGTGGAGCCGTGTGGCGCCGCCGCCGTCGCCCTCGCCCGGACGGTAGGTGAGCACGAACGCCCACGTGAACTCGAATCCCATGTCCTTGGGCGCGGAGCCACCGGCGCTGGAGACCACGAACGCGTGGCCGGGCTCGATGAGCGCGATCCGCAGCACGATGTCCGGGTGGAGCGGGAACGGGTCGCCGACGTGCGGGTGCTGCCACTCGGGGACGATGTGGTCCGCGTTGCGCACCTGGCAGCCCAGCGCGTTCTCCAGGCACGCGAAGGAGTAGAACCCTGCCTTGTCCTGGCCCAGCTGCGCGATCCACGGCCACACCTGGGCCGGGGGCGCGGCGATCGTGATGGCGCGGTCGTTCTGCACGTCCGCGTGGGGGAGGAGTTCGTCGCCCGGGAGGCGCCTTCTCGCCTCGGCGGGGCTGACGTTCAGCGTGCGGTGGGTGCCGGTCACCATGAAGGCGGCGACGGCGGTGCCGGCCGCCACGAGTGGGGCGGCGGCTGCGGCGATCAGGAGGGACGGACATCTGGCCATGCCCCCATCGTGGCCCGGGCCGCGGTGCGGGGGAAGGGTAGGAGGTCACAGGAGCCGGAGGCGAGTTGAGGCCCACGGGGCCGGTGGTGCTACACTGGAGCCCGCCTTGGGGCTATGGCGCAGTTGGTAGCGCGTCTCGTTCGCAATGAGAAGGTCAGGGGTTCGAATCCCCTTAGCTCCACTTCACGAGGCCCCGGCACCCGCCGGGGCCTCGTCGTGTTCCCGGACTCAGGGGCTCGGGAAGCCGGCGCCGCGGAACGCCGTCGCGTAGCCGGCACTCTGGCCGTCGGCGGTGGGGTGGAAGCTCTTCTCGTTGACGTCGAAGGGGATCGCGGAGTCGAGCACCGCGCCGTTGACCCACGCCGGCGATGTGTCGCACAGGCCGTGCCCGTCGAACGCGGAGGCGGCGTCGACGTAGGTCGCGCCCACCTGCCCGGCCGCTGCCTGGATCGCCGCGTTCAGCTGGCCTGCCATCGCGTTGAGCCACTGCGCGTCGGACGGCGTGACCCACATGGGCAGCCACCCGTTGTAGTTGCCCACTGGGCAGTTCGCCGTCAGGTTGTCGCCGAACAGGGCGGGGTATCCGGCGATGTACACCGTCGCCTGGGGGTACTTCGCCTGGACGGTTCCCAGCGCGGGAGCGAGTTCCGCCGCCAGCGTGGCGACGGCGGCTTCGGCGGCGGCCTTCCCGCTGGCGGAGCAGCCGTCGGTCAGGGTGCTGTCCACGCAGTCGCTGATGACGTCCCGGAAGCCGGCGTCGTTGCCGCCGATGGTGAGGGTCACGTACTTCGCGTCCTTCACCCGCACGAGCTGGGTGGCGAGCATCGAGTCGATGGTGGCGCCGCTGCAGGCGGTGAACGTGAGGGTGAGGCTCGTCCCGGCGAGCAGCGTCGGGTACGCCTGTGTGGCGGACCGCAGGCACGTGGTGGAGGAGTACGGGGTGAGCCCCGTGCCCGCGGAGTACGAGTCGCCCAGGGCGACGTATTTCGGCAGCGCGGGTGGTCGGACTGGTTTCGCCTGCGCGGCGGACCCGGCGAGCGTGACGCCCAGGACCGCAAGGAGGGAGATGAGGAGGACGAGGAAACGGCGCATGATGCCTCCCACCAGAGGGGTGATGCGCCACATGGTAGGCCCGGTACGCCCCAGGGGGCTAGGGAAAGCGCGCCGGACGCGGTGGGCAACGAGAGCCAATCGGCGTGGCCGCCGCAAGGGCCGTCCCTAGACTCGATCCCGTCGAGGCGCATCGCCCCACGGGGGAGGCGGTGCGCGTCCCACCGATCGAAGGAGACCCCTCATGACCGACGCCGAGCGCCCGTGGATGGACTCGTCCCTGCCGCCGCGGGAGCGCGCCGAGAAGCTCGTGGCCGCGATGACGCTGGAGCAGAAGATCCGCCAGCTCCACGGCAACATGGAGACGATCGACATCTACGGCCTCGCGAACCAGGCCACGAGCGCCGAGGAGATGGAGCAGCTCGCCGCGCAGATCCGCGTCGAGCGTCACGTCATCGCGGACGACGACCTCGGCATCCCGCGGATGCGGATCACCAACGGCCCGGTCGGCGTGGGCATGGGTGACGGGACGCCGTCGCCGCCCGCCACCGCGCTCCCGATGACGATCGGCGTCGCGGCGTCGTTCGACCCCGAGCTCGCCCACGACTACGGCGACATCATCGGGAAGGAGTGCGTGCACCTCGGCCAGCACGTGCTGGAGGGGCCGGGACTGTGCCTGCACCGCACGCTGACCGCGGGCCGCAACTTCGAGTACTTCTCCGAGGACCCGTACCTGTCCGGCGTCATGGGCGTGGAGGTCACGAAGGCCATCCAGGCGCACGACGTGATCGCGATGGCGAAGCACTACGTGGTCAACGACCAGGAGTACGAGCGGTTCCGCAACAACGTCGAGGTGGACGAGCACGTGCTGCGCGAGCTCTACCTGCTCCCCTTCGAGATGGTCTGCAAGGACGGCGACATCGCCTCGGTCATGAGCGCCTACAACCGAGTGAGGGGCGTGTACGCCACCGAGAACCGGTACACGCTCCACACCATCCTGCGGGAGGAGTGGGGCTGGGACGGCTACGTGCAGTCCGACTTCTGGAGCTGCCGGTCGGCGGCGGCCTCGCTGAACGCGGGCATGGACCTCGAGATGCCGGACGCCAAGTGGCTGAACGAGACCAACGTGCGGAACGCGCTGAACGACACCTCGCTCGAGATGAAGACCCTCGACCGTGCGCTGGTCCGGCGCTTCACGCAGATGTTCCGGTTCGGGCACTTTGAGAAGCCATACGCGCCCACCGAGATCCCGGCCGGCGAGCACGGCGAGGTCAGCCGCCGCATGGGCCAGGAGATGGCCGTCCTGCTGAAGAACGACGCCGGCCTGCTGCCGCTCGCCCCCGACGCCGGCCGGGTGCTGATCGTCGGCATGGACAGCTTCGCCGCGAAGGCCTGCCAGGGTGGGGGTGGCTCGTCGAAGGTCGACCCGCTGTACACGGTCGACCCGCTGCCCGGCATGCGGGACATCCTCGCCGACCTCGACGCCGCGTCCACCGCGGACCTGTTTGTCGTCGAGCGCGACCACTCCAACCTCGACGCGGCCGTCGCCGCGTGCAAGGAGGCGGACGTCGTCGTCATCATGGCGGGCCTGATCGCCACGGAGGGTGCCGACATGCCGGCGCCGGAACTGCCGTACAACCAGGACGCCATGGTCGCGGCGCTGCTCGGGCAGTGTCCGAGGACGGTGGTCGTGCTGAAGAGCTCGGCCCCGATGATCCTGCCGTGGATCGGGGACGCGGACACCGTGCTCGAGGTCTGGAACCAGGGTGCCGAGGACGGCCACGTGGTGGCCGAGCTGCTGTGGGGCGTCGTGAATCCGTCCGGCAAGGTGCCCACCACCTACGCCGTCCGCCGCGAGGACCTCATGGAGTACGGCGACCCCGTCCGCTACCCCGGCACCGACGAGGGCGAGGGCTGGCCCACGATGCGGTACACGGAGGGCCTGAAGATCGGCTACCGCTGGTTCCAGTCCCAGGGGATCGCGCCGCTCTTCCCGTTCGGGTACGGCCTGTCCTACACCACGTTCGAGGTCTCCGGCGTCTCGGTCACGCCGCTGCAGTCCGACGGCGTGGCACCGCTGACCGTCTCGGCCACCGTCCGCAACACCGGCGATGTCGCGGGGGCCGAGGTGGTCCAGGTGTACCTGGGCATCCCCGTGGACGGCCAGCCCCCGAAGCGGCTCGTGGGGTTCCGGAAGGTGTGGCTGGAGCCGGGAGAGGAGCAGGAGGTCTCGATCGAGATCGACCCCGCCGCGACCAACCACCCGCTCTCCGTGTGGGACTACTGCACCCGCGCGTTCAAGGTCATGCCCGGGGAGTACACGGTGTACGTGGGGACGTCGTCCGAGGACACGCCGTTCGCCGCCACGGTGACGGTGGGGTGACGGCCCATCTACGGGGGAAACAGGTTTTCAGGGCCCTGTGTGGCCCGCACCGGAGTGCGGGGGAACACCCGACAATGCGGCCAGCCCACGGAAGCCGCACGGTAGCCAGATCTCCGCGGGCGAGGGGCTACCGCTGCCTGCCTGAACGGAGGACAATGCCGTGATGCGGATCACACGGCAGATGGTCATCTTCGACGCCCCCGACCTCGCGGCAGAGAGCACGTTCTGGGCCGGCCTGCTGGACGGCACCGTGGCCGCGGACGACGACTGGCACACCGTGCTCGTCGACGGCGAACCCCGGCTCGGGTTCCAGCTCGCCCCCAACCACGTGCCCCCGGAGTGGCCCGGCGGGGAGCAGCAGCAACAGCTCCACCTGGACCTCTACGTGGACGACGTCCCCGCCGCCCACGAGCGGGCGATCGCCCTGGGGGCGCGGCTGCTGCAGGCGGCGCCGGACCTCGATGCCCCCGAGGGTTTCCAGGTGTACGCCGACCCCGCCGGTCACCCGTTCTGCCTCTGCTGGGGCTGACGGCGAGCGCTAGCGTTGGCCCCGTGACCGCATTCGAGGGCATCCCGTTCGCCGCGCTCGACTTCTACGAGGACCTGGAGCACCACAACTCCCGCGAGTGGTGGGCCGCGAACCGGGACGTGTACGAGAGCCAGGTGCGCGGTCCCATGGAGGCGCTCGCTGCCGGTCTGGAGGAGGAGTTCGGGGCGCCCAAGGCCTTCCGCCCGAACCGGGACGTGCGCTTCTCCCCGGACAAGTCGCCCTACAAGACCCATCAGGGGGTCGTCGTGGCGACGGCGTCCGGCATGGGCTGGTACGTCCAGGTCAGCGCTGAGGGGCTCATGACCGCCGCCGGGTGGTACGCGGGCACGCCCGCGCAGCTCGCCCGCTACCGCCGCGCCGTCGACGCCCCGAGTCCCGGGGAGGAGCTCCGGCGCATCGTGGACGGGCTGCGGGAGGCCGGGTACGTCGTCGACGGCGACCGGCTGAAGACCCAGCCCCGCGGCGTCGCGCCCGACCACCCGCGGATCGAGCTGTTGCGGCACCGCTCGCTGACGGTGGAGCGCCGGCACGGCGCGCCGGAGTGGCTCCCCACTCCCGCGGCGCTGGACCAGGTGCGCGCGGACTGGCGGGCCTTCGAGCCGCTCCTGGAGTGGCTGGACGAGCAGGTGGGCGAGGGCTGACCCCCGCCCGGATCGCCGGCTACGTCTCGAGCAGGACCGCGCTCGTCGGGGAGTCCGCCGACGGCGCGCGACGCCGGCGTGAGACCGGTCGGTAGACTGGCCCGGGCCGCGCGCTGCGGCCGCCACCGACCGGCGAGAGGCGAGGCACGATGGACTGGCTGCACGCCATCATTCTGGGAATCGTCGAGGGCGTGACGGAGTTCCTGCCGATCTCCTCCACCGGCCACCTCACCATCGTGGAGAAGCTGCTCGGGTACCAGATCGACGATCCCGGCCTGACCGCGTTCACCGCCGTCATCCAGATCGGCGCGATCCTCGCGGCCGTCATCTATTTCTGGAAGGACATCGTCCGCCTCGCGACCGGCTGGTTCCGGGGCGTCGCCAACGCGGCGCACCGCGACGACCCCGACTACCGCATGGGCTGGAACGTGATCATCGGCTCGGTGCCGATCGCGGTGGTCGGCCTCGCCCTCCAGGACGTCATCGAGGGGCCGTTCCGCAGCCTGTGGGTGGTGGTGGGTGGCCTGATCGGGTGGAGCGTGGTGCTCTGGCTCGCCGACCGGCGGGGCACCCTCTCCCGCGGGGAGGACAGCGTGACGTGGCAGGATGCGCTCGTCATCGGCTCGGTGCAGAGCTTCGCCCTGATCCCCGGCGTGTCGCGGTCCGGGGCCACCATCTCGGCGGCCCTGCTGCGCGGCATCGACCGTGTCACGGCCACCCGGCTCAGCTTCTTCTTCGGCATCCCCGCCCTCGCCGCGGCAGGCGCGATGCAGGCCGTCACCCAGGCCGGGAACATCGCCTCCACGGTGGGGTGGGGGCCCGTGGTGGTTGGCGCCGTGGTGTCCTTCGTGGTGGGGTACGCCTCGATCGCCTGGCTGCTGCGGTTCGTGGCGTCGAACACCTTCACCGGCTTCGTGGTCTACCGCGTGGCGCTGGGCCTGCTCATTGCGGGACTGCTGGTCGCCGGGGTGGTCGAGGCCGTCTGAGGCCGGCTCAGAGCTCGTGTTCGGCGAGCTCGCGGAACGTGTCCGGGGCGCCGCCCGCCCGCCGGAGCGTGGCGGGGAGGTAGCCGACGGCGTCGCGCCCGAAACGCTGCCGGGCGGCGTCCATCTGGGCGTCGAGCGCGAGGCGGGCCGCGCCGGCGTGCGAGCCGGGCCGGAGCGGATCGTCCGGCTCCAGCGGCAGCTCGAGCTGGATCACCTGCTGGGCGGACAGGTTCGAGACCGAGATTGCCAGCAGGCTGATCTCCTGCTCCGGATCCTCCTGGCCGGTGATCGCCTGCCAGACGAGCGACTCCGCCACCTCGGTGAGGCCGAGGGTGGTGGCGATCGGGGCGGGGAGCGTGTGGGAACGCGTCACCGACTCCATCCCGGCGAACCGCACCCGGACCGTGATGGTGCGTCCCGCGCGGCCCTTCGCCCGGAGCCGGGTCGCGATCCGCTCGGCCAGGTGCCCGAGGACGGCACGCACCAGCTCGGGTGTGGGGCGCCGGCGTCCGAGTGCGGACTGGGCGCCGACGGAGCGCGCGCGGGACGACGTCGCCACGCGGCGGGGGTCCTCGTTGAGCGCGAGGGCGGTGAGCTTCTCCCCGACGGCGCGGCCCAGCAGACGCCGCAGCGCGGGTGTGGGGGTGCGGGCCAGGTCCCCGATGGTGTGGATGCCGAGGCCGGCGAGCTGGGTCTCCGCCACCGGCCCGACGCCCCACATGAGGCGCACCGGGAGGGGATCGAGGAAGGCGCGCTCGTCGTCAGGCTCCACCACGACGAGCCCGTCCGGCTTTGCCACCTGGGAAGCCACCTTCGCCAGGTGCTTGGTACGCGCCGCGCCCACCGAGATCGGCAGCCCGACCTCGGTGCGGACGCGCTCCCGCAGCCGGGTGGCGATCACGCCGGGTGGGCCGAAGAGGTGCGTGGCGCCCGAGACGTCGAGGAAGGCCTCGTCGATGGAGATCCGCTGGATCGCGGGGGTGAAGTCCCCGAGGATATCCATCACGTGGTCCGAGATGCGCTGGTACTGGTCGAAGTGGCCCCGGACGAACACCAGGTCCGGGCAGAGGCGCGCGGCGCGCCAGCCGGGCATGCCACCCTGGACGCCGAACCTCTTCGCCTCGTAGGACGCCGCCAGCACGACGCCACCCCGTGCGCTCCCTCCGACCGCGGTCGGCCGGCCGCGCAACTCTGGGTTGAGCAGCTGCTCGACGGAGGCGTAGAACGCGTCCAGGTCGGCGTGCAGGATGGTGGGCCCGCCGGGCATGGGTCCGATGCTACTCGAACAGTCGTTCGAGTAGCAAGGACGCGACGAGACTCACCTAAAGCGCCCGCG
>DBQX01000088.1:251-4622 GCA_002305415.1 Actinomycetales bacterium UBA1383 | reverse complement strand
TGCTCATCACCGGGCACCACCCCCCGCCTGACGGGCACGCCACGCCCGACGGCGACACCGGGCGGAGCAGTACCGGGCGTCCCGGCGCAGGGCCGCCGGCAGCGGCCGGTGGCAGAGGGCGCAACGGCGGGNNCGGGAGCAGAAGCGGGCGTCCCGCCGCCGGGGGTGGAACACGACGCCGCACGCCTCGCACACCGCGGCTACGCGGCCGCCCGTGGCGCGAGGTGTGGTGGCCGCGGCCCAGTCCCGGGCCGGCCACTCCCGACGGCGATGCTCACTTCTTCCCACGCTGAAGGGAGGTCAGCGCGTGCGCACGCCGGGGACGGAACCGCCTCACATGCCAGAGGAGTGGACGTGATTGGACGTGATTGGACCTGATTGGATCCGCGCCCGGCGTGTCGGCGACCGCGGTCCTGGGAGGCTGGGCTCCGCTCCGCCGAGCGGAGGGTCGCGCCGGGTGTCGAGGTAACGGACGTAGCCGACGATGGTGGGCGACATGGTTTGGCGTTGACGTGGGCGATCGCGAGGACCTACGCGTCCAGATGTCGTGAGAAGGCTGGACCACTCGATGTCGGCGTTCGCCACGCGACCCGGCGGGCGCCTTCCCGGTGTTGCTGTTCGACAGGGCGCGGGCCGGGCTCAGGGAGAGCACGCCGGAGCCTCTCAGCCATTCCGGTCGGCACTGGACGTGCGACAGACGCTATCCCAGCAGGACTTCGCCACGCACTGTCGGCCTCACGTCCACGTGTTTGGCGAGGCGTGCTTCGCCTCTGGATTCCTCAAGAGTCAACGCCGACCCAGTCGAACGGGTGGTCGAGGTAGAGCCCGATGCCGCCGCCCAAGGGCTTGATGCCCAGCCTTGCCGCGCGCTGGCTAAAACAGGAATTGGAGAGGACACCCACGAAGTAGGCCAAGGGATCGTCCTCCTCAATGATCCTCAACTGCTTCCACCCTCTCGTCCCATCGTCGTGAGGTCTGAGCAGCCAGAAGCCGCGCTTGACGATGCACATCGAGGACACAACACCGCCCTCAGGGTCGAGATCCTCGTGCTCCATAGCTTGCCGCAGATAGGCAAGCTCTTGACCGCGGGCCACCTCCGAGTCGAAGGCCACCAGCATGTTGAACGCGCCGTAGACTTCGGGAGCCTCGTGGAGGGGAGCAGCGAGCTTCAGTTGCGAGATGGCTTTGGACTTCCGCGCGAAGGAGGCAACATCGTTCTTTGTTAGGAGCGACTTCACCTCCACACGACAGAGCACGTTGTCGAACAGGTACACGCCGTGCGTAGAGTTTGGGGACGCGAGCACTGATGGTGCGAGCAGCGGATCAAATACAATGATGTCGTCCTGGGCCGCTTGCATGACACGCTGCTCGTGATCCACGACGATTCCCGTTCCACAGCCGACGGCGGCAGGAAGCCATGGCAGAAGGAGATTGTTCAGCAGGAGTTCACGGAATCGTCCCTTGACCCCGGGGTGACCAATCTCGCCGTCCACTGCGGCGAGGGCAGCCGTGTGTCGGCAATCCTCGCGGAGCCGGCCGAGTACATAACCCGACCCGGAACCAATACTCGACTCATGCTCGCTGTCCACCGCTCGAGCCTAGCCGGATCACCGACACTGTCGGGCATGGCATCATGAACTCCTCGGGCCGGCAGCGGCGGTCATTTGCGCAGTCCCTCAACGCCAACTCCTGCCGCTTTCGGTGCTGCACAGAGCCCAAAGGCCGATCGCGTCGGGCTGTTGTCGTCCGTGATCCGCATCCCCGGGCGCGCACAGGGCTGACCGCGGACTCAGGATCCCCCTGACCACAGAAGCGGAATCGGCCATATGGTGGTGGGGTGTCTGACCTGATCGACGTCGTCGCCGCCCGTGAGGAAGCCAAGCGCCTGCTGGGCACGACGTCGGATCGGTGGGATCACGTCGTCGGGGTGGCCGCGGCGGCGCGGGCCGTCGTCGAGGTCGTCCCGCCCGAGGACGCGGAGCTCCTCGTCGCGGCGGCGTGGCTGCACGACATCGGGTACTCCCCCGCGATCGCCGAGACCGGGTTCCACCCCTTGGATGGAGCACGTCACCTCCGCGCTCTCGGTGCTTCGCCGCGTCTATGTAGTTTGGTCGCGCATCACTCCGCCGCGCTGGTGGAAGCGAAGGTGCGGCACCTGCGCGCCCTCCTGCTGGCGGAGTTCCCGCCGGAGCATTCGATCGTCGCTGACGCCCTCACGTACGCGGACATGACCACCAGCCCCACCGGCCAGCCAGTGACGGTGGAGGAACGGCTCGCGGGAATCCTCGAGCGCTACCCCCCGAGCGACCCGGTGCACCGGGCGATCACCCTGTCCGCCGGTCAGCTGCGCGCCACGGTCGCCCGCGTCGAGGCGCGCCTCGCGGTCGTTCAGCCGAGGTAGGGCTCGGCCCGGTTCTCGAAGAAGTGGTCGATGCGTTTGCGCATCGAGGGGTGGATCCGCAGCCCGTCGAGCTCGTCGCGGGCCACCCAGCGCAGCTCGAGGCTCTCGGAGTCCTTCTGCAACTCCCCGCCGAGGACCCGGCACCGGAACGAGAGGGTGAACTGTTGGCGGACCTCACCGTCGGTGTAGGCGATGATGTGCCGCGGGTCGGTGTACAGGCCCACCAGGCCGGTCACCTCCACGTCCAGCCCGGTCTCCTCCTTCACCTCCCGCACCACTGTCTCCACGATGGACTCCCCGAAGTCGTGGGTACCGCCGGGCAGCGCCCACAGGTCGTTGTCCACCCGGTGCTCCAGCAGGATCCGGCCCTCGCCGTCGGTGACGCAGCCGACGGCGGCGGGGACGATGCTGTTCGGGACCGGGGCGTCCGGGTCGTCGTAGTAGTCCGTACGCGCCATCTCTCTCACCTGATCTCTCGTGCCTGGTCCCACACCCGCTCGTAGGAGCGAGCGTAGTGCTCGAACAACCGGCCCCCGGGCACCCGTTGCAGGTGCAGCACCGGGGAGTGCGCCGCCGGGGCGCCGTAGACGTGGGTGTTGGCGAGCATGACACCGTCGGCCCGGTACAGCGAGGCGTACAGCGTGGTGCCGTGCAACCGGATCTCGATCCCGTCCCGGCCGTGCAAGGGCCGGATCAGGTTCAGGGTCAACCGCACCCTCCCCGCCATGTCGATGCCCTCCTCCACTCCCCGCGCCGCGATGGCCTCACCGTCCGGGTCCCCGAGCAGTAGCCGCACCCGCACCCCGGCGTCCGCCTTCGCGATCAGGGTGTCCACGATGTGCGGGTAGGCGTCGAACCAGAACAGCCCGGCGTACACCAGCAGGCTGACCTCCTCCCGCGCGTCCGCGACGAGGTCCGCCCACAACGGCGCGGGCACCGCCCCCCGGTTCGGGTAGAACGCCACAAACTCCGCGGCACTGGCCTCCCGGGTCAGCTTCTCATCCTGGGTGTCGGGCCACAGGTAGCCCGCATCCACGTCCAGCAGCTTCGCCACCGCCCACCGGTGAGCCCGGTACGGCGTCCGACCCAGCGTGATCCACCGTTCCACCGTCTTCGGATCCACCCGCACCCGCTCCGCGACGTCGGCGGGACTCACCCCCTGGGCCACCAGCGCGGCCCGCAACCGTTCGTTCCCCACCCTGCTACTCCCCCCTCATCCCGGGACGTCCCACCCCACGCGAGACGTCCCCAGCTGTCCCAGCGCGCGGTGATGCCGTCCCGTCCCGTCGGAGTCCGATGGATACCGACCGCAGACGACACCGACCAGCGAGGTACGACATGCCACCCACCGCCACCATCCCCGCCCCCGCCGACGCCGTCACCGCCCTCACCGCCGTCGCCGGGGACCTCGCGGACCCCGTGACCGTCGACGCCGTCACCGTCCCGGGAACCGCGGCCGACGTGGACGCGGACGAGCTGCTCCGCGCCGCCGTCGAACGGATCACCGCCGAGGGGTGGGAGAGCCCGTGGGCGGGCTGGCTGTTCACCCACCTGCAGGCCCGCTGCCCCGCCTGGGCGGCGAAGATCGACCACCGCTGCAACCGCCGCCCCGGCACTCTGCCACCGGAGGACGTGCTCTCGGCATGCTGGTCCACGATCACCAGATTCCCCCACGCCATCGCCGCGGCCAAGGCGCCATGGGCGTACCTGTGGACAGCGGTACGCAACGACCTCGCTGTGGACATCACCGCCGAATCCGTCCTGTCCACCCGGCAGGCCCGCCACCCCCACACGCCACGGCCCGCCCGGCTGCTGCGCGTCGGCCTCGAGACCCACCACCTCGACCTCGGGCCGTGCTCCGACACCACTCACCGGCCGGTCGAGCAGTCCGACGGACTGCGAGCCCTCATCGGCCTTCTCGCCGACGGCGACCCCGACCTCAACGCGTACTGGGCCGACGTCGTCGACCG
>DBQX01000088.1:0-198 GCA_002305415.1 Actinomycetales bacterium UBA1383 | reverse complement strand
GCCGCGACCCCTACCTCCGCGACCACGCCGGCCTCACCCTCGACGAACTCGCCGCCCTCGCCGCCCTGCTGATCGGCCCCCGGCGCGGTGACCGCGCCGCCCAATCCCTCCTCCTCGCCCTCCGCCGCGACCCCACCACCCCCGCCGACGCCGTCCCCGGCGCAGCCCGCCGCGTCCACCTCCTCCACGCCCGCAACC
>DBQX01000087.1 GCA_002305415.1 Actinomycetales bacterium UBA1383 | reverse complement strand
CGATTTCGCCGCCGCCTCCGGCGTCACCGCTGACGATCCGCCGCCGAGCGAGCATGATGGGCAGTGTCCAGCCCAGGCGGAAGGGGCGAGCCGATGGCGACCTTTGTCTTCACGTGGAATCCCGACCGGTACCCCGACCTCCTGGACATGTGGCGGGACGAGCTGGAGACGCTCCGGGCAGGGGGGACCCCGTCCGAGTCCTGGGCGACCCACAGCACGGCGGTCACCGCCGGCGACAGGGCGTTCCTGCTGCGGCAGGGCGCGGAGCCACGCGGAATCATCGCCTGCGGGAGGGTGGCGTCCGAGCCGTACGTCGCCCAGCACTTCCGCCGCCCGTCACCCGGGCGCGAGGACCACGAGGCCGGCGCCGCGACGATCGAGCGGCCCCCGCACTTCGTCGACGTCGAGTGGGACACGGCCGTGGACCTCGCCACCCCGCTGCCCACCGCCGTCCTCCTGGAGCGGGTGCCCGAGGCACCCTGGAACAGGATGTTCTACTCCGGCTACCGGATCTCCGAGGAGGCGGGCGACGCCGTCCAGTCGCTCTGGCGCGACTTCCTCGGTCCGGCGTCCCGCGCCACGGGGGCGGAGGCCGAGGAGTCGGAAGGCGAGGCCGCGGCGGCCGGTGAGGCCGAGGCGGAGGGCGGACGCGCGGCGGCCGGGCAGGAGGCCGCCCCGCCGACGGCGCCGGCCCCGAACCGGCCCGCGGTGCCGCTGCCGGCGCGGCGACTGCTGCGGACCTTCGCGTTCGACCCGATGTCCACGCGCCTGTCCGGCCGCTTCCTGGTGGTCGACGTCCCGTTCGAGCGGGACCTGCAGCCGGGGCCACAGGGCAGCCTGGTGGTCGTCGTCGACTACGACCCGGCCCGCCGGCGCTGGTACGAGCCGCTCGACCTGAACGACCCCGCGGTCCTCGCGCAGGACGGGCTCCGCCCGGTGGAGAACGACCCCCGGGCCCACCAGCAGGTGGTCTACGCGGTGACGATGAGCGTCGTCGAGCGGTTCGAGCGCTTCCTCGGCCGGCGGTTCCGCTGGCGGGGCACCGCCCGGCTCCGCCTCGTGCCGCACGCCTTCGAGGGCCGCAACGCCTACTTCGACCCGGCGCGCGGCGCCGTGCTGTTCGGCTACTACCCCGCCGACCGCCGCGATCCGGGCGCCAACCTGCCCGGCCAGATGATCTTCACGTGCCTGTCCAGCGACATCATCGCCCATGAGGTCACCCACGCCATCATCCACCGCCTCCGGAAGTACTTCATGGAGGCGACCAACCCGGACGTGTACGCCTGGCACGAGGCCTTCGCGGACCTCGTCGCGCTCTTCCAGCACTTCGTGCACCGCGACGTCGTCGTGGAGGCCGTCTCCACCTCCTCGGCGAACCTCCGCCGGAGCACCGGGCTCCTGGAGCTCGCGCAGGAGTTCGGGCGTTCCACCGGGCGGGGGGCCGCCCTCCGCTCCGCGATCGGCACCGAGCCGGACCCGAAGCGGTTCCTCATGACCACCGAGCCGCACGCGCGCGGCGCGATGTTCGTCGCCGCCGTCTTCGACGCCTTCCTGGAGGACCACCAGCGCGCCATCGCCGACCTGCTCCGCATCGCGACCGGCGGCACCGGCGTACTCCCTGCGGGGCGGATCTCGCCCGACCTCGTCGGGCGGGTGGCCGACGAGGCCGTGACGTCCGCCGACCGGCTGCTCGGCATGACCGTCCGCGCCTTCGACTACCTGCCCGTCGTCGACGTCACGTTCGGCGACGTCGTGCGCGCCATCGTCACCGCGGACCGCAAGCTGTACCCCGACGACGCCATCAACCTGCGTGCCACGCTCGTCGAGTGCATGCGACGGCGCGGCATCCACCCCGACCGGGTCACCTCGCTCGCGGAGGAGGCCCTCATGTGGCCCGGCCCCTCCACACCGCTCAGCCTCACGCGCACCCGCGAACCGGTTGACCTGTCCGCGTTCGTCCTGACGGCGACGATGAACCTCGACCCCTCCGGGAGCGCCGGCGTCGAGGGACGGCGGGTGTTCGCACAGGTCACGGACTGGGCCCGTCACCACGCCCTCGAGATCGGCCTGCACCCGGGCATGCCGATCCAGCTCGCCGGCCTCCACGTCGCCTACCGCCAGACGCAGGACCGCCAGCCCCTCCCGGAGATCGTCGTCCAGCTCGTGCAACGGCGCCGCGACCTCGAGGACCAGGGCCTCGACGAGAACCTGCGCACCGTCCACCGGGCGGGGACGGTACTCATCGCCGCCGTCGACGGCACGGTGGAGTACGTCATCGCGAAGCCACTCCCGCTCACGCCGGACGTCCTCGCCACCCTGCCCCCGGGCCACGCCGCCCACACGCACCACGAGGCGGGCGAGCGGCGCCTGCGATCGCTCCGCCAGTGGCTCGACGGCCTCGAGGCGGCGGACGCCCTCTCCCCCTGGACCCTCCAGCCGGCGGCCGCCCGCATCGACTTCGCCGCCATCCACCAGTCGACCGAGGAGGCCCTGCCATGACCGGGACCGTCCACGTGCGGATGTACAACGTCGGGTTCGGCGACGCGTTCCTCGTCACCGTCAGCCGCGCGGGCGGTACCTGGCGGATGCTCGTCGACTGCGGGGTGCACAACCAGGGCCAGGCGCGCCCCATCCGCGACTCCGTGCGCGCCATCATCGCCGACCTCCGCGCCGCCTCCGCCGACGGCGTGCCGCGGCTCGACGTCGTCGTCGCCACCCACCGCCACGCCGACCACGTCTCGGGCTTCGCCGTCGACGACTGGGAGGAGGTGGAGGTCGGGGAGGTGTGGCTGCCGTACGTGGCCGACGACGACGATCCCGACGCGCAGGCGTTGCGGCACCCGGAGGCCGCCCACCGCCTGCTCGGCCTCATCGGGCGCCGCACCCACGGGATGGCGGCCGACGAGTGGCCTGCCGAGATCGCCGCGGCCCACGCCTTCGCCCTCAACTCCCTGGGCAACGCCCACGCGATGGACCGGCTGCTGGCCCGGAACGGCCAGCACTTCGCCACCACTCCCCCGGTCCGTTTCCTGCCCGAGAAGGCGGACCCCGACAATCCGATCGAGCTGCCCGGGGTGGGGGCGGCCGTCCACGTGCTCGGACCCACGCGCGACGCGCGGCAGCTCCGGCGGATGTCGCCGCCCACGCACGCCGGATGGCTCGACCTCGCCCTCGACGTCCCGCTGCCCGACGACGGCGCGGCGACCCCGCTGTTCGACCCCATCTTCGAGGTGGCGGACCCGTCCCGCCTCCCCGCCTCGCTCGAGCAGACCCGCCGGTCGCTGCGCCTGCACCAGCTGACCAACGACGCCGGGCTGCTGGCGGCGGCCTC
The DNA here is from genome assembly GCA_002305415.1 of Actinomycetales bacterium UBA1383. GTDB lineage: Bacteria > Actinomycetota > Actinomycetes > Actinomycetales > Actinomycetaceae > UBA1383. The sequence continues at coordinate 11,563 of DBQX01000087.1, read as the reverse complement.
GATCCTTGAACGCGCCGTCAACAACACCAGCCTCTTCCTGGTGCTGGACGTCGCGGGGACCCGGCTCGTGTTCCCCGGCGACGCCCAGTACGGACCCTGGGAGCATGTCCTCGCCACGAAGCGCGCGCTGATCGCCGACGCGGCGTTCTACAAGGTCGGCCACCACGGCTCGCACAACGCCACGCCCAAGGAGTTCGTCGAGGACGTCTGGCGTGAGGGCGGGCACGCGATGGTCCCCTACGGCCTCGTGGAGCGCTGGAAGGACACCATCCCCAAGCGCGAACTCCTGGAGGCGCTCCACACCCACCGCCACAACGTCACCAGGGCCGACGCGCCGCAGGCCGGCCCCGACGTGACGGTCGGTGAGGACGGCCTCTGGAGCGAGGTCGTCCTCACCACCCGGTGAGGTCAGTGGATCGGGGACGCGTGCGGGATCAGTGCGCGGGCAGCGCTTGGGTGAGGCGCGGATCCTCGAGTTTTCCGGACAGCGACCTCGGCGCGTGCGCGCGCAGCAGTTGGACGACGACGATGTGCATCCAGATCGCACACACCAGCGTGAGCAGGAACATCACGAGGAACATGCTGGTCGGCGCGCCGGTCCACCGCTGGGAGTACGTGAACAGCGGGGGTAGGGCGAACCCGCCGAGCCCACCGAACATGCCGACGAGACCGCCCACCGGCCCCACCCGCCCCGGGAAGTACTCCGGGATGTGCTTGTACACCCCAGCCTTGCCGATGCCCATGGCGGAGCCGAGCAGGATCAGCACGATGGTGAAGGGCACCACTCCCAGCACATAACGCAGGTGCTCCGTGGTGGTGCCGTCGGCATGCTCGATCACTATGTGACCGTTGGGCATCATCAGGATCCCCGAGGTCAGGAGCATCGCACCGAAGGACCCGTACATCACACGGCGGGCTCCCCAGCGGTCCGACATCCACCCGCCGAGGGGGCGCAGCAGCGAGGCGGGGAAGATGTAGGCGGCCGTCAGGAAGCCGGCGGTGGTGAGCGAGACCCCGAAGTTCCTGACGTAGTAGGTGGGCAGCATCGAGGACAGGGCGACGTAGGCGCCGAAGACGGCGACGTAGTAGAGACTGAACCGCCACACCCGGATCGTGCGCAGCGGTTCGAGCTGGACCGCCAGCGGCGTCCCATGACCCGGCATCCGGTCCTGGCTCGGCGTACCGAACCAGGTGACGATCGCCATGATCACGAGGAGCACCGCGTAGAGGATCGGGATGAGCCGCCAGCCCCCCTCGATGGCGCCGAAGTACAGGCTCCCAGTGGTTGCGGTGATGATCGCCGGCCCGATCAGCTTGGTCACCGAGGCACCCACGTTCCCAGCCCCGAACACGCCCAACGCGAAGCCCTGGTGCTCCCGTGGCTGCCACGCGCTGTTCCACGCTATGCCGGAACTGAACGAGTTGCCCGCGAAGCCCACGAGGAAGGCCAGGATCAGCAGCATGGTGTAGCTCTCGGCCCGCGCAACGAAGTACGCGGGGATCGCCGAGGAGGCCAGGAGGTACGTCATGACCTTGCGACCACCGATGTGATCGGTGATCATCCCGGCGGGCAGACGCCACAGGGAGCCATTCAGGATCGCCACTGCGGCGATCCAGGAGAACTGCTCCTGGGAGATGCCCAGCTCCTCCTGGATCTTCACCCCGAGGATGCCGAACATCATCCACGCCGCGAACATCACCGTGAAGCCGATGGTCGAGATCCACATGATCCGGTTCGCGTACCGGCTCCTCATGACGTCGGTCTCGGTTGCCGTCACTCTCACCACACTCCCTCGAGTTGTGTCTCTTTCATGGCACTGTTCCCGGTGCCGCGCCTGACGCTCTCGGCGTCGGAGCGGCTGACCGCGATCCGGCAGCTGGTACTGCCGACCATGGGCTCCAGGTCGAGGCGGCACTCGCGGCCGGTCGCGTCGGAGACGGCGCCGGCGAGCCCCTCGAGGGTGCCCTGGTGCATCCAGCACAGCGCGGCGTCGACCGGTTCACCCTCCTCGATGAAGGGACAGGTGCGCAGGTCGATGGCCCCGGCGGACACTGACGGCGCCAGCCCCATCTCGGCGAAGAGGCGGGTGATCTCCCCAAGGAGGTCCCTCGCCCGTGGATCGAACCGCCCATGTGCGACGAGGTCCCGCGCCCACTCCCGCCCCCGGGCACGGGCACGCTCCGGGTCACCGGCCACGAGCACGCGCACGAGCGTCGCGAGATGGGTGGTGGCCGCGCCGGGAGGAGCGATCTGGGTGACGTACACCCGCCCGGGGCGGCCACGCCCGGGACCCTTGACGGCATCACCGTGGACCAGTCCCGCCCGCTCCAGCGCGGCGATGTGCTCCCGGAGCGTGTTCCCGTGCATCCCGGTGAGGTCACCGAGTTGCCTCACGCTGACTCCCCCGGGATGGGAGGAGATGACCTCCAGGACGTGGCGTTGACGCGTGGTCAGAGCCGCCGCCCTGCTCTCGAGCTGGGCGGCGGCGGCGGGACCACGGCGAGTCATGGCATCAGGCGCCGCGCGACCGGGCGTCGGATCCGGTTCGGGGCCGCGTGCTGACCGGCTCCCACCCACGCTCGGGCGGCGCCGTCGTCACGCTCGCCTCACGCGAGCGGTAGACCACGTACGGCCGCGTGGTGTAGCCGACGGGCGCCGACAGCGCGTGCACGAGGCGCGTGAACGGCCAGATCATCAGGAGCAGGAAGCCGGAGAGGACGTGGACCTTGAAGGAGAACGGGACGTCCTGCATGAGGGCGATGTCCGGCTGGAGGATGAACACCGACCGCAGCCAGGGCGAGATCGTCTCCCGGTAGTCGTAGCCGTGGGCGGCGCCGAACACCTGGTTCTGCAGGGTGGCCCACGTCCCCAGCGCGATCGGGAGCGCGAGCAGCACGTACATGACCTTGTCGGTGGGCGTGGTGGCGAGGAACACGGTCCGGTTGCGGCGCCTCCGGTAGATCAGGGCCACGATCCCGGCGATCGTGAGCGCCGCCGCCAGGGTGCCGAGGACGGTCGCACCCAGGTGGTAGGCCTCCTCGGAGATGCCGATGGCGGCCGTCCACGTGTTGGGGATCGCGAGGCCCACGAAGTGCCCGCCGAACACCATCAGGATGCCGAAGTGGAACATCGGGGAGCCGGCGCGCAGGATCGCGTTCTCGTAGAGCTCCGAGGACCGGGACGTCCAGCCGAACTTGTCGGTCCGGTAGCGCCAGATCAGGCCCACCACGAAGGTGGCGAGGGCAAGGTAGGGAAAGGCTCCCCACAGGAAGATTTCGAACGCACTCATGGCCGTGCCTCCTTGGCAGCTCCGGTCTGCGGGAAGGGCATCGTGTCGACGATGCCGACGAGTTCGGCGGGGGGGCCCTGGGTGACGAGGGAGACGTAGCGTTGCCGCGTCTCGTCGTCGATCGGCGGAAGGGTCATGCAGACGGCTTCGAGGATGGACTCGTACGGGCTGGCCACCTGCGCCAGGGCCGTGCGGATCACCTCGAGTCCGTCGCGGTGCGCGGCGAGGAGCTCCCCGGGCAGCGAGTCGTCCGACCGCGCCGAGAGCTCGAGGACCACCGGCAGGTAGTCCGGCAGTTCACGCCGATCCAGCTCCCAGCCCAGGGCGGTCAGGGCGTCCTGGAAGGCCAGGATCGCCCCGCCCCTCTTCCGCGTGTCACCCGCGTCGTAGTACGAGAGGTACAGGGAGCAGCGGCGCCGCCGGTCGAAGGTCTCGATGTAGTGCTCCGCGAGCGCGCGGGGACCCATCTCGAGTGCCGCGGCGAGGAATCGCTGGAACGCCGCCGCGACCGGCGCGGGCAGGGAGGCGACGGCGTCGGCGACGACCTCCAGGCGCGTCACCGCCTCCTCCTCCACGGGATAGTCGAGGAGGACCGAGGCGGCCATGTGGGCGATCCGGCGCGCGTCGTCGTCGAGGTCGACGACGGCGACCGGGTCTGGCGCGAGGAGGCTCATACCTTCTCACCCGCCTTGGGCGGGAACAGGCCCGCCGGGGCGGCGCCGCCGTCCCAGTCCAGCAGGCTGATCCGGCCCGGACCGGTGGGCAGGTTGGGGCTGGTTGCGGCGGGCACGCCGTGGAACGCGCCGACGGCGGCCTGCATGCCCGGCCCGCCGGGCACGTCGAGGGCGCAGCCCAGCTCGTCGAACTGCCGCTCGGTCTCGGGGTGGGTGGTGGGGATGCGGTACCGGTCGCGGTACTTCGCGATGGCGAGCAGTCGGTACATCTGGACCACCTTCTCCCCCGTCATGCCGACGGCGGCCGCGATCGCCTCCTGGGGCTCGTTCCCCAGGTTGAGATCCCGCATGTAGGACCGCATCGCCGCGAGCCGCCGCAGGGCGCGCTCCACCGGCCGGGTGTCGCCCGCGGTGAACAGGCCCGCCAGGTACTCCAGGGGGATGCGCATGGTGGCGAGGGCGGTGTAGAGGTTGCGGTGGTCCTCGCCGTCGGCGCCGGACGCGGTCACCGCGTCCACCACGGGCGAGAGCGGCGGGATGTACCAGACCATCGGCATGGTGCGGTACTCGGGGTGCAGCGGGAGGGCCACCTCGTAGGTCTCGATGAGGTCCCAGATCGGGGACTCCTGCGCGGCCTCCACCCACGAGCTCGGGATCCCGCTCCGGCGCGCGTGGCGGATGACCTCGGGATCGTGCGGGTCCAGGAGGATCGAGCGCTGGGCCATGTAGAGGTCCTTCTCGTCCTCCACCGCGGCCACCTCGCCCACCCGGTCGGCGTCGTACAGCACCACGCCGAGGTAGCGCAGCCGCCCGACGCACGTCTCCGAGCACACGGTGGGCTGGCCCACCTCCAGGCGCGGGTAGCACAGCGTGCACTTCTCGGCCTTGCCGGTGACGTGGTTGAAGTAGACCTTCTTGTACGGGCAGCCGGAGACGCACATGCGCCACCCGCGGCACTTGTCCTGGTCCACCAGGACGATCCCGTCCTCCACGCGCTTGTACATCGCGCCGGACGGGCACGAGGACACGCAGCTGGGGTTGAGGCAGTGCTCGCAGATGCGCGGCAGGTAGAACATGAAGGTGTGCTCGATCTCGGCCCTCACCTTCTCGCCCATCTGCTTCAGGATGGGGTCCTGGTGCATCGTCTCCAGTGAGCCACCGAGGGAGTCATCCCACGCCGCGGACCACTTGATGGTGTCCATCGGCAACCCGGAGACCTGCGAGCGCGGCCGCGCCGTCGGCAGGTACGGCGAGTCCTTGGGCGCGGCGAGCAGGTTGTCGTACTCGTAGGTCCAGGGCTCGTAGTAGTCCTGGAGGAGGGGCATCTTCGGGTTCGAGAAGATCGTGACGAGCTTCTTGAAACGGCCGCCGGCGCGCAGTTGCAGCCTGCCCGAGGAGGTGCGGGTCCAGCCGCCCTGCCACCTCTCCTGGTCCTCGTACCCGCGCGGGTAGCCCACGCCGGGCTTGGTCTCGACGTTGTTGAACCAGACGTACTCCGTGCCGGCACGGTTGGTCCACGCCTGCTTGCAGGTGACCGAGCAGGTGTGGCACCCGATGCACTTGTCGAGGTTCATCACCATCGCGATCTGTGCCATGACCTTCATCAGAATTGCACCTCCTGGCTGCGACGGCGGATCACGGTGACCTCATCGCGCTGGTTTCCGGTGGGGCCGATGTAGTTGAACGCGTAACTGTGCTGGGCGTAGCCGCCCACATAGTGCGACGGCTTGACGAGGATCCGGGTGAGCGAGTTGTGGATACCACCGCGCTTTCCGGAGACCTCGGTCACCGGAGTCCCGACCGTGCGTTCCTGGGCGTGGTACATGTACACGGTTCCCTCGGGCATGCGGTGCGAGACGATCGCCCGGGCCGCGACGACGCCGTTGCGGTTGTACGCCTCGATCCAGTCGTTGTCCCGCACGCCGATCTTCCCGGCGTCCGCCGGCGACATCCAGACCACCTGTCCGCCGCGGGACAGCGACAGCATGTGCAGGTTGTCGAAGTACTGCGAGTGGATCGCCCACTTGTTGTGCGGGGTGAGGTAGCGGACCGCCACCTCCGCCTGGCCCGAACCGTCCTTCCGCACGGTGCCGGGTGCCGCCTCGCCGTACAGGGCGTTGAGGTTCACCGGCGGACGGTAGATCGGGAGGTTCTCCCCCATGTCCCGCATCCAGTCGTGGTCCAGGTAGAAGTGCTGGCGCCCGGTCAGGGTGTGCCACGGCTTCTTCCGCTCCACGTTGATGACGAACGCCGAGTACCGCCGTCCGCCGTGCTCCGAGCCGGACCACTCCGGGGAGGTGATCACCGGCATCGGATGGGACTGCACGTCGGCGAGCGTGATCCGGTTGTCCTCCTGCCCCTCGGAGAGGTCCGCCATCCTCGTACCGGTGCGCTTCTCCTGGTTCTTGAAGCCCTGCGTCGCGAGCCGCCCGTTGGTGGTCCCGGAGAACATCAGGATCATCTCGGCGGCCTTGAGGTCGGTGTCCAGCAGCGCCCGGCCCTTGCCGGGGCCGCCCTCGGCGACTCCGTTGCGCGCCGCCAGGTACTTCACCTCCTCGTCCGGGTTGAACATCACTCCCTTCGTCGGCATGCCCACCTTCTCCACCAGCGGGCCGAGGGTGTTGAACTTCGCGAGAATCTGCGTGTAGTCCCGCTCGATCGGCACCAGCTTGGGCATCGTCACCCCGGGCTTCAGCTCGGTCTCCGCCCACGGGGTGACCACCCCGTGCGGGGTGGCGAGCTCGTCAGGCGTGTCGTGCATCAGCGGGGCGGCGACGACGTCGGTCTGCGTGCCGAGGTGGCGCGCGGACATCTCGGAGACAAGGGCCGCCAGCGTCTGGAAGATCTGGAAGTCCGTCCGGGTCTCCCACGGGGGGTCGATGGCCGCGTTGAAGGTGTGCACGTAGGGGTGCATGTCCGTGGAGGAGAGGTCGTGCTTCTCGTACCACGTCGCCGCCGGCAGGACGATGTCCGAGAGCAGCGTCGTCGAGGTGTTGCGGAAGTCCGCGGTGAACAGCAGGTCGAGCTTCCCGATGCCGGGTTCGTCCCGCCACACCATCTGGCGTGGCCGGGACCCCTCGGGAACCTCGGTCGCCCGGACGGCGTTGTCCGCACCCAGGAGGTGCTTCATGAAGAACTCCGCGCCCTTGGCCGAGCTGCCGAACAGGTTGGTGCGCCACGAGGCCAGGATCCGGGGGAAGTTCTCCGGGGCGTCCGGGTCCTCGACGGCGAAGGCCAGCCTGCCCGCCTTCAGCTCCTCGACGACGTACTCCGCGGGCGGCTTCCCGGCCTCCGCGGCCTGGGCCCCCAGGAGGAGCGGGTTGCGGTTGAAGGTCGGGTAGGACGGCATCCAGCCACGTCGGGACGCCTCGACGACGGTGTCCGCCGTCGTCATGCCCGCGAACGAGCCCTCCGACAGGGGTGAGGCGAATCGGTCGGCGAGCGCGCCGTCGTACCGCCACTGGTCGGTGGTGACGTACCAGTAGCCCGCCGTGATCATCTGGCGCGCGGGCCGCTGCCAGTCCAGCGCCATCGCGTACTGGGACCAGCCCGTGATGGGGCGGACCTTCTCCTGGCCCACGTAGTGCGCCCACCCGCCCCCGTTGACACCCTGGCACCCGGTCATCGCGGTGAGGGCGAGGAAGGTCCGGTAGATCTCGTCGGAGTGGAGGAAGTGGTTCGTACCCGCGCCCATGACGATCATGGACCGGCCCTCGGTGTCGACGGCGTTCTGCGCGAACTCACGCCCGATGCGGATCGCGGCGGCCGCCGGGACTCCCGTGTGCTCCTCCTGCCACGCCGGGGTACCCGGCGAGGAGGCGTCGTCGTAGCTCGTGGGCCACTCGCCGGGCAGCCCGTCGCGCTTGACGCCGTACTGGGCGAGCATCAGGTCGTACACCGTGGTGACGAGGTGGCCGCCGATCTCCTTGGCGGGCACGCCGCGGCGCAGCACTCCCGCCCCGATCGAGCCGTTCGCCGCCTCGCCGGTCAGGTCGAAGCGCGGGAGGAGCACCTCGGCCTTCTTCGCACCGCCGAGGCCGAGGATGCCCTTCGCGCCGGGGGTGTCGAGGATCGACAGCGCCGGGTCGACGCCCGCCATCTCGAGGTTCCACTTGCCGACCCCGGCGGGCCCGAAGCGGTCCGCCAGGGTGCCGCCGGGGTCGACGGCGTTGCCGGCCGTGTCGAGGACGAGCGGGCGGAACGCCGCGTGCTCGGTGGCGGCCAGGGGCCCCGCGACGTCGGCGGCGGTGAGGAACTTCCCGGGCACCCACGCGCCGTCCTTCTTCTCGAGGCGGACCAGGAACGGCGCGTCCGTGTAGCGCTTCATGTACTCGTGGAACCGCGGCGTGCGGTTCTTGACGTGGAACTCCGAGAGGATCACGTGGCCCATGGCCATCGCGAGCGCGCCGTCGGTCCCGGGGGCGATCCGGAGCCACTCGTCCGCGAACTTGGTGTTGTCCGCGTAGTCGGGCGAGACCGCCACCACCTTCTGGCCGTGGTAACGGGCCTCGGTCATGAAGTGGGCATCGGGAGTCCGGGTGAGCGGGATGTTGGAGCCCCACATGATGAGGTAGCCGGAGTTGTACCAGTCCGCCGACTCGGGGACGTCGGTCTGGTCACCGAAGACCTGCGGCGAGGCCATGGGAAGGTCGGCGTACCAGTCGTAGAACGAGAGCATCACGCCGCCGAGCAGCTCGTAGAACCGGGAGCCGGCACCGTAGGAGATCATCGACATCGCCGGGATGACCGTGAACCCCGCGAGGCGGTCGGGACCGTACTTCTTGATGGTGTAGACGTGCGCGGCCGCGATGATCTCGACCACCTCGGGCCAGGTGACGCGCACCATGCCGCCCCGGCCGCGTGCCGACTTGTACGCCCGGGCCTTCGCGGGATCCTCGACGACGTCCTTCCAGGCGAGCACCGGGTCCTTGAGCCGCTCCTTGGCATCGCGGTAGAGGTCGAGGAGGGCGGAGCGGACGTGCGGGTACCGGATCCGGGTGGGCGAGTAGGTGTACCACGCGAATGCGGCACCGCGCGGGCAGCCGCGGGGCTCGTACTCCGGCATGTCGGTGCCGATGGACGGGTAGTCCGTCTGCTGCGACTCCCACGTGATGACGCCGTCCTTCACGTACACCTTCCAGGAGCACGAGCCGGTGCAGTTCACGCCGTGGGTGGAGCGCACCACCTTGTCGTACGCCCAGCGGTCCCGGTAGAAGGCGTCGGACTCCCGGCCGCCTTCGAGGAAGATCTGGCGGGCATCCGCCGACGCCGTGCCCTTCCTGAGGTAGCTCCCGAGCCGGAAGAGGCCGGCGGCGGACTCAGGGGTGTAGGAGCGCATGGGGTCCTGTTGCGTGGTCGACATGTTTCCTCCTTGGGTCAGCCGGGGAACGGGGCGTGCGGGCGGGCGTAGAAGATCCAGGTCAGCACGGTGCAGATCGCGAAGAAGACGACGCACCCGATGAAGAACGGCTGGCCGCCCACCGCCGCGAGCCCGACGCCGACGAGGAAGGGACCGAACGCGGCGAGCGCGGCGGTCCAGCCGATGACACCGCCGGCCTGCCGGGGCGGCATGATCATCGGCATCTGCTTGAACGTGGCCGCGTTGCCGACCCCTGCGAAGAAGAACAGGAACAGCATCGCCCACAGGAAGATGGGGAAGGTGTCCGGAGAGGTGGGCCGCAGTTGCGTGGCCGCCACCGTCGTCGAGATGGTCATGCCGATCCCGGCGACGAACGTCCAGATCGCCCCGCCGAACTTGTCGCAGAGGGGGCCCCACGCCACGCGGGACATCGACCCGATGAGGGGACCGAGGAAGGCGTAGGTGATCCCCTTGGGCAGGGTGGCCGGATCCATCGTCTCCGCGAACGGGGAGGTGGGACCGAAGGTGTTGTTGATGAGCAGTGCGGTCTGTGCCGCGAAGCCCGAGAACGCACCGAAGGTCATCATGTAGATCAGGGTCAGGATCCAGGTGTTCTTGTTCCCGAAGATGTCCATCTGCTGGCGGAAGTTGGCCTTGATCGGCACGTCCTTGAGGATGGTGAAGGCGAGCACGGCCGCGACGATGGTCCAGGGCACGAACAGCAGCGGGATGTTGTGCAGGTACATGATCCCGGCGTCGGTGGTCTCCTGCGGCTCGATGAACGCCGTGCCAAGGAGCCCGAAGCCGACGATCCACGGGCCGAGCAGCTGGATGAGGGAGACGCCGAAGTTCCCGATTCCGGCCTGTGTGCCGAGGGCGGTGCCCGCCATGCGCTTGGGGAAGAAGTACCCGGTGGACGGCATGTAACCGGAGAAGGCGCCGCCGCCGATGCCGGTGAGGAAGGAGAAGGTCATGAGCACCCACACGGGGGTGGACGGGTCACGCACCGCCCAGACCCACCCGAGCATGGGGATGAGCATGAGCAGGGAGGTGTACCCCACCAGCTTCCGGGTACCGAGGATGGGTGGCAGGAACATGTACCCCAGCCGCATGAGCCCGCCAGCGAGGCCGGGGAGGGCCGCGAGCCAGTAGAGCTGGTTCTTGTCGAGGGTGAACCCGACCGAGTTGAGCCGCGGCGCGATCGCGGAGACCAGGAACCAGGTGCTGAAGGCGAGCGTGAGGGAGAACGTCGTGATCCACAACGTCCTCCAGGCGATCCCCTTGTCCCAGGTCTCCTCGTTCTCGGGATTCCAGCCGTGAAGCACACGTCCGCGAGTGTCCAACGCCGTCATTTCGTGCCTCCGCGTCGTTGCGTCCGAAACGTACGGCGCCAACCGTACAATTTCGGCCGGACTTCGGACCGACTTTGGCGTGTGGGCAGGGCTCAAACCGGCCTGCCGGATGGCGGTGAGGCCGCGAAACGCGACGAAGGTCCCACCCGCGGGTCACCTCCCGCCTGTCCAGTACGGTGGACACATGCCACGTACCCACTCCGTGAACGTCCCCGGGGCCGTCATCACCGTCTCGGACCGCTGCGCGTCCGGCGCGCGTGAGGACCGCTCCGGACCCCTCGCCCGCGACCTGCTGGCCGGCCACGGCGTCGTCGTCGACGAGGTCGTCATCGTGCCGGACGACGTCGCCGCGGTCCGCGCCGCGATCCTCGCCGCCGTACGGGCGGGCGCCCGCGTGGTCCTGACCGCGGGCGGGACCGGGGTGACGCCGCGTGACGTGACGCCCGAGGCGACGGGACCCCTGCTGGCCACCGAGATACCCGGGATCGCCGAGCAGATACGCGCGGCGGGCCTGGCTGCGACGCCTCTCGCGGGCCTCTCCCGCGGCCTCGTGGGGGTCACCTCCCGCGACGCCGACGGCGCCCTCGTGGTTAACGCGCCCGGCTCTCCCGGAGGCGTGCGGGACGCCATCGCCGTGGTGGGGCCCCTGGTCCCCCACGTGCTCGAACAGCTCGGCGGCGGGGACCACTGAACTGGGTTTCGGTCGACGCTTCGCCACCCGCGTCCCCGACCGAGGCATTCGCTCCAGCCCCACTCGCGTCCCCAACCGACGCCTTCACCCCCGCCAAACCGTCAGCAAGCGCCCCCAGTGCGCCCGGGCACGCCGGGCCGGGCGCGATCCAGCCCACTCGCGTCCCCAACCGACGCATTCACCCCCGCCAAACGGTC
>DBQX01000121.1 GCA_002305415.1 Actinomycetales bacterium UBA1383 | reverse complement strand
CCACAAAGTGGTGGCGCAGAGCCACCCCGCCGTGGACACGCGCCGCGTCAAGCGCGAGGCGAAGGGGTATCGCGAACGCAACTGGGCAGCCCACGCAGCCCGGTACGCCTACGAGGCGGACGCTGCGGCGACCGCCGGCGGGGCGGCCTGACGGCGTGCGCGGACGCACGCGCGGCGCGAGCGGAGCGCGTGGCTCACGCCCCCGGCGACGTCGTCGTGTGCTACCCCGCTGAGGGCCTGTTGGTGCCGAAGTCGGTGAGGAAGCGCGGGCCCTGGGCGGCGAGCTCCTCCTCGAACCGGTAGGCCCACGCCGAGTACGGCGCGTGGACGAGGCTGTCGTTCGAGAAGCGGGCGTCGTCGGTGACCTCGGTGACGCAGAAGGACGGGATCCGCAGGTCCACCACCGGTCCGCCGCGCTCGCACTCCGCGATGATCAGCGGTCGGTTGGCGCCCGCGAACTCGTCGATGACCCAGCCGTCCTCGTCCAGCCACACCGAGAAGCGCGACTTCGCGATGGTGGCCCCGCCGCGCCGCGACATCTCGATCCCCACCCCGATGTCCAACTGCCGCTCCGCCTCGTAGCGGGTCCCGCCCGCAGCGGGGCCCTTCGCGGTGAGGACGCACAGGTCGAACTCGGGGGTGAATTGCGTGAGGGCGTCGTCCGCGCGGGTGGCCGGGTCGAGCCGCTGCCGTGGCGCGGACGCCTGCAGGCGGATCCGCAGGCCGTAGCCATCCTGCGCGAGGAAGTAGGTCTGCACGATTACCGACGGGGGCTCCGAATCCACCAGGTGACGCGGCAGTTCACGCACGAAGAAGCGGCGCTCGAACTCGAAGTCCTCGGGTAGGTCCATGCCCTCACGGTAGCGGGCGGGTCCCGGGCGCCGGGGGAGGCGCGGTCCATCGGCCCCACCCGGCCCCTCGGGTCCATCCCCCATCCACCGTGTGCGCGCCTCCCGCCCGAGGAGGTCCCCGGCCGCGGCGGGGCCCTCCCCTCGCAGCACCGCGCACCCGGTGTCACGCTTGGTGCCATGATCCTGCCGATCTTCCCGCTCCAGTCCGTGCTGTTGCCCGGGATGCCGCTCGCCCTGCGGCTGTTCGAGCCGCGCTACCTGACGATGTTCCGGCACCTGCTGGAGACGAACGGCGAGTTCGGCGTCGTCCTCATCGAGCGTGGGCCCGAGGTCGGAGGTGGGGATCGGCGCTTCTCCCGCGGGACTGTCGCCCGGATCGCCCAGTACCAGGTGGTGGACGAGATGATCGCGCTCGTCGCTGCTGGTGGCGCGCGCTTCGAGGTGGAGAAGTGGTTCGACGACGATCCCTACCCCCAGGCCCTCGTGCGGTGGCTGCCGGCGCTCGAGTGGTCGGAGGAACTCGCACCCGCACGGGCGCGCACGGAGAAGGCGGTTCGGCGCGCGCTCGCGGCGGCGAGCGAGTACGCCACGACGCTCTGGCCGGCGAACGTCGAACTCGACGACGACCCCGTCGTCTCCGCGTGGCAGCTCGCCGGGATCGCCCCCATCGGGCCGCTCGACCACTTCACGCTGCTGGGATCGTCCAGCCTGGACGAGCTTCTCAGCCGCACCGCGGCCCTCGCCGACGACGCCGCGGAGACTCTCGCACTCACCGCCAACAGTGGCCTCGCCTTCGAGATCCCCGACGAACAGGACGAGCAGTCCGCACGGGATCCCGGCGGGAACGGTGGGCGAGGCAACATGCCGGGTGACGGCGCGGGCACCGCGGACACGGGCACCGATGAGGGTGGCGGCGGCAATCCGGACGACGAGACCGGCCAGGAGGACACGAAGGCTTGAGAGACCCCTCTCAGCGGGACAGCGCACCCTGCTGGAACGCCGGTCGGGCCGCGCTGCCACGCCCCCTCACTCCGGCGGCCGCGCCGTCCCGCCGAGTTGCCCGGCGAACCAGTACCCGGAGTCCTTGATCGTCCGCTCCTGGGTGGCGAAGTCCACGTGCACGAGCCCGAACCGCGGCTCGAAGCCCTCCGCCCACTCGAAGTTGTCCATCAGCGACCACGCGAAGTAGCCATCCACCGGCACGCCCCGCTCCCGGGCTGCCGCCACCTCGGCGAGGTGCCGCACGTAGTAGTCGATCCGCCGGGGGTCACGCACGCGGCCACTCACCACCTGCTCCCCCGGGAACGAGGCCCCGCCCTCGGTGACCACGATCCGCTCGAACGCCCCGTAGGAGTGGGCCCAGTCCAGCGCCATCCCCAGTCCCTCCGGGATGATCTCCCACCCCAGGGAGGTGAGCTCGTTCCCGTGCTCCGCACCGCCGAACTGCGGCACCGTCCACAGCCCGGGCAGCGGGAGGAAGGGTGCGCGCAGCCGCGTGTAGTACTGGACCCCGAGGAAGTCGAGGTCGGCGAGGAGGTGCGCGGCGTCGTCGTCGCGCAGGAAGGGCCGCACCCCGAGGAGGAGCGGCGCCGTCCGCCACGGGTAGCCCAGGCCCAGGAGCGGCTCGAGGAAAGCGCGGTTGAGGACGGCGTGGGCGGCGCGCTCCGCGACGTCGGCCAGCCGGCCCGGGCCGCTGCCGATCGGCGGGGAGACGTACTGGGTGGTGCCGATGACGGCGTCGGGGTCGGCGGCGCGGACGGCCCGGGAGCCGAGGCCGGTGGCGAGGTTGACGTGGTGCAGGGCGGCGAAGTAGGCAGGCAGCGAGCGCCGGCCGGGCGCCATCGCGCCCGTGACGTGCCCGGAGATCACGATGTTGAGGGGCTCGTTGAACAGCATCCAATGCCGGACGCGGTCCCCGAGCGCCCCGGCGACGGCGGTGGCGTAGTCGCAGTAACGGTGCACCGTGTCCCGGGCTCGCCAGCCGCCGCGGTCCTCCAGCGCCTGGGGCAGGTCCCAGTGGTAGAGCGTCACCCACGGCTCCACACCCGCCTCGAGGCACGCGTCCACCACGCGGGAGTAGTGGTCCAGCCCGGCGCGGTTGAGGGGGCCGCCGCCGGCGGGGAAGATCCGTGGCCACGAGATCGAGAAGCGGTAGGCGCCGAAGCCCAGCGCGCGCACGAGCGCGATGTCCTCGCGGAAGCGGCGGTAGCTGTCCGTGGCGACATCCGCGGTGGTGCCGTCCTTGACCGGGGTGCGGCCGTGGCGGTCCCGGCGGTGGGTGAAGGTGTCCCAGATGGAGGGGCCCTTGCCGTCCGCAGCCGGTGAACCCTCGATCTGGAACGCGGCGGTGGCCACGCCCCAGGTGAAGTCCGGGCCGAAGTCGCTGAGGTTCAGGGCAGGAGGGCGGTTCACGGCACGCTCCGGATCTTGACCACCAGCACCGCCCCGAGCACGGTGACCACCGCGGCGAAGAGGTACAGGCTCTGGTAGGCGACCTCGTAGGACGTGGACTTCAGCACCGCGATCCAGACGCTCGCGATGAGCGGGGCGAGCACCTGCGGCAGGGCGTTGGCGATGTTGATGATGCCGAGGTCACGGGCCCGGTCGCCGGCGCTGGGCAGGACCCGCGAGATCAGCGCGAGGTCCACCGCCGTGTACGCCCCGAAGCCGGCGCCCATGAGCGCCGCGGCCAGCGTGGCCATCCCCTGCGTGCGGGCGAACGCGAGCACCACGATGGCGGCTGCGCACAGCAGCGAGGCGCCGATCACGAACGGCTTCACCCGGCCCACCCGGTCCGAGACCGGGCCCGCGATGAGCGCGAACACCAGCAGCGCGACGATGTAGAACTGCAGGATCGCCGCCACCGTGTCCCCGGCCTCCTCCGGGCTGCGGCCGAGCACGTCCCGCGTGAAGTACAGCAGGTACGTGGTGACGAACGCCGTCCCCAGGATCACGAGGAACCGGGTGAGGAACACCCACGCGAAGTCCGGGTGCTGGCGGGGGTCGATCCAGAAGCCGCGGAGGAACGACCCCGCGTGGAGGGCTGGGATTCGGTCGCGTGGCAGCTGCGGGTCCCGCATGCGGGTCACGAACAGCACCGCCGTCAGCGCCACCACCACGGCGACGACGACGTAGCGCGCGTTCTGCCCCGTGGGTGCGGTGTTGTCCCCGGGGACCATCGTGGCGATCAGCGATCCGACGATCACGCCCAGGGGCTGTGCCGCCCCGACCACCGCCCCCACCGTGCCGCGCTGCGCGACCGGCACCTGGTCCGGCAGCATCGCGGTCACCGCGGCGTAGGAGGCGTTGAGGGTGAGCTGGCCGAGCGCCCAGCCCAGCACCAGCCCGCCGATGGTGGTCCGGCCTCCCATGAGGACGAGGACCGCGACGGCGGCCACGGTGGGCCACAGCACCCAGCTGCGGCGTCGTCCGAGGCGGGAGGAGGTGCGGTCAGAGAAGGCGCCGGCGATCGGGCTCGCGACCAGCGAGACGAGCGCCCCCACCGCCACCACCACGCCGAGGCTGGCCTCCTTGCCGACCGGGTCGATGGCCTCCACCTGGAGGGGGAGCAGGAACTGGATGGGGGTGAAGAACGCGGTCCAGATGCCGAGGTTGGTGAGGGCCAGGACGGCGATGAAGCCAGGGGTGACCCGGGCGGTGGGTTCGGCGAGGGGATCGAGGGAGGGTGAGTCCACGCGCGGCATGCGCACAGCGTGGCAGATCAGGGTCGGGGTGCGCGGCTGAACACGTGACGGAGAGCTAAACACGTGACGGAGAGCCAAACACGTGGCGGAGAGCCAAACACGTGGCGGAGAGCGCGGATACCCCAGCGCGGGCTGGGCCCGGCGCGGCCCCGGGATGCGGCCAGGGCCGCCAGCCGGGATGGACTGGCGGCCCTGGGACAGCTGGTGTCAGCGCTCGATGCTCGCGGTACCCGCGATGGCGCCCGTGATAGCACCCGAGCCGAGGACAGCCTCGGAGGCGGTCGAGGTGAAGTACAGGGTCACCGGGTTGCCGTCGAGGGCGTCGTCCATGTCGAAGGAGAACAACGGCGCGCGGAACGAGTCGTTCACGATGCCGGTCACGACGCCGTCGCCGTCACCATCGAGGTCACGGATGTCGATGGTGAAGTTGCGCAGCTCGAGGGTGGACATCGATGCGGGCGAGTAGACGTAGAGCCCGCCGACGTGCTCGATGGTGCCGTCGTTGGGGTTGCCGACGATTCCGAAGCCGGCACCCTTCGCACCGAGTGAGCCGGGCTTGGCGACACCCTCAAGCACGCTGAGGGTGAGTGCGCTCGGGGCGACGAAGGTGGTGCCCTTGTTCGAGGGGGCAGCCATGGCGGGTGCGGCGAAGCCGGCGGCGACGAGGCCAGCGGCGGCGAGGGTGGCGGCGAAACCGGTGGTCTTGCGCATTGAGGGTCTCCATTCACGAGCTGTCGGCATCCCCTGTGGAAGCCTCACACCCACTACTTCCGCCGATCCCCCCGGTTTGGATGCAGGGAGTTGGGACCAAAGTCCCTCAATTCTTGGCTGATCCTGGCCCTTCTTGGAGCCCCCTGCCCCTCCCTCGCCCCACGGAGCCT
>DBQX01000091.1:6954-11504 GCA_002305415.1 Actinomycetales bacterium UBA1383 | reverse complement strand
CTCGTCCCCACCCCGATCCCTCACGATGTTGCGGCCGACGGGATCGCCCACGGCGTCGAGGTGATGTGGGGCTGGTGGGGCACCAACCCGGGCTTCTCGTTCACGCCCAGCGCGGGCATCGTGCAGCTCGTGGCCACCGACGGTGGCGCCTGGTTGATCGCCGGCGGGCGGTGGCGCGGCGTCGGTAGGGAGTCGGGGAGGCAGTACGACGAGCCGGGGGCCGTCCTCGTGGAAAACGGGGATCCGGCGGCGACCATCACGGGGACGGCCGAGGAACTCTATCGCTGGCTGTGGGGACGGGCGGACGAGCCGACGGCGTCGGGTGACGCGGCCAGCCTGGACGCCCTCCGGTTGGCGCGGGCGCAGGGCATGCAGTGAGATCTGCTGCTTGCGAACGCGCGACGGCCGGCGCTCGTCAGCCTCCCGACTACCACGCTGGGCACCAGCGTGCTGTGTCTACTTCCCTCGAATCACGCTTGTTGGTGCCCCCGCGAGGTCGACAAGGGTGGCCATCTGTTCCTTGGTCAATTCCCGTAGCATCACCGGGCCATTCACCGCCGGCGAATTCTCAAGTGGGGTGCCCTTCTTGTGCTCGTGGATCTCGAACGGTTGAGCCAGATAATGGAGCGGCTTCAGATGGAGCCTGCGGTCATCCACGCCGCCCGTGATCCTGGTGATCCGGGCAAACCCGACCACGGCTTTCTCATCCGTCTGGTAAGCAACGACGACGTCACCGACGCTGACATCCTCGTTCAGCTTCGCCGCCACTTCCCTGGAGCGCGTGGAGTGGTGTCCACCCCATTCGACGGTCTTGTTCTGGGAGAAGACACCGTCGTACCAGTCGCCCCAATACCCTGACGGTCCGCCCACGGCGCGATTGTTCTTGTAAAGCCAGTACCTCATTGGCCCCGTATCCCCTCTCTGATGACGTGCCCCCAGGCGGCGAGCTCCTGCAGGATCCGCACCCCCTGAACGATCTGTTTCTCTGACGGGAGCTTCCCCTCCGCCGCGACGACACCCAGCGAGTATGCGATCTTTCGCTGCCAACTCTCCAACGCACCCTTCTCCTTCGCCCAATGGCTGATCTCGAACCACTGCTCGGCATCGAGGGAAAGGACCTGCTGGACCAGGTTGTCAGTGTGCCGCGTACCAAGGGCAGCGAGCGTCTGCTCCCGCTCGTTGGGTGCTGTTTCGCCGACACTCAGACCCGAGGTGTCCGCGTTGAGGACGCGCTCGGAGGTGAGGATGGTGAGGACCCCCTCGAACTTCGCCGCGATCTCCTTGCCCAGTCGGGCGTACCCAAAGGTCGTCTTCAACTCGTCGACCAGGCCTGTCCGATCGAGGCCCTCACGTGCACCGACGATGAAGATCATCGCGTTGGCGATCTCCTCTCCCGGGATCTCGGTGATGGCTCGCCTCGTCGTATCTATCGAGGCCCGGAAGATGGAGTAGCTCTCGGGGCGAAGTCCTGGCGGCCAGTAGTAGCGGTCGCCCAGCATGTCCTTCGCCAGGTATCCCCGCGGAAGGGCGCTGAGGATCTCGTTCCGGCGACTCTCCTGCACCCGCTGCATCCCGAACCGCATCCCGACGATGCGAGCGAGTCGCTGCTCCTCGACGGGACCCTCATCCGCGATCACGCTGAGCAGTTCGCTGCGGATCGACTCGCGGTTGTATCGGTTGGCAAGATCCTCGATGATCGCCCGCTCACCAATCACATCGGTACGCGCGGGCTTGAACCAGGCCTTGGTCGGTGAGGTGGGGCGCGCCGGGAAGCGACGCCGTACCGGTGGCGCAGCGCTGGGAGGCGACACCCGCGCGGCGGGGACAACCTTCGGGGGTACGGCGGGCACGATCGGGGGCGCGGTGGGCACAACCGACGGCGCGACCGTCGCCACGGCGTCGGCGGCCCGGTGGACGTCCGCGACCACCTCGTCCGGCTGTCGCAGCCACATCGGGAGCCAGATCCTGTGGACGTCGGGCCAGCCCATCGTGCCGACGAGCACGCTCGTGGGGAGACCCTCCCGGTCGGACACCAGAGGCCGGGATGCCCACTCCGGCCCGTCGAGCAGGACCGCCAACCAGTTGGCCGACCCAGGACGACGGACCGCGAGGTCCACCCGGAAACTCGAGAGACCGAGGTCGGCCTCCACCTCGAGCCCGCTGGCGCGCAGGGCATCAGCGAGCCGATCACGGTAGAGGTTGGAGTCGTGACGCCTGCTGGCAAGCCGACCCTCCCGCCCGCGGCTGGCGTACTCGAGGTAGGCACGGAGGTGGTGCATGCCGGTGGAGGACGTCCGGCTCAGGTCGATCGCTGCCGGGCCGAAGGAGGAGAACAGGACCACCTCCCGGCGCGCCCGGGTGATTGCCACGTTGAGGCGCCGCTCCCCTCCCTGCGCCGTCAGCGGTCCGAAGTTGAGGCGCAGGCGGCCGGAGACAGGATCCGGCGAGAAGGCGAGCGAGAACAGGATCGTGTCACGCTCGTCGCCCTGCACGTTCTCGAGGTTCTTGACGAAGAGGGCGTCGGAGTCACGGACCAGCGCATTGGCGATCAGCCGGTCGCTGCCGCCCTCGAGCAGGTCGAGCAGGAGGTCGCGCTGCTGGGCGTTGAAGGTGACCACGCCGATTGACGCAGTCTGGTCGGCACGCAGACGGGTCTGGATCTCCTGGACGATTCGCTCCGCCTCCACGCGGTTGGTGCGGGTGCCGCCGCGTCCGCCGTCGAACACGCCGTCCACGCTGACGAGGCTGATCCCGAACCCCGGGCGGCTGACCGGCGGGGTGGGGAACGTCGAGAGCTCGCCCCGATAGTAGAAGTCGTTCGAGAACCCGATGAGCCGCTCGTCCTGGCTGCGGTAGTGCCACGTGAGGCGAAGCTTCTCGAGATTCGCGGCCACCGCCTCGCTGAGGATCGACTCCTGATCCGCCGGTGTCAGGCCTGCCTCGAGTTCGTCCTCGTCTGTCTCGACGTCGATCTCCGAGGTCTCGAACATCGACGTCGGCGGCATTTGCTGGGAATCCCCAACCACCACGACGGCGCGTCCGCGCCCCATCGGACCGATGGCGTCGGCCACGCGGATCTGGGACGCCTCATCGAAGACCACCAGATCGAACTGGACCGCATCGGCCGGGATGAACTTGGCGACCGAGTAGGGACTCATCAGGACGCACGGGGTCGTCGCGAGCACCTCGTCGCCATGGGCGGCGAACAGTTCCCGGATCGTGCCGCCGCGCCTCCGCTTGATCTCCGCGAGGAACGAGCCACGGGCGTGGTGGGCGGCCGGGCCGGGACGGCGCCGCTGGACGATCCTCGCCGGCAGCTGGCTGGCGAGCTCGTCACGAACCTCCTGGGAGGTGTGGATGTACTGCGCGACGTTCCGATCCCGGACTTCGGGCCGGAACGCGTCGAGCTGGGTGTGCTCGAGCCGCTCGTCACGCCGCGCCCGGGCCAGGGCGAGCCGGACGACGTGCTCCAGGTGGTCGCTGGGAATCTCGTGGCGCACGGCCTTCTCGACGAAGTGCTGCATCCCCAGGCCCGACAACCTGTCCATGGCCACCTGCAGGCTACGCTGACGCTTCACGTACGTGTGGATGCCGTGATCCGCCTCCGCGAGCCAGGACGGAAGACTCTCGGAGATGCGATCCACCACCGGCGTCCCGAAGCCCTGCCACCGGCTGATGTCGAGGCGTCGCGGCAGGAAGGCCTCGAGTGTGGCGGCCCATGCCCGCTGGAAGGCGACGAGGGCGTCCGCGGTTCCGACGGCGACGTCAACCCGGCCCGCATCGTTGACCAGCGACGTCGCGGCCGGGACCCGTTGGAGGGCCCGCCGGGCGTTGCCCACCCGTCGTTGGATGTCCAACACACGGGGCTCGACGAACGCGAAGTCCACAGAACCGGGAAGGATCGTCACTCCGAGTAGATGGGCTGCCCGGCCGGCGATGAGGGCGATAGCCTCACGCAGGGCATCGATGTCTCTCAGCAGTCCGCGGGCCTGGTCGGGATGCTGCACGCCGATGCCCGTCGCGGCGCTGACCGCACTGATGGCACGTTCGGTCGCCTTGCGGCGATGCAAGAATCCCGCGCTCGTTGCGGTGTCCAGCGCCGCGGACAACGCCTGGGTGTCGATCGACTGCTGGTGGGCCCCCAGCGCCTGGAGCAGACCGCTGAAGCGCTGCTCGAATGACACGACGCCGGCCAGCAGGTCCGATGCCTGCTGATCCCACAACGAGCTGTCGAACGTGGCGAGTTCTTGCGGGGTGATGGCCTGGCCGGTCTCGGCGTCCCGCAACCACGGCACGAGTTCGCTCCACGCGCTGGTCTCGTCAGTTGTCCGCAGCGCCGAGCGTAGCTGCGCGCCGATCGCCTCATGGGTACGCGCCAGGTCCCGCACCCGGGTGTCAATGAGGTCGAAGTCCAGGGTCGCCGCAGGGTTGGCTGCCAGATGCCACGCCGGGTCCACCTCCCGACCCGCCATCAGCCGGATCGCCTCACCCAACTCGTACGCTGCCTCATAGATGTCCGCCTCGTCGACCGCTCCGGAGAGGATCCGCCC
>DBQX01000091.1:6670-6939 GCA_002305415.1 Actinomycetales bacterium UBA1383 | reverse complement strand
ACGCTCGGCAACGTGCCCTCCGCGGCGTGGAGGGCATGCGGATAGTCCTCGAGCTTCCGGATGAGGGAGAGATGCTGTTCGCGCAGCGTCGTGAGGTGCTCGGTACCGCCCGGACTCCGGAACTCCCACGCCTCGACCAACTGCTCGCGCACCGACTTGATCGTCTGGGTGCGTCCGTGCAGGTCCAGGACGAGCGGGCCGAGCCCGACCCGTTCGAGGCGTCCGCGCACGATCTCCAGGGCGGCCTGCTTCTCGGCCACGAAGAGGAC
>DBQX01000091.1:1439-6656 GCA_002305415.1 Actinomycetales bacterium UBA1383 | reverse complement strand
TCGAGGACGAAGGTTCGCCCCGCCGTCGCCCACGAGATGGCCTTCAGCTGGGATCCATCCACAGGAACCGGCAGGAACCGGGTCGCCTCGTCCCGCGCATCCAGCGTGGGCTCCTCGACCGGGTCCGCAAAGGTCTCGTTGGGCGTCTCGATGAGGTGCCTGACCACCTGGTTGCGGGTGAAGGCCCGCCAGTTCTCGCTGACATCGCGCCACATCTCGAGGGTGGAGAACTGGAGCATGGCGAGCCGAACGTGCGAATCCACGGCGAGACGCGCACCAGACCTGACGATCTGTTCCCGTGTCTCACGGAGCAGCCCCGGGATGTCGAGGCCGTGGCTGTCATTCGGCGGGGTCTGGAGGGTGGTGAGCGTGACGCCGAAGTCACGGCGGAGCTTCTCGATGAGGCAGTAGTTCGGCAGTGCCTCCGCTCCCTCGTCGATGCGGACGGTGAAGGGCGTGCGGGATGACCCGGCCAGGGTCACCGGCAGCAGGAACATCGGCGCCAGTGCCTCGTTGCCGCGAGAGTCGAACCACTTGATCGCGCCAAGCGTGACGAAGAGGTTGTTGGCACCCGTCTCCTCGATGACGGTCCTGGCTTGACGTCGCATGCGGTCGAGCTGGCCGGAGTGCCTGCCCGAGAGCGTCCGCGCGTACACGATGTGCTCACGGGTGAGGATCTCCGTGAGCTGCGCCGCCGGGAGCGCGGACGCGTCCGAGATTCCCTGGGCCACGTGGATCTCCGGCAGATCCTGCCCGCTCCGCAGGTGCAGCGGCTTCTCGGCGGCGAGGAGGTCCTCGAACCGTGCGAGCGCCTGCTCGGGCACGTGGAGTTCGACTCCGCTGGTCTTCTTGAGCTTGAGCAGCGGATTACGCAGGGAGAGGTCCAGCAGCGAAGTACGCCAGCGCTCCACCCGCACCGGGTAGGCCGGTTCGCCGGACCGCTGAGAGGGCGTTCCCGCAGTGCCGGCCAGGCTGGGGAGCGGTGCGAAGGCGGGCCGCTCCACCTCGACGACGACTCCGCCGTCGGTACGCACGAGCCTGGGGAGCGGGCGGATGCGACGGCGGGCGGCGGCGACGTCGAGAAGGAACCACACGTCGTCGATCCGGGCCGGGTCCCAGTGTTCCTCCGTGGCGGCGCGCGCGGCGTCGAACGGCAGCGACCGCCCCTCGACCGCGGCCGTCAGCTCGACGGTCACGAGCAGGTTGGACCGGACCAGGTTCGACATCATGGTGGGGTCGGTGAGCACGACGTCGGAGAGCTTGGAATCGGTGACGAGGAATCCCGCAAAGGCGTGCCCCGGCTTCAGCACGATGACGGGATTGAGCCCGGCCTGCTCGACGGCCGCCGCGAACGTGAGCGCCAGGTCCAGGCACGTTCCCCACCGATCGCCCAGGACCGTCTCAACAGGCCGGATCTTCTGGCCATCCGTCTCGAAGGAGGCGGGCGGGTTCACGTACCTGATCGCGTAGCCGGCCAGGACGTCGTAGATCGCGGCGCCGATCTCGAGCGCGCGTTCGCGTCCCGCCTGGTAGCCCTGCAGGGACGGATCGCCGGTCCTGTCCGCCAGCACGCCCGAGACACGGGACAGCATCCCGGAGATCTCCGGCGCGTTCGGCGTGATGAAGGCGGCCAGCAGCTCCGGCACCATGAGGCCGTTCCACTCGTTGCGGGCGAGCAGACGGATCGGGGCCTCCGCGACGTGCATCACCCCGTTGATGCGCGCCTCCACCAGGAGTCGTGCGGCGGTCGCCTCCTCGAGTGCGGCGAACTGGGTGTGGTCGAGTGCCCACTCGAGCCGGCTGGAATCGAGCGTCAGCGAGTCTCCTGGCTGCAGCGTCACCGGCGGGAACGAGCGTCGATCCGATCGGGCCGCGCTCTCCAACCGGAAGGCGAGAGCGTCGACCTCCACCGGCTCCGGGTTCCCGGAGGAGAGGAGGATCTGGACCAGCGGACTCACCTGGTTGTGGACGAGCGCGTAGTTGACCGACTCCCGGTACGTGACGACGACGCGGACACCGGATGCCGCCAGCTCGACGTCGCGGTGGCCGTTACCGAGGTCCCGGATCTCGACGGCGGTCGGGCCGTCGTCGGGAGTAGGCGCGGTGGCGACGGGCGGAGGGGCGGCAGGGATAGCGGGCGCGTGCGCGGGCTCGACGGGGGCGGTCACTGGCTGGGCGACTCGTGCCGGAGATTCCGCTGGCGTCTCGTGACGGTTGCGGAACTCGTCGCGGAGCGCGCGGAGTTCCGCAATCTGAGGAACGGGACCGGCCACCCGGAGGAGCCGGACCATCGTGTCGAACATGCGGTCGACGTCCTCGTCGCCCAGCTCGTGATGGTGCGCCCACGCGTTTCCGATCTCGCGCAGTTCGGACGCGTAACCGGAATGAACCCGGGAGAGTTCGGGCTGAAACGCGCGCCACTCCTCCGTGAGCACGCGGAGCAGGAATCGCGGGTCCTCTGTGGAGTCACCGGAACCGCGCCAGCCGCGGTCGGGGTGCCGGATCGGCATCAGCTGGACCCAGTCGTATCCACCCGCGTCCGGAAGCGCGCGCATCCGTTCGTCGACGAATCGCTCCAGTCCGTCCGCGAGCAGGCCAAGAGCGCGTTCGACGAAAGTCCGATTCTCTGTCACCCAGTAACCCGTCCTCGTTGCCGTGAGCTGGCTAGTTCAGGCTAACCGATGGCGCTGACAGGGTCGTGTCGCTCATGGCTACGGACGCGCCCTTCCCGGTACGACGACAGACGCCCTATCAGGCGGCGGCGTGGAAGAGGGCGGCGACGCAGGCCTGGAGGGTGAATCCTTCCCCGCCGTGGGGTGGGAAGATCCGGGAGTCGGTGACCAGCGTCCAGGCGAGTACGCCCGAGGTGGGCGGGTGGAGTTCAGCCACCGGTGAACCGTCGCGGTAGCGGAACACCCACCGGCCCGCCTGCCGGGTGAGGCTCATCCCGCCTTCGTGGACCGCGGTGTGGTGGCGGCGGCACAGGTTCACCAGGTTGTCCAGATCGGTGGCGCCCCCCGCCCACCACGGCACCACGTGGTGGGCGTCCAGGTGGCGGGACTGCTCACACCCCGGGAACTGGCAGACCGCCCCGTCCCGGATCCGCAGCGCTCGCCGCTGCGCCCGCGACGCGTGCCGCCGCGCCCGCCCCAACGCGAGGACCTCCCCGCCCGCGGCGACGACCGCGGGCGCGACCCGACCGGTGCACGCCAACCGTTGCGCGGTGGCCGCCTCGACCGGCCCCACCCCTTCCAGGTGGCACGTTCCCGCGGGAACGCCCCCGGCGGTGTGTCCGGTGAGGGTCTCCGCACTGACGTGGACCACCACCAGGTGGTGGTCGTCCTCCGCCACCGGGCCCGGAACGGCATCCAGGTAGTGCTGCGCCAGCGCCACCACCGCCTCCGCGCGGCACGGCAGTTGGCCCTCCTCCGCGGTCACCTCCGCCCGGGCGGCGTGCTCCACCGCAGCCACCACGAGCGCGGCTTCCTCGGTGGGCAGCGTCACCGTGATCCGGGTCAATCCGTCGCCGGCCTCGTGCACCGTGAAGCCCCGCGCCAGCTCGGCCTCCAGCCGGGTGCCGGCCGCGGCCCGGAAGGTCCGCACCGTGCGCGCCAACTGCGAGGCGGTCATCTCCACCGCCAACTCACACAGCTCCACCTCGTCCACCCGCCCCACCAGCCGGGTCACCTCCCGCACCTTGGAGAACGACAACCGGCCCTCACGCATCAACCCGGCCACCCGGGGCATGTCCCGCAACGCCCGCGCCACCCGGACATGCTCCCGCGCCGTGCCTGGCGCCATCGAACAGAAGTACGACACCCAGTGCGCCACCGACCGGAAGTCCGGATACCACCCCAGGCCGCCCCCGGCGTCGAACTCCCCCAACAACACCAGGAACTCGTACTCCACCTGCGCCGCCGACGCCGCCGCCCCCTGCAACCGCACCCGCAACTCCTCCACCCCCTCAAGCGAGAGCGCCTCCGGCTCGACGACGACGCCACCACCCACGTCACCGCCATCGCCCACGCTGGCATCACCGCCGCCGTCGCCGGCCACCGCCCGACACCCGACACCCGCCCACAGATCCGACACCACTGGCCCCCCTGTCCCGCTCCACCGTTGAAACCAGCCAACCAGGAAGCACTGACACCAACACCGCCGACGCCCGCCCACTCCGCGGCGCGGCGTGCGGATGTTCTGCCCGGGCCACAGCCCTGCCATGGAGCGCACTAGCCACTGACAGGTCGCGGTGCAGCTGGTTGCGCGGCCTCAGCCCATGAAGGACGCCCGGTGCTCCCGCCGCGCCGCAGCGAACTCCTCGGCCATCTCCGGGTCCGACTGGACGAGGTAGACCAGCCCGCAGTTCTGGGGACCGTCGGCTCCGGGGAAGCACAGCGTGCACGACTCTCCGAACCGGATCGGGCACTTGGGTTCCGGGCGATTCTTGGGCATCGATCTCCTCCTCACCCAAGGCAACCACCGTCACGGGCGACTCCATCCTCGTTGCCGGTTGGTTCCTTCGGAGAGATCGGTCACGCCAGGAGGTCACGCGGGGACCTTGGACCCTGCACTACCAACGCTAATCGCGCGTAGGATTTCTCCCCTCACAGAGGAGCGCGCCATGGACACGGTGTCTGCGGAACGGGAATGGACAGCTCGGGTCAATGGCACCGGGCTTCGGGTCGGGGAGGTCGGCGCCGGGGCCGAGACGGTGGTGTTCTCGCCCGCGCTCTTCACGAACCGCGGGATGTTCGATCCACTGGTCAACGCGCTGAAGACCGATCACCGCTGCATCCGCTACGACCACCGCGGCCAGGGCGACAGCGGCTTCGGCACGCGGCAGCCGGCGAGCCTCCTCTCCACCGAGGGCCTCTACGCCGACGCCGTCGCGCTCCTGGACGAGCTGCACGTCGAGTCCTGCCACTGGGCGGGAGCCTCGATCGGCGGCTTCGTCGGCATGCGGCTCGCCGCCCGGCGCCCGGAACGAATCCGCTCGCTCGTGCTCATCGGTCCGGCGATGCACCCGCTCTCGGCGGCGGACCGCCGGCAGATCAACATGCTCGCACTCGCGATCCGAGTTGTCGGGCTACTCGGCCCGTTCGGCGGTGCGATGCGCCGCTCGTTGGCCGACCGCGTCATGCGGAACATGTTCGGGGCCACGTTCATGGCCGACCCGGCCCGCGCCGAGATCCGCGAGTTCTGGCGGCAACGCTACGC
>DBQX01000091.1:0-1312 GCA_002305415.1 Actinomycetales bacterium UBA1383 | reverse complement strand
GCGGGGCACATGGTGCTCGTCGAGGAGCCGGCCGCCGCCACCGCCGTCATCACCGAGTTCATCCGCTCGGCCCCGGCGAAGACCTGACACCCAGATGGACACATGACCCCCACGCAGGTCCAGTGGCGACGGCGGGTGGCGGGCGGCGTCGTCGTCCTCCTCGCCTCCGTGGCCACCGCGTACGTCCTCGACAGCCTGGTGCGCGTGGTCCTGTGGCGGTCGCACTGGCAACCCGGGCTTGACGCCCTGGCACGGTACAACAAGCGGTTCACGAGCCCGTCGGCGGTGGCGAGGGCCGGGAAGAAGGGGACGAGCGCGACGGCGGTCCACCACGTGGGCCGCACGTCCGGCAAGTCCTACGTGACGCCGGTGTGGGGCGAGCGGGTCGGGGACAGGTTCCTCATCCAGCTGCCGTACGGCACCGGCGTCGACTGGTGTCGCAACGTCCTGGCCGCCGGCGGCTGCACCCTTGAGCAGGACGGCGTGCGGTACGACGCCGTCACCCCCGTCATCGTGCCGGCCGCCGAGGCGCGGCCTCACCTTCGGTCCGCAGCCCGGAGGATGCAGGGGATCATCGGGGCGGAGCACTACCTGCGGCTGGACATCCGCCCGGCGGATCCTGCCGGGGAGGAGCTCCCCAATCCGGCTCGCGTGGCCGAGGGCGTCCTCAAGGTCCCGGGCATGTGGATCAGCAACGTGTACCTCGTGGAGACCGATGGCGGCCTCCTCCTCGTGGACACCGGCCCGGGGCAGACCGGGCGAATCCTCCGGTTCATCGAGTCGATCGGCAGGCAGCCCTCGGACCTGCGGGACATCGTGCTCACCCACTTCGACGCGGACCACGTCGGCAGCGCCGCCGCACTCAAGGCCCGCACGGGCGCCCGCGTCTCGATCCACGCACTCGACGCCGCCGTGGTCGCGAAGGAGGAACCGCCCCGCAAGCGCATGCTCCTGGTGGTCATCCTCTACAAGCTGCTGTCCCGGGCCGTGACCGCTGACCGGTTCCTCGCCGACGGGGACACGATCGGCGGCCTGCGCGTGGTCCACGTTCCGGGCCACACCGCCGGCAGCATCGTCCTGGTCCGCGACGACGGCGTCCTCTTCAGCGGCGACGCCCTCATCACCGACAAGCACGGCACCATCCTGCCCACCGACGTCCTGCCGGCGGAGGATCCGGACCTCGCGGTCCGTTCCGCCGAGAGGATCAAGGCCCTCAACCCGCGGATCATCCTCCCGGGACACGGCGCGCCGTGGACGGCGGGCTGACCTCGGCGTGACGGGCGGCGAAGCCAAGGATGTCCGGGGCGAGCCG
>DBQX01000003.1 GCA_002305415.1 Actinomycetales bacterium UBA1383 | reverse complement strand
GAAGTACCGCACCGCCGCCTCAGCCCCCGCGGCATCGTTGTTCGCCATCTCCGGTGGCATCACAGGGAGCGGGACAGCCGTCACCAAGGGCGACGGCGTGGCCGCGGGCGTCGTCGGGACGGCGGATGTGCTTGTCGTCGTGGGAGTGGCAGTCGGTTCAGCGCCGCCGTCGCCGCATCCACTGATCGCTCCTGAAACGAGCGACGCGCCCGCAGCCCATGCGAGCCACCGCGTCCCCTGCCTGCTCCCCATGGACAGAAACTAGAACACAGGCCGGGTCCCGAGCCCCGCGGCCTCCCACACTGTGGATAAGTGCTGCATCGTCGCCCAGCCTTACCACCAGACGCATGCGGGGCCGCCACACCGTCAATACTCGTCCCCAGTACGGCTGGGCACCCGTCCCCCACACCACTCCATCCTTCGCTGGACGTTGGATAGCGCCGATGACCTGTGCAGATTCGACGCGATCTTGCAGCGGGCTGGGCTGCTGCCCCCGAGAGTCCGTTCCAGATCCCCTACCTGTAGTGAGGGATCGCCGCCCCGGTCCTGTTCGCCTCGAACTGCCCAGCCGGAACGAGATACCACCGCAAGCCAGGTGCTCTCGGGCAGCTGTGCACGTAACAGGTGCCCAGCGCTCCTGAACGGGTGATCAGCACCCCTTCTGAAGCTTTGCACCCCTTCTGGAGGGGGTGCAAAGTCCCAAGGGGGGTGCACAACATGTGTTGAGTGTCTCAAAGGGGGTGCACAACGGCNNGGAGGGCTCCGGTTCAGATCACACGAACCCGCCACGTCCAGGCAAACGGGTTCACACCCTTCTGGATCCGCCTCAGGCACCTGCCGTGGCAGCGAGCAGCTCCGCCTCCCGCCGCCGCACGGCGTCCTCGCGCACGATCCGCCACCAGAGGAAGAGGGCGAAGCCGCCGAAGAGGAACCATTCACCCGCGTATGCGAGGTTCTGGAGGTTCATCCCGGTCTGCTGGGAGTAGGAGGGAGGGGGCACGGCCGGGAGGGAGGAGGGTGGCTGCGAATCCGACATCACGATGAATCCCGTGAACGTCGGACCTCCCCAGAGGTTGGTGAGCTGCCCGGTCGAGATCGCGCCGACCGCCCCGCCCGGGAACGCACCGCCCACCGCCTGTTCGCTGTCGGTGAGGAATCCCACAACAGTGACATGACCGGGCGGCATCGCGAGCGTCTCCCCCACCGCCGCGGACACGGGACGCAACACGCCCCCCGATTCGACGACGTCGTCCGGCGCCACCCAGCCGCGCAGCACCGGGATCATCGCCCCGGCGTCAGGACCATCCGAGATCCACAGCGAGGTGACGACGAGGGTGGCGGGAGCGCCGTCCACGAGACGATCGGGAACGAGGACCTGTTCGCGGAACTCCCCGCTCACGGTGACCTTGCGAACCTGCTGGTCCGTGCTGAAGTCCTGACCCACGCGAAGTGCCTGGTCGAGGGGAATCGGGTCGGCCGTGAGGCGCGCGGCCTCGGTCTCCCGCGCGGCCGCCGCCCCACGCAGCGCGGCCCTGTCAAGCTGCCACGCGCCCAGGCGGATGAAGAGGGCGGCGATCGCGAGGATGACGAGGAGCAGCAGGAGCATCCGCGGCTGTGACGCGGACCGCGCCCACTGCTCGCGCGTCACCCTCATGGGTCGATTGTAGTGATGGAACTCACCCACCCTCCCGCGGCCTCCACTAACCTCGAGAGCACAGGTCCACCTTCGACCCCAGGAGAACACATGAGCGTGGCGAAGCCATGGCCCAACGGCCAGTCGCACCCGATCACGGACGAGGAGGCTCGGCAGATCGATGCCTGGTGGCGCGCAGCCAACTACCTCTCCGTCGGCCAGATCTACCTCCTCGACAACCCCTTGCTGCGTGAGCCCCTGACGCGCGACCACGTCAAGCCCCGCCTTCTCGGTCACTGGGGCACCACTCCAGGCCTCAACTTCCTCTACGCCCACATGAACCGCGCCATCAAGCAGCGCGGCATCGAGGCCATCTACATCACGGGCCCCGGCCACGGTGGGCCCGGCCTCGTGGCCAACACCTACCTCGAGCACACCTACACCGAGGTGTACCCGAACATCTCCGAGGACGCCGAGGGCATCAAGAAGCTGTTCAAACAGTTCAGCTTCCCCGGCGGTATCCCGTCGCACGTCGCCCCCGAGACCCCCGGCTCGATCCACGAGGGTGGCGAACTCGGGTACGCGCTCTCCCACGCCTACGGCGCGGTCTTCGACAACCCGAACCTCCTCGCCTTCACCGTCGTGGGCGACGGCGAGGCCGAGACCGGCCCGCTGGCGACGTCGTGGCACTCCAACAAGTTCACCAACACCGAGACCGACGGCGTCGTGCTGCCGATCCTGCACCTCAACGGCTACAAGATCGCCAACCCGACCGTACTCGCCCGCATCCCCGACGAGGAGCTCGAGGACCTGATGCGCGGCTACGGCCACAAGCCGCACTTCTTCGTGGGCGGCTTCGACGACGAGGACTTCATCGAGATCCACAAGCGGTTCGCCGCCGTCCTGGACGAGGTCCTCGACGAGATCGCCGAGATCAAGAGCCGCCCGGAGGGCAAGGACGAGCCACGCCCGCAGTGGCCGATGATCATCTTCAAGCACCCCAAGGGCTGGACCTGCCCCAAGCAGATCGACGGCAAGCGCACCGAGGACTCGTGGCGCTCGCACCAGGTCCCGCTCGCCAGCGCACGCGACACCGACGCGCACCTCGAGGAGCTGAAGAACTGGCTGCTCAGCTACCGGCCTGATGAGCTCTTCGACGAGGAGGGCCGGCTCCTGCCGGAGATCGCCGACCTCGCCCCCCAGGGCACGCTCCGCATGAGCGCCAACCCCTCGTCCAACGGCGGACAGGTCCTCAAGGACCTGATCCTCCCCGACTTCCGCGACTACGCCGTCGACGTCACCACCCCGGGCGCGATCATCACCGAGCCCACCCGGCGTCTCGGCACGTGGTTGCGAGACGTCGCCAAGCTCAACCGGCACAACTTCCGCATGTTCTCCCCGGACGAGCACGCGTCCAACCGCCTGCAGGACACCTACGAGGTGACCGACAAGCAGTGGAACGCCATCTTCCTTCCCACGGACGAGCCGGATCCGATGAGCCCCCAGGGCCAGGTCATGGAGATGCTCTCGGAGCACCAGTGTGAGGGCTGGCTCGAGGGATACCTGCTCACCGGACGCCACGGGATGATGAGCTCCTACGAGGCGTTCATCCACATCGTCGACTCGATGTTCAACCAGCACGCGAAGTGGCTGAAGGTCACCAACCACATCGGGTGGCGCCGGCCGATCGCGTCCCTGAACTACCTGCTCTCGAGCCACGTGTGGCGCCAGGACCACAACGGCTTCAGCCACCAGGACCCGGGCTTCATCGACCACGTGGTCAACAAGAAGTCCGAGATCATCCGGGTCTACCTGCCGCCGGACACGAACACCCTGCTGTCCACCTGGGACCACTGCCTGCGCTCGCGGCAGTACGTGAACGTGGTCGTGGCGGGCAAGCAGCCGAACCCGAACTGGCTGTCGATGGACGAGGCCATCAAGCACTGCACCCGCGGCCTCGGCATCTGGCACTGGGCCGGCACCGAGGTCGACGGCCAGGACCCCGACGTCGTGCTCGCGTGCGCCGGCGACATCCCGACCGTCGAGGTGCTCGCCGCGGCCAAGATGCTGCGCGAGGCCATCCCGAGCCTCAAGGTCCGGGTGGTGAACGTCGTCGACCTCATGCGGCTGCAGGACGAGAAGGAGCACCCGCACGGCCTCTCGACGAAGGAGTTCGACAACTACTTCACCGCGGAGAAGCCGATCATCTTCGCCTACCACGGTTACCCCTGGCTGATCCACCGCCTCACCTACCGCCGCACCGGACACGCGAACCTGCACGTCCGCGGCTTCAAGGAGGAGGGGACCACCACCACGCCGTTCGACATGGTCATGCGGAACGACCTCGACCGCTACCACCTGGTCATGGACGTGATCGACCGCGTGCCATCGCTCGGCTCCAAGTACGCCAACCTGCGGCAGTTCATGGCGGACAAGCGACTCGAGGCCCGGGCGTACGCGTACGACCACGGCGAGGACATCCCCGAGGTGCAGGACTGGGTGTGGGCGGACGCCGGTGACGCCGCCGCGGAGCAGGAGGTCAGCGCGACTCTGTTCACCGGAGGCGACAACGAGTAGCAGACGCGCAGTCTAGTCTGGGGAGGGGACCACGAGTCCCCTCCCCAGATCGTTGAGGAAGGACGATTCCGCAATGGCGCAGTCAATCTACGTGGCGTCCATGGAGGGCCACACGGGGAAGTCGACAGTCGCTCTCGGCCTCGTGAACGTGCTGCTCGGCAACGTGCAGAAGGTCGGCGTGTTCCGCCCTGTCGTCCGCGCCGGAGCCGAGCGGGACCGTGTCCTGGAGCTCCTGCTCTCCTTCCTTCCGAACCTCCGCTACGAGGACTGCGTCGGCGTCACCTACGACGACGTGCACGCCAACCCGGAGGACGCACTCGCCCGCATCATCGACCGCTACCGCGCGCTGGCCCACGACCTCGACATCGTCGTCGTGGTCGGTTCCGACTACACCGACATCGCCGGGCCCGCGGAGCTCGAGTACAACTCGCGCATCGCCGCGAACCTCGGCGCGTCGGTGCTGCTCGTCGTGCGCGCCCTCGAGCGTAGCCCCGTGGAGGTGCTGCAGGCGACACTGCTGGCGGTCGAGGAGATCAAGTCCAACCACGCACACGTCAGCGCCGTCGTCGTCAACCGCATCACCCAGGACGAGACCCGCCCGTATCACGATGCCCTCGAGGGCCTCGGCCTCCCGGTCTGGACCCTTCCCGAGATCCGCCTGTTGTCCACCGCCACCGTCGGTGAACTGATGCGGGAACTCGGCGGACAGCTCGCCTTCGGGGACGCCTCCCTCCTCAGCCGTGAGGCCGAGCACCTGCTCGTGGCCGGCATGAACGTCGAACACGTGCTGGATCGCCTCAAGGAGGGCCAGGTCGTCATCACGCCGTCGGACCGCAACGAGGTGCTGATCGCCCTCATCGCGGCGCACGCCGCCGAGGGGTTTCCCTCGCTGTCCGCCATCATCCTGAACGGCGGCTTCCCCGTCCCGCCGACCGTCGCCCGTCTCGTCCGCGGCTTCGGGCAGCGGCTCCCCATCGTGGAGACGACGTACGACAGCTACCGGACCGCCCAGGTCTGCTCGGTGACCCGCGGCTCGCTCACGCCCCGCACCCAGCGCAAGATCGACCTGGCGCTGTCCACCTTCGAGGAGCACATCAGCGCCCAGTCGGTGCTCACCAAGCTCGACTTCCGCCGGTCCGACGTCGTCACCCCACTCATGTTCGAGGCGGAACTCCTCGACCGCGCGCGGGCCGACCGGCGGCACATCGTGCTCCCCGAGGGCGACGACGACCGCATCCTCCGCGCGGCGTCCACCCTCCTGGCACGTCAGGTGGCTCGGCTCACCATCCTGGGCAACGAGGCCGCGATCCGCGCGCGGGCCAAGGAGCTCGGCCTCGACCTCAGCGCTGCCGACATCCTCTCCCCCGACGACCCCACCCTCATCGAGAAGTTCGCCACCGAGTACGCGCGCCTGCGGTCGCACAAGGGCATGACGGTCGACAGAGCGAGGGAGATCGTGCGGGACGTGTCCTACTTCGGCACGATGATGGTCCACCTCGGGCTCGCGGACGGGATGGTCTCGGGCGCCGTCCACACCACGGCCCACACCATCAAGCCGTCCTTCGAGATCATCAAGACGAAGCCGGGGGTGTCGATCGTGTCGTCGGTGTTCCTCATGCTGATGGAGGACCGGGTCCTCGTGTACGGCGACTGCGCCGTGAACCCGGACCCCACGGCCGAGCAGCTCGCCGACATCGCGATCTCCTCCGCCGAGACCGCCAAGCAGTTCGGGGTCGAGCCCCGGGTGGCGATGCTGTCCTACTCCACCGGCGAATCGGGCTCGGGAGCGGATGTCGACAAGGTGCGTCAGGCCACGCAACTGGTCCGCGCGCGCGCCCCGCACCTCTCGGTCGAGGGACCCATCCAGTACGACGCCGCGATCGAGCCGTCCGTGGCGAAGACGAAGCTGCCGAAGTCCGAGGTGGCGGGCCGGGCGACCGTGTTCATCTTCCCGGACCTCAACACCGGCAACAACACGTACAAGGCCGTCCAGCGTTCCGCCGGCGCCGTCGCCGTCGGACCCGTGCTGCAGGGCCTCAACAAGCCCGTGAACGACCTCTCACGGGGCGCACTCGTGAAGGACATCGTCAACACCGTGGCGATCACCGCGGTGCAGGCACAAGGCGTCACGGACGCCTCCCAGAGCTAGGAGATCCGCAGTGGCACATCGCACCGTCCTCGTCATCAACTCGGGCTCATCCTCGATCAAGTACCAGCTGATCGACCCCGATACCGCCGAGTCCCTCGCCAACGGGCTGGTCGAGCGCATCGGCGAGGACAAGGGCACGATCGCGCACACCTACGGCGGCGAGAAGAACACCTTCTCGGAGCGGATCGCCGACCACGGCGCCGGCCTCAGGCGCGTCATCGAGATCTGCGACGAGATCGGGCCCGACCTGGCCTCCTCCGGGGTGGTGGCCGTCGGGCACCGCGTGGTGCAGGGAGGGGCGTACTTCGCGACCGCCACCGCCGTGGACGACGACGTGCTGGAGCGCATCACCGAACTCATCCCGCTCGCCCCGCTGCACAACCCCGCGAACGTCAAGGGAATCGAGGTGGCGCGCGAACTGCTGCCCGACGTTCCGCACGTCGCCGTCTTCGACACCGCGTTCTTCCGTGGCCTCCCGAAGGCGGCCGCGACCTACGCGCTCGACCGCGAGATCGCCCGGAAGCTCTCGATCCGGCGGTACGGGTTCCACGGCACCTCACACCAGTACGTCTCGCAGGCCGTCGCCGAGATGCTGGGGCGGACCGACCTGAAGCAGATCGTCCTCCACCTCGGCAACGGCGCGTCCGCGTCAGCCGTGGTGGGGGGCCACGCCATCGACACCTCGATGGGGCTCACGCCGCTCGAGGGCCTGGTCATGGGAACCAGGTCCGGGGACCTCGACCCGGCCGTCGTGTTCCACCTCCGCCGCGTCGGTGGCTACGACCTGGACAAGATCGACGACCTGCTCAACAAGCGCTCCGGACTCAAGGGCCTCTGTGGCAACAACGACATGCGGGAAGTCCACGCCATGGCGGATTCCGGGGATCCGGAGGCGCAGCTCGCCCTCGACGTGTACGCCCACCGCCTCCGGAAGTACATCGGGGCCTACGCGGCCGTGATGGGTGGGCTCGACGCGCTCACCTTCACCGCCGGAGTCGGGGAGAACGACTCGCAGGTGCGGGCCTCCGCCTGCGAGGGCCTCGGGTTCCTCGGCGTCCACCTCGACGCCGAGCGCAACGAGACGCGGTCCAAGGAGGCCCGGCTCATCTCGACCGATGACTCGCCCGTCAAGGTGTTCGTGGTGCCCACCAACGAGGAGCTGGCGATCGCGCGCCAGTGTGTGCACCTGCTGGAAGCCTGATGTGACGAGGGGCCCCCGCTCGGCGGGGGCCCCTCGTTCATGCCAACGTCAGGCCTTCTTGGGTGCCGTCATCGACGCGACGTCGAGCGCGACGTCAAGCTGTTCCTCCGTCACCTCGCCACGCTCCACGTACCCGAGGTCGATGACGGCCTCGCGGATCGTGATGTTCTTCTTCACCGAGTGCTTCGCGATCTTCGCCGCAGCCTCGTACCCGATGATCCGGTTGAGCGGGGTGACGATCGACGGCGAGGACTCGGCCAGCTGTCGGCAGCGGTCCACGTTGGCGACGATGCCGTCCACGCACTTCGTGGCGAGGACCCTCGAGACGTTCCCGATCAGGGTGATGGACTCCAGCAGGTTGCGCGCCATCACAGGCAGCATGACGAGGAGGTCGAAGTTGCCCTGGGCGCCGGCGAAGGCGATCGCCGCGTCGTTCCCGATCACCTGCGCGGCCACCATGATCGTGGCCTCGGGGATCACCGGGTTGACCTTTCCCGGCATGATCGACGAACCCGGCTGGAGGTCCGGCAGGGAGATCTCCGCGATGCCCGTCCGCGGGCCCGACCCCATCCAGCGGAGGTCGTTGGCGATCTTCACGAGGGAGACCGCGATCGTGCGCAGCGCGCCCGACATCTCCACGAGGGAGTCCTGGGCCGCCTGCGCCTCGAAGTGGTTGCTGGCCTCCACCAGCGGCAGGCCAGTGTTCTCGGCGATCAGCTCGATCACCCGCTCCGAGAAGCCCGCCGGGGTGTTGATGCCCGTGCCGACGGCGGTGCCCCCGAGGGGCAGCTCGGAGAGCCGCGGGAGGGCTGCCCTCACCCGCTCGATGCCGTACCGGACCTGGGTGGCATAGCCCGAGAACTCCTGGCCGAGCATGATGGGGGTGGCGTCCATCAGGTGCGTGCGGCCGGACTTCACGACGTCCCGGTACTCTTCCGCCTTGGCCTCGAGCGAGCGGGCGAGGACGTCCAGGGCGGGCAGCAGCTCGTTCTGGACGGCCCCCACGGCGGCGATGTGGATCGAGGAGGGGAACACGTCATTGGAGGACTGGGAGGCGTTCACGTGGTCGTTGGGGTGTACGGGCGCGCCCTTGATCCGCGTCGCCAGCGTGGCGACCACCTCGTTGGTGTTCATGTTGGAGGACGTGCCCGAGCCGGTCTGGAAGACGTCGATCGGGAACTCGCCGTCGTGCCTCCCGGCGATGACCTCGTCCGCGGCCGCCACGATCGCGGCCGAGGTGGCCTCGTCGATCACTCCAAGCTCGCGGTTGGCGATGGCTGCCGCCCGCTTGATCTGGCCGAGGGCCGCGATGTGGTGCGGGGAGAGGCCCCTCCCGGAGATCGGGAAGTTCTCCACCGCCCGCTGGGTCTGCGCAGCGTAGAGGGCGTCCCTGGGCACCCGGACCTCACCCATGGTGTCGTGCTCGATGCGGTAAACGGTCACTGTTCCTCCTGACGGCACTGCTTCGGTTCGGAAGCGTCGCCCCAGTGTCCCAAATGCCTCACCTGCGAGCCGCGCGTTTGGAGGCCCCCAGCTCGCTACTGGTGCTGGTACGGGGCCACCACGACCTCGACGCGCTGGAACTCCTTGACGTCCGAGTAGCCCGACGTGGCCATCGCGCGCCGGAGGGCGCCCATCATGTTGGTCGTGCCGTCGGCGACGCTGGACGGCCCGTGCAGGATCTCCTCCATGGGCCCGACGGTTCCCACGCGCACGCGCTCGCCACGCGGCAGGAACGCGTGGTGGGCCTCCATTCCCCAGTGCCAGCCCTTCCCCGGGGCCTCGGAGGCGCGCGAGAGGGCCGCACCCATCATCACCGCGTCCGCCCCGCAGGCGATCGCCTTGATGAGGTCCCCGCTGCGGCTCACGGCGCCGTCGGCGATGACGTGCACGTACCGCCCACCCGACTCGTCCAGGTAGTCGCGGCGGGCGGCCGCGACGTCGGCGACGGCGGTCGCCATGGGCGCCTGGATCCCGAGGGCCTGCCGCGTGGTGTGCGCGGCGCCGCCCCCGAAGCCGACGAGCACTCCCGCGGCACCGGTCCGCATCAGGTGGAGCGCGGCCATGTAGGACGCCGCCCCACCGACGATCACCGGGACGTCGAGTTCGTAGATGAAGCGCTTCAGGTTGAGCGGTTCCCGTGTGGAGGAGACATGCTCGGCGGACACGGTGGTTCCGCGGATCACGAACAGGTCCACTCCCGCCTCGACGACCGTCCGCCAGAACTCC
Organism: Actinomycetales bacterium UBA1383; assembly: GCA_002305415.1. GTDB lineage: Bacteria > Actinomycetota > Actinomycetes > Actinomycetales > Actinomycetaceae > UBA1383. The sequence goes on along the minus strand of DBQX01000003.1, from coordinate 82,679 downwards.
TGGGTCCGCTGGGGGCTCAGGGCTCCGGTGACGGTGACGCCGGCGGCCCTGATCTCGGCGAGGCGGCGGGTGATCAGCTCAGGCTTGACCGGCTCGGCGTAGATCTGCTGCATGCGGGCAGTCGCGCCCCCCGGCTCGAGGCCGGCGATCTCGTCGAGGAGTGGCCCGGGGTCGTCGTACCGGGTCCACAGGCCCTCGAGGTTCAGCACACCGATCCCGCCGAGGCGCCCGATCTCGATGCAGGTCGCGGGCGACATCGCGGAATCCATCGGGGCTCCCATGACGGGCATCCCCACGTGGAAGGCGTCGATCTGCCAGCTGACGTTGATGTCCTCCGGATCCCGGGTGCGGCGGGAGGGGACGATCGCGATGTCATCAAAGGCGTACGCGCGCCTGCCGCGCTTGCCGCGGCCGATCTCGACTTCGGTGCTCACCCCCCGATGCTAGCGGGAGGTGGGAGCGGTCAGGCGTGAGGCTCCACGGACCGTCAGCTGCTGCGCGAGTAGTTCGGCGCCTCCACGGTCATGAGGATGTCGTGCGGGTGGGACTCCTTGAGCCCGGCAGAGGTGATCCGGATGAATCGGCCCCGTTCCTGCAGCTCCGGGATGGTGCGTGCCCCGACGTAGAACATCGACTGGTGCAGTCCGCCGATCAGCTGGTACGCGACCGCGGCCAGCGGGCCGCGGTACGGGACCTGTCCCTCGACACCCTCCGGGACGATCTTGTCGTCCGCCGAGACATCCTGCTGGAAGTAGCGGTCCTTCGAGAAGGAGACCCTTCCCCGGGAGGCCATGGCGGAGAGTGACCCCATGCCGCGGTAGTGCTTGTACTGCTTGCCGTTCACGAAGACCAGCTCACCCGGGCTCTCCTCGCAGCCGGCCAGCAGCGAGCCGAGCATCACCGTGTCCGCACCGGCCACGAGGGCCTTGGCGATGTCGCCCGAGTACTGGAGACCGCCGTCGCCGATCACGGGGACGCCGGCGGGCCGGCAGGCGCGTGCCGCCTCCATGATGGCGGTCACCTGCGGGACGCCCACGCCCGCGACGACGCGAGTCGTGCAGATGGACCCCGGTCCGACCCCGACCTTGACGGCGTCCACGCCGGCGTCGACCAGCGCCTTCGCGCCGGAGTAGGTGGCGACGTTCCCGCCCACGACCTGCACGTCGCGGAGCGCCGGGTCCTTCTTGAGGCGAGCGACCATCTCCAGGAGGAGGCGTGCCTCCCCGTTGGCGGTGTCGGCGACGAGCACGTCGACGCCGGCGTCCACGAGGGTGGTCGCGCGTTCCCAGGCGTCCCCCCAGTAGCCGATGGCCGCGCCGACGACGAGGCGCCCGTCCGCGTCCTTCGTCGACAGCGGGTACATCTCCGACTTGACGTAGTCCTTCACGGTGATCAGGCCGCGGAGGCGGCCTGCGGGGTCGACGAGGGGCAGCTTCTCGATCTTGTGCTTCGCGAGGAGCTTCGCCGCGTCCGCGGAGGCGACGCCCTCAGGTGCGGTGATGAGCGGCATCGGCGTCATCACCTCGCTCACCCGGAGGCGAGGGTACTCCCGCGGGTCGATGAAGCGGAGGTCGCGGTTCGTGATGATGCCGAGCAGCACGCCGTCGCCGTCGACGACCGGCAGCCCGGAGATGCGGTACTGGCCGCAGGTCCGGTCCAGGTCCTCCAGGGTCGCGTCCGGCGAGACGGTCACCGGATCGGTGATCATCCCCGACTCGGAGCGCTTCACCACCGTGACCTGCTGCGCCTGCTCGGCGATCGAGAGGTTCCGGTGCAGGATCCCGATGCCGCCCTGCCGGGCCATCGCGATGGCCATTCGGGACTCCGTCACGGTGTCCATGGCGGCGGAGAGCAGCGGGATCCGGACGCTGATCGACCGGGTGAGCCGCGAGGTGGTGTCCACCTCCGACGGGATGACGTCCGTCGCCCCGGGAAGCAGCAGCACGTCGTCGTAGGTCAGGCCGATCGGAAGCTCACTCACGCGTGCAGTCTAGCCGCCGCGGGATCCTGACCCCCTGGCGCGTCCGCCGCGCACAGAACGCCCTAAACCTCCGGGGAAATGAGGGATCCTTGCATTTGTGACCTTGGTGACACTACATTGAATGACGGCTGTATACGAACTCACAGCGTCCCCCGACCGACCACTGGAGACGGCGCACGGCCCACGAGGCCGTCCTCCGTCCGTGCGAACAACCACCGCTGGCTCGCCGCACCCCGGCAGGCCAGAGAGAAGGCGTGATGGCCGAGATTACCCGACTCCCGGGCCCGTTGATGGAGCTGTGGGAGTGGCAGTACAAGGGACTCTGCCGGGAAGCGGACCCGGAGATCTTCTTCCACCCCGAGGGCGAACGCGGCGGCACCCGCCGTCGCCGCGACGAGGCTGCCAAGGCCATCTGTGCCAAGTGCCCGGTCCTCCTCGAATGCCGTGAGCACGCCCTCTCCGTCCAGGAACCGTACGGCGTGTGGGGCGGGCTGACCGAGGACGAGCGGCGCGAGATCCTCCTCGCCCGGCGCAAGACGCGCACCGCGTGAGGTGACACCCCCACCGGAATGTGGTGGCCACCCGCGGGAATGAGGAAGGCCCCGGAAGAACCGGGGCCTTCTTGTCAGGACTGCGTCACTTCTCGACGATCGCCAGCAGGTCACGCGCCGAGAGGATGAGGTACTCCTCGCCGCGGTACTTCACCTCGGTGCCGCCGTACTTGGAGTAGATGACGACGTCGCCGACTGCGACGTCGAGCGGCACCCGGTTCCCCTTGTCGTCGACCCGGCCGGGGCCGATCGCGACGACAACGCCCTCCTGGGGCTTCTCCTTGGCGGTGTCCGGGATGACGAGACCGGACGCAGTGGTGGTTTCGGCCTCGAGGGTCTGCACGACCACGCGGTCCTCGAGGGGCTTGATGGAGACCGACACGCGGACCTCCCCTTCCTGTGATTCCAGATGTTCGACTGCCGGGTGATGCGCTCCGCCGTCGCGGGGGTCGAAGCCCAGCACCCACGCGGACCGAGGTCCGCGTCCACGGACCAATCTATGACGGGGTTAGCACTCGGTCAAGGCGAGTGCTAGGCATGGCGCACCGCACCGGGGATGCGAGAATGGCGCGATGAGAACCGCAGGGCTGCGACGGCTCCTCACGCCGGAGGGCTGGGAGCTGCTCGCCTCCCTCCCGCCCTACGACGCCGCCGAGGCCGACCGTCTCAACCTCCGGCTCCGGGCAGCCGGCCATGACCCCGAGCTGGTCGCCGCGGCGTTGACGCAGCAGCGCCTCCGCGAACGGGCACGCGCCAAGTTCGGGGACTTCGCATCCCGGATGCTGTTCACGGAGGAGGGCCTGCAGCAGGCCACCCGCCTCGTGGTGGCCGCCCGGCACGCCGATCGCTACCGGCGCGCCGGATGCTCCCGAGTCGCCGACCTCGGCTGCGGACTCGGCGGCGACGCGCTCGCGCTCGCGGCCCTGGGGATCGCCGTCGACGGCGTCGAACTGGACGAGACGACGGCTGCCCTCGCCACCGTGAACCTCATGGCGTTCCCGGACGCCCGGGTGGTGCACGGTGATGCGCTCAGCCACGACCTCGAGCCGTACGACGGCGTGTTCGCGGACCCGGCCAGGCGCGGCCCACGCGGGCGAGTGTTCGACCCCGAGGCGTGGTCACCGCCCCTCCCCCGGGTGTTCGGGCTTCGCGAGCGCGTCCCGGCGCTCGGCGTGAAGGTCGCGCCGGGCGTCGGCCACCACCACCTGCCCGGCGACGCCCACGCCGAGTGGGTGAGCGTCGGCGGCGACGTCGTCGAGGCTGGCGTCTGGTTCGGACCGCTCACCGAGCGGCCCGGACGGAGTGCCCTCGTCATCGACGCCGCCGGGCGCGGCGCGACGCTCCGGTGCACCGACGACGTCCACTCTCCCGCTCGCCAGCTGCCCCCCGGACCGCTCCGCCGTTACCTGCACGAGCCGGATGGCGCGGTGATCCGCGCGGGGGGCGTCGCCCTGCTCGCCGAGCAGCTCGACGCCGCGCCGGTGAGCGACGCGATCGCCTACCTCACGGGCGACCAGCTGGCTCCCACGCCCTTTGCCGAGGCCTTCGAGGTGCTCGACCACCTCCCCTTCTCCACGAAGCGGCTCGCAGCCCACCTGGCTGCCCGGGGAGTCGGCCGCCTCGAGATCAAGAAGAGGGGTGTCGACGTCGATCCTGACCGGCTGCGCGGCCAGCTGCGGCTGCGCGGGGACGAGGAGGCGGTGGTCATCCTGACGCGGTTGCAGGGCAGACACAGCGCCGTCATCGTCCGACGGGTGACCGGCCGACCGGGCACGATGGTGCCATGAGCCTGCCCTTCACCCCGTCGGAACGCTCGACGATCGGCCTCGAGTGGGAACTCCAGCTGATCGACGCGGACTCCCTGGACCTGCGCCAGTGCGCGGAGGCGGTCATCGCCGCGATGACGGGCCCGGACGGCGCGAGGCATCCCCACATCCACCATGAGCTGATGCTGAACACCGTGGAAGTCGTCTCCTCGCCCTCACGCACCGTCGGCGGGGCGGTCGCGGACCTCGAGCGCACGATCGCGGAGCTCGCCCCCGTCATGGCACGCCTCCGGCTGGAGCTGGCCACGGCGGGCACGCACCCCTTCGCGAACCCGCTGTACCAGCGGGTCACCAACAAGGACCGCTACGCGCGGCTCGTGGACCGCACCCGCTACTGGGGGCAGCAGATGTTGCTCTTCGGGGTGCACGTGCACGTGGGGATCGAGGACCGGGCAAAGGTCATCCCGCTCCTCAACGCCCTGATGACCCGGCACGCGCACCTCCAGGCGCTGTCCGCCTCCTCGCCCTTCTGGTCGAACCGGGACACGGGGTACGCCTCGAACAGGGCGATGATGTTCCAGCAGCTTCCGACCGCCGGTGTTCCGCACCAGTTCGACAACTGGCAGGGCCTGGAGGCGTACCACCGCGACATGCTCACCACCGGGGTCATCGACGACTTCTCCGAGGTCCGCTGGGACATCCGGCCGTCGCCGTTGCTCGGCACCATCGAGGTGCGCGTCTGCGACGCCCCCACGAACATCACCGAGCTCCGGGCCCTGGCCGCCCTCACCCACTGCCTGGTGGAGCACTTCTCCCGGCTGTACGACGCCGGCGAGCCCCTCCCCCGCCTGCCGCAGTGGTTCGTGGCCGAGAACAAGTGGCGGTCGGCTCGTTACGGGATGGACGCCATCCTCATCACGGACGCCGCGGCGCACGAGGAGCTGGTCACCGACACGGTCGCGCGGATGGTGGAGGAGCTCGTACCCGTCGCGGAGGATCTCGGGTGCGCCGGGGAACTCCGGCTCGTCCACGTGATCCTCGAGAAGGGCGCCTCCTACCAGCGGCAGCATCGCGCCCACCAGGAGGGCGGCAGTATGGAGGCGGTGGTGCGCCAGCTCGTCACGGAGATGAAGCTGGGCCGTCCCTCGTGACGCTCAGACGTGGGTCTGGCTGAGCGACATCCCGGAGTCGTTGGCGAAGTCGAGAGGTGAGGGGGCGACGCCGGCGCGCACCAGGGCAGAGCCGAGCGCGGCGATCATGGCGCCGTTGTCGGTGCAGAAGCGGATCGGCGGGATGCGCACCTCGATGCCGTACTCGGCCGCCCGCTCCCGGGCCAGCTCCCGCAGCCGCGAGTTGGCCGAGAAGCCGCCCCCGATGACGAGCGTCCGGGCCCCGAGGGACTGGCAGGCCTCGAACGCCTTGCGCGTCAGCACGTCGTTCACCGCCTCGGAGAAGGAGGCGGCGATGTCCTCCGCTGGCAAGGGCGTGCCCTCGTCCTGGAGCGACTCCACGTAGCGAGCCACCGCGGTCTTGAGGCCCGAGAAGGAGAACTCGTAGCGGTGCCGCTCCTTGTCCTTGCCGGCGGTCAGGCCGCGCGGGAACCGGATCGCCTCCCGGTCCCCCTGCTGCGCGAGGCGGTCGATGTGGGGGCCGCCGGGGTAGGGCAGGCCAAGGAGGCGCCCCACCTTGTCGAAGGCCTCCCCGGCGGCGTCGTCCAGGGTGGACCCGAGTTCCGTGACCCCGGTGGCGATGTCCTCCACCGCGAGCAGGGAGGTGTGGCCGCCGGAGACCACGAGCGCGATGAACGACTCCGGGAAGGGCCCGTTCACGAGTTCGTCGACCGCCACGTGCCCGATGATGTGGTTGACGCCGTAGACCGGCCTGCCGGTGGCGACCGCGAGGGCCTTCGCGGCGGCCGTGCCCACCGTGAGCGAGCCGATGAGGCCGGGGCCCGCGGCGACGGCGACGGCGTCCACGTCGTCGAGCGTCACGCCGGCCCGGTCGAGGGCGGCCGTCAGGGTCGGGATGAGGGACTCGAGGTGGGCACGCGACGCGATCTCCGGGACGATCCCACCGAAGCGGGCGAACTCGTCCATCGAGGTCGCGGTCACGTCGGCGAGCAGGGTCCGGCCACGGACGAGCGCCACGCCCGTCTCGTCGCAGGTCGATTCGATCCCCAGCACCAGTGGTTCCAGCACAGGGGCCATTCTAGGCTGCCTGCTCGCGGTGGCGGTTCCCTCAGCGCCCGCGCCACCATGACCGCGACAGGTCGCGGTTCAGCTGGCTGATGACGTCGAGGGGGATCTCCTTCGGGCAGACCGCGGCACACTCACCGATGTTCTGGCACCCGCCGAAGCCCTCGGCGTCGTGCTGGTTCAGCATGCTCACCACGCGCGCGTCCCGCTCCGGCTGTCCCTGCGGCAGCATGCCGAGATGGGTGACCTTGGCGGCGGTGAAGAGCATGGCGGAGGCGTTCGGGCAGGCGGCCACGCACGCGCCGCAGCCGATGCACGCCGCGGCCTCGAACGCGCGGTCGGCGTCCGGCTTCGGCACGGGCACGGCGTGCGCGTCCGGCGCGGCCCCCGTGTTCACCGAGATGTAGCCGCCCGCCTCGATGATCCGGTCGAGGGCGCTGCGGTCCACCACGAGGTCCTTGATGATGGGGAACGCGTGGGCCCGCCACGGTTCCACCGTGATGGTGTCGCCGTCCCTGAAGCTCCGCATGTGCAGCTGGCAGGTGGTGGTCCGTTCCGGGCCGTGCGCCACGCCGTTGATGACGAGCCCGCACATGCCGCAGATGCCCTCACGGCAGTCGGAGTCGAACGCCACCGGCTCCTCTCCCCGTGCGAACAGCTCCTCGTTGAGGACGTCGAGCATCTCGAGGAAGGACATGTGGTCCGAGAGTCCCACCAACTGGTACGAGACCATCCGGCCGGGCGCGTGCGGTCCCGACTGGCGCCAGACGTTGAGGCTGATCTTCACTTGTAGCTCCGCTGCTTCATCTCGACGTACTCGTACACGAGGTCCTCCTTGTGGAGGACGGGTGGGGCCCCTGTCCCGGTGAACTCCCACGCGGCGACGTAGGCGTACTCCTCGTCATGGCGCAACGCCTCGCCGTCCTCCGTCTGGGACTCGGCACGGAAATGGCCGCCGCACGATTCCCGCCGGTGCAGGGCGTCGATGCACATCAGCTCGCCGAGTTCGAGGAAGTCGGCGACGCGTCCCGCCCGTTCGAGCTCCTGGTTCAGGTCGGTCGCCTTGCTGACGATCTTGAGGTCGCGCCAGAACTCGTCCCGGAGCTCCCGGATCTCGTCGATCGCCTCGCGGAGCCCTTCCTCGGTGCGTTCCATGCCGCACTTCTCCCACATGATGTGGCCGAGGCGCTTGTGGAAGTGGTCCACCGAGCGGGTGCCGTCGAGCGCGAGGAGCGTGTCGATCCTGCCCTGGACGGCTTCCTTCGCCTCGAGCACGTCGGGGTGGTCCTCATCGAGCTTCGGGAACGGACCGTCGGCGAGGTAGTTCGAGATCGTGCCGGGCAGGACGTAGTAGCCGTCCGCCAGACCCTGCATGAGCGCGGACGCCCCGAGCCGGTTCGCGCCGTGGTCCGAGAAGTTGGCCTCGCCGGTCACGAACAACCCGGGGATGGTGGACTGCAGGTCGTAGTCCACCCACAACCCACCCATGGTGTAGTGCACCGCCGGGAAGATGCGCATCGGCACCTCGTAGGGGTTCTCCCCCGTGATCCGCTGGTACATGTCGAAGAGGTTGCCGTACTTCGCGGAGATCGCCGCCGCGCCCATGCGCGCGATGGCGTCCGCGAAGTCCAGGTAGACCCCGAGGCCACCCGGGCCCACCCCGCGTCCCTCGTCGCACACCTGCTTCGCGGCGCGGGAGGCGATGTCGCGAGGCACGAGGTTCCCGAACGCCGGGTACTTCCGCTCGAGGTAGTAGTCGCGCGCCTCCTCCGGGATGGCGCGGGGGTCCTTGCCGCAGTCCGCCGCGTCCTTCGGCACCCAGATACGGCCGTCGTTCCGCAGCGACTCGCTCATCAGGGTGAGCTTCGACTGGTAGTCACCCGAGACGGGGATGCAGGTGGGGTGGATCTGCGTGAAGCAGGGATTGCCGAAGTAGGCGCCCTTGCGGTGGGCACGCCACGCCGCGGTGACGTTACACCCCATCGCGTTCGTCGAGAGGAAGAAGACGTTCCCGTAGCCACCGGTCGCGAGGACGACGGCGTCGGCGAGGTGCGTCTCGACCTCGCCGGTCACCATGTCCCGGGCAATGATCCCGCGGGCTCGCCCGTCGGCGACGATCAGGTCGACCATCTCGTGCCGGCTGTACATGGCGACGGTCTTCTCGGCGATCTGGCGCTGGAGGGCCTGGTAGGCGCCGATGAGCAGCTGCTGGCCGGTCTGTCCGCGGGCGTAGAAGGTGCGGGAGACCTGCACGCCGCCGAACGAGCGGTTGTCGAGCATGCCGCCGTACTCGCGGGCGAAGGGCACCCCCTGTGCGACGCACTGGTCGATGATGGCGGCCGAGACCTCGGCGAGCCGGTACACGTTCGACTCGCGGGCACGGAAGTCGCCGCCCTTGACGGTGTCGTAGAACAGGCGGTACGTCGAGTCGTTGTCGTTCTTGTAGTTCTTCGCGGCGTTGATCCCGCCCTGGGCGGCGATTGAGTGCGCGCGCCGGGGCGAGTCCTGGTAGCAGAAGGCCTTGACCTGGTAGCCCAGTTCACCGAGAGTGGCGGCGGCGGCGCCGCCCGCGAGGCCGGTCCCGACCACGATCACCGAGAGCTTGCGGCGGTTGGCCGGGTTCACCAGCTTGACCTGGAACTTGCGCGTGGACCACCGCTCCGCGATGGGTCCCGTGGGTGCGGTGGTGTCGGCGATCGTCGCGCCCTCGCGGTAGAGGCCGGCGATGAGAGTCTCTGTCATGGTGCGCCTCGGTCAGTTGATGAAGTCGAGCAGGATCGCCGTCGGCGGGAGCATGAAGCCCACCACGAGCAGGAGGGCGGCGAGGATGGCCACCAGGTTGATCGCCCGTTCGCGCCGCTTCTTGTTCGCGCCGAACGTGGCGAGGGAGGACCAGACGCCGTGGCGCACGTGGAACGCGAGGGTCACCATCACCACGAGGTACGCCAGCCACAGCCACCAGAACTCGAACGAGACGATCATGCGCTCATAGGGCGAGAGCGCCTGGTAGTCACCGCCGATCTCGATGTGGAGCGTGGTGAAGTGCAGCAGGTGGAACACGACGAACGCCAGGATGATCACCCCGCCCCAGCGCATCGTCCGGACGGCGTAGGAGGTGGCGATCGGGTGCTTGTTGACGTACGGGGTGCCGCGTGCCTTGCGCGCCCGGTTCCACAGCGAGAACGCCGAGTAGCCGTGGACGACCACCGAGGTGAAGAGCGCCACGCGCAGGATCCAGAGGAGGCCTTCACGGGGCAGGATCGGCTCGCCGAACTCCCGCAGGTGCTCCGCGTACCCGTTGTAGGCCTCGGGACCGGCGAACATCTTGAGGTTGCCGTACATGTGCATCAGCACGAAGAGGACGAAGATCACGCCGGTGACCGCCATGAGGATCTTCATGGCGACCGTGGTTTCACGGGCGCGAGTGCTGCGAGTCAGGGTCGTCTGGGCCACAGGGCTGATCCTAGGAGCAGATCAGGGCCCCACCGAGTCCTTTGGTCCCGCCTGTTCGTCCTGAGGTGGGGGTCCGGCGATGACGCGGCGCATCACGACGGCGTCCTCGCCGATCAGCTGGTAGTAGTTCCTCCGCCTCCCGATGGGGAGGAATCCGTGCCGGAGGTAGAGCCGCTGGGCGCCGTCGTCCGACGCCCGCACCTCGAGGAGCACCTCGCGCGCCCCGTGGTCCGCCGCGATCGCGAGCAGGTCCCGGAGCAGCCGGGAGCCGAGTCCGCGCCGCTGGTGGTCCGGGTCGACTCCGAGTGTCAGGATCTGTGCCGTCTCGCCGAGGAGGACTCCGCCCCACGCCACGAGCCGCCCGCCGTCGTCGATCGCACGGTAGGCGCGTGTGGGGCTCGCGAGTTCCTCGCGGTACATCCCCCGCGTCCACGCCTCGCGGCCGAACAGCACCGGCTCGAGTTCCAGGACCCGCGCGAGGTCCGCGGGCTCCAGCGGCCGGCAGGCGCCGTCAGTGGGTGGCACGTTTCCGTCCGCCGGGCAGGTGGACGTCGGGGCGCCGCAGGTAGAGCGGGGTCGTCGGCATCGGCACCCCGGCCGCGAGGCGGGCGCGCACGAGCCGCGCGGCCACCGCGATGTCCAGGGGGAGGTCGGTTCCGGCCAGGGCCTCGGGGTACAGCTGTGTCCCCGGCCCCACCAGCACGCTGTCCTCCGGCACGACGACGTCACCCGGGTACGCCACCGTGAACTCGTCCTCCAGGCGCACGTCGTCCGGTCCGGCTGGCGCGAAGGTGCCGCTGTAGACCTCCCGCCGGCGTGCATCGGTCACGACCGTGACGCGGGCGGCCCCGACCGCGTCGAGCGACTGGCGGGCCCGCACCGCCAGGGACGGGACACCGTGGACAGGGAGACGCCGCGCGAGGGCGAACACCTGGGCCGTCACGAGACCGACGCGCAATCCGGTGAACGGCGCGGGCCCGGTCCCCACCACGACCCCCTCCACCCGCTGGTCATCCACGACCTCGGCGAGGAGGCGGGCGAGGTGCTCGGCGTGGGCACGGCTGTCCGGATCCCCCGCCCGCCGAACGCCGCCGGGGCCCACGAGGGCCACTTGCGTGCCCTCGGAGGTGTCGATGCAGAGAAGGTTCACGTCAGTCCTCCAGGTCATCGGGTCGGCGCACCCACACGGTGACGCCCACGAGAACGAGAAGTGCCCCGAGCGCGCCGGCCGCGACCAGCACCGGGGACAGGTTGGCGGGCTCAGGCTGGACGGGCGACTCGGGTTCCTCCCCGCCGCCTCCGAGCCGCGCCACCAGGTACCGCTGGTACTCGGTGATGTCGATGCTGCCGGCGAGCACGTCGCGGGCCTCCTCGGTGACAGGCGTGAGGATGTCGCCGCCGAGGCGGAACCAGCCGCCCGTCGCGTCGTCGAGGATGAAGGTCGTCGCGCGGAACGCCGCGAGGTCAGCACCGAGGTCCGCGTTCCACAGGACACGGTTGCCGGACACCGCGCCGGAGTCGTCCTCGGTGACGACGATCGCGCCGACGCCGCGCTCCTCCAGGAGCACGGGTGCGGCCCACTCGTCGGTCGGTACGGCAGCCACGTCCCAGGCCTCCCCAGCCGCGTAGTCCTCCGACCACGTCTGCACGTTGGTCGCCGGGCCGATGGCGACGGCGTCGAGCTGCTCCGCGGTCAGCGGGGAGGTCGAGGTGAGCACCGCGAGACGACCCTCGGTCTCGAGCCACGCGGTGACCGGCCCGGGCACCGGCGGCACGTCCGCGGCGGCGGAGCCGGCGGACAGGAGGACGGTCGCGGCCGCGGCCACGAGCGCGCCGAACCTCACGAATCCCCCCGCAGCACCTCGAGGTCGACCCCGCGCCAGCGCGGTCCGTGCGCGACGACGCGGACCTGCCGGGCGCCGTCGTCGACGAGGCCCGCGACGTCGGTGAGACCGCCGTGGGGCCGCGTGATCGAGACCTCGAGCCGGTCCTCGCTGAGCACCTCCGCGAGTCCCTGCCCCCACTCGACGACGGTGACGGACGCGTCGAGTGAGGTGTCGAGGTCGAGGGCCTCGAGTTCGTCCAGCGACCGCAGCCGGTAGGCGTCCACGTGGACGAGTCCCGGGCGGTCGCCGGTGGCGCGATGGGTGCGGGCGATGATGAAGGTGGGCGAGGCCACGTGTCCCCGCACCCCGAGGCCGGCCCCGATGCCCTGCGTGAGGGTGGTCTTCCCCGCCCCCAGCTCGCCGTGGACCAGGACCAGGTCACCGGCCTGGAGGAGGTGGGCGAGCCGCTCCCCCAGCGCGCGGGTCGCCTCGGGGCTCGTGAGCACTAGCTCCATGTCTCCTCCACGTGGACGCGCGGGACCCGGGTCCCGACCTGTGTCGTGATGGTGTAGTTGATGGTGTCCGCGGCGCGGGCCCAGGACTCCGCGGTGGGGCGCTCGCCGGCGTCGCCGGGCAGGGGACCCCAGAGGCGCACCCGGTCGCCGGGCACGGCGTCGCTCTCCGGGCCGAGGTCGACCAGGAACTGGTCCATGCAGATGCGGCCCACCACGTCCGCCCGCCGCCCGTTCACCGTGACGAAGGCGCGGTTCGAGGCCTGGCGCGGGATCCCGTCGGCGTAGCCGAGGGGGACCACCCCCACGGTGGTCGGCCCCACGACGGCGGTGTGGCCGTAGGACACGGGCGTCCCGGCCGGGACCCGTTTGACGTTGACGAGCTCCGCCTCGAGCCGCATCGCGGGCACCAGCCCGAGCGGCGCGGGATCGGAGCCGTCCGGCACCATCCCGTAGACGCTCACGCCCGGGCGGACGAGGTCGAAGTGGGTGGCGGGATGCCAGAGGACGCCGGCGGAGGCCGCCAGGTGGCGGACCTCCGGGTGCACGCCGAGACGCGCCGCAGCGGCGAGGGCGTCGGTGAAGAGGTCGAGCTGTCGCGCGGTGGTGGGCTCCTCCACCTCGTCGGCCCGCGCGAGGTGGGACCAGATGCCGGCGATCTCGAGTTCCGGCCGGCGGAGCGACTGCCGGACGAAGTCCTCCCAGGCCTCTGGCCGGACGCCGCCGCGCGCCATCCCGGTATCGACCTTGAGGTGGACCCGCGCCCGCACACCCACGTCCGCGGCCGCGTCCGCCACGTGATCGACCACCCATGGCGCGGTGACCGCCAGGTCGATGCCGGCCCTGACCGCCGGCCGGACGTCCGCCGAGGGAGACCACAGCCAGCACAGCATCCGCACGTCCGGGAGCATGGGCCGTACCGCCAGCGCCTCCTGGAGTTGCGCGATGCCGAGCCACGTGGCGCCCGCCTCGAGCGCCGCCTGCGCGACGGCGAGACCGCCGTGGCCGTAGCCATCGGCCTTGACGACGGCCATGACGGCGGCGTCCGTGCGACCGCGCAGGTTCGCCACATTGGCGCGCACGGCGGCCAGGTTCACGACGGCACGGGCCGGGTACTGCATGGTGCACATTGTCCCATCACTCGCGGCGACGGATCAGCGAGGCAGCCCCGCGATCACGGTGGGCACCCTGTCCGCGATTCGATGCGCCTGCAGCGGCCCACCGGCGCCGGGCCCGCCCGGCTCGGGGGCCCGAAGACCCACAGCCCGGAGCGCGGCGCGCGAGTGCAGCCACGCCGCGGCCGCCGCGGTGCGGGCCACCTCCCGGGGGTCGAGCTCCCGCGCCTCCTCCTCGGCGCGGGCCTCAACCATCGCCAGCAGCCCGGCGAGCACACCGGCGAGGACGTCCCCGGAGCCCGCGGTGGCAAGCCACGGCGTGGAGCCACCCTGCGAGAACAGGGCGCCATCCGGTGCGGCCACCACGGTCACCGGCCCCTTGAGGAGGACGACGACGCCGCGTTCGGTGGCCCACGCCGTCGCCGCGGCGGCCGGGTCGGACTCGACCTCGGCGCGGCTGGTGCCGAGGAGTCCCGCCAGTTCGCCCGCGTGGGGGGTGGCGACGCACAGTCGCGGCGGATCCTGCGCGGCCAGCACGCCCAGCGCGCCGGCGTCGACCACGAGGGGGACCTCCGGCTCGCGTGCCTCGCCGAACGCGGCGCGCGCGGCGGTGGCCCCGGCGATCCCGGGCCCCACCAGCGCCGCCTGGATCCGACCCGGGGCGCCCACCACCTCGGGGTGCCGCTCCCGCACCGAGGCGACCGTCCCCAGGTAGCGCACCATTCCTGGGCCGACGGCGAGCGCCCCGGCACACGCGAGGTGCGCCGCGCCGGGATAGGGCGCGCTCCCGGCCCACACCCCGACGACACCCCGGCTGTACTTGTGGTCCTCACGCCGCGGGAACGGATAGAGGTCCGCGACGTCCGCCGCGCCGAGCCGTGCGACGCGCGCCTCAGCGGGGGAGAGTGGCAGTCCGAGGTCCACGACCTCGAGCTCCCCGGCGAGAAGGCACGCGGGCGGCAGAAGGAGCGGGGACTTCGCGCCTCCCATGGTGACGGTGACATCGGCGCGGAGCACCGGCCCGGGTACGCCGCCCGTGTCGCCCAGCCCCGACGGGACGTCCACCGCGATCACCACGGGCTCGTCAGGCGCCTCGGCGCGCTCGGCCTCGAGTGTCGCGACGACGCGCGCGAGCGGGTCACGCAGCGCACCCCGCAGCCCGATGCCGGCGAGACCGTCGATCCACACCCCTGCCGCACGCGCGAGGGTGACGAGGGAGGCGAGGTCCGCGCCTCCCCCGTCGCCGGGCACGATCCGGACGACCCGGGCTCCGGCGGCCGACGCCGCCGCGAGTCCCTCGGCGTGCACGGTGGCCGCGCACAGCGCCACCAGCGCCCGCACACCGCGGCGAGCGAGGTCGGCGGCAGCCCACAGGGCGTCGCCCCCGTTGTTGCCCCCGCCGACGAGCACGAGCACCACCGATCCGGGGACGCGCTGGCCACGGGCGCGGATCTCCCGCACCACCGTGGTGGCCACAGCGCGCGCGGCGTGCCGCATCAGTGGCACGCCGGCTGCGAGCAGTGGCTCCTCCGCGCGCCGGATCGCGTCCGTACCCCATCCATGGATCATTCGGCCACCACCATCGCCACCGCCACCGGACCGTCATGGCTCAGGGACAGGTGCCACACCGAGATGCCACACGCGGCTGCGGCGGCCGCCACCGTGCCCCGCACCACGAGCCGGGGCGCCCCGCTCGGCTCCCGCACCACCTCGCAGTCCTGCCAGCTCATGCCGCCGGGAGAACCGAGCGCCTTGGCGACCGCCTCCTTGGCGGCGAACCGCGCGGCGAGCGACCGGACCGGCAGGTCACGCTCCCCCGGAGTGAAGAGCCTCTCGCGCAGGCGAGGCACGCGTTCGAGGGCCGCCGCAAGCCGCGCGACGTCCGCGACGTCGACGCCGATCGCCCGGACCATCTACTCGACCGTCACCGACTTGGCGAGGTTGCGCGGCTGGTCCACATCGAGGCCCTTCGCGGCGGCGAGTTCGCACGCGAAGATCTGCAGTGGCACGACCGTCACGAGCGGCGCCAGGAGCGTGGGGGTCTGCGGGACACGGATGACGACGTCGGCGAACGGCTCCACCGCCGCGTCGCCGTCCTCCGCGATCACGAGGGTGCGCGCCCCCCGCGCGCGGACCTCCTGGATGTTGGAGACGACCTTCGCGTGGAGGTGGTCCCGCCCGCGGGGCGACGGGACGATCACGAAGACCGGGGTGCCGACGTCGACGAGGGCGATGGGCCCGTGCTTCAGCTCGCCGGCGGCGAAGCCCTCGGCGTGGATGTAGGCGAGTTCCTTCAGCTTCAGCGCCCCCTCCATCGCCACCGGGAATCCGACGTGCCGGCCGAGGAAGAGGACGCTGGTGACGTCCTTCATCGAGTGCGCGAGCTTCCGCACCTGCTCCTCGTTGTCGACGACCCGCTGGATCCGCTCGGGCATGAGGGCGAGCTCGGCCAGGATGCGGCCGATCTCGTCCTGGTACATGTTGCCGCGCAGCTGCGCGAGGTACAGCCCCAGCAGGTAGCAGGCGGTGATCTGGGCGAGGAACGCCTTGGTGGACGCGACCGCCACCTCGGGCCCGGCGTGCGTGTAGAGGACGGCGTCGGACTCGCGCGGGATCGTCGACCCGTGGGTGTTGACCACGGCGAGCACCTTGGAGCCCTGCTCGCGGGCGTGCCGCACCGCCATGATGGTGTCCATCGTCTCGCCGGACTGGCTGATCGCCACCACGAGGGTCTTCTCGTTGACCACCGGGTCGCGGTAGCGGAACTCGTGGGCGAGCTCGACCTCGACCGGGATCCGGCACCAGTGCTCGATGGCGTACTTGGCGACATGGCCGGCGTACGCCGCGGTCCCGCACGCGATGACCACGATCTTGTCGACCGAGCGCAGCACGACCTCGTCGATTCGCAGCTCGTCGAGCGTGAGGTGGCCGCCGACGGTCGTCCGCCCCAGCAGGGTGTCCGCCACGGCCTTCGGCTGCTCGTGGATCTCCTTCTCCATGAAGGTCCGGAAGCCGCCCTTGACGGCCGCCGACGCGTCCCAGTCGACGGTGAAGGCCTTGACCTCGACGGGCACCCCGTCACCGTCGATGACCTCCACCGAGTCCGGGGTGATGGTGACGATCTGGTCCTGGCCCAGTTCGAGCGCGGAGCGGGTGTGCGAGATGAAGGCCGCGACGTCCGATCCGAGGAAGTTCTCGCCGTCCCCGAGCCCGACCACGAGGGGCGAGTTCCGGCGGGCCCCGACGACGGTGCGTGGCATGTCGGCGTGCACCGCGAGGAGCGTGAAGGCGCCCTCGAGCTCGCGCGTGACCGCGCGCATGGCCTCGGTCAGGTCGCCGAGCCTGTCGAAGGCCCGCGAGAGCAGGTGGGCCGCGACCTCGGTATCCGTCTCCGAGAGGAACGAGACGCCGTCGGCGAGGAGCTCCTCCTTCAGGGTGTTGAAGTTCTCGATGATCCCGTTGTGGATCAGGGCGAGCTTGCCGTCCTGCGAGATGTGGGGGTGGGCGTTGACGTCCGTGGGCGCACCGTGCGTGGCCCAGCGGGTGTGGCCGATGGCGGCCGTCGCGGGCGCCGGTGGCCGCCGCTCCAGCGCCTGGGAGAGATTCGTGAGCTTGCCCGCCCGCTTCGCCCACTGGAGACCCTGGGGGGTCACCAGGGCCACGCCCGCGGAGTCGTACCCGCGGTACTCCAGCCGACCCAGGCCCTCCATCACGACGTCCAGGGGGCGCCCTGACGGCTCCCCGCGACCCACGTACCCGACGATTCCGCACATGCGGGCCAGTCTAGTTCCAGCGCTCGGGCGCGCACGGGATGTCACAATCGACAGGTGTCCGAGGCGCCGCAAACCCCGTTCGTCGACTTCGATCGCGCACAGTGGAGCGAGTTGGCGGCCTCGGCGCCCCTGCCGCTGACGAACGACGACGTCGTGAGGCTGCGCGGACTCGGTGACCCCATCGACCTCGCCGAGGTGGATGCCGTCTACCGTCCCCTCTCCTCCCTCCTCCAGATGTACGTCGCCGCGACCCGGGGCCTCCACCACGCCACCGGCGCCTTCCTGCGCGGCATCGCGGCGCGCACACCCTACGTGGTCGGGGTGGCCGGTTCGGTGGCGGTCGGGAAGTCCTCGACGTCCCGCCTGCTGCGCGAGCTGCTCAGCCGCTTCCCGGAGACCCCCAGCGTCGCACTGGTGACGACTGACGGGTTCCTCTATCCGAACGCCGAGCTGGAGCGGCGTGGGCTCATGGGACGCAAGGGGTTCCCCGAGTCCTTCGACCGGCGCGCCATGCTCCGCTTCATCGAGGCGGTGAAGTCGGGCGCTCCGGTGGTGCGCGCCCCCGTCTACTCGCACCTCACCTACGACATCGTCCCCGGACGCTGCATCGAGGTCCGCAACCCGGACGTGCTCATCGTCGAGGGCCTGAACGTCCTGCAGCCCGCGCGGGCGGGCGCCCACACCCCACTCGTGGTCTCCGACTTCTTCGACTTCTCGATCTACGTCGACGCCCGGCCCGAGGACGTCAAGCAGTGGTACATCCAGCGGTTCCTCACACTCAAGGAGACCGCGTTCCAGCACGAGCGGTCCTACTTCCGCAAGTACGCGTCGCTGAGCCGCGAGGAGGCGATCCAGACCGCCTCGCACATCTGGGACACGATCAACGCGCCGAACCTGCTCACCAACATCGCGCCGACGCGTGGCCGCGCCACCCTCGTCCTCACCAAGGACGGGTCCCACCGAATGCGGCGGATGAGGCTGCGGAAGCTCTAGCCGCCGTCGGGGCGGGAGGAGGCGGCGTCGTCGACGGCGCGGACGTCGGCCGCCGCCGCCGGGCCGGCGTCCGCTCGTTCCCGGCGCCGCGGGTGGTGGTCCTCCGGCGGACGCTCTCCCTCGGAGAGGTGCACGACCTCCGGGGGCGCTGCCGCGCGCTGCAACGCCTCGGCCACGCGCGTCATCTCCCCGCGCCGTGCCGCCCGGGCGAGGAGCCAGCCGTTGAGGGACTTGAGGAACGCGTCGAAGCCGAAGCCGAGGGCCATGCCGATCACCACCCCGCCCGCGACCGCGACGAAGGGATGGGACTCGAAGTAGTGGCCGGCGAGCAACCCGATCGTCGTCGAGTACGCGCCCCACACCACCGACGCCGCCGCGGCCGTGAGCACGAAGCGCGGACGGGGGAACCGCACGGCACCCGCGGTCATGTTCACCGCCACCCGCCCGACCGGGATGAAACGCGCGGACATGATGAGCACGGTGGCGCGCCGTTCCAGGGCGGACTCCGCCCATGCGAGCATCCGGACCCCGCGAGCGTTGTTCAGGAACGGGATGCGGTCCAGCGGCAGGAGCATGCCGATGTGGTAGGCGATGACGTCCCCGGTGAACGCCCCGAGGGCGGCCGCGAGGACGAGGAGCCATGGTGAGGGGCCGGATCCGGCCGTGATGAGCACCGCGGCGGCGATGACCACCGACTCCGACGGCAGCGGCGGGAAGAACCCGTCGATGGTCGCGAGGACGGCGATCGCCAGGAGGAGCCACGGGGTGTCCGCCCAGGAGAGCACCGCGTCCGTGACGGAGTTCAGCAGGTCCATGCCAGTCCCATCGCGTCCTCCTGAGCCGATGCTACCCACGACTTCGCAGCAGGACGAGACCACCGGACCACGGAGACGCGCGATGCCCCACCGCGGGTGCGTTGGGGCATCGTCTCGTGGCGTGTCAGCGCTTCGAGTACTGCGGTGCCTTGCGGGCCTTCTTGAGCCCGGCCTTCTTGCGCTCGATCGCGCGGGCGTCGCGGGTGAGGAAGCCGGCCTTCTTCAGGGTCTGCCGGTTGGCCTCCGTGTCGATCTCGTTGAGGGCCCGGGCGATGCCGAGACGCAGCGCGCCGGCCTGGCCCGAGACGCCGCCGCCGTGGATCCGCGCGATGACGTCGAAGCGCTGCTCGAGGCCGAGCAGCACGAAGGGCGAGTTCACGAGCTGCTGGTGCAGCTTGTTGGGGAAGTAGTCCTCGAGGGTACGCCCGTTGATGGTCCACTCACCGGTTCCGGGGACGAGCCGGACGCGGGCGACCGCCTCCTTGCGACGGCCGGTGCCGCCGCCGGGGGCGGTGAGCGACTGTCCGTGGGTGGCAACGGGAACGGGGGTCTCAGAGGTGAAGCTCGAGAGCTCCTCGTCCTCCAGAATCTCTGCAGTGGTGTCGGCCACGCTTCTCCTTGGTCTTGCTCGTCAGGCGGGCTACTGGGCCACCTGGGTGATTTCGAAGGGCTGCGGCTTCTGCGCCGCGTGCGGGTGCTCCGGACCCGCGTACACCTTCAGCTTGCGGAGCTGGGCGCGGCCCAGCGAGTTCTTGGGGAGCATCCCCGCGACGGCCTTCTCGATCGCCCGCTCCGGGCGGGTGGCGAGGAGCTTTGAGTAGCTCACCGACTTGAGGCCACCCGGGTATCCGGAGTGGCGGTAGGCCATCTTCTTCTCGGCCTTGGAGCCGGTGAGGGCGACCTTCGCGGCGTTGACGACGACGACGAAGTCGCCGGTGTCCATGTGGGGCGCGAAGATGGGCTTGTGCTTCCCACGGAGCAGTGTGGCGGCCTGGGCCGCCAGGCGACCGAGCACGACATCGGTGGCGTCAATGACATACCACTTCTTCTCGATGTCCCCCGGCTTGGGTGAGTACGTACGCACTGGCTGAGCCTTTTCGTGTGACGACCCGCCGTATGGCTGGAGGCAGGTCAGATGGGCAAATCTCGCGGCTGTTGTGCAACTCGTGCCGGCGAGTGGGAGACACCAGGCAGCATCACAACGACATCCAACGATAATGCCAGCCGTCGCGGCTGGTCAAAGCGTGCCGTTGTGAAGCGGATCGCAGGGGGTCATCGCCACGCGTGACGTCGCTCACAATGGCAGAATCGAGCCATGAGCGACATCGACTCCGACTTCCTCGCGAAGCACACCTATCTCTCCGACGGGCGGCCCGAGAGTCTCGATGAGCGCTTGGCCCGCGAGGTGCCCGACACCGATCGCGAGGTGCCGTACGACCGCCAGCCCGACGCCGTCGGCCCGCTCGTGTCCGAACCCGACGAGGGGCCGGAGGACGACGTCGGTGAGGAGCAGGACATCCTCGCCCGCGCCGAGGGCCCGGCGCGCGCCGACGTCGGCGCCGAGGAGGCGGCCATGCACCTGCTCGACGACGAGGCCTACGTCGAGGAGGACTACTCCGAGTTCACCTCCGACGTCGAGGACGAGGGCGACGAGTACGCGGAGGATGGCGACGACGAGATCGCCGACCGCGACGACGACTCCGGCGAGTTCGTGTTCGACGCCGAGGAGGACGAGGGCTGAGGACGGACCGCCCTGGTGAGCGCGGCACGGGCCGCCAGGTCCGCGGCGTCCGGATACCCCACCTCCTCGAGGGTGAGCCCGTGCGGGGACGCGACGAGGAAGTGACCGTGGTGCCGGCCCCGGAGGACCTCGCCCATCCACTCCGGCTCACGACGACCCTCGCCGACAGGCACGAGAGTGCCCACGATGGCCCGGACCATCGAGTGGCAGAAGGCATCCGCGCGCAGTTCGACCGTGACCACGCCGTCCGTGCGCGTCACTGACGCCGCCAGGAGCCTCCGCACGGTGGTCGCCCCCGGACGTGGCCGGCAGAAGGACAGGAAGTCGTGCTCGCCGACCAGGTGCGCGACCGCGCGGGCCATGGCCGCGGTGTCGAGGGGACGGGGATGCCACAGGGTGTGGCCGCGCAGCAACGGATCGCGGGCTTCCGGGGAGTCGACGATCCGGTAGCGGTAGCACCGCCAGAGCGCGGAGAACCTCGCGTCGAACCCGGGGGGCGCGACCCCGACCGCGGTGACGACCACGTCCGGCTGCCTGGTCCCCCGGTCACGGGCCAGGATCGCGTTCACGCGCTGGACGAACGCGTCCCCCGGCGGGCGGGCGGAGCGGCCGGGCGCCGTCGTGAAGGCCCCCACCGGGAGGTCGACGTGCGCCACCTGTCCACGGGCGTGGACGCCGGCGTCCGTGCGGCCAGCGACGGTCAGGCGCGGCCGTGGCACCCGTGCGAGGGTGCCGATCGCGTCCTCCAGCACCCCCTGGACCGTGACCAGCCCGGGTTGGCGGGCCCACCCGGCGAAGGCCGCTCCGTCATAGGCACAGTCGATGCGAAGGCGAACGGGCATGGAGCCATGCAACCACACCGTACGGAGAGCTCGTCCCCAGGGTCGCGTGCGTTAGCGTCAGGTATGCACACCACGCTCGCGATCGACTGCGGGGGCGGCGGGATCAAGGCATCGGTCCTGGACTCGGCAGGGACGCTCCACGCGCAGCCCGTGCGGGCCACCACCCCTTACCCGCTCCCGCCGACGCGCCTGGTGTCCATCATCCGGTCGCTGGCCGAGCAGCTGCCCCGGGCCGAGCGCGTCACGGTCGGCATGCCGGGGATGATCCGGCACGGCGTCGTGGTGGCGACGCCGCACTACGTCTGCAAGGCGGGTCCCCGGACACGTGTGGTACCGGAGCTGGTGGCGGCGTGGTCGGGCTACGACATGCGCGCGGCCGTCGGCGAGGCGCTGCGGCTGCCGGTACTCGTGCTGAACGATGCCGAGGTGCACGGGTGCGGACTCGTGACCGGCGTCGGCCTGGAGATGGTCATCACGCTGGGCACCGGTCTGGGAAACGCCATCTTCGACGCAGGTGTGCTCGCCCCCCACGCCGAGCTGTCCCAGGGGACGGTCAAGTGGGGTCTCACCTTCGACGAGTACCTCGGAGAGCACGAGCGGATCCGGCTCGGCGACGCGCACTGGTCTCGGCGCGTGCGCAAGGTCGTCGACTCGTTCCGCCCGGTGTACCTCTGGGACCGCCTCTACATCGGGGGCGGGAACGCCCGGCGCCTGACGCCCTCGACCGTGGCGCGCCTGGGTGAGCGGACAGTCCTGGCGAACAACGCAGCCGGAATCCTGGGCGGGGTCCGGGCGTGGGACATGGTCCGGCAGGACTGAGGAACTCCGGGACGTACGAATGGGGCCCCCGGAGGGGCCCCATTCGTGTCGCTACTTGGCCTCGCCGGGCTCGGCGGCCACCTCGGTCTCGACAACCGCGTCAGCCTCAACGACCGGCTCGGCCTCAACGACCGGCTCGGCCTCAACGACCGGCTCGGCCTCAACGACCGGCTCCTCGGCTGCCGGGGGCTCCGCCTTGGGGGCGGCCTTCTTGGGGGCGGCCTTCTTCGAGGCGGACTTCTTGGCCTTCACGGGCTCGAGGACGAGCTCGATGAGCGCCATCGGCGCGTTGTCGCCCTTGCGGGGTGGCAGCTTCGTGATGCGGGTGTAGCCGCCCTCACGGCCGGCGAACTTCGGGGCGAGTTCCTCGAAGAGCTCCGCGACGACGTCCTTGCGCCGGATCGTCTGCATCACCGTGCGGCGCGCGTGCAGGTCACCACGCTTCGCCTTGCTGACGAGCTTCTCGGCCAGCGGCTGCACGCGCTTGGCGCGGTGCTCGGTCGTGGTGATCGCCTTGTGCTCGAACAATGCGGTGGCGAGGTTCGCCAGCATGAGGCGCTCGTGGGCCGCGCTGCCGCCGAGCCGGGGACCCTTGGACGGGGTGGGCATGTGATCTCTCCTTCTGGAACTCAGCGCTCGTCGCTGAACTGGACGTCGCCGTCGTAGTCGATGTCGCCGCCGAAGTGCATCGTCGGGTCGAAGTCGGCCGGCGAGTCCTTGAGGGACAGCCCGAGGCCGGTCAGCTTCTCCTTGATCTCGGTGATGGACTTCGCGCCGAAGTTGCGGATGTCCAGCAGGTCCGCCTCGGACCGCGCGACGAGCTCACCCACCGTGTGGATGCCCTCACGCTTCAGGCAGTTGTACGACCGGGAGAGCAGTCCGAGGTCCTCGATGGGCAGGGCGAGGTCCTGGGCGAGTGCCGCGTCGGAGGGCGAGGGGCCGATCTCGATGCCCTCGGCCTCGACGTTCAGCTCCCGGGCGAGGCCGAACAGCTCCACCAGGGTCTTGCCGGCCGAGGCCAGGGCGTCGCGCGGCGCGATCGCCGGCTTCGTCTCGACGTCGATGATGAGCCGGTCGAAGTCGGTGCGCTGCTCCACGCGGGTCGCCTCGACCTTGTAGGTCACCTTGAGGACCGGCGAGTAGATGGAGTCCACGGGGATCCGCCCGATCTCGGCGTCCACGGCCTTGTTCTGGACGGCGGAGACGTACCCCCGGCCGCGCTCGACGGTGAGTTCCACCTCGAGCTTGCCCTTCGCGTTGATGGTCGCGATGTGCAGCTCCGGGTTGTGGACCTCGACGCCCGCAGGAGGAGTGATGTCCCCCGCGGTGACTGTACCGGGCCCCTGCTTGCGGAGGTACATCACCACGGGCTCGTCGTGCTCCGAGGAGACGACGATGTTCTTGATGTTCAGGATGATCTCCGCGACGTCCTCCTTCACCCCGGGGACGGTGGAGAACTCGTGGAGCACCCCGTCGATCCGGATGGAGGTCACCGCCGCGCCCGGGATGGACGAGAGCAGCGTGCGACGCATGGAGTTACCGAGCGTGTACCCGAACCCGGGCTCGAGGGGCTCGATGATGAACCGGGAACGGTGGTCGGCGACGACGTCCTCGGTCAGGGTGGGGCGTTGTGCGATGAGCACGGTCTCTTCCTTTCAGCCTGCATCCGCCATATGACGCGGGCGTTGGCCCCGGGCATCAGCCCGGGGGAACTCGACGATCCGGTGGTTCGGTCAGACGCGGCGGCGCTTGGGGGGACGGCAGCCGTTGTGCGCCTGCGGCGTCACATCGGAGATTGACCCGACCTCGAGGCCGGTGGCCTGCAGGGAACGGATCGCCGTCTCACGGCCCGAGCCGGGGCCCTTGACGAAGACGTCGACCTTCTTCATGCCGTGCTCCTGCGCGCGCCTGGCCGCGGCCTCGGCAGCGAGCTGCGCGGCGAAGGGCGTCGACTTCCGCGAGCCCTTGAAGCCGACCTGCCCGGAGGAGGCCCAGGCGATCACGGCGCCGGTCGGGTCCGTGATGGACACGATCGTGTTGTTGAAGGTCGACTTGATGTAGGCGTTGCCATGGGCAACATTCTTCTTTTCCTTCCGGCGGCCCTTGCGGGAGGCGCCGGTCGTGCGGGACTTGGGGGGCATCTGCGTTTCTCTCCTTGAGGTCTCTCAGCGGTGCGCTGGCCGTTACCGGGCCTTCTTCTTGCCCGCGACGGTCCGCTTCGGACCCTTGCGCGTACGGGCGTTCGTCTTCGTGCGCTGGCCGTGCACGGGAAGGCCGCGGCGGTGGCGCAGCCCCTGGTAGCACCCGATCTCCACCTTGCGGCGGATGTCCGCGGCCACCTCGCGGCGGAGGTCACCCTCGACCTTGTAGTTGGCGTCGATGTAGTCGCGCAGTGCGACGAGGTCGGTGTCGGTCATGTCCTTGACGCGGAGGTCGGGCGAGATTCCCGTCGCGTCGAGGGTTTCCTTCGCGCGGGTGCGCCCGACGCCGTAGATGTAGGTGAGCGCAATCTCCAGCCGCTTCTCGCGGGGGAGGTCGACGCCGGCGATACGTGCCACTGTCAGTCTTCTCCTGGGAGTGTCTCGGAGGTCTTGCCCGTCGCCTTCCCACAGGATTGTGGGCCCCAGCCTCCGAACCGGGGGTTGTGCGCGGTCCCTGGACCGGACGCACTGGCGACGGGCTGTGGTGCCCGCCGTGCGGACACCGGATTCAGCCCTGGCGCTGCTTGTGCCGCTGGTTCTCGCAAATGACCATGACCCGACCGTGACGGCGGATCACCTTGCACTTGTCGCACACCTTCTTGACGCTCGGCTTGACCTTCATGATTCGTCCTGTCCGTGCCCGGCCCGGGGCACCTCTACTTGTACCGGTAGACGATGCGACCCCGGGACAGGTCGTACGGGCTGAGTTCCACGACCACCCGGTCCTCGGGGAGGATGCGGATGTAGTGCTGCCGCATCTTGCCCGAGATGTGGGCCAGCACCACGTGCCCGTTGGCCAGCCGCACCCGGAACATCGCGTTGGGCAGTGCCTCCACGACACTGCCCTCAACCTCGATGACGCCGTCCTTCTTCGCCATGTCCTCCGCTAACTCTCACCCTGCAGGCGTCGAGGAACCACCGTTGGTGGGGGGTTCCGTCGACGACGGCGCACCACGCGCGCGAAAGCACGCGGACACGCTCATCCAACGGACCATCCTACGGCATCGGGACAGGAGGACGAAACCGGCCCCGGGTGACCTGGGGCTCAGTCAAGGGGTGCGGGCGCCAGCCCGTGGCGTGCCAGGCCGGCCGCCCCTCCGTCGGCGGCGGTCAGGACGTGCACGCCTCCGGGGAGCAGCGCAACGGTGTGCTCCCAGTGGGCGGCGTGGGACCCGTCACTCGTGACCACGGTCCAGCCGTCCGCGAGCGTCCGGTTCGCCGGCGATCCGCCGGCGAGCATCGGCTCGACCGCGAGGACCATGCCGGGACGCAACCGGGGGCCACGCTCGCGCGTCGAGTAGTTCAGCACCTCGGGCGGCTGGTGCATCTGGGACCCGATGCCGTGACCGACGTACTCGCGGACGATCGACAGCCGCACCCCGCGCTCGCCGTGCTCCCGCACCACGGCCTCGACCGCGTCCCCGACGACCCCGAGGCGATCTCCCCCGGCGAGCGCGGCGATCGCCGCCCACAGGGCCTCCTCGGTGATGGCCGCGAGCACCGCGTCAGCGGCCTGCGCGGGCTCGACGACCACCGTGAAGGCGCTGTCGCCGTGCCACCGCCTGCCGTTCGGGCCCGGAACCGAGCAGCCGCCGTCGACCGAGACGACGTCACCCGCCCGGATCCTCCGCTCGCCCGGGATCCCGTGCACGATCTCCTCGTTGACCGAGATGCACACGGTCGCCGGATAGCCGTGGTACCCCCTGAAGTTCGACAGGGCGCCGGCGCGGTCGAGGTGGGCCGCGGCGATCGCGTCCAGCTCCGCCGTCGTGACGCCGGGGCGGATGGCCGCACGCACCTCGGCGAGCATCGCGGCCACCACCAGTCCGGCGCGCCGCATCGCGCGGACCTGCTCCCGCGACTTGAGCTCCATCCGCTCGCGGAACACCTACGCGTTCTCCAGGGCAGCCAGGGTGCGTTCCGTGACGTCGTCGATCTGTCCCATCGCGTCCACCTCGAGGAGGAGCCCGCGGCCCCGGTAGTGATCGACGAGCGGGGCCGTGTTCTCGTGGTAGACCTCGATGCGGTGACGGATGACGTCCGCGGTGTCGTCGCTCCTGCCCTCGATCTCGGCGCGCCGCAGCAGCCGCTCGACCACGGCCTCCGTGTCCACGACGAACTCCACGACGGCGTCGAGCGGCCTGTCGGCGAGCATCACGTCGAGCTGCTCCGCCTGGGCCAGGTTGCGCGGGTAGCCGTCGAGGATGAAGCCCTCCACGACGTCCGGCTCGGCGAGTCGCTCAGCCACCATACGGGTCGTCACCTCATCCGGGACGAGGTTGCCGGCGTCGATGTAGCCCGCGACGAGTGTGCCGAGCTCGTCCCTCGCGGCCATGTGGGACCGGAACAGCGCACCGGTCGAGATGGTGGGGATTCCCAGGTGCTCGCTGATACGGGCTGCCTGTGTCCCCTTGCCTGCCCCGGGAGCGCCCAGGACCACGAGTCTCCGGCTCATTGGAGGAACCCTTCGTAGTGGCGTTGCTGCAGCTGCGAGTCGATCTCCTTCACCGTCTGCAGTCCCACGCCCACCATGATCATGATGGTCGTTCCTCCGAACTGCATGGATTGGGAGACGCCCATGGAGGCGATCACGACAACCGGGACGAGGGCCACGATCGCCAGGTAGATCGAGCCCGGCCAGGTGAGCCGGGTCATCACGTAGTTGAGGTAGTCGGCGGTGGGCTTGCCCGCCCGGATGCCCGGGATGAAGCCGCCGTAGCGCTTCATGTTGTCGGCCACCTCCTCCGGGTTGAAGGTGATGGAGGTGTAGAAGAAGGCGAAGAACACGATCAGCAGTCCGTAGACCAGCATGTACCACACGCCCTGCCTCACCAGGAAGTGCTCCTGCAGCCAGAGCGACCAGGGTGCCGTGGGTGCGAACTGCGCGGCCAGCACGGGGATCTGGAGAATCGAGGACGCGAAGATCACGGGGATCACGCCCGCCTGGTTGATGCGCAGCGGGATGTAGGTGGTGGACCCGCCGTACAGCCGCCGCCCGACCATCCGCTTCGCATACTGGACCGGGATCCGGCGCTGGGACTGCTCCACGAACACCACCGCGAGGGTGATGAGCAGGATGACCAGCAGCATGATGGTCAGGTTGGCGAAGCCGTTGGCGCCACCCGCGAGCGAGATCATCTGGGCCGGGAAGGACGCCACGATCGACGTGAAGATGAGCAGCGACATCCCGTTGCCGACGCCGCGCTCCGTGATCAGCTCGCCGAGCCACATGATCAGGCCGGTACCCACGGTCATGGCCAGCACCACGAGGAACAGGTTCCACGGCGACTCATCCGGGATCGGGCTGACCGGGCAGCCCGGGTACAGCCGGTCGGAGATGGCGAGGGTGACGACGGTGACCGACTGCAGGAGGCCCAGCCCGAGCGTCAGGTAGCGCGTGTACTGCGTGAGCTTCGCGGTCCCTGCCTGACCCTCTTTGTGCAGTTCCTCGAACCGCGGGATCGCGACCCGCAGCAGCTGGATGATGATCGACGCGGTGATGTAGGGCATGATGCCCAGCGCGAACACCGACAGCTGCAGGAGTCCGCCGCCCGAGAACAGGTTGACCATGTCCATGATCGAGTTGGACGACGCGGCCGCGCACTGCTGCACGTTGGCGTAGCTCACTCCGGGAGCGGGGATGAAGGCCCCCAGGCGGAACAGGGCCATGATCCCCAACGTGAACAGCAGCTTGCGTCTCAGGTCAGGCGTCCGGAAGGCCTGTGCGAATGCGCTGAGCAATGTACCTCCTCGGCTGCGGGCCTCAGCCCACCGTCCAGCCTATCGTGATTGTCCGGGCAGCCAGCCCGCCCGTAACACACCTGCCCCCGTGCGCGTCACGGGGGCAGGGTGCGTGGGATGTGGGTCCTACGGCTGCGCGATGCTGCCGCCAGCAGCCTCGATCTTCTGCTTCGCGGAGTTCGACCACGCGTCGACCTCAAGCTCGTAGGCAGCGGAGACCTCCCCGGTGCCGAGGACCTTGACGAGGTGCCCCTTGCGCACGGCGCCCTTCTCGACGAGGTCGGCCACCTCGACGCGCCCGCCCTCCGGGAAGAGCTCAGCGAGCTTCTCGAGGTTCACGACCTGGTACTCCACCCGGAACGGGTTCTTGAAGCCACGCAGCTTGGGAAGCCGCATGTGCAGGGGCATCTGGCCACCCTCGAAGCGGGCAGGCACCTGGTAGCGCGCCTTCGTTCCCTTGGTGCCCCGGCCGGCCGTCTTGCCCTTGGAGCCCTCACCGCGCCCAACCCGGGTCTTCGCCGTCTTGGCGCCGGGAGCGGGGCGCAGGTGGTGGACCTTCAGCACGTTGACCTTCTCGGCCATCACTTCACCTCCTCGACGGAGACCAGGTGGGCCACCGTCCGGATCATGCCGCGCGTCACCTCGTCGTCCGGCCGCTCGACCGACTGGCCGATCCGGCGCAGGCCGAGGGACCGCAGCGTGTCACGCTGGTTCTGCTTGCCGCCGATGGCGGACTTGATCTGGGTCACCTTGAGCATCATGCACCTGCTCCTGCGTTGGCCTCGGCGAGCTTGATGTCGGCCTCGTGCCGGGCCCGCTCGTCCGCGCGCGCCCGGGCACGCAGCAACCCGGCGGGAGCCACGTGCTCCAGCGGGAGGCCACGGCGGGCGGCGACCGCCTCGGGCTGCTCGAGCAGCCGCAAAGCGGCCACGGTCGCGTGGACGATGTTGATCGCGTTGTCCGATCCCATCGACTTGCTCAGGATGTCGTGGATCCCCGCGCACTCGAGGACGGCCCGGACAGGACCGCCGGCGATGACCCCGGTACCCGGGGACGCGGGCCTGAGGAACACGACGCCCGCGGCTGCCTCTCCCCGCACCTCGTGCGGGATGGTGCGGCCGATGCGTGGCACCGAGAAGAAGTGCTTCTTGGCCTCCTCGACGCCCTTGGCGATCGCGGCGGGCACCTCCTTGGCCTTGCCGTACCCGACGCCGACCGTGCCGTCGCCGTCACCGACCACGACCAGGGCGGTGAAGGAGAACCGCCGCCCACCCTTGACGACCTTGGCGACGCGATTGATCGCGACGACGCGCTCCAGGTATTGGCTCTTCTCCTCGGTACGCCGCGATGTGCTGTCCCGGCGGGACTCCCGCCGCTCGCTGCGGGACTCGCGGCCCTCGCCTGCGGCCTCCGTGCCGGAGCCGGCCCTGCTTCGCTGCTGTGCAGCCATCAGATCTTCCTCTGCTCTCGTTCGTTGGTTACAGGCTGAGCCCGCCGTCGCGGGCGCCGTCAGCGACGGCGGCCACCCGGCCGTGGTACTTGTTCCCGCCGCGGTCGAACACGGCGGCCTCGATGCCCGCGCTCTTCGAGCGCAGTGCGATCAGCTGGCCGACCTTCCGCGCCTTGTCCGTCTTTGTGCCGTCAGACGCGCGCATGTCAACCTCGAGTGTCGAGGCGGACACGAGCGTGTGGCCGGTGGTGTCGTCCACCAGCTGAGCCACCATGTGGCGGTTCGAGCGGGAGACCACGAGCCGGGGGCGCGTTGCCGTGCCAGCGACCTTCTTGCGTACCCGGAGATGGCGGCGGGACCGGCTGATGGCCTTGCCCTTGCCCTTGATGGAAACTGCCATGGCCTACTTACCAGCCTTTCCGACCTTGCGCCGCACGACCTCGCCCGCATACCGCACGCCCTTGCCCTTGTAGGGTTCCGGCTTGCGCAGCTTGCGGATGTTGGCGGCGACCTCGCCCACCTGCTGCTTCGAGATTCCCGACACGGTGAACCTGGTCGGGCCCTGGACCGAGAAGGTGATGCCGTCCGGCGGCGTGATGACGACGGGGTGGGAGAACCCGAGTGCGAACTCGAGGTCGTCACCCTTGGCGACCACCCGGTAGCCGGTGCCGACGATCTCGAGCTTCTTCTCGTAGCCCTGTGTCACGCCCACGACCATGTTGTTGATGAGGGTCCGCGTCAGGCCGTGCAGCGAGCGCGAGCGCCGTTCGTCGTCGGGCCGGGTGACGAGCACCGCGCCGGTCTCGCCCCGCGACACCACGATCGGCGCCGGGACGGTGTGCGACAACGTGCCCTTCGGGCCCGTGACGGTGACGACCTGGCCGTCGATCGCGACGTCGACGCCGGCCGGGACCGGAATGGGATTCCTGCCAATTCGCGACATGTCCGCTTCTCCTTTCCGGTCACCAGATGAAGGCGAGGACTTCCCCGCCCACACCCTTGTTCTCGGCCTCGCGGTCTGTCAGCAGACCGGAGGAGGTGGACAGGATCGCGACCCCGAGGCCACCGAGAACCCTGGGAAGGTTGGTGGACTTCGCGTAGACGCGCAGTCCCGGCTTCGAGATGCGCCGCACGCCAGCGATCGCGCGCTCCCGGTTGGGACCGAACTTCAGGGTCAGCGTGAGCTCCTTGCCCACCTCGAGGTCCTTCGCGGACCAGCCCGCGATGTACCCCTCCCGGGTGAGGATCTCCGCGATCGACGCCTTGAGCTTCGAGTACGGCATGCTGACGCTCTCGTGGTGCGCCGAGTTGGCGTTCCGCAAACGCGTGAGCATGTCCGCGATGGGATCAGTCATTGTCATGGTGGGCCTTCGCCCTTCCTCGTCGGGGTTTCCGCGGCCGCGGACCTGCGACGTAGTGGTTTACCAGCTGGACTTCGTCACGCCCGGGAGCTGGCCGCGGAGGGCCATCTCGCGCAGGCACACTCGGCACAGCCCGAACTTCCGGTAGACCGAGCGGGGCCGTCCGCACCGCTGGCACCGGCTGTAGGCGCGCACCGCGTACTTGGGCTTGCGGTTCGCCTTGTTGATCAGAGCGGTCTTCGCCACTTCAGTCCTCCTTGAACGGGAAGCCGAGGCGCCGGAGGAGCGAGCGGCCTTCCTCATCGGTCTTCGCGGTCGTCACGACCGTGATGTCCATGCCACGGACCCGGTCGATGCGGTCCTGGTCGATCTCGTGGAACATCGACTGCTCCGTGAGCCCGAACGTGTAGTTCCCGCTGCCGTCGAACTGCTTCGGGGACAGCCCACGGAAGTCGCGGATCCGCGGCAGTGCGAGCGAGAGCAGGCGGTCGAGGAACTCCCACATGCGGTCACCCCGCAGCGTCACGTGCGCGCCGATCGGCATCCCCTCGCGGAGCTTGAACTGCGCGATGGACTTGCGTGCCTTTGTCACCTGCGGCTTCTGCCCGGTGATGGCCGCCAGGTCGGCGATCGCACCCTCGATGAGCTTCGAGTCCCGGGCCGCCTCGCCCACGCCCATGTTCACGACGATCTTCGCCAGGCCCGCGACCTGGTTCACGTTCGCGTACTTGAACTCCTCGTGGAGGGCGGGAACGATCTCGTCGCGGTACCGCGCCTTCAACCGCGGCGTCTCCTCCGCCGAGCTCCGCTGGCCGGTTGCCCCCTTGAACGCCGCCGGGGCTGCCCCGGTGCTCGGCTTGGCGGGCGGCTTGCCCTGAACGGGCTTCCGGGCCGGCGTGCCCTTCTTCGCGGGTGCCTTCTGTGCAGTCTTTGCCATCAGATGTCCTTACCGGATCGCTTGGCGTACCGGATCCGCACGGTACGCTGCCGGCCGTTGCGCTCGACAGTCTCCTCGCGGTATCCGACCCGGGTGCCCTTCTTGGTCTCAGGGTCGACCAGCATCACGTTCGAGATGTGGATCGGTGCCTCAACGGTCTCGATGCCGCCCGTCCGGGCCCCGCGCTGGGACTGGCCCACCTTGGTGTGCCGCTTGACCCGCTGCACGCCCTCCACGACCACACGGTTCGTGCCGGTGTGGACCTCGAGCACGCGGCCGGTCTTGCCCTTGTCACGACCGGCGATCACGATGACCTGGTCGCCCTTCTTGATCTTTGCCATCACAGCACCTCCGGTGCGAGCGAGATGATGCGCATGAACCTCTTGTCGCGCAGTTCACGGCCGACCGGGCCGAAGATGCGCGTCCCGCGAGGCTCGCCATCGTTCTTGAGGATCACCGCCGCGTTCTCGTCGAAGCGGATGTAGGACCCGTCGGGCCGGCGGCGTTCCTTCGTCGTGCGGACCACGACGGCCTTCACGACGTCGCCCTTCTTGACGTTGCCACCCGGGATGGCGTCCTTCACGGTGGCGACGATGATGTCACCGATGCCGGCATAGCGCCGACCGGAGCCACCGAGAACGCGGATGCAGAGGAGTTCCTTCGCACCCGTGTTGTCGGCGACCTTCAGCCGCGTCTCCTGCTGGATCATTGCTTTTCTCCTGTCGTCGTGCCGGTTCTCGGGTGGGTCCGAGCCTGGCCGAACTGCTGAAGGCTACTTGGCCTTCTCGATGATGGTCACGAGCCGCCAGCGCTTCGTGGCGGAGAGCGGCCTGGTCTCCATGATGCGGACGAGGTCGCCCACGCCCGCACTGTTGTTCTCGTCGTGCGCCTTGACCTTCTTCGTCCGCCGCACGACCTTGCCGTACATCGGGTGCATCACCCGGTCCTCGAGCTCGACGACGATCGTCTTGTCCATCTTGTCCGAGACGACGTAGCCGGACCGCGTCTTGCGCTGGTTCCGGACCGGCGCCGCCTGCGCCTCGTTCGTGCTCATTTCTTCTTCTTCGCTGCCTTCTCGTTGCTCGGGGCGGTCCGGATACCGAGCTCACGCTCGCGCACGATGGTGTAGATACGTGCGATGTCCTTGCGGACCGCCTTCAGTCGACCGTGGTCCTCCAGCTGGCCAGTGGCGTGGGAGAACCGCAGGTTGAACAGCTCGGCCTTCGCCTTCGCGAGCTCGGCCGCGAGCTTCTCGTTGTCCATGGTGTCCAGGTCATCGGGGAAGAGCCCCTTGGAACCGATCGCCATCAGATCTCACCACCTTCGCGGCTGATGAAGCGGGTCTTCATGGGGAGCTTGTGCATCGCCCTGCTCATGGCCTCCCGGGCCAGGGGCTCAGGCACTCCGCTCAGCTCGAACATCACCCGTCCGGGCTTCACGTTGGCCACCCACCACTCCGGGGAGCCCTTGCCGGAACCCATCCGGGTCTCGGCGGGCTTCTTCGTGATCGGGCGGTCCGGGAAGATGTTGATCCAGACCTTGCCGCCACGCTTCACGTGACGGGTCATCGCGATACGCGCGGCCTCGATCTGGCGGTTCGTGACGTAGGCAGGCTCGAGTGCCTGGATGCCGTAGTCGCCGAAGGCGATCGTGGTGCCGCCCTTGGCAGCCCCCGAGCGCTTCGGGTGGTGCTGCTTGCGGTGTTTGGTGCGACGAGGGATAAGCATCGCTCAGACCTCCGTGGGGGTTTCTTCGGCGACGGCGGCCGGGGCCTCCGGGGCGTCGGCCGCGCCGTCCTCGCGGCGGTTCGGGCGCCGCGTGGTGCCACGCCGCTCGGGACGGCGGCCGCGGGGTGCGGCGTCCGCCTGCTCCCGGGCGAATTCCTTCTCGGTGACGTCGCCCTTGTAGATCCACACCTTCACGCCGATGCGGCCGAAGGTGGTACGGGCCTCGTGGAAGCCGTAGTCGATGTTGGCGCGCAGCGTGTGCAGCGGCACCCGGCCCTCCCGGTAGAACTCGGAGCGGGACATCTCCGCACCACCGAGCCGACCGGAGCACTGCACCCGCACGCCCTTGGCGCCGGCGCGCTGCGCCGACTGCATGCCCTTGCGCATCGCGCGGCGGAAGGACACGCGGGATGCCAGCTGCTCCGCGATGCCCTGGGCGACCAGCTGCGCGTCCAGCTCGGGGTTCTTCACCTCGAGGATGTTGAGCTGCACCTGCTTGCCGGTCAGCTTCTCGAGCTGGCTGCGCAGGCGGTCCGCCTCGGCGCCGCGACGGCCGATGACGATGCCCGGCCGCGCGGTGTGCAGGTCCACGCGCACGCGGTCGCGGGTGCGCTCGATGTCCACCTTCGCGATGCCCGCGCGCTCGAGGGTGTCGCTCATCAGCTTCCGGATCGCCACGTCCTCCCGGACGTAGTCGCGGTACCGCTGGCCCTCCTTCGTGGAGTCCGCGAACCACCTCGACCGGTGGTCAGTGGTGATGCCGAGCCGGAACCCGGTCGGGTTGACCTTCTGCCCCACTATCGGGTCCTCTCCTTGACGTTGGACTTCGGTTCGCGCTCGCCCACCACGACCGTGATGTGGCTCGTGCGCTTGAGGATGCGCCCGGCGCGCCCCTGGGCACGCGGCCGGAACCGCTTCATGCTCGGGCCCTCGTCCACGTAGGCCTGGAGGACGACGAGCTTGTCCTCGTCGAACCGCTGGGAGGCCTGCTCGGCCTTCACGCGGGCATTGGCGATCGCACTCTCGAGCACCTTGAGCACGACCTCGGACGCGGCCTGCGGGGCGAACCGCAGCGTGGTGATCGCCTCCTGCGTTCCCTTGCCGCGCACCACATCGACCATGCGGCGCGCCTTGCGGGGCGTGAGGCGGACGTAGCGCGCCTGCGCCTTGGCTTCCATCGAATCCTGCCTGTCTCTCGTTCGCGCACACCCGCGGTCAGCGGCGGCGCGCCTTCCGGTCGTCCTTGTCGTGGCCGCGGTAGGTGCGGGTGGGAGCGAACTCGCCCAGCTTGTGGCCCACCATCGACTCGGTGATGAACACCGGGACGTGCTTGCGCCCGTCGTGCACCGCGAAGGTGTGCCCGAGGAACTCGGGGGTGATCACTGACCGGCGGGACCAGGTCTTGATGACGGTCTTGGTGCCCCTCTCGTTCTGCGCCTCCACCTTCCGGGCGAGGTGCTCGTCGACGAAGGGACCCTTCTTCAGACTCCGTGGCATGTCAACAGCTCCCTATCAACGCTTCTTGCCGCTGCGGCGGCGACGCACGATCATTGTGTCGCTGGGCTTGCCCGGCTTGCGGGTACGGCCCTCGGGCTGGCCCCACGGACTCACGGGGTTGCGGCCACCTGAGGTCTTGCCCTCGCCACCACCGTGGGGGTGGTCCACCGGGTTCATCGCGACGCCACGCACGGTGGGCCGCTTGCCCTTCCACCGCATCCGGCCGGCCTTGCCCCAGTTGATGTTCGACTGCTCCGCGTTCCCGACCTCACCGATGGAGGCGCGGCACCGCGCATCCACGTTCCGGATCTCGCCGGACGGCATGCGCAGCTGCGCGAACCGTCCCTCCTTGGCGACGAGCTGCACCGACGCACCCGCGCTGCGGGCGATCTTCGCGCCACCGCCGGGCCGCAGCTCGATCGCGTGGATCACGGTACCCGTGGGGATGTTCCGGAGCGGCAGGTTGTTGCCCGGCTTGATGTCCGCCCCAGGGCCAGCCTCGACGCGGTCGCCCTGCTTGAGGTTGTTCGGGGCGATGATGTAGCGCTTCTCCCCGTCCGCGTAGTGCAGCAGCGCGATGCGCGCGGTGCGGTTGGGGTCGTATTCGATGTGCGCCACCGTGGCGGGCACGCCGTCCTTGTCGTGACGCCGGAAGTCGATGACCCGGTAGGCACGCTTGTGGCCCCCACCCTGGTGACGGGTCGTGATCCGGCCGGACGCGTTGCGGCCCCCGTTCTTGGGGAGCGGACGCACGAGCGACTTCTCGGGCGTGGACCGCGTGATCTCGGCGAAGTCGGCGACCGAGGCGCCGCGCCGGCCAGGGGTCGTCGGCTTGTACTTGCGGATGCCCATCAGGAAACCACCTCACCGAAGATGTCAATGGTCTGGCCGGGCCGCAGGGTGACGATCGCGCGCTTGGTGTTCTTGCGCTTTCCGAGCCCGTACCGGGTCCGCCGGGTCTTGCCGGCGCGGTTGACCGTGTTGACGGTCTCGACCTTCACGTCGAAGATCGCCTCGATCGCGTTCTTGATCTCCGTCTTGTTCGAGCGCGGGTCGACGATGAAGGTGTACTTCCCCTCGTCGATCAGGTTGTAGCTCTTCTCGGAGACCACCGGGGCGACGATGACGTCCCGGGGGTTCTTGGCAGGTTCGATGCTCATTCTTCCTCCTCGCTCCCGCCCAGGAAGGCGTTGAGCGCACCGGCCGTGAACACCACGTCGTCCTTCACGAGGACGTCGTAGGTGTTCAACTGGTCGGCCCACAGCACGTGAACGGTCGGCAGGTTGCGCAGCGACAGGGCGGTCAGCTCGTCGCCCCGCTCGAGCACCACGAGTGCGGAGCGGTTCGCGACGAGGTTCGCGAGCGCCGCGCGGGCAGCCTTGGTCGAGGGCGTGTCACCCGCGACGAACTGGCTCACCACATGGACACGGCCGGCACGAGCCCGGTCCGAGAGCGCACCGCGGAGAGCGGCGGCCTTCATCTTCTTGGGGGTCCGCTGCGAGTAGTCGCGGGGCTGGGGACCGTGGACGATCCCGCCGCCGGCGAACTGGGGCGCGCGGATGGAGCCCTGCCGGGCGCGCCCGGTGCCCTTCTGCTTGTACGGCTTCTTGCCGCCACCGGAGACCATGCCCCGCGTGCGCGTGGCGTGCGTCCCCTGGCGGGCGGCGGCGAGCTGCGCGGTCACCACCTGGTGGATCAACGGGACATTCGTCTCCACGTCGAACACGTCCGCGGGCAGGGACACCGTCCCGGTCTTCTTCCCCGCGGCGTCATGCACGTCGACGGTCATCTCGGACATGTCAGGCTC
Source organism: Actinomycetales bacterium UBA1383 (assembly GCA_002305415.1). GTDB lineage: Bacteria > Actinomycetota > Actinomycetes > Actinomycetales > Actinomycetaceae > UBA1383. The sequence goes on along the minus strand of DBQX01000003.1, from coordinate 45,576 downwards.
CCTTCGCGGCGGTGCGGACGACGACGACGCCGCCCTTCGGCCCAGGAACGGCGCCGGCCACCAGCAGGAGGCCGTTGTCGGCGTCGACCGCGTGGACGGTGAGGTTCTGGACGGTCTTGCGGACGTTGCCCATCCGCCCGGCCATCCGGACGCCCTTGAACACGCGGGACGGCGTGGCGCAGGCCCCGATGGACCCGGGCTTGCGGTGGTTGCGGTGTGCACCGTGCGAGGCTCCGACGCCGGCGAAGCCGTGGCGCTTCATGACACCGGCGGTGCCCTTGCCCTTGGTGGTGCCGACGACGTCGATGACCTGGCCCGGCTCGAACACGCTCGCTGCCAGTTCCTGGCCGAGCGAGAAGTCAGCGGCGTCCGCCGTGCGGATCTCGGCGATGTGCCGGCGCGGCGTGACGCCGGCCTTCTCGAAGTGGCCACGCAGTGGCTGGGTCACCTTGCGCGGGTCGACCTCGCCGAACGCGAGCTGGACGGCGGCGTAGCCATCCTTCTCGGGGGTCCGGACCTGCGTGACGACGTTGGTACCCACCTGCACGACGGTGACGGGGACGAGGCGCCCGGCCTGGTCCCAGACCTGTGTCATTCCGAGCTTGCGGCCGAGCAGCGCGGTGACGCGCCGGTCGGTGCCCTGCTGGGAGAGTGTGCTCATTGCTGGATCCTCTAGAGCTTGATCTCGATGTTGACGTCAGCGGGCAGGTCGAGCCGCATGAGCGAGTCGACAGCCTTGGGCGTCGGGTCGATGATGTCGATCAACCGCTTGTGCGTACGCATCTCGAAGTGCTCGCGGCTGTCCTTGTACTTGTGCGGCGAACGAATCACGCAGTACACGTTCTTCTCCGTCGGCAGCGGCACCGGGCCCACGACCGTCGCACCAGCGCGCGTCACCGTGTCGACGATCTTGCGCGCCGAGCTGTCGATGACCTCGTGGTCGTAGGACTTGAGCCGGATGCGGATCTTCTGTCCCGCCATGGCGTCGTCACACCTCTCTCGTACCGCTACTGTGTTCGCTCCGACCCCCGCGGTCGGGTGTGTCGCCCCCTGGGCACACACGTCCGCCCGGACGATTCTCATCGCGTGGACGTCGGGTTGGTTGTGGTGGCCCGTAGCCGGGCCCGCCACGGGGGATCGGTCCCCCGGGCAACCGATCCAGTGTGCCAGACCGGGGGGAACCTTGGCCAATCAACCGGACGATCCCTCCCCGGTCCGACGGCACGCACGCGTGCTCCCGAACCGGCCCAACGAGTCTACCAGCGCCGGTGGCGTGGCACGAAGCCCGGACCTCCTGCGGCACTGTGACGCTCGGCACGGAGCCAGGGGCGTACACGCGGAACGGGCCCCGCTCGAGGAGCGGGGCCCGTCCACCTGATTGTGTCAGGCGAGGATCTTCGTCACACGCCCGGAGCCGACGGTCCGGCCACCCTCGCGGATGGCGAAGCCGAGGCCCTCCTCCATGGCGATCGGCTGGATCAGCTCGACCGTCATCTCGGTGTTGTCACCGGGCATGACCATCTCGGTGCCCTCGGGCAGCTGGATCACGCCGGTCACGTCGGTGGTGCGGAAGTAGAACTGCGGACGGTAGTTCGAGTAGAACGGGTTGTGACGGCCGCCCTCGTCCTTGGCCAGGATGTAGACCTGGGCCTCGAACTTGGTGTGCGGGGTGATCGAACCCGGCTTCACGACGACCTGGCCGCGCTCCACCTCCTCGCGCTTGACGCCACGCAGCAGGAGGCCCACGTTCTCGCCCGCGTCCGCGGAGTCGAGGATCTTGCGGAACATCTCGATGCCGGTGCACGTGGTCTTGATCGACTTCGGCCGGATGCCGACGATCTCCACCTCCTGGTTCACCTTGAGCTGGCCACGCTCCACACGACCGGTGACGACAGTGCCGCGGCCGGTGATCGTGAACACGTCCTCGATGGGCATGAGGAACGGCTTCTCGATGTCGCGGATCGGGTCCGGCACGGAGTTGTCGACGGCGTCGAGGAGTTCCTCGATGGACTTGGTCCACTCCGGGTCACCCTCGAGGGCCTTCAGCGCGGAGACGCGCACGACGGGGCAGTTGTCGCCGTCGAAGCCCTGAGCACTCAGCAGCTCACGGACCTCGTACTCCACCAGCTCGAGGATCTCCTCGTCGTCGACCATATCGGCCTTGTTCAGCGCCACGAGCAGGTAGGGAACGCCGACCTGGCGGGCGAGCAGGACGTGCTCGCGGGTCTGCGCCATCGGACCGTCGGTGGCCGCGACCACGAGGATCGCACCGTCCATCTGGGCGGCACCGGTGATCATGTTCTTGATGTAGTCGGCGTGACCAGGGGCGTCCACGTGGGCGTAGTGACGCTTCTCGGTCTGGTACTCGACGTGGGCGATGTTGATCGTGATGCCACGCTGGCGCTCTTCCGGCGCCTTGTCGATCGCGTCGAACGGCGTGAACGGGTTCACGGCGGGCATCTTGTCGTGCAGCACCTTGGTGATGGCGGCCGTCAGCGTCGTCTTGCCGTGGTCGACGTGACCGATCGTGCCGATGTTGACGTGCGGCTTGGTGCGCTCGAATTTGGCCTTGGCCACTTTGCGTCCTCCTGGGACTCGGGTAGTTGTCTCTCGCCTCTGGGCAGGTTCTCAGTGTACCGGTAACCGGACGAGTCGTTTCCTACGGGTCGGGTGTTGGTTGGTTGCGGACTTCGACCAGTGGGACTACTCGCCCCGGGTCTTCTTGATGATTTCCTCGGCGACATTCCGGGGAGTCTCGGCGTAGCTGTCGAACTGCATGGTGTAGACGGCACGCCCCTGGGTCTTGGAACGCAGGTCCCCGACATAGCCGAACATCTCGCTGAGCGGGACGAGCGCCTGGACGACCTTGACGCCTGCGGCGTCGTCCATCGCCTGGATCATGCCGCGGCGGGAGTTCAGGTCGCCGATGACGTCGCCCATGTACTCCTCCGGGGTGCGGACCTCGACCTTCATGATCGGTTCGAGGAGTGTGGGCTGGGCACGCTTCGCGGCCTCCTTCAGCACCATCGAGCCAGCGATCTTGAAGGCCATCTCGGAGGAGTCGACCTCGTGGTACGCGCCGTCGAGCAGGGTCGCCTTGATGCCCACGAGCGGATAGCCGGCCAGGACGCCGACCTCCATCGCATCCCGAATGCCCGCATCGACGCTCGGGATGTACTCGCGGGGCACGCGGCCGCCGGTCACGGCGTTCTCGAACTGGTAGAGCGCCTCCGTCGTCTCGAGTGGCTCGAGCGTGACGATGACGCGCGCGAACTGGCCGGAGCCGCCGGTCTGCTTCTTGTGGGTGTACTCCACCTTCTCGACCTTCTTGCGGATGGTCTCGCGGTAGGCGACCTGGGGCTTGCCGACGTTGGCCTCGACCTTGAACTCGCGCCGCATCCGGTCCACCAGGATGTCGAGGTGGAGTTCGCCCATGCCGCCGATGACGGTCTGGCCGGTCTCCTCGTCGAGGCGCACCGAGAACGTCGGGTCCTCCTCGGCGAGCTTCTGGATCGCGGTGGAGAGCTTCTCCTGGTCGTTCTTGGTCCTGGGCTCGATCGCCACGTGGATGACCGGCTCGGGGAACGTCATCGACTCGAGGACGATCTGGTGCGCCGGGTCACACAGCGTGTCACCGGTGGTGACGTCCTTGAGCCCGATGAACGCGTAGATGTGGCCGGCGTGGGCGATGTCGACCGGGTTCTCCTTGTTGGCGTGCATCTGGAACATCTTCCCGATGCGTTCCTTCTTCCCCTTGGTCGCGTTCACGACCTGGGCGCCCTGTGACACCTTGCCGGAGTAGACCCGCACGTAGGTGAGCTTCCCGAAGAAGGGGTGCACGGCGACCTTGAAGGCGAGGGCGGAGAAGGGCTCCTTCTCGGAGGGCTCCCGGACCAGCAGCTCGGATTCGTGCCCGGGAACGTGCCCCTCCACCGGGGGCACGTCGCGCGGAGAGGGCAGGTAGTCGAGCACCGCGTCAAGGACCGGCTGGACGCCCTTGTTCTTGAACGCCGATCCGCAGAGCACCGGGAACGCCTCGCCACTGATGGTGAGGTCCCGAATCCCCCTCTTGATCTCGGCGACCGTGAGTTCCTCGCCCATGAGGTACTTCTCGAGCAGCTCCTCGTCCGTCTCGGCGACCGCCTCGACCAGCTTGCTGCGGTACTCGTCGGTCGCGAGTTCGAGGTCGGCGGGAACAGGCTCGACGGTGTAGTCCTCCCCCTTCTTCACGTCGCCCTTCCAGACGAGCGCGCGGCGCTCCACCAGGTCGACGACGCCCTCGAACGTGGACTCCGCCCCGATCGGGAGCTGCAGCACGAGCGGGGTGGCCTTCAGGCGTTCCTTGATGGTTCGCACCGAGAAGTAGAAGTCGGCGCCCAGCTTGTCCATCTTGTTGATGAAGCAGATCCGCGGCACACCGTACTTGTCCGCCTGACGCCACACCGTCTCCGACTGGGGCTCGACACCCTCCTTGCCGTCGAAGACCGCGACGGCACCGTCGAGCACACGCAGGGAACGCTCCACCTCCACCGTGAAGTCGACGTGGCCCGGGGTGTCGATCAGGTTGATCTGGTGGCCCTTCCAGAAACAGGTCGTCGCGGCGGACGTGATCGTGATGCCCCGCTCCTGCTCCTGCGCCATCCAGTCCATGGTGGAGGCCCCGTCGTGGGTCTCGCCGATCTTGTAGTTGATGCCCGTGTAGAAGAGGATGCGCTCCGTCACGGTGGTCTTGCCGGCGTCGATGTGCGCCATGATCCCGATGTTGCGGACCTTGTCCAGGTCGGTCAACACGTCAAGTGCCACGTCTGCTCTCGTTTCGTGGGAGGGGCGGGTGGGTGCGGATGGCGCAGAACGGCCTCCGTGGAGCGGACCGGTGGGGCGCTCCACGAAGGCCAGCACCTACCAGCGGTAGTGGGCGAACGCCTTGTTCGACTCCGCCATCTTGTGGGTGTCCTCGCGGCGCTTCACCGCGGCCCCGAGCCCGTTGGAGGCGTCGAGGATCTCGTTCATCAGCCGCTCGGTCATCGTCTTCTCACGCCGCTGGCGCGCGTAGTCGACCAGCCAGCGCATCGCGAGGGTCTGGGCGCGGTTCGCGCGCACCTCGACGGGCACCTGGTAGGTCGCACCACCGACACGGCGGGACCGGACCTCGAGGACCGGACGCACGTTGTCGAGCGCACGCTTCAGCACGGTGGTCGGGTCCTGCTGCGTCTTCTCACGGACACCCTCGAGGGCGCCGTAGACGATGGACTGCGCCACGGACTTCTTGCCGTCGAGCAGCACGCGGTTCACGAGCTGGGTGACGACCGGCGACCCGTAGACCGGGTCGACGACGAGGGGGCGCTTCGGCGCGGGGCCCTTGCGAGGCATTACTTCTTCTCCTTCTTCGCGCCGTACTGGCTGCGAGCCTGCTGGCGGCCGCGCACGCCCTGCGTGTCGAGGGCGCCGCGCACGATCTTGTAGCGCACGCCGGGCAGGTCGCGCACCCGGCCGCCACGCACGAGCACGATCGAGTGCTCCTGCAGGTTGTGGCCGACCCCGGGGATGTACGCCGTGACCTCGATGCCGCTGGACAGCCGCACGCGCGCGACCTTCCGGAGCGCCGAGTTCGGCTTCTTCGGGGTCGTGGTGTAGACGCGCGTGCAGACCCCGCGCCGCTGCGGGCTGCCTTTCAGGGCCGGCGTCTTGGTCTTCGCCGGCTTGGAGCTGCGGCCCTTGCGGACCAGCTGCTGAATCGTGGGCACTACGTCTCCGTCTCGCTTCTTGTGTGGTTGATGGTCTCCCCTGTCCGTTCCGCCACGGAAGTCCCGGCAGAGTCGCGGTCGGGGCCGCCCCCGGCGCAGTTCCGAGCGCCATTCCGGGGGCACGGACAAGGAGCCCGACGCGCGGGCACCGGCGTCAAGAGTACCGGTCGCGTGAGCGGGGCGTCAAAGCCACCCCGCGCCACCGGTCGGTGGGGTTCGCCACGCACCCCGCCGGGGTGGGCCACCGCCGCCGGTGACCCACCCGTGCGCCTGTCAGGGCCAGGCGCTGGGGTCGATGCCGAACCCGCCGTCGTTGAAGTCCAGCTCGTCCAGCAGCAGCGGCTCGCCGGACCCGGCGGGCCCGAAGTCGATCTCGGCGTAGCCGAAGCGCCCGAAGGCGTTCGCCTTCGCCTCCTCGGTCGGCTCGACAGCGACCTCGCGGTAGCGTGGCAGCCCCGTTCCGGCCGGGATCAGCTTTCCGAGGATCACGTTCTCCTTCAGGCCGAGCAGCGGGTCCGTGCGGCCGGACATCGCCGCCTCGGTGAGCACCTTCGTCGTCTCCTGGAACGAGGCGGCGGAGAGCCACGACTCGGTCGCCAGCGAAGCCTTCGTGATGCCCATCAGCTCCGGCCGGCCCGAGGCCGGCCGGCCGCCCTCGGACACGACGCGGCGGTTCTCCTTCTCGAATCGCGACCGCTCGAGCAGCTCACCGGGCAGGAGGTTGGTGTCACCGGAGTCGAGGACCGTCACGCGGCGCAGCATCTGGCGCACGATGACCTCGATGTGCTTGTCGTGGATGTCCACGCCCTGCGACCGGTAGGTCTCCTGCACCTGGTCGACGAGGTGCTTCTGCACCGAGCGCGGTCCGAGGATGCGCAGCACCTTCTTCGGGTCCACCGCGCCCGCCACGAGCTGCGTGCCGACCGCGACGTGGTCGCCGTCCGCCACCAGGAGGCGCGAACGCTTCGAGACGGGGTAGACGGAGTCCTCGCCGCCGTCGTCGTGGACGATCACGATCCGGCGGGCACGGTCCGTGTCCTCGATCTTGACGCGACCCGCCGCCTCCGCGATCGGGGCCTCCCCCTTCGGGGTGCGCGCCTCGAACAGCTCCTGCACGCGCGGGAGACCCTGCGTGATGTCCTCCGCCGTCGCCGCGCCGCCGGTGTGGAAGGTCCGCATCGTCAGCTGGGTGCCGGGCTCGCCGATGGACTGCGCCGAGATGATGCCAACCGCCTCGCCGATGTCCACCAGCTTCCCGGTGGCGAGCGACCGGCCGTAGCACATGGCACAGGTCCCCACCTTCGACGCGCAGGTGAGCACCGAACGCACCTTGACCTCGGTCACGTTGTGCGCGATCAGGGTGTCGATCATGACGTCGCCGACGTCGTCGCCCGCCGTCGCGATCACGGTGCCCTCCGCGTCCACGACGTCGGCGGCGAGCGTGCGCGCGTACACGGACGTCTCGACGGTCTCGGCCCGGCGGAGTTCGCCGTCCTTGCCCGGGACCGCGATCGTCATCACGAGGCCGGCGCGGGTGCCGCAGTCGGCCTCACGGATGATGACGTCCTGGGACACGTCGACCAGGCGGCGGGTGAGGTACCCGGAGTCCGCGGTCCGCAGCGCCGTGTCGGCGAGTCCCTTCCGCGCACCGTGGGTCGCGATGAAGTACTCGAGGACCGACAGCCCCTCGAAGTAGTTGGACTTGATGGGGCGCGGGATGATCTCGCCCTTCGGGTCCGCGACCAGGCCGCGCATGCCCGCGATCTGGCGGACCTGCATCCAGTTGCCCCGGGCGCCCGAGGTGACCATGCGGTTCACCGTGTTGCGCTCGGGGAAGTTGTCCTTCATCGCGTCGGCGACCTTGTCGGTGGCCTCCGTCCAGATGTCGATGAGCTCCTTGCGGCGCTCCTCGTCCGTGATGAGACCCATGTCGTAGTTGTCCTGGATCTTCTCGGCCTTCTCCTCGTACCCCTCGAGGATCTCCGACTTGCCGGGCGGCGCCACGATGTCGCTCATCGAGATCGTCACGCCCGAGCGGGTGGCCCAGTAGTAGCCGGCGGCCTTCAGCGCGTCGAGCGACTCGGCGACCTCCACCTTCGGGTAGCGCTCGGCGAGGTCGTTGACGATCTGCGAGAGCGCCTTCTTGTCCACCACGGCGTTCACGAACGGGTAGTCGATGGGAAGCGCCTCGTTGAAGAGGGTGCGCCCCAGCGTCGTGGGGAACACCACCGGCTCGCCGGGAGCCACGGTGAGGCCGCTCCCCGCGGGCGCCACGAGGTCCGTCATCCGGATCCGCACCCTGGCGTCGAGGTCGAGTTCGCCGGCGTCGAACGCCATGATCGCCTCGGCCACCGACGAGTACAGCCGGCCCTCGCCCCGGGCGCCCTCACGCTCGTCGGTGAGGTGGTACAGGCCGATGACCATGTCCTGTGACGGCATGGTGACGGGCCGGCCGTCGGACGGCTTGAGGATGTTGTTGGACGACAGCATGAGGATGCGCGCCTCGGCCTGGGCCTCGGTGCTGAGTGGCAGGTGGACGGCCATCTGGTCGCCGTCGAAGTCCGCGTTGAACGCCCCGCACACCAGCGGGTGCAGCTGGATGGCCTTGCCCTCCACGAGCTGGGGCTCGAACGCCTGGATGCCGAGGCGGTGCAGGGTCGGAGCTCGGTTGAGCAGCACGGGATGCTCGCGGATGACCTCGTCGAGGACGTCCCAGACCTGGGACCGCCCCCGCTCCACCATCCGCTTGGCGGCCTTGATGTTCTGCGCGTGGTTGAGGTCGACGAGCCGCTTCATGACGAACGGCTTGAACAGCTCGAGCGCCATCTGCTTCGGCAGGCCACACTGGTGCAGTTTCAGGGTGGGGCCGACCACGATGACCGAGCGGCCCGAGTAGTCGACCCGCTTGCCGAGCAGGTTCTGGCGGAACCGGCCCTGCTTGCCCTTCAGCATGTCGGAGATCGACTTGAGCGCCCGGTTGCCGGGGCCCGTGACCGGCCGGCCGCGGCGGCCGTTGTCGAACAGCGCGTCGACCGCCTCCTGCAGCATCCGCTTCTCGTTGTTCACGATGATCTCGGGAGCACCGAGGTCCAGGAGCCGCTTGAGCCGGTTGTTGCGGTTGATCACGCGCCGGTACAGGTCGTTCAGGTCGGAGGTCGCGAAGCGGCCGCCGTCCAGCTGCACCATCGGGCGCAGCTCCGGCGGGATCACGGGGACCGCGTCCAGCACCATCCCCATCGGGGAGTTCCCGGTGGTGAGGAAGGCGTTCACGACCTTCAGCCGCTTCAGCGCACGGGTCTTGCGCTGACCGGTCCCGGTGGCGATCACCTCGCGCAGCTGCTCCGCCTCGGCCTCGAGGTCGAACGTCTCGAGACGCTTCTGGATGGCGGAGGCCCCCATGGATCCCTCGAAGTAGATCCCGTACCGAGCCTTCAGCTCGCGGTACAGGGTCTCGTCGCCCTCGAGGTCGCCGACCTTCAGGCCCTTGAAGCGGTCCCAGACACGGTCGAGGAACTCGAGGTCGTTCTCCGCCTTGCGGCGGATGGCGGCCATCTCCCGCTCCGCGGACTTCTTGACCTTGTCCTTGGCGTCGGCCTTCGCCCCGGTGGCCTCGAGCTCCGCGAGGTCTGCCTCGAGCTTCTGCGCGCGGGCCTCGATGTCGACGTCGCGGCGCTGCCCGATGTGGGCACGCTCGAGGTCGATCTCGTTCTGCAACGTCGGCAGGTCCTCGTGCCGGCCCTCCTCGTCGACGGAGGTGACCATGTAGGCGGCGAAGTAGATGACCTTCTCGAGGTCCTTCGGCGCCAGGTTCAGCAGGTAGCCGAGCCGCGAGGGCACGCCCTTGAAGTACCAGATGTGCGTGACGGGTGCGGCCAGCTCGATGTGGCCCATGCGCTCGCGCCGCACCTTCGAGCGGGTGACCTCGACGCCGCAGCGCTCGCAGATGATGCCCTTGTAGCGCACCCGCTTGTACTTGCCGCAGTTGCACTCCCAGTCACGGGTGGGACCGAAGATCTTCTCGCAGAAGAGCCCGTCCTTCTCCGGCTTGAGGGTGCGGTAGTTGATCGTCTCGGGCTTCTTGACCTCGCCGTGCGACCACGCGCGGATCTGTTCCGCGGTGGCCAGTCCGATGTGGAGCTGGTCGAAGACATTGACGTCGAGCAAGGTTTCCTACTTCCTGTGCGACTTATCTCGTGCCCGGAGGGCGGGGTCGGGATCCGGCCGCTCCCGGCCGGATCCCGTGTCAGATGTCCTCGACGCGGGAGGCGTCGGGACGGCGGGAGAGGTCGATGCCGAGCTCCTCGGCCGCGCGGTACACCTCGTCGTCGGAGTCACGCAGTTCGATGGCATTGCCCTCCGCGTCGAGTGCCTCGACGTTCAGGCAGAGGGAACGCATCTCCTGGATGAGCACCTTGAAGGACTCGGGCACCCCGGGCTCCGGGATGTTCTCGCCCTTGACGATGGCCTCGTAGACCTTGACACGGCCGGTGACGTCGTCGGACTTGATCGTGAGCAGCTCCTGGAGCGCGTAGGCGGCACCGTAGGCCTCGAGTGCCCACACCTCCATCTCGCCGAAGCGCTGCCCGCCGAATTGCGCCTTCCCACCGAGCGGCTGCTGGGTGATCATGGAGTAGGGCCCGGTGGAGCGCGCGTGGATCTTGTCCTCCACCAGGTGGTGCAGCTTCAGGATGTACATGTAGCCCACCGAGACCGGCTCCGGGAAGGGCTCGCCGGAGCGGCCGTCGAAGAGCTGCGCCTTGCCCTCGGCGTTCACCATGACCTCGCCGTCGCGGTTCGGCAGCGTGCAGGAGAGCAGCCCGGCAAGCTCCTCGGGGTGCACGCCGTCGAACACGGGGGTTGCCACCCGGGAGCCGGGTGCCCCCGTGAGGGCACCCTCCGGCAGGTTCTTGACCCACTCGAGGCCACGGGCCGCCGCCTCGGAGGCGTCCCAGCCCTGGGCCGCGATCCAGCCGAGGTGGAGCTCGAGGACCTGGCCCATGTTCATCCGGCCAGGGACGCCCAGCGGGTTCAGGATCACGTCGACCGGGGTCCCGTCCGGCAGGAACGGCATGTCCTCCACCGGCAGGATCCGCGAGATGACGCCCTTGTTGCCGTGCCGGCCCGCGAGCTTGTCACCATCGGTGATCTTGCGGCGCTGCGCGATGTACACGCGCACCATCTGGTTCACGCCGGGGGGCAGTTCGTCGCCGTCGTCCGCGTTGAACTCGCGCACGCCGATCACGATCCCGGACTCGCCGTGCGGCACCTTCAGCGAGGTGTCGCGCACCTCACGGGCCTTCTCGCCGAAGATGGCGCGGAGGAGCCGCTCCTCGCTCGTCAGCTCCGTCTCGCCCTTGGGGGTGACCTTCCCGACGAGGATGTCGCCGGACGTCACCTCGGCGCCGATGCGGATGATGCCCCGCTCGTCGAGGTTGGCGAGCACGTCCTCCGCGACGTTCGGGATGTCGCGGGTGATCTCCTCCGGGCCGAGCTTGGTCTCGCGGGCGTCGATCTCGTGCTCCTCGATGTGGATCGACGTGAGCACGTCGTCCGCCACGAGCCGCTGCGAGAGGATGATCGCGTCCTCGTAGTTGTAGCCCTCCCACGACATGAACGCGACGAGGAGGTTCCGCCCGAGCGACAGCTCGCCGCTGTCGGTGGACGGGCCGTCGGCGAGCACCTGGCCGGCCTCGACCCGCTGCCCCTCCCCCACGATCACGCGCTGGTTGTAGGAGTTGCCCTGGTTCGAGCGGCGGAACTTCTGGATGCGGTACAGCTGCGTCGTCCCGTCGTCGGACGCCACGTAGACGGCGTCGGCCGAGACCTCGGTGACGACGCCGGCCTTCGAGGCGACGACGACGTCGCCGGCGTCGACGGCGGCGCGCAACTCCATGCCGGTGCCCACGAGGGGCGCCTCGGCCCGGATGAGCGGCACCGCCTGGCGCTGCATGTTGGCCCCCATGAGGGCGCGGTTGGCGTCGTCGTGCTCGAGGAAGGGGATCATCGCGGTCGCGACGGAGACCATCTGGCGCGCGGAGACGTCCATGTAGTCGACGTCCTCGACCGGCACGAGCGCCGGCTCGCCGCCGGTGGTCCGCACGAGGACGTGGTCCTCGGTGAAACGGCCGTCCTCGTCCACCTGGGCCGAGGCCTGGGCGATGATGTGGCGGTCCTCGTCGTCGGCGGTCAGGAAGACGACCTCGTCGGTGACGACGCCGCCCTCGACCTTCCGGTACGGGGTCTCGACGAACCCGAACGGGTTGATCCGCGCATAGGTCGCCAGCGAGCCGATCAGGCCGATGTTCGGACCCTCAGGGGTCTCGATGGGGCACATGCGCCCGTAGTGCGACGGGTGGACGTCCCGCACCTCCATGCCCGCGCGATCGCGGGAGAGGCCGCCTGGACCGAGCGCCGAGAGGCGGCGCTTGTGCGTGAGGCCCGCGAGCGGGTTGTTCTGGTCCATGAACTGCGACAGCTGCGAGGTCCCGAAGAACTCGCGGATGGAGGCGACGACGGGACGGATGTTGATCAGCGTCGTCGGGGTGATCGCCTCGACGTCCTGGGTCGTCATCCGTTCGCGGACCACGCGCTCCATGCGGGACAGCCCGGTGCGCACCTGGTTCTGGATCAGTTCGCCGACCGCGCGGATCCGGCGGTTGCCGAAGTGGTCGATGTCATCCGTCTCGACCCGCAGTTCGATGTCACGACCGTTCCGCCGCCCGGGAATGGTCGACGCACCCTTGTGGAGCGCGCACAGGTAGCGGATCGCCGCGACGATGTCCTCGAGCCGGAGCACGGACTCGGAGAGCTCCGCCTCGAGCCCGAGCTTCTTGTTGATCTTGTAGCGCCCGACCTTCGCGAGGTCGTACCGCTTGTTGTTGAAGTAGTAGTTGTCGAGCAGGTTCTTCCCCGCCTCGACCGTGGGGGGCTCGCCGGGACGCACCTTCTTGTAGATGTCGACCAGCGCCTCGTCCTGCGTCCTGACGGTGTCCTTCTCGAGCGTCTCGAGCACCACCGGGTAGTCGGCGAACGCCTCCAGGATCTCGGTCTCGGTCATCCCGAGGGCACGCAGGAAATGCGTGATGGACTGCTTGCGCTTGCGGTCGATGCGCACCCCGACGGCGTCACGCTTGTCGATCTCGAACTCGAGCCAGGCGCCACGGGAGGGGATCACCTTCGCGGTGAAGATGTCCTTGTCGGAGGTCTTGTCGATCAGGCGCTCGAAGTAGACGCCGGGGGACCGGACGAGCTGGGAGACGACCACCCGCTCGGTGCCGTTGATGATGAAGGTGCCCCGTTCGGTCATGAGCGGGAAGTCGCCCATGAAGACGGTCTGCGACTTGATCTCGCCGGTGTTGTAGTTCGAGAACTCGGCGGTCACGAAGAGCGGGGCGGAGTAGGTGAAGTCCTTCTCCTTGCACTCGTCCGGCGTGTACTTCGGGGGCTCGAACCGGTGGTCCCGGAAGGAGAGCGCCATGGTGCCACCGAAGTCCTCGATCGGGGAGATCTCCTCGAAGATCTCCTCCAGGCCGGAGGTCGTGGGCACGTTGCGGTCCCCGCTCGCGAGAGCCTCCTCGACGCGGGCCCGCCACGCCTCGCTTCCCAGAAGCCAGTTGAAGCTGTCGGTTTGGAGTCCGAGCAGGTCGGGTGCCTGCAGGGGCTCACGGATCTTTGCAAACGAGACGCGACCGATGGCCGCTTCATTGATGGCTGAAGAAGGGGTGCGCGAGGCAGCCAAAGGGTGTCCTTCCCTGCGGTTTCGTGTGCACACTGCTCTGGACACACCTCACCCATGACCGGGGAGAGGGGTGCAGTCAGCGCAAATCGCCAGTTTAATTGATGGCAGGACCGAAGTCCAACAGCGTGCCAGCGAGGCCCGCACGTCTCGTGCGGGCCTCGCGGGGCTGAGCGGAACTACTTGAGCACCACGGTGGCGCCGGCGCCCTCGAGGACGGCCTTCGCCTTCTCCGCAGCCTCCTTGTTGACGCCCTCGAGAACGGCCTTGGGGGCCGAGTCGACGAGGTCCTTGGCCTCCTTGAGGCCGAGGGAGGTCAGGGTACGGACCTCCTTGATGACCTGGATCTTCTTGTCACCGATCGCCTCGAGGATGACGTCGAAGGAGTCCTTCTCCTCGACCTCTTCCTCGACAGCCGCGGCCGCGGGCCCGGCGACGGCAACGGCAGCGGGCGCGGCCGCGGTGACCTCGAAGGTCTCCTCGAACTTCTTGACGAACTCCGAGAGCTCCAGGAGGGTGAGCTCCTTGAAGGCCGCGATGAGCTCGTCGATGGTCAGCTTCGCCATGGTGGCGTTCCTTCCTTCAGGTTCCTGCTACGCGAGTAGCACGGGGTTTGGGACGGGGCTCAGGCCCCAGCACCCTGCTTCTCGCGCAGGGCATCGATGGTGCGCACGGCCTTGGACGCGGGCGCGGTGAAGACGTAGGCAGCCTGGAACAGGGAGGCCTTGAGGACCCCAGCCGTCTTGGCGAGCAGCACGTCGCGGGATTCGAGCTCGGCAAGCGTGACAACCTCGTCAGCCGACAGCAGCCGGCCTTCGAGGACGCCGCCCTTGATCACGAGCTGTGGGTTCGCCTTGGCGAAGTCCTTGAGGATCTTGGCCGCGACGGGGGGCTCCCCGCTGACGAACGTCAGCGCGGTGGGGCCGACGAGCAGCTCGGCGGCCTGGCCGATCCCGGCGTCGCGTGCCGCGATGGACGCAAGGGTGTTCTTCGCCACGGCGTAGGTCGCGGTACCACTGAGCGTGCGGCGCAGCTCCTTGAGCCGCTTGACGCTCAGGCCGCGGTACTCGGTCACCAGCACGGCGCTCGACTCGCGGAACAGGTCCGTGAGCTCGGCAACCGCGGCGGCCTTGTCGGGCCTCGCCATGGCCTCTCCTTCCGTTGGTTCACCACTGGCAGCCCGTGAACACGAAAAAGCCCCGGGCGCACGCGCACGGGGCCGGAAGGGCTACGAACGCCTGCGCGGGTTCCGAGTCCTCGGACTTCGCTCCCGCCGAAACGGGAGACCAGCGGTCTTGGGCACCAGCCACACTACCGGGCGCACAGGGGCCCGGGCAAACCGGTGGGCGCCGGCGTCGCGTGGTCATGACCACATGCGACAGTGGCCCGACCCCAGGGGCCGGGCCACTTGCCCACGAGACGGTCCTCGCTAGGAGGCAACGTCCTCGCTCAGCAGGTTGCGTGTCTTGGTGGGGTCGACCGGGATCCCGGGACCCATCGTCGTCGCCATCGTCGCCTTCAGCAGGTACCTGCCCTTGGAGGTGGCGGGCTTGTGCCGCAGGATCTCCTCCTGTGCGGCGGCGTAGTTCTCCACGAGCTGGGCGTCCGAGAAGGACGTCTTGCCGATGATGAACGCGAGGTTGGAGTGCCGGTCCACGCGGAACTCGATGCGCCCACCCTTGATGTCGGTGACCGCCTTCGCGACGTCCATGGTGACCGTCCCCGTCTTGGGGTTGGGCATCAGGCCACGCGGGCCGAGGATGCGGCCGAGGCGGCCGACCTTGCCCATCATGTCCGGGGTCGCGACGGCGGCATCGAAGTCGACGTAGCCACCCGCGACCTTCTCGATCAGTTCGTCGCCGCCGACCTCGTCGGCTCCCGCGTCGATCGCCTGTTGCGCCCGCTCACCGACAGCGAAGACCAGGACCCGAGCGGTCTTGCCGGTGCCGTGCGGCAGGGAGACGGTGCCACGCACCATCTGGTCAGCCTTCCGGGGGTCGACGCCGAGGCGGTAGACCACCTCGACCGTCGAGTCGAACGACGTCGTGGAGGTCTCCTTCGCCAGGCGCACCGCCTGGAGGGGGGTGTAGAGCACCCCGGGATGGATCTTCTCCGCAACCTTGCGGTACTTCTTGCTGCGCGTTGCCATCTGCTTCTCCTATCGCAGTCGTGGTACGGGTCCGCGCGACCCTGCCACTGGTGGTGTTCTCAGTCCTCGACGGTGACGCCCATGGAGCGGGCGGTCCCGGCGATGATCTTCTCGGCCGCCTCGACGTCGTTGGCGTTGAGGTCGACGAGCTTCGTCTGCGCGATCTCGCGCACCTGGTCACGGGTCAGCCGGCCCACCTTGGTGGTGTGCGGCTTGGCCGAGCCCTTGCCGATGCCGGCGGCGGCCTTGATGAGTTCCGCGGCGGGCGGGGTCTTGGTGACGAAGGTGAAGCTGCGGTCCTCGTAGACCGTGATCTCCACCGGGATCACGCTGCCGCGCTGCGACTCGGTGGCCGCGTTGTACGCCTTGCAGAACTCCATGATGTTGACGCCGTGCTGGCCGAGCGCCGGACCGATCGGCGGTGCCGGAGTGGCGGCACCCGCCTTGATCTGGAGCTTGATCAGGCCGGCGACCTTCTTCTTCCTGGGAGGCATGTCGGGTCCTTACCTGTTCCTCATGTGTGCCGGGAGGTCTCCCGGTGGTGCTCAGATCTTCGCGACCTGAGAGAACGAGAGCTCGACCGGGGTCTCCCGGCCGAAGATCGAGACCAGCACCTTGAGCTTCTGGTTCTCGGGGCTGATCTCGGAGATGGTGGCGGGCAGGGTCTCGAAGGGCCCGTCCGTGACGGTGACGGACTCGCCCACGTGGAAGTCCACCGCGGCAGCCGCGGCGGCCTTGCCGGATGCCGCCGCCTTGGCCGGAGCCGCGGCAGGCGCCTTCGCCCGGGCGGGAGCGAGCATCGAGAAGACCTCGTCCTCGGTGAGCGGTACCGGATCGTGCGGGGTGCCCACGAAGCCCGTGACCCCGGGGGTGTGGCGCACCGCACCCCACGAGTCGTTGTTCATCTCCATGCGCACGAGCACGTAGGAGGGCACGCGCACACGGCTGACGAGCTTGCGCTGCGCGTTCTTGACCTCCACGACCTCCTCCATGGGGACCTCCACCTGGAAGATGTAGTCCTCCATGTTGAGGCTCTGGATACGGAACTCGAGGTTCTGCTTGACGCGCTTCTCGTACCCCGCGTAGGAGTGCACGACGTACCACCGGCCGGGCAGCGACCGCAGCTCCTGGCGGAACGCCTCGGCCGGGTCGAGTTCCTCCCCGGGCGCGGGTTCCTGGACCACCTGCTCCGCGTCGGCGGGAGCGGGCTCGGGCTCGGCAGCCGCCGCGGGCTGCTGCTCGGGCGCTTCCTCGGGTGAGGTCGTGGCCTGCGACGCCGCGGCGTCGGAGAACCTGATCTCGAAGTCCTCGGGCACGGGGATACCTGCTTCCTTACCGGCAGCGTTCAGCTGCCCAAGACGAAGAAGACGAGCTGGCCGAAGAGGAAGTCCAGCACGCCCACGAACACCATGATCGCGAGCACGAAGACGATGACCACCAGGAAGAACGTCCACAGCTCGCTCCGCGACGGCCGGACGACCTTCCGGAGCTCGGCGATGATCTGGCGGATGAACAGGCTGAGGCGCGCCAGGAGGCCCCGCTTCCTGGCGGGGGCGGGCGACGCCTTGCGTGCCGACCCGGATGCGCTTTCGCTCACGTGCTCGTTTCCTCGTGTGTGCTCGGTTCCAACGGGGGCCGCCCACCGCGGACACGGCCAGACGATGCTGCCGTCCGCAGCACTGCTGCACACCCTGCAGGGCAGGAGGGACTCGAACCCACAACCGCCGGTTTTGGAGACCGGTGCGCTGCCAATTGCGCCACTGCCCTAGATGTCACCCGCCGTAGCGGTGCGACGCTCGGTCGATCCTACCCCACCGGAGGGCGCGATCCACCATCGGGTCTGTCCAGACACCGCGATCGAGTGTATGGCCACCTGTCCCCAAAGTCCATCTGGTGGCGGTCTGGCCGACCCCCGGGGCGCATCTGCCAAGATCGCCCCGTGAGCACCACTGCCAGGCCCCGTGTCTCTGCCCGCCTCTCGGCCATCGCCGAGTCCGCCACCCTCGCGGTCGACGCCAAGGCGAAGGCCCTCAAGGCCCAGGGTCGGCCCGTCATCGGCTTCGGCGCCGGCGAGCCCGACTTCGCGACGCCGGACTACATCGTCGAGGCCGCCGTCGCCGCCGCCCGGAATCCCGTGAACCACCGTTACTCCCCCGCCCAGGGCCTGCCGGTCCTGCGGGAGGCCGTCGCGGCAAAGACGCTCCGCGACGCCGGCTACGCGGTCGACCCTGCGGACGTGCTGGTCACCAATGGCGGCAAGCAGGCCGTGTTCCAGGCCTTCGCCGCCGTCATCGACCCGGGCGACGAGGTGCTCCTGCCCGCGCCGTACTGGACCACCTACCCGGAGGCGATCCGCCTCGCCGGCGGGGTGCCGGTCGAGGTCTTCGCCGGCGCCGACCAGGAGTACCTGGTCACCGTGGAGCAGCTCGAGGAGGCACGCACAGACCGTACGAAGGCGCTGCTCGTGTGCAGCCCGTCCAACCCCACGGGCGCCGTGTACTCCCCGGAGTCGCTCGCCGCCATCGGCCGCTGGGCCCTCGAGCACGGCATCTGGGTGCTGACCGACGAGATCTACGAGCACCTGGTCTATGACGACACGCCCTCCGCCGCCATCCTCGCCCTCGTCCCCGAGCTGGCCGACACCACGGTGGTGATGAACGGCGTCGCGAAGACCTACGCGATGACGGGGTGGCGCGTCGGCTGGATGACCGGACCCCGGGACGTCATCAAGGCCGCCACGAACCTGCAGTCGCACCTCACCTCGAACGTGTGCAACGTCGCCCAGCGTGCGGCCCTGGCAGCGGTGACCGGCGACCTGTCCGCCGTCGAGACGATGCGTACCGCCTTCGACCGGCGACGCCGCACGATGGTGGACATGCTCCGCGCCATCGACGGCGTCACCGTCCCCACCCCGAAGGGCGCGTTCTACGCCTACCCCTCAGTCGAGGGCGTCCTCGGCCGCGAGATCCGGGGGTCCCGACCCGAGACGTCCAGCGAGCTCGCCGCCCTGATCCTCGACGCCGTCGAGGTCGCCGTGGTCCCGGGCGAGGCGTTCGGCCCCTCCGGCTACCTGCGGCTCTCCTACGCCCTCTCCGACGACGACCTGGTCGAGGGGGTCAGCCGCATCCAGCAGCTGCTCTCCTGAGGGCGCGCGGCGGGCCCGCCGCTCTCATGCCGGTCTCATCTTCATGCGCCACCATTGGGGATGATGAACCGGTTGCACAGCGCCCTGCTCGGCGCGGCGCTCGCTCTCGGCCTGCTCGGGGCCGCCAGCGGGCTCGCCGCCGTGCTCGCACCTCCACCGGACACGGAGATCGGCACCCGCGTGGAGGTGGACGGCGCTGACCTGCCTCCAGCGCCGGCCACTCCCGGGCCCCCCTCGCCGAGCCCGACGCACGACGACGAGCCGGAGGAGGTCCCCCAGCGACCGGTCGACGTGGACGACGATGACGATGACGATGACGTGGGGGACGACGACTGATGCGCCTCGACGTCCGGGGCCGGATCCTGCTGCTGACCGTCTCCCTCGCCGCGTTCGCACTGCTCGCCGCGGGTCTGGCGCTGTGGGCGGTCCAGCACGAGCGGGTGGACGACACCCTCGACGCCTCGCTCGAGCGGACGGCCGGCGAGTTCGCGGCGTTCGCGGCCAGCGCCGTCGACCCCGCCACCGGCGAACCGTGGGCCACCACCGAGCAGCTCCTCTACTCGTCGCTCGGCAACGAGCTGCCTGCCGAGAACGAGGCGATCGTCGCCTTCGTGGCCGGTGAGCTGCGGTACCGGCAGGCGAACGAGACCCTCCAGCTTGGTGATGACGCCGAGTTCGTGGCGCACGTCGCACCCCTCACCACCGGCGAACGCGCCTTCATCTCCAGCACGACCACGGGGCGGACGAACTACCGCTTCGCGGTCGTACCGGTCCAGGTGGCCGACTCGCCGGCAGGCGCGCTGGTGCTCGCCTTCGACCGGGGCGCGGAGCAGGCGGCCGTGCTCGAGCTGGTGCGCGGCTACGCCCTGATCGCCGCCCTCGCCCTGCTGCTGCTGACGCTGCTCGGCTGGGTCCTCGCGGGCCGACTGCTCCGGCCGGTGCGCGAACTGCGGGAGCTCTCCACCCGCATCACGGAGTCCGACCTCTCGCTCCGGCTGCCGGTACGCGGCACGGACGACCTGGCGGAACTCGCCCGCTCCTTCAACGGGATGGTCGACCGGCTCGACAAGGCGTTCGCGGCGCAGCGGCAGCTCCTCGACGACGCCGGGCACGAGCTGCGCACGCCGGTCACCGTGGTACGCGGGCACCTAGAGCTCATGGACCCCGCCAACCCCGCCGACACCACCGCGACCCGGGAGCTCGCGCTCGCGGAGCTGGACCGCATGCACCGGCTCACCGAGGACCTCGTGCTGCTCGCGCGCGCCGAGCAGCCGGACTTCATCCGGCGGCGTGCCGTCGACGTGCACGACCTCACCACCGAGATCCTCGAGCACGCCCGCCACCTCGGGCCACGGGAGTGGCGGCTCGGGGCTGCCGCCCACGGCGTCGTCGACGCCGACCCGCAACGCCTCACCCAGGCGTGCCTGCAGCTCGCGGCGAATGCCGTCCGGTTCTCGGAGGAGGGCAGCACGGTGGAGATCGGCAGCGTGCTCACCGGTGACGCCCTGCGCCTGTGGGTGCGCGACGAGGGCGTCGGCGTGGCACCGGAGGACAGGGAACGGATCTTCACCCGCTTCACGCGCGCCGTCCCCGGCGCCGGTGGCGCGGGTCTGGGGCTCCCGATCGTCGCCGCCATCGCCCGGGCCCACGGCGGGACGGTGGAACTCGACTCGCGAGTCGGCGCGGGTTCCACCTTCACGATTGTCATCCCGACGGAGGGAGAACCATGGCGAACATCCTCGTGATCGAGGACGAACCGGGCATCGCGTCCTTCGTGGCGAAGGGGCTCCGGTCCGCCGGGTTCCAGGCGACGGTGGTGGGGACCGGGGCCGAGGGCATCGCCCACGCCATCTCGGGCGGCTACGACCTGGTGGTCCTCGACATCGGCCTGCCGGACATCGACGGGTTCGAGGTGCTGCGCCGCACCCGCCAGGCGGGCGTGCGCACAGCGGTCATCATCCTCACCGCCCGCACCTCCGTGGACGACACCGTCGCGGGCCTGGAGGGCGGCGCGGACGACTACGTTCCGAAGCCCTTCCGGTTCGAGGAACTGCTCGCGCGCGTCCGGCTGCGGCTGCGTCCCGACTCCGCCGCGGACGAGGTGACCGTGCTCTCGCACGGCGACCTCTCCCTCGACCTGCGCACCCGCCAGGCCAGCGCGGGCGGACGGCCGGTCGACCTCAGCGCCCGCGAGTTCACCCTGCTCGAGACCTTCCTCCGCCACCCGGAGCAGGTGCTCTCCCGGGAACAGCTCCTCTCCCGGGTGTGGGGCTACGACTTCGACCCGGGCAGCAACGTCGTCGACGTCTACGTCCGCTACCTGCGCCGCAAGGTCGGCGCTGAGCGGCTCGTCACGGTGCGCGGCATGGGCTACCGGCTGGTCGCGCCACAGGGCTGAGGCCCTGTGCGCCGGCCGGACCCAGGGCTACCGTGGGGGGTGGAGGTGCACCATGAAACGACCCGCTCTCACGATCCTCGCCAGCATCGTCCTCCTCGCCGGCTGCTCCGGTGGCGGGGGCGGGACGGCCACGACGGCGGCTCCCCCGGCCAGCCCGACCACCAGCGCGCCCGCGAGCCGCACCGTGGCGCCGTCAACGAGCGCCCCATCGACGCCGAGCCCGTCGCCGACGCCGGCACCCACCGCGACGGAGACCGACCAGCCGGACGACGCCACCTTCTCCACCGCGGCCCAGTCGGACCCCACGTTCCCCGGCGGTGGGGGCGACCTCCTGCCGGTCGGGGTGCGCGTCGGGGTGCACGCGGGCTACGAGCGCGTGGTGTTCGACTTCGAGGGCAGCGGGACGCCGGGGTGGCGTGTGCAGTACGTCGACACCGCGATCGGTGACCCGAGCGGGCTCGAGATCGACGTGGACGGCGACGCGACGCTCGAGGTGGTCGCCACTGGTGTCCGCATCCCCGAGGAGTCCGAGTACGACCGGGTCCTCACCGGGACGGTGGACGCCGAGGGCCTCGACGAGGTCGAGGAGATCGTGACCAACAGCATCTTCGAGGGCCACCTGCAGGCGTTCATCGGCGTCGACGACCAGCGTCCCTTCCGTGTCTTCACCCTCACGAACCCCAGCCGCCTCGTCATCGACCTCCAGACCGGCTGACCGTCAGGCGGACCAGCTCACCGTCAGGCGCGCCCCAGCCAGCGCTCGGCCTCATCCAGCCGCCCGCGGGCGTCCACCTGCCACCCCTCGACGGCCGGGCGCTTGGCGCCCGCCACGAGCGAGAGGGTGACGGCCGCCGCGCGGGCGGCGAGCGCCCGCGGGTCCGCCATCGACGACGCCCGCCGCCACCACTCCTCGAGGACCGCCGGCACGTGCGGGTAGACCGAGGGCGCGAGGTGGGGCAGCACGCTGACATGTCCGAGGAGGCAGGCGAGGTCGTCCACGCGGTGCCCGGGCCCGACCGCGTCGACGTCGAGGACGGAGCTGACCCGTGCGGGGTCCGCCAGCAGGATGTTCGCCTCGTAGTAGTCACCATGCGTGGGGACGACCGGGCCGGGATCGGACGTCTCCATCACGTGCGCCACCACCCGCGCGATGGCCTCGGCCTGGCCGGCCCGCTCCGGCAGGGCGGTGGCGGCGGCGTGCGCGTAGTGCTCCACCCGCTCCGCCCAGCTCGGGTGCCGCCGCAGCCCGAGCACCTCGGCGGGGAGGGCGTCGAGGACGGCGACGGCGGCATCGAGGGTGGTGACCGGGTCGGTCAGGCCCGCCGCCAGGAAGTTCGCCATGGGGATGCCGGTGGCGGGAGCGATGACGACCAGCCCTCCCGGCGCGGAGTGGAGGATACGGGGAACCGGCACGCCGGCACCCGCCAGCAGCTGGTGCCGCCGGACCAGCTCGTCCTGGACCTTGGGCCGGACCACCTTGGCGTAGGCCCGGGTCATCCCCCCGCCCTCGAGCCGCAGCACACAGCGCCGCGTGGGCCGGTAGGCGACCATGTGGGGGACCACCGCCTCCCCGGTGAGCTCCGACATGGCGACGCCGTCGCACGCCCGCGGGAGGGCGGGCAACTCCGGATCGTGCGGGTGGCGCCACACGTGCACCGTGACACGGCCGTCGGGGCGGTCGAGGCGGACGAGGCCGGGTGAGTCCGTGCGGGTCAGTCGCGACGTCGTCGCGCACACGTACTGGGCGCCGCCGTCAGGGGCGCGCACGGTGACGGTGTAGCCGACGGAGACCCCGGCACCTGGGCGGTGGTGCAGGGAGTGCACGGCCCAGGAGTCGATCTCGGCGCCCGCGGTACCGAGCGCCGCCGCGAGCAGGCCCCGCGCCTCGGGTCCGGTGAGCAGCTCGACCTGTTCGCGCTCGCTCATGGGCTCCATGGACCTAGTTCACCACGGATCGCCACGCTCCACGCGGGCCGCGCCGGGATGGGACCGGTGCGGGAGGATGGTCCTGATGCGCGACCTCACCCGCCTGCCGAAGGCGCACCTCCACCTCCACTTCACGGGCTCGTTGCGCGTGGCGTCGCTCGTCGAGATGGCGCGTGGGCGCGGCGTGCGGCTCCCCGAGTCGATCACGGACGCCGACCCGCTGCGCGTCCCGGCCGACCAGCGGGGGTGGTTCCGGTTCCAGCGGCAGTACGACGCCGCCCGCGCGGTGGTCCGCGGGGAGGACGCCATTCGCCGGGTGGTGCGGGAGGCGGCGACCGACGACGCCGCCGAGGGGTCGCGACGCCTCGAGCTCCAGGTGGAACCCAGCTCGTACGCCCGGGAGGTGGGAGGCCTCACCCCCGCGCTCGAGATCATCCTCGACGAGGCCCGTTCCGCGAGCCGGGACACCGGTGTCGAGGTGGGCATCATCGTCGCGGCCTCCCGCATCCGCCATCCCCTCGATGCCCGGACCCTCGCGCGGCTCGCCGTGCGCCACGCGGGTGAGGGTCCCGGCGCGGTGGTCGGATTCGGGCTGTCCAACGACGAGCGGCGGGGCATGACCGCCGACTTCGCCCCCGCCTTCGCACTGGTGCGCCGCGCCGGGCTCCCGGCCGTCCCGCACGGCGGCGAGTTGCTGGGCCCGGACCACGTGCGCGACGTCGTCGCGCACCTGGGGCCGACACGCCTCGGACACGGGGTGCGGGCGGCCGAGGACGCCGCCCTCCTCGAGCGCCTCGCTGCGGACGACATCGCCCTCGAGGTCTGCCCGACGTCGAACGTGTCGCTCGGGGTCTACCGGGACCTGTCCGCGGTCCCGCTGCGGCGCCTGTACGAGGCCGGGCTGCGACTCGCCCTCGGGGCGGACGACCCGCTCTTGTTCCACTCGCGGCTCGTGGACCAGTACGTCGTGGCGCGGCGGCACGGCTTCACGGACACGGAACTCGCGCAACTCGCGAGATACTCGATCGACGCCTCGTTCGCGAGCGCGTCATCGAAGCGATCCATGCTCGCGGGCGTGGACGCCTGGCTGCGCGACGGAGAGGGAGCCTGATGGACTGGCGGGTATGGCGGGCGCCCCGGATCGACTCCCGGCCGTTCTGGCGCCGCAACGACCCCCTCGGCCACATGGTCTCCACGGTGGTCCGCACCCGGCCCGGGCACTGGGTCCGCGTGCACTACCTCCCCGGGCCCCACGGCCTCCCGACCCCCTTCGGCCACAACGCGGCAGATCCCGACTTCGTGCTGGTCCACGGCATCGGGGTCTCCTCGCGCTACTTCGTACCGCTGGCGGAGGAGCTCTCCCGCACCGGCGATGTCTACCTCATTGACCTCCCCGGGTTCGCCCGGCTCCCCCGCCCGCGGCGGCCGCTGGCCATCCCGGGCTTCGCCGCCGTGGTGGACACGATCATCGGGGAGCTGTCGCTCGACCGGCCGGTGTTCGTGGGCCATTCCATGGGGGCGCAGGTGGTCACCGAGCTCCTGGCGGGTGGGGCGAACGCCGCACGCGTGGCGGACGAGGCGGGTGCGGTGCTGATCGGGCCGCCAGTGAACTACCGCGAGCGACGGCTGGTGCCACTCGTGATGCGCTTCCTCCAGTCCTCGTGGCACGAACCGGCGACGATCCGGCGGATCGCCATCTCCGCCTACTTCGCGACCGGCCTGCAGTGGTTCTTCTCGGTGCTCCCCCACATGATGAACTACCCCATCGAGGAGCGGATCACGCTGGTGCCGTGCCCGGTGACGATCCTGCGGGGCGAGTACGACGCCGTCGCGCCGCAGGAGTGGATCGACCACCTCGGCAGCGTGGCGGGGACGGCGGTGCCGGCCGACCGCGCCAGGGGCTGCAACCACGTCACCGTGCGCGGCGCGGCGCACTCCGTCATCTACGACCACGACGTCGACGTGTACGACGCCGTGCTGCACATCCTCCAGCACCATGCGCCCCACTGAGTGGCTCAGGGTCGGGTGGGTCAACGCCCGCAACCTCGGTCACTGGGCCCGGGACTACTGGTGGGCCGGGCTCCGGCTCGCGGGTGGCGCCGCCTCCTGGCTGCTGCGGGAGGACCCGGCGGACTGGCAGGAGGCGGGCGCGGGCACCGGGATCCCCGTGGTGCTCATCCCGGGCGTGTACGAGACCTGGCGGATGATGCGACCGGTCGCCAGCGCGCTGCGCCGCGCGGGGCACCCGGTCCACGTGGTGCGGTCCATCCGCCTCAACAACCGGGACCTCGCCACCGAGGCGGCCCGGGTGGCCGCCTACGTGATGGCGCGGCCCGGACTGGACCGGTTCGCCGTCGTGGCGCACTCCAAGGGCGGGCTCGTCGGGAAGGCGCTGCTCCTCGACCCGGCGATCGGCCCGCGGATCGCCGTGGTCGTGACGATCGCCACTCCCTTCGCGGGCTCGTCCTGGGCGGACTTCGCCGTCCCGGGGATCGGCATCCGCAGCCTCGGCCCGCGCTCCCGCGACGTGCGCCGGCTCGCTGCCGAGGCGAGGGCCAACCGCCGGATCGTCGCGCTCATCCCGCGCTGGGACCCCCACATCCCGGACCAGAGCGAGGTCCCCGGCGGGAGGAACATCCCGCTCAGGGCAGCCGGGCACTTCGCGCCGCTCGGGTCGGCGGAGGTGCACCGCCACGTCCTGGCGGCGGTCGCGGCGGCGTGACGCCGCCCTTCCCGCCTCGGTGAGGCGGTCAGCCCATACCGTCCAGGAGAACTACCGGGCGCGCTGCACGGCGCTGCCGCTGAGCCGGTCCCCCTCGGACACCACCGTGTGCACGGCGGTGTAGCCCGGGGGCACGGCGCCGACCGGCACGATCTCCTTGCCGAACGGGAAGAGGCTGATGGGGATCATCTTGATGTTCGCGATGGCGAGCGGGATGCCGATGATGGTCACCGCCTGCGCCGCCGCGGTGCTGAGGTGCCCGGCGACGATGGGGATGCCGGCGATCACCAGCCAGATGATGTTGCCCACCACCGACCCGGCTCCCGCGTCCGGCTTCGCGACCACGGTGCGGCCGAAGGGCCAGAGCGCGTAGTTGGCCATCCGGAAGGACGCGACGCCGAACGGGATGGTGACGATGAGGAGAAACGCGACGATGCCGAGCAGCGCGTAGCCCAGGGCGAGCCACAGCCCCGCGAAGAGCAGCCAGATGACGTTCAGGATGAAGCGCACGATTACCGTCCCGTGTTGCAGGAGTGTTCCGCTCGTTGAACGCAGGGCGGGCTCGGGTTGTTCCTCGTGGCTTGACACCCCCGGCGGTGAGATGACACATTGTGCTGCATCATTGATTCATTGGAGGAGGGGACATGGGCCTCACGCGGATGATCCTCGTCGCGCTCGCGATCGCGGCCGTCGCCTTCGTGATCACCCTGCCGCTGCGCACCCTGCGCGTGACCCCCGGCGACCTCGCGATGGGACGCTCGCTCACCCGGATCAACACGACGACGACGCTCGCGACGGCCGCCGGGCTCGGCGTCGCGCTGTGGGCATGGTTCACGTTCCCGACGATCCACGTCAACGCCACCGAGGTACCGGGACTGCTGGCCGCCCTCGGGCCCACGCTGGCCGGTCTCGTCTTCCTGTCCGTCACGGCGGCTGCCGAGGCGACCTGGCGGCGTCCCACCGGAGCCCAGCGGGCCGCGCACCTGACGCGGCGGCCGTTGTTCTCCCGCGCACTGCCGTGGGCGACTCGTGCGCTGTGGGCCTGGGGCGGGCTCCTCGCGGCGGCGCTCGTGACGTTCGGCGTCATCGCCGAGCCTGACGGACGCTCCCTCGCCCACGCGCCGGGGACGGGAGGCTGCCTCATCGACGGCGTTCCCGTGCCGTGCGACGGCGGGGCATCGGGGCCGTTCCCCGGCTTCCCCTACGGCGTGCCCATGCTGGCAGGTGCGGCCCTGCTCCTCACGGCCACCCTCGCCGTGCTGCACCTCGTGGCGCGCCGGCCCGCCGTGTGGGGCACCTCCACCGCCGACGACGACCTGCTGCGGACCATCTCCGCCACCAGGGTGGTGCGCGGCTCGCAGCTCGCGCTCGGCGCCTCGCTCGCCGGCGTGCTGTTCTTCGCCGGCACGACGGCGTTCAACGCCGGCTGGTGGTGGGCCTGGGCCGCCATCGTCGGCGCCGTCGCGATCCTCGGCGCCGCCTTCGCGGTGGCGCTCCGGCGGGTCGGCCCGTGAGCGCGACCATCACCGTCGACGTCACGTCCGCCGTGCCGCCGTACGAGCAGATCCGGGTACAGGTCGCCTCCCTCATCGCCGCGGGTGCCCTGCCCGCCGGCACCCAGCTCCCCACGGTCCGTGACCTGGCCGCCGACCTGGGGGTCGCCGTCGGCACGGTCGTGCGCGCCTACCGCGAACTGGAGGCGAGCGGGCGGGTGGTCTCGCGACGCCGGACGGGCACCGTCGTCGCTCCCGGCGCCACGCGGGGGGACGCGGCGGTGCATGCCGCGGTGGCCGCGCTCGTGGCCGCCGCCCGGCGTGGTGGTGTCCCGGACGAGGACGTCCTCACCCTGGTGCGGGGCGCCCTCCTCGGTGGTCCCGGGGCCTAGAGGATCACTGGTTCCGGGACCAGTTCCACCCCGAACGCGTCACGGACGCCGGCCCGCACCTCGTCGGCGAGCGCCCGGATGTCCGCCGCCCGCGCTCCTCCCCTGTTGGTGAGCGCCAGCACGTGCTTGGTGGACAGGGCAGCGGGACCGGGCAACCCGTACCCCTTCGCGAACCCGGCGTGCGAGATGAGCCAGGCGGCGGAAGTCTTCACGAGACCCGCGACGGCCACGGGCTCGCCCCCGATCTGGTGGATCGCCGAGTGGTCCGCCACCGGGAATCGCGGGGCATCGGCCGGGAGGCGCGCGGCCTGCTCGACCGTCAGGATCGGATTGGTGAAGAACGATCCCGCGGACCAGGTGTCGTGGTCGGCGCTGTCCAGCACCATGCCCTTCCCACGCCGCAGCTCGAGCACGGCGGCCCGCACCTCGCGGCTCGGGACCCGCTCCCCCGGCTCGACCCCGAGGGTCCGTGCCAGCTCGGCGTACCGGACCGGGGCGGACAGGCTCGCCAGGCGCAGCTGGAAGGCCACCTCGAGCACGACCCACCGGCCCGTCGGGCCCCAGCTCCGGCCCCCGCCGACCTCCGGGTCCCGGAGCGATCGCTTGAGCAGCGAGTCGCGGTACGTGAGCTGCAGCTCGGCGAGGGAGAACATCCGGGGCCGGCGTTCGAGCCGGTCCCACACCCTCACCGAGGAGAGCGTCTCGGCCACCTCCTGGCCGTAGGCACCGACATTCTGGACCGGGGTGGCGCCGACGGTCCCGGGGATGCCCGAGAGCGCCTCGATCCCCATCCACTCCGCCTCGACGGCGTACGCGACCACCTCGTCCCACGGATGGCCCGCGGGCGCCTCGATGGCGGCGCCCGCGCAGGTGGAGAAGGAGTCGCCGCGAATGCCGCGGCGCATGTCACGCACGACGACGCCGTCGAACGGGTCGTCCGAGGCGAGCAGGTTGGACCCCCCGCCGAGGACGAGGAGGGGCCGGCCGTCGTCGTCGGCGGCACGGATGGTGGCGACCAGCTCGTCCTCGGAGTGCGCCTCCACATACGTGCCGATGGTGCCGCCCACCCGGAACGTGGTCAGCTCCGCGAAGGTGGGGGCTGGGCCCGCGGGGCCGGGGTGCGCAAGGGTGTCGACGGCGGGAACGGGCGGTCCGTCGGCCGGCTCGGGTTCCACGCACCTCAGGCTCATGCCGGAAGACTACCCTCCCGGGGGTCTGCCGGGATCGGGTGCGGGGCCAGCGGCCGGGTCGCGGGAATGGCGACGAGCGACGCCAGGAGCGGGAGCGCGACGAACAGCAGCGCGAGGCGGTAGCCGTGCTGCTCGGCCAGCAGGCCGAGCAGGGGCGGCCCGGCGATGAAGGCGGTGTAGCCGATGGTCGAGACCACCGACAGCCGCACCGCGGCGCGCGCGGGGTCGTCGGACGCGGCCGACATCCCCACCGGGAACCCGAGTGCCGCGCCCGCTCCCCAGAGGACCGCGCCCCCGAGGGCGAGTGGCAGGCCCGGCGCGAGCGTGAACACCCCGAGGCCGAGGACGGCGGCCATCGTCGAGGACAGCAGCACCACCACCCGCCCGTGGCGCTCCAGCAGGCGGGTACCCACCACCCGCATCAGCGTCATCGCCGTCACGAAGAGCGCGAAGGCGAGCGCTCCCGTGGCATTGGACTCGTCGAAACCGTCGACCACGGCGAGGGCGACCCAGTCGTTCGCGGCACCCTCGGCGAGGCCGGCCGCCAGCACGACGACGCCCACGAGCAGGGTCCGCCGCTCGCCCCACGCGGAGAAGGCGCCGGGGCGCGCGCCGTCGTCGGGAGGCGGGCGGTCCGGGAGGAAGCAGCGCAGGGACGTGAGGGCGCCCCCCGCGAGGAGGGCGGCCGCGACCGGGATGTGGACGAGGAGCGGCACGCCCAGACGGGCGGCGGCCGCTCCGAGGACGGCACCGAGGATGGTGCCGAGGGAGTAGCCCGCGTGGAACCGCGGCATGATCGACCGGCCCAGAGCCTGCTCC
Source organism: Actinomycetales bacterium UBA1383 (assembly GCA_002305415.1). Classification (GTDB taxonomy): domain Bacteria; phylum Actinomycetota; class Actinomycetes; order Actinomycetales; family Actinomycetaceae; genus UBA1383. Next base: position 15,863 of record DBQX01000003.1, on the reverse strand, counting down.
ACCAGCGTGCCCTGCAGGTTCATCGCCACGTCCCAGACGGCCGCCCCGCCGAACGCGAGGAACAGGAGCGCGGCCAGGAGAACCGGTTCGCCGCGCGCCACCGCGACCGCCGCGAGGCTCAGCGCGAGGGACATCGTGAGGACGCCGCCGCCCACGGTCCGCCGGATCCCGATCCGCTGGATCACCCAGCCGGTCAGCGGGAGCGCGACCGTGGAGCCGATCGACCCCGCGAGGAGGATGAGCCCCATCTGCGCGGGCCGCAGCGCGAGGGCGTCACGGACCGCGGGAAGTCGCGCCAGCCAGGTGGACAGGCCGAGGCCGGCGAAGGCGAACACCGCGAACGTCGCCCACGCCGCCCGGGTCGCCGGGGTCACTCAGCGCGGCGGGGCAACGACAGCCTGCGCCTTCGCCAGCACCGCGCGTCCCTCGCACGTCACGGTGAGGTCCACGCGCACCGTGCCGTCCTCCGCCACCGTCCCGACCCTGCCGGAGACGGCGAGTTCCGCCACGCCGGGATCCGGGACCGGAACGGGGCGGGAGAAGCGAGTCGAGTAGGAGGTGATCCGTCCCGGGTCCCCCACCCACTCCTCGAGCACGCCCGCGGCGATCCCCATCGTCAGCATGCCGTGGGCGATGACGCCGTCAAGGCCCACCTCCCGCGCGAAGCGCTCGTTCCAGTGGATCGGGTTGAAATCCCCGGAGGCGCCCGCATAGCGGACGAGTCGCGCCCGGTCGACGGCGACCGTCCGCTCGAAGAGCACCTGACCGGGAGTGAGTGGCGTGCTCATGCGTCCGCCCCCCGGACCGCGAGGGTGGAGCGAACGGTCGAGACGGGCTCGCCGGCCGCGTCGACGATCTCGGCGCGCGTGGTGACCATCGAGATCCCGCCGCGGTGGGTGATCGACTCCACGTGGACCGTGGTAGCGAGGACGTCGCCCGCCACGATCGGGCGGTGGTGCGCGAACGCCTCGTCGGCGTGCACCACGCGCGAGAAGTCGATCCCCGAGGCCGGGTCGTTGATGTAGGACCCCTCGGCGCGCTGGGCGACGACGACGGCGAACGTGGGTGGCGCGACGACGTCGCCGTAGCCAGCAGCACGGGCGGCGTCGCGGTCGACGTGGAGGGGGCTGGAGGCGCCCGTCGCCGCGGCGAACTCGGCGATCTTGGCCGCGCAGACCTCGTAGCGTTCCACGGGAGGATAGGAAGAGCCCACGAGCGCGTCGTTCACGCTCGTGGGCTTCGCGTTCTCTGTCACGGAGTCCAGCCTAGGGCGCCTACCGCGTCTCGCGGTGGCTCGTGTGCGCGTTGCAGCGCGGGCAGTACTTCGTGATGGTCAACCGGTCCGGGGTGTTCCGGCGGTTCTTCTTGGTGATGTAGTTGCGCTCCTTGCACTTCTCGCACGCCAAGGTGATCTTCGGACGGATGTCCTGCGTCTTGCTCGCCACGATTTCCTCGCTTCATCTCGCCGCCAGCCGGTAGCGGGAGCGGGGTTTGAACCCGCGACCTCACGATTATGAGTCGTGCGCTCTGACCGACTGAGCTATCCCGCCGCATGTGCCGAACCGGCACCAGGTCATTGTGACCAGAGCCCCGAAAGGGAATCGAACCCTTGACCTTCTCCTTACCATGGAGACGCTCTGCCGACTGAGCTATCGGGGCAGCGCCGACAAGCTTACGCGACCCGGTGGTGGAAGGGAAATCCTCCCCCGGACAGGGCTGCCCCGCATGCCGGCGCCCCGGCCTTGAGGACCGGGGCACAGTGGCGGGTGAGGGATTCGAACCCCCGAAGCATTCCGCAACTGATTTACAGTCAGCTCCCTTTGGCCACTCGGGTAACCCGCCGCGCACCGTGGTGCGAGCACGAGGGTATCAGGTCGTGGCGGCCGGCGCGGAACCCGGATGGGGCAAAATGGGACACGACCGGGCCGTGCGGCCCGCAACGTGAGCAACGCCACCGGGAGGAGAGGCCATGTCCGCGGAGTCGTCGTTCGACGTCGTCAGCAGGGTGGACCGGCAGGAGGTCGACAACGCGCTCAACCAGGCAGCGAAGGAGATCGCGCAGCGCTACGACTTCAAGGGAGTGGGCGCCTCGATCAGCTGGAGCGGCGACGACGTCCTCATGGTGGCGAACTCGCCGGAGCGGGTGAAGGCCATCCTCGACGTCTTCCAGACCAAGCTGGTCCGGCGCGGTGTCTCGCTCAAGGCGATCGACACCGGCGACGGCGAGCCCCGGGCATCGGGCAAGGTGTACCGCCTGGTGGGTCACGTGCGGGAGGGGCTGAGCCAGGAGGTGGCGCGGACCATCACGAAGCTCGTCCGTGACGAGGGGCCACGCGGGGTGCGCACCCAGGTGACGGGTGACGAGGTGCGCGTGAGCTCGAAGTCCCGGGACGACCTGCAGCAGGTCATCGCGCTGCTGAAGGGCGCGGAGATCGACGCCGCCCTCCAGTTCGTCAACTACCGCTAGTAGCCGGCCATCCTCTCCAGGCGCGCGATCCGGTCCGCCATCGGCGGGTGGGTGGCGAACATCCGGCTGAAGCCGCCGCCCCGGAAGGGGTTGGCGATCATCATGTGGGACACGGACTCGGTCGCCGGCGTGGGCGCCAGCGGCCGCTGCCGGGTCCCGTTCTCCAGCTTCGCCAGCGCCGACGCGAGCGCGAGGGGGTCCTGGGTGAGCTGCGCCCCGTCCTCGTCGGCGTCGTACTCGCGGGTCCGGGAGATCGCCAGCTGGATCAGCATGGCCGCGAGGGGCGCGAGGATGACCATCAGCAGGCCGGCGAACGGGTTGCCCCCCTCACGCCGGTCCCCGCCACCGAAGAAGAACATGAACTGCGCCACCGAGGTGATGATGCCCGCCAGCGCCGCCGCCACCGACGACGTGAGGATGTCACGGTTGTACACGTGCATGAGCTCGTGGCCCAGCACCGCCCGGAGTTCCCGCGGCTCCAGGATCTCGAGGATGCCCCGCGTGACGCAGATCGCCGAGTTGGCGGGGTTCCTCCCGGTCGCGAACGCGTTGGGCGCCGCGGTCGGCGAGACGTAGATGCGCGGCATGGGCTGGCCGGCGCGGGTCGAGAGTTCACGCACCATCGCGTAGATCTGGGGGGCCTCCACCTCGGACACCGGGCGTGCCTGCATCGAGGCGAGCGCGATCCGGTCGGAGAACCAGTACGACACGAAGGTCGAGACCAGCCCGAGGCCGGCGAACAGCCACAGGAACATCGGCTGGTTGCTCGAGTTCGCGATGATCGAGCCCATGCCGAGGAGGAGTGCCCAGAGGACGCCGAAGAGGGCGGCGGTCTTCAGTCCGTTGTGGTGTGATCTCACGTTCTGGTCAACGCGGGAGGCGCGGGAACTGTTCCGTCACCACAGCTTCCCGGCGTGCTCCTCCACGCGGCTGACGGCGACCATGGTCTCCCGCTCCACCACCTTGAGGCGCTCACGGCCGGTCTGCTCGCCCAGGCCGCGCTCGTAGGCGTCGAGGAGCTCCCACCCCTGCCAGGTCGTGTAGCGGACGCCCGCGGCCTCCAGGGCCCGCACGACGGCGTCCCGGTCGCCACTGGCGTGCAGGCGCCCGGCGTGGGCGTCCTCCACGAGGTGCGCGATCGTCTGTTGCGCGTCCGACTTGGTGGACCCGATCAGCCCGACAGGCCCACGCTTCACCCAGCCGGAGGCGTAGAGCCCGGGCACGGGCTGGCCGTCGCCACCCAGCACACGACCCTCCGCGTTCGGGACGACGCCGTGGACGTCGTCGAAGGGGACACCGGCGATCGGCGAGCTGAAGTAGCCCACGGCCCGGTACACCGCCTGGACGGGCGTGTCGACGAACTCGCCCGTCCCCCGGACCGTCCCGTCGCCCTGGAGCGCGGTGCGTTCGGTGCGGATACCGACGACGTGCCCGTCCCGTCCCAGGACCTCGACCGGCGAGTGGAGGAAGTGGAGGTGGATACGGCGCGGCGCCGTGAGGTCCGCCGGCTCCTTCAGCGTCCAGTCCACCAGTTGCTTGACGACCTGCTTCGTCTGGTTGGACGACCGGATCGCCGCCTCGGAGGCGTCGTCGAAGTCGAAGTCCTCCTCGTAGACCACCACGTCCACCCCGGGCACCTGCCCGAGCTCACGGAGCTCGAGCGGGGTGAACTTGGCCTGGGCGGGGCCCCGGCGGCCGAACACGTGCACGTCCGTCACGGGGTTGTCGCGCAGTGCCTGCACGACGTTGTCCGGGATGTCGGTACGGGCCAGGTCATCCACCCGCTTCGTGAGGATGCGCGCCACGTCGAGCGCGACGTTCCCGACGCCGAGCACCGCCACTTCGCGTGCCACCAGCGGCCACGTCCGCGGTACGTCCGGGTGGCCGTCGTACCAGAACACGAACTCGCTGGCGCCGTACACCTCGGGGAGGTCCGCGCCGGGCAGGTCGAGGGGGGCGTCACGGTCGGAGCCCGTGGCGAGGACGACGGCGTCGTAGTGCTCGCGCAGCTGCGCGACCGACACGTCCTCACCCACGTCCACGTTCCCGATCAGGCGGATGTCCCCGCGCTCGAGGATCCGGAACAGTGCGACCATGATCTGCTTGATCCGCGGGTGGTCGGGCGCGACACCGTACCGCACCAGGCCGTAGGGTGCGGGCAGCCGCTCGAACATGTCGATCGAGACCGGGAGGCCGGACTTGGAGAGGATGTCGGCGGCATAGATGCCTGCCGGTCCGGCGCCCACGACGGCGACGCTCAGAGGGCGTGGATCAGTCACGAATGCCTTTCGTTCCAGGGACGGGTGGCTCCTGCCGATTCTACAAAGGCCCCGACCCTCCCGCCCCGGAGGGTCCGTGGGGCGGGAGGCGTGACAGAATCGGCGGGTGCGGGAACGGGCGGGGGTGATCCAGGGATTCGCCGCGTACCTGCTGTGGGGTGCGTTCCCGTTCTACTTCCGGCTGCTTGAGCGGTCGGGGCCGTTCGAGGTGGTGGCGCACCGCGCGCTGTGGTCCCTCGCCTTCTGCCTGGCTGCGCTCGCCGTGACGCGCCCGCGGCTCCACGGCGCCCTCGGCGACCGGCGGACAGTGACGCTGCTCGCCGCCGGCGGTGTCCTCGTCGCCGCCAACTGGACCCTGTACGTCTGGGGGGTCACCACCGGGCGCACCCTCGACGCGGCCCTCGGCTACTACATCAATCCCCTCCTGGTGGCCCTCGTGGGCGTGGTGTTCCTCGGCGAGGAGTTGCGGCGCGGCCAGTGGCTGGCGTTCGTGCTGGGCGCCGCCGCCGTCGTGGTCATGGTCGCCGGGTACGGCCAGGTGCCGGTGATCGCCCTCGGGGTGGCCACCACGTTCACGCTGTACGGGGTGATCAAGAAGAGGGCGGGCCGCACCGTCCCGGCGGTGCCGGGACTCGCCGTCGAGACGGCCGCCATCGCGCCGCTCGCACTCGGCTACCTGCTGGTGCTCCACGCCGCCGGCCGGGACACAGTGGACCTCCTCACGCCGTACGGCGCGCTCGTCGCCGCGAGCGGTGTGGTCACCGCCGTTCCCCTGCTGCTGTTCGCCGGCGCGGCGGCGCGCATCCCCCTCGTCACCATCGGCGTGCTCCAGTACCTGACGCCCACCCTCCAGTTCCTCATCGGCTGGCTGGCGTTCGGTGAGCCGATGCCGGCAGCCCGCTGGGCGGGCTTCGCGCTCGTGTGGCTGGCCGTGGCCGTCTTCGCCCTCGACGGCGCGCGCCACCACGCCGCGCTCAGGCCATCCGCTCCACGAGCAGGTCCGCGAACTGGCGCAGCGTGACCTTCACGTCACCCTCGGGCAGCGGATCCAGTTCGGCGACGGCGGCCCGGACCCACTCGCGCGCCATCTCCCGCGCCTCCTCGAGCACGGGGTGCGCGCGGAGGTCGGCGAGGACGCCCGCGAGCTCCTCGTCGGTCTCGATGCCCGCGTCGAGGCGGGCGAGGATCGACCGGCCGGCGTCGTCGAGCGTCCCGGCGGCTGCCTGCTGGCGGAGCAGCAGGACGGGCATGGTGTCGACTCCCTCACGGAGGTCCGTCCCGGGGGTCTTGCCACTGGTGGCCGAGTCCGACGAGAGGTCGATGACGTCGTCGGCGAGCTGGAAGGCCACACCCACCTTCTCGCCGTAGGCGGCCATGACCGCGATGGACCGCTCATCGGCGCCCGAGAACAGCGCGCCGTAGCGGGCGCTGGTCGCGATCAGCGAACCCGTCTTGTCCGCGAGCACGTCCAGGTAGTGCGCCACCGGGTCGGCGCCCGGAGGCGCCCCCAGCGCCTCGTGCAACTGGCCGACGCACAGCCGCTCGAAGGTCTCGGCGTGGATGAGGACGGCGTCGGCGCCGAGGGAGGCGACGATCTGGGAGGCCCGGGCGAACAGCAGGTCGCCCGTGAGGATCGCGACGTTGTTGCCCCACAGCGCCTGGGCGGCCGGAGCGCCGCGACGGAGCGTCGCGGAGTCCATGACGTCGTCGTGGTACAGCGACGCCAGGTGGGTAACCTCCACCGCCACGGCGGCGCGCCGGACGGCGTCGTTGACCCCGCTGCCCAGCTGCGACCCGAGGAGGGTGAGCATCGGCCGCAACCGCTTGCCCCCCGCCTTCGCCAGGTGGGACGCCGGGGCCGCGATGGTGGCCTCGGCGTGGGACGTGTGCTGGCCGAGCAGCCGCTCGACCTCGGCCATCTCTGGCTCGAGGCGTTCCAGGAGGGAGTTCACGGGATGGCTCACGGCAGGTACGTCGAGGCGCTCGCCAGGGTCTCGAGGACGGGGCCGGGGAACAGGCCGAGGGCCAGCGTCGCGACCACGCTCACGGCGATCGCGACCGTCGTCATGCCCTCGGACTCCACCGCCACGGTGGTGTCACCGTCAGGCGCCGTGAAGTACATGAGGACGATGAGTCGCACGTAGAAGAACGCCGTGGCAGCCGACGCCAGCACCGCGAGAACCACGAGGGGTCCCAGGCCGCCCTGGACCGCGGCGGTGAAGACCGTGAACTTCCCCATAAACCCCGCCGTGAGGGGGATGCCGGCGAACGAGAGCAGGAACACCAGCATCGACGCGGCCAGCAGCGGGCTGCGCTTGCCGAGGCCGGCCCACTGGGTGAGCTCGTTGGCCTCCGCGGTGATGTTCCCGTCCGGATCGGTCTCGCGGACGAGCGTGACGACGGCGAACGCCCCCACGGTCGCGAAGCCGTAGGCGAGGAGGTAGAACAGCACCGACGAGATCCCGGCCTGCTGGAGCGCGACGACGCCGAGGAGCACGAAGCCGGCGTGCGCGATCGACGAGTAGGCGAGCATCCTCTTGACGTTGCCCTGGACGATGCCGAGGACGGTTCCGACCAGCATGGTCAGTGCGATGACGGTCCAGAGGGCGGGCGCGAGGTCCCACTGCAGCCCGGGGATCACGACGTACATGAACCGCAGCATCGCGGCGAACGCGGCGAGCTTCGTGGCGGCCGCCATGAACCCGGTCACGGGCGTGGGCGCGCCCTGGTAGACATCCGGGGTCCAGGCGTGGAACGGCGCGGCACCCACCTTGAACAGGAGTCCGACGAGGACGAGGCCCACGCCTCCGAGCAGGATCACATCGGGACCGCTGGCCGCCGTGACGGCGTCCGCGATGGCCGCGAACCGGAAGGACCCGGCATACCCGTAGAGCAGCACGATCCCGAAGAGGAACAGCCCCGATGACAGCGCTCCCAGCAGGAAGTACTTCAGGGAGGCCTCCTGGCTCAGCAGACGCCTCCGGCGGGCGAGCCCGGAGAGGATGTAGAGCGGGAGGGAGAGCACCTCGAGCGCCACGAACAGGGTCAGCAGGTCGGCTGCGGCGCAGAAGACCATCATGCCGAGCACTGAGAACAGGGTGAGGGGGAAGACCTCGCCCTGGAAGAGGCCGGCCTTCGTGGCCTCTTCCTCCTCCTCCGTCCCGGGGCGGGTGGCCCCCGACGCCACGAAGGCGCCCTCCATGGTCTCGGTGCGATCCGCGATCACCAGCAGTGCGACGAACGCGACGACGAGCAGGACGGCCTGGGCCGCCAGCGCGGGACCGTCCTCGACGACGGCGCCCGCGACGACCTCCCGCGGCCCGCCCTCCTGGACCACCGTCCAGCGCCAGACGACGGCGACGAGGGCGCCGGCGACGGCGACGAGCGCGAGGGCGACCTGGACGGCCCGGCGGGCGGGGCGCGGGACGAAGGTCTCCACGATCACGCCGAGCACGGCGGCGGCGAAGATGATGACGGTCGGCGTCAGTGCCGCCCAGTCGATGGCCGGTGCGACGAACTGGGTCATCGGGTACCCCCCTCACCCGCCGAGGCGGTATCGGCGCTCGCGGCACTCTGCACGAGCGGCGCGGACTGGTCGGCGACCGGGGAGAGCGCGTCGAGCACCGGTCCCGGGAAGAAGCCGAGGGCGAGCATCGCCACGACGAGCGGCGCCATGGCGGCCTTCTCCCGCCCGTGGAGGTCGACCGCGCCGGCGATGCCCTCCTCCTTCGGTCCCGTGAACATGCGCTGGTAGGGCAGCAGCACGTAGAGGGCGGCGAGGATGACGCCGAGGACCGCGAAGGCGGCCGCGGCGGTGTTCGCCTGGAAGGTGCCCAGCAGCACGAGGTACTCCGGGACGAACCCGGAGAGTCCCGGCAGGGCGGCGGACGCGAGGGCGGCCACGAGGAAGAGGCCGGCCAGGGTCGGGGTGACGCGCTGCATCCCGCGGTACACGGGGATCCACTGGCTGCGGCCGCGCTTCTCGAGGAAGCCGAGGGTGAGGAACATCGCCGCGGTCGACAACCCGTGGGCCACCATGTAGATCATCGCGCCGGTCATGGCCGTCGCGGACCCGACGAAGATCCCCAGCACGATGAAGCCGAAGTGGGACACGGACGTCATCGCGGTCAGCCGCATGAAGTCCCGCTGGGCGAGCGCCACGAGGCCGCCCCAGAGGATGGAGACGACGGCGAGGACGATGACCACCGGGGCCGCCCACGCGGAGGCGCGCGGGAACAGCGGCAGGCAGAGCATGATCATGCCGAAGGTGCCGACCTTGTCGAGCACGCCCACCAGCAGGGTGGACGTCCCGGAGTCGGCCTGCTGGGCGGTGTCCGGCAGCCACGTGTGCACCGGCACCATCGGGGCCTTGATCGCGAACGCGATGAAGAACGAGACGAACAGGAGCTGCTCCGCGCCGAGGGACGCCGTGAGGGTGCCGGCGAGGGAGTCGATGAGGTATGCCTCGTCGCCACCCGGGCCGTACCCGTGGAGCGCGACGACGCCCACCAGCATGATCAGGCCGCCGGCGAGCGAGTACAGCAGGAACTTCAGGGCGGCCCGGCGCCGGTCGGGTCCGCCGTAGCGCCCGACCAGGAAGTACACGGGGAACAGCATCGCCTCGAAGAGGATGTAGAAGAGGAAGACGTCACGGGCCGCGAACACGGCCACCACGAGCGCCTCGAGCAGGAGGACGAGCGTCACCCATCCCCAGTCGGGTCCGCCCTCGCCGGGGTGGCGGGCGATCACGACCACGGGGACGAGGAGCACGGCGAGGGCGACCATGGCCAGGCCGAGGCCGTTCACGCCCAGGGCCCACGAGGCCCCGATCGCGGGGATCCAGGGCACCTGCTCGGTCAGTTGCACCGTGGCGGCGGCGCCGATCTCGAACTGGGTGAGGGCGACGACGAGGAGCGCGACCTCGACGAGTGAGGCGACCAGGCCGTAGGCGCGGGCGTGTTCGTGCAGCGGCGGGACAAGCCACAGCACGAGGGCTGCGACGGCGGGCCACACCACCAGGAGGGTCAGGATGGGCAGGGAAAACATGTCTCGGTTCCTTCTCCTGGTGCCTAGATCCGCGCCACGAGCATGGCGATCGTGACGAGGGCCGCCCCGCCCACCACGTACCCGGCGTACGAGCGCACGTACCCGTTCTGGAGCCGCGACGTGGCCTTCCCCACGTCGGACAGCCCGAACGCCGTGCCCTCGGCCAGTCCGTCGATGACGTACTCGTCCGCGAGGTACACCCCCTGGGTGAGGGCCTGTCCGGGCCTCATGAAGACCGCCTCGTTGAACTGGTCCTGGTAGAGGTCGTTGCGGGCCGCCTGGACCAGGCCGGTGGCGTGCGGCGCCGTCATCGGCACGCGGGAGGCCGCGTACAGCCGCCAGCCGATGAACGCGCCGATCAGCACGACCGCGATGGTGGCACCCATGATCACCGGCACGGGGAGGACGGGTTCGTGGTGCTCCGCGTGCCCGGTGACGGGTTCGAGCCACTCCACGAACGCGTCCGACCACGCCAGCAGGCCACCGAGGGCGACCGACCCGACGGCCAGGACGATCATCGGGATCGTCATGAGCGCGGGCGACTCGTGCGGGTGCTGCGCCGGGCCGTCCGGCGGCTCCGTCCAGCGCTTCTCGCCATGGAAGATCGCGAAGAAGAGCCGCGACATGTAGAACGCGGTGATACCGGCGCCGACGAGGGCAACGGTGCCAAGGGTCCAGGGCTGCCAGCCCTCCCCAACGAACGCCGCCTCGATGATCTTGTCCTTCGACCAGAAGCCCGAGAAGGGGGGAATGCCGAGGATGGCGAGCCAGCCCATCATGAACGTGAGCCACGTGATCTTCATGTACGGGGCGAGACCGCCGAAGCGGCGGATGTCCACCTGGTCGTGCATCCCGTGCATGACCGAGCCGGCACCGAGGAACAGGCCGGCCTTGAAGAAGCCGTGGGCGATGAGGTGGAAGATCGCGAAGGCGTACCCGATCGGGCCGAGGCCCGCGGCGAGCATCATGTAGCCGATCTGGGACATGGTGGAGGCGGCCAGCACCTTCTTCATGTCGTCCTTCGCCGATCCGACGATGGCGCCGAACAGCAGGGTCACCGCCCCGACCAGCGCGACCGCGAGTTGTGCCTCGGGTGTCTGGATGTAGACGGGGCCGGAACGGACGACGAGGTACACGCCCGCCGTCACCATCGTGGCCGCGTGGATGAGGGCGGAGACCGGCGTCGGACCAGCCATGGCGTCGCCGAGCCAGGCCTGCAGGGGGACCTGCGCGGACTTGCCGGTCGCGGCGAGCAGCAGCAGCAACCCGATCGCGGTGGCCCATCCGGCGGAGAACTCGGCGCCCAGCACGTCGTCGAAGGACACCGAGCCGATGGTGGCGAACATGGCGCCCATGGCGAGCAGCAGGCCGGCGTCACCGACACGGTTCATGACGAAGGCCTTCTTCGCCGCCGTCGCGTACTCCGGGTTGTGGTTCCAGAAGCCGATGAGCAGGTAGGACGCGAGTCCGACTCCCTCCCAGCCGACGAACAGCAGGGCGTAGTTGTCCGCCAGCACGAGCAGCAGCATCGCCCCGACGAACAGGTTCATGTAGGCGAAGAACCGCCGGCGGTCGGTGTCGTGCTCCATGTACGCGACGGCGTAGACGTGGATGAGCGTGCCCACGAAGGTCACGAGCAGCACGAAGGACATCGACAGCGTGTCGACCCTGGTGGCGAAGTCGATGGTGAGGTCGCCCGTCGCGATCCAGGTGTACAGGCGCTGGGACATGATCCGTTCGTCAGCGGGGAGCTGGAGCTCCTGGACCGTGATGGCCACGGCGAGCACGAAGGACGCGGCCGGTGCGAGGACACCAAGCCAGTGGCCCCAGGCGTCACTGCGGCGGCCGGCGACGAGCAGGACCGCGGCGGAGAGCAGCGGGATGGCGACCAGCAGCCAGGCCGCCGACGCGGCCCCGGTCGCGGGCAGGGCGGCCACCGTCTCGAGGGGAACGGGGATGGCAAGCATTCGGGCCCTCAGTTCTTCAGCAGGGACACGTCGTCGAGCGACGCCGACCGGCGGGTTCTAAAGATGGACACGATGATCGCCAGGCCCACGACCACCTCCGCGGCGGCCACCACCATGACGAAGAACGCCATGACCTGGCCGTCGAGGTTGCCGTGGATGCGCGAGAAGGTGACGAGGCCGAGGTTCGAGGCGTTGAGCATGAGCTCGACGCCGAGGAACGCGATGATGGCGTTGCGCCGGACCATCACGGTCGTCGCCCCGATGGCGAACAGGATGGCGGACAGCACCAGGTAGTAGGTGAGGGTCACCCTTCCTCCCCCTTCGTCAGTTGCGGCGCCGGCTCCCCGGGCATGTTCGGCAGGCCGGACTGCGGGGTGGGCCGGTCGCGGAGCGTCACGACGTCGGGCGCGACGGCGTCGACGTCGAGTTGCTGGCCACGAACCCGCAGCACCCGCGGGACCGAGGCGGCGACGGGCTCGCCGTTGGCCGCGAGCGCCGGGATGTCGGCACCGTTGTGCGTCGCGTAGACGCCGGGCGCGGGCAGGCCGGAGATGCGCGCGCCGCGGGACGCCCACGCGGCGAGCTTGGCGTCGGCGACGGCGCGCTGGGTGACCGGGGCGTGGAGGCGCTCGCGGTGGGTCATCGTGATGGCGGAGACCGCCGCGATGATGAGGAGCGCCCCGGTGAGCTGCATGGCGAAGGGGTACCCGGCGAACAGCACGCGTGCGACGCCCACCGGGTTGGAGTCGGCGTTCGCGCCCTCCAGACCCTGCGGCGACCCGGTCGCCGCCGCCAGCACGATACCGCCGAGACCACTCACGAGCCCGAGCCCGAACAGCCCGGCCAGCCAGCGGTGTCCCCGGATCGTCTCGATGAGCGACTCGGAGGCGTCCACGCCGACGAGCATCAGGACGAAGAGGAACATCATCATGATCGCGCCGGTGTAGACGACCACCTGGACGACGCCGAGGAAGGTGGCCTCCTGGACCACGTAGAGGCTGGCCAGCCCGATCATCACGAAGATCATCGCCACGGCGGCGTAGACCGCACGGCGCGAGAACAGCAGGGCGAGGGCCCCGAGGACCGCGAGGGGGGCGACGATCCAGAAGAGGACCGCCTCGCCGGCCGACACGGTGCCGTCCGGGTTCAGCGCGGCCGGGAGCAGGAGAAGGGCGTTCACTTGGCGACCTCCGCGGCGGTGGGAAGGGTGGGGTCGTTCGGGCGGTGCCGGCGCACCCATTCGACCTGGGCCGCGGTGGGGCCGGTGACGGCGCCGCGGTAGTAGTCCCCGTCGGTGGTCCCCTCGACCATGGGGTGCGGCGCCGCGAGCATGCCCTCCTCGAGTGGGGCCAGCAGGTCCTGCTTCTCGTAGATGAGGCCCTCGCGAGTCGGCCCGGCGAGCTCGTACTCGTTCGTCATCGTGAGTGCGCGCGTGGGGCACGCCTCGATGCACAGGCCGCAGAAGATGCAGCGCAGGTAGTTGATCTGGTAGACGCGGCCGTAGCGCTCACCGGGGGCGTACTGCGCGTCCGGCGTGTTGTTGCCCGCCTCGACGAGGATGGCGTCCGCGGGGCACGCCCACGCGCACAGCTCGCAGCCGATGCACTTCTCCAGTCCGTCCGCGTAGCGGTTGAGCTGGTGGCGGCCGTGGTAGCGCGGCTGCGTCGGGTACTTCTCGAAGGGGTACTGTTCCGTGACGATCGGGCGGAACATCGAGGAGAAGGTGACGCCGTAGCCGGCGACCGGGGCGAAGAAGCGGCCGATCGGGCCCTTCTCGTCCGGCGCGAACTCGGTGGGTCGCGGCGCTGAGACCTCGCCCTTGCGGGGCTTGCCGAGGGACTTGTCACTCATCGGTCGCCTCCTGGGCGTTCATCGCCATCACGGCCTCGCGCCGGCGCCGGCGCGGGGACGGGGGCAGCTCCTCGCCGGGCATCGGCGGGACGGGGTAGCCCGCCGCGAACGGGTCGAACGGCTCCTTCTCCTCGGGCAGTTCCTCCTCGGGCTTCCGGGGGCTCGGCCAGAGGAGCAGCGCCAGGAGGATGGCGAGGAAGACGCCGGCGATCCACAGGAGCATCGTCTGCAGGTCCAGCCCGGCGAACTGCCGCACCCCCTGCACGATGGCCACCATCACCACCCAGGCGAGGGAGACGGGGATGAGCACCTTCCAGCCGAGCCTCATGAACTGGTCGTACCGGAACCGCAGCAGCGTGCCGCGGGTCCAGATCATCAGGAACATGAACAGCCAGACCTTGGCGGTGAACCAGAGCATGGGCCACCAGCCCTCGTTGAACATCCCGTCCCCGATCGCGGAGATGGGCCACGGGGCGCGCCAGCCGCCGAAGAACAGCGTGGTGGCCACGCCGGCGACGTTGAACATGTTGATGTACTCCGCGAGGAAGAACCACGCGAACTTCATGGAGGAGTACTCGACCATGTGGCCGGCCACCAGCTCCCCCTCCGCCTCGGGCAGGTCGAACGGGAGGCGGTTGACCTCGCCGACCATCGAGATCACGTAGATCACGAAGGCCGGCAGCAGCGAGATGAACCACCAGAGCTGGGTCTGGGAGTCGACGATCTGCGAGGTCGACATCGAGCCCGCGACGATGAACACCGAGACGAGCGAGAGGCCCATCGAGAGCTCGTAGGAGATCATCTGCGCGGAGGAGCGCACCGAGCCCAGGAGGGGGTAGGTGGAGTTGGAGGCCCACCCGCCGAGCACGATGCCGTAGATCCCGAAGGACGTGATCGCGAGGATGTACAGCACCGCCACCGGCATGTCGGTCAGCTGCAGCGGGGTGTTCACGCCGAACATGTTCACGTTCGGCCCGAAGGGCAGTACCGCGTACACCATGAAGGAGGAGAACGCGGCGATGCAGGGGGCGAGCAGGTAGATGACCTTGTCGGCGCCCTTGAGCCAGAAGTCCTCCTTGAGGACCAGCTTCAGCGCGTCCCCGATCGACTGGAACAGCCCGAACGGGCCGTGGACGTTGGGGCCTGGGCGTGTCTGCATGCGGCCCAGTACGCGCCGCTCCACCCACAGGGCCATCAGGACCCCCACCAGCAGGAACACCAGGATGAACACGGCCTTGATCAGCCAGATCCACCAGGTGTCCTCCGAGAAGTCGGCCGACGGCAGGGCGTTGAGGGGGATCACTTCGCCACCTCCCTGGACAGCGAGACGATGTCTCCGGCACGGGCGCCGAGCTGGTCGTGGACCGAGGAGCCCGCGGAGTTCTGTGGCAGCCAGACCACGTGGTCCGGCATGGGGGTGGGCAGCACCGGCAGCGTGATCGACCCCACGGGGCCCGTCACGGTGAGCAGGTCCTCGGAGCGCAGCCCGAGGGCCGCGGCGAAGTCCGGGCTGATCCGGGCCACGGGCCGCGGCGCGGTCCCCGCGAGGTGGGGCTCGCCGTCCTGCAGGCGGCCGGAGTCGAGCATCGGCTTGAAGGTGGCGAGCACGGCGTCCGTCCCGGACACCACCGGCACGTCCGCCGCAGCCATGCCCGCGAACCGCGGGGACGCGCCCTCCCACTGCTCGAACTCGCGGAGCTGGCCAAGGGCGTCGGCGAGTGCGTGCATCCGCAGGTCGACCCCCATCTCGGCGGCGAGGGTGTGCAGCACCCGCCGGTCGCTCAGCGCGGAGGAGGTTCGCACCTGCGGGAACGGGCGGAACCGGCCCTCCCAGTTCACGAAGGTGCCCGGCTTCTCCACCGGGGGTGCGACCGGGAGCACGACGTCGGCGTGGTCGGTCACCTCGGACCTCCGCACCTCCAGCTGCACCACGAACGCCCGCGCGAGCGCCGCGCGTGCCCGCCGCGGGTCGGGCAGGTCGCGGACCTCGACGCCGCCGACGACGACACCAGCCAGCTCCCCCTCCGCGAGGGCGTCGAGGATGGCCGGCAGGTCCCGGCCCGGTGCCTGCGGCATGGTGGCGTGCCACACCGCACCGGCGTCCACCCGGGCCGCGGCGTCGTCCACGGGACGCCCACCCGGCAGCAACCCGGGCAGCAGCCCGGCGAGGAGGGCGGCACGTTCGCCCGCGCGGCGCGGGATCCACGCCAGCCGCGCACCGGTCGCCTCCGCGAGCGCGACGGCCGCGGACAG
>DBQX01000051.1 GCA_002305415.1 Actinomycetales bacterium UBA1383 | reverse complement strand
GCTGAGCATTGGGGAGGTTGTCGAGGACACCACGGACTGGTTGCCCGAGGTGATGGGCTTCCTGCCGTGCGAGTCCTGCGGGGAGTTGGCCGCCCTGGCGTACGTGCGGGTGGTGGGGCAGCGCAAGATGTGTATCCCCTGCTCCGGCTACGACCGGTGACGTTCTTCCAGTGACCCCGGTGGTGCTGGCGGTCTCGGCCGTGCTGGTGTTCGCCTTCTCCGGGGTGATGGCGATGGCCGGGATCGGGGCAGCGTTCCTGTTCGTCCCGCTGTTCTATTACCTTGGCGTGCCCCTTGCGGAGGCGACCCCGGTGGCGTTGCTACTGAACGTGGTGAGCCTGGTGGTCGCCGTCGTCACGTACTGGCGGGCCGGGCTGGTGAACCTGCAGATCGGCCTACCGATGATGGTGGTCGCGGTGGCCCTGTCCCCGTTGGGGGCGCGTACGACGGCGCTGGTCAACACCCGGCTCCTGCTCGCCCTGTTCGCCGCCTTCCTGGTGTTCGCCGGGGCGATGATGCTGTTCTACCGCCCGAGGAAGCGGACCGAGCCGCTGTCCCGCCGGACCGAGGTGACTGCTGGTGTGGGCGTTGGTGGGGTCGCGGGGTTCCTGGGCGGTCTGCTCGGTGTGGGTGGCGGGAACTTCGTGTTGCCCGCCCTCAACTGGATGGGGTTCGACGCGAAGGTCGCGGCGGGGACCACGTCGTTCGTGGTGGTGTTCGCGTCCCTGTCCGGGTTCCTCGGGCACGCCAGCATGGGTGGGCTGGACCCGGGGTTCGCCGGGCTCATGGCGGTGGCGGCCGCCGCCGGCTCGACCGTCGGGTCCCGGCTGATGACCACCCGGCTCTCCTCCGCCCAGTTGAAGAAGGTCATCGGCGTACTGCTGTGGCTCATCGCCGCCAAGATGATCGGGGACCTCCTGGGCGGGTAGGACAAGGCCGCCGGATGCCGTGCGATGCGGCTGGGGCGGCATGGCCATCTGCGGGGCGAACTCTGCGCCCACTACCTGCGGGCGAAGAAGAAGACGGCGGCCGGTGGCCGTGGCGGGCGAGGTGGGGTTGGGGTCAGCCCACCGGGTGGGCCTCGAGCTCCACCACGGTCCGCAGGCTGTCCAGTCCACCGGGCACGGCCCGGTAGTGCACCCACGAACCGCGCCGCTCGCTCTCGATGAGTCCGGCCTCCCGCAGCTTCCGCAGGTGGTGGGACACGGTGGACTGTGCCACCCCGACGTCCTGGATGTCGCAGACGCACACAGTCTCGACGGCCCCGGCGATCCGGGAGTACAACCGGAGGCGCACCGGGTCGGCCAGTGCCTTCAGGACCGCGGCGAGGCGCTCGGACTCCACGACACCCAAGCCCCCACGCGCGGGAGCGACCCCGCACGCCGAACCCACCATCGGCCCGGGCAGTCTGTTCACGACCTCAACCACGAACACCATATTGACAAACATCGAACCAGCCGACAACACTCTGTTTCGATGAACGTCGATACGCCGGCCGGGGGAACCGTGATGTCCAGGACCATTGAGGTGCGCGAGGTTGTACGCGGTCGCTACGCCGAGGCGGCCCGCAGTACAGCCGAGTGCTGTGGTGGCCCCTCGTGCTGCGGAGAGGACGCGGGCGACGTCGTCGAGGGCGCACCCGCCTTCGGATCGGGCCTGTACGCCGCCGAGGACGTCACCGGAGCGGCCGGAGCGCTGGAAGCGTCGCTGGGTTGTGGTGTCCCGACGGCGGTGGCGGAGTTGCAGCCCGGCGAGGTCGTGCTGGATCTCGGGTCGGGTGCCGGTGGGGACGTGCTCCTCGCGGCTCGCCGTGTGGGACCCACCGGCCGGGTGATCGGGCTGGACATGACCAGGGAGATGCTCGAGCTCGCGCGCCGTCACGCCACCGGGGTCCCGAACGTGGAGTTCCTGCAGGGGTATCTCGAGGAGGTCCCGTTACCGGACGCGACCGTGGACGTCGTGATCTCCAACTGCGTGATCAACCTGGCCGCGGACAAGCCGGCCGTGCTCGCGGAGGCGGCCCGCGTGACCCGGCCGGGGGGACGGTTCGCGGTCTCGGACGTGCTCGCGGATGAGGACATGGGCGCGGCCACCCGGGCGGACATGGCGGCGTGGACCCGCTGCATCGCCGGCGCGCTCACCGAACGAGAGTACCGGGACCTGCTCGTGGCGGCTGGCTGGGCCGAGGTCGAGGTCCGGGTGACCCACCGGGTCCACTCCCACGCGGCCGCGGCGATCATCCGGGCGGTGCGGGCATGACCAGCCGCGAGGCGGTGGCGCGGCAGGCCCCCGGGGGCGACGTCGTCGCCCGCCTCTCCCGCCTCGATCGCTACCTGCCGGTGTGGATCCTGGCGGCCATGGCACTGGGCCTGACCCTGGGGCGGCTGCTGCCGGGCCTCGACGACGCCCTGGACACCCTGAAGATCGGGTCCGTCTCCCTCCCCATCGCGCTCGGCCTGCTGGTGATGATGTACCCCGTGCTCGCCAAGGTGCGCTATGACGAGACCCGCCGAGTCACCGCGAACCGCCGCCTCATGGGCCTGTCCCTGCTGCTGAACTGGGTGGTCGGTCCGGCCCTGATGTTCGCCCTGGCCTGGCTGCTGCTGCCGGACCTGCCCGAGTACCGCACCGGCCTGATCATCGTCGGCCTGGCCCGGTGCATCGCCATGGTCCTGATCTGGAACGACCTCGCCTGCGGGGACCGCGAAACCGCCGCTGTCCTGGTCGCAGTGAACTCGGTGTTCCAAGTGATCGCGTTCTCGGCGCTCGGCTGGTTCTACCTCCAAGTGCTCCCGGGCTGGCTCGGCCTGCCGACCACGTCCGCGGAGTTCTCGGTCTGGGCGATCTTCGTCTCCGTGCTGGTGTTCCTCGGGATCCCACTCGTGGCCGGATTCCTCACCCGGCTCATCGGGGAATGCACCCGCGGGCGCGCCTGGTACGAGGGCACCTTCCTGCCACGACTCGGCCCATGGGCGCTATACGGCCTGTTGTTCACCATCGTGCTGCTGTTCGCTCTACAGGGGGACGCGATCACCTCCAACCCACTCGACGTGGTCCGCATCGCGCTGCCGCTCGTGGCGTACTTCGCCCTCATGTGGATTGGCTCGCTGCTGGCCGCCCGCGCCGCTCGCCTGGACTACGCCCACGCCACCACCGTCGCGTTCACCGCCGCAGGCAACAACTTCGAACTCGCGATCGCGGTCGCGATCGGGACGTTCGGCGTGACCTCAGGCCAAGCCCTCGCCGGCGTCGTCGGGCCCCTCATCGAGGTCCCGGTCCTCGTCGGCCTCGTCTACGTCTCCCTCTGGCTCGCCCCACGCCTCTTCCCCACCGACCCCACCCTGCCCCGCAGCGACATCTCCTCCCCTACGACCTGAGAGAACAACCCGCCTTGGCTACCCCCGAACCCGCGGCCAACGAGTACGCCGCCCTCATCAACGACCTGACCTACAGCTACCAGGGCGTGTTCACCCGTGAGTCGATCACGGCGGCGGTAGAGGAGGCGCGGGCCGCCCTCGAACCCGGCGCGACGATCCCCACCTACCTCCCGATCCTCGTGGGCCGCTTCGCCAAGGAACAACTCATGGCCGCCGCCCAGGCCGACGGCCGGGTGGTGAAGTCCGTCCCCGAGATTCTCTTCATCTGCGTCCAGAACGCCGGCCGGTCCCAGATGGCCGCCGCCCTCGCCGAGCATCTCTCCGGTGGCACGGTGCACGTGCGCTCCGCAGGCTCGATGCCCACCGACCAGGTGAACCCGCTCGCCGTCCAGGTGCTCTCCGAACGTGGCATCAACCTCACCGAGTCCTACCCGAAGCCGCTGACGGACCTCGCGGTCCGGGCCGCGGACGTCATCATCACGATGGGCTGTGGGGACACCTGCCCCTTCTACCCCGGCAAGCGGTACGAGGACTGGGACGTGGCGGACCTCCACGGCCAGGACATCGAGACCGTCCGGGACATCCGCGACGATCTCCAGCGGCGCGTCTCCGCGCTCCTCCGGTCCCTGGGCATCTGATGCCGGTCATCTGAGACCATCAGCCGTACGTCCCCCACCAGAGGAGATCCCATGTCCGACAAGCCCTCCGTCCTGTTCGTGTGCGTCCACAACGCCGGGCGTTCCCAGATGGCCGCCGCCTACCTCGAGGCGCTCGGTGGTGGCAAGGTGGAGGTCCGTTCCGCCGGCTCCGCGCCCGGCAACGCGGTGAACCCCGCCGCGGTGGAGGCCATGGCAGAGGATGGCATCGACATGTCCGCCGCGCAGCCCAAGATCCTCACCGACGAGGCCGTCCTCGCCTCGGACGTGGTCATCACCATGGGCTGCGGGGACGCCTGTCCGTTCTACCCCGGCAAGCGCTACCTCGACTGGGAGCTCGACGACCCGGCCGGCAAGGGCGTCGAGTCCGTCCGCCCCATCCGCGACGCGATCAAGCAGCGCATCCTCGGACTCCTCGACGAGCTCGGCGTCGAGCCCGTCTAACCCAAGACCCCCGCCCCGTGTGGCGTTGGGTACCAAAACGGAACATGCCGCCGACCTGCCTGTTGCGCCAAGTCCATATCGAGGCTTCTGCAAACGGTTGCGCGTTGCCTCTTCGATGGGCTGCGGGCTTTGTAGGGGTGTGGCCCATGGGAAGGGGGTACTCATGGGTGTCGGGGTGTGACCCTCGGGACCAGGAGGGGGATGAGCCGGACGTAGACGACCATGCCGATCAGCTCGACCAGGGTCTGGGTGACCACGACGACCGGCACGAACGCCAGCGGGCCGGGCAGTGCCAGCGCGAGTGGCAGCACGACGAGGGAGTTGCGGGTCGCGCCGGAGAAGACCAGAGCCCGGGTGGCTGGTACGTCCTGACGCAGCGTTCGAGCGGTGAGGATCCCGAGGGGGACCATCACGACCAGGAACGTGACGTAGATCGGGACGACGGCGAGCAAGGACACCCACCCGGACCGGACGGCGTCGATCTGGGACGCGACCACCACCGCCAGGGTGAGCACCATGAGCGGAACCATGAGGCCCTGCATCACCGCCATCACCCGCCGCGCAGCCCCGGACCGCCTCCCCAGGAACTGGGTGGTCGCAGCCAGCGTCAACGGGGTGACGATCAGCAGCAGGAACGCCTCCAGGAATGGTGCGACGTCCACGGTGTCGAGCAGACCAGGTCCGATGAACAGCAGGTAGACCGGCAGCAGGAGCAATTGCAGCAGCATCAGGAGTGGAGATGCCGCCAGCAACCTCTCGTGGGCCCCTCCCGCCAACCCGGAGAACACGATGACGTAATCGATGCACGGCGTCAGCAACACCAGCAGGACGCCCAGAAGCAGCGCCGGGTCGTGGGCAACGAACCGGGACAGCCCGAAGACCACCACGGGCACGACGACGAAATTCACCACCAGCACGCCGACGAGGAAGCGCCCGTCGCGCAGAGACCGGCCCACCCGTGTCAGCGGGACACCCAGGAAGGTGGCATACAACAGGACCATCAACACCGGGGTGATGGACAGTTCGAAGAACCGCGACACGGACGGCGCCGCAAGCCCGACCACGGCGCCAGCCCCGAGCCCCCCGAGGTACAACGCGATCTGACGACGTTCGAGCCATCCCCGCAGCGTGCCCCGACCCGCACCCCCAGCGGTCGCCTCATTCATGCGCGCAGTCTCTCAGCGCCGTACCAGGATTGACATCCGTCCACGGAGCTCGCCGGCGGCGCAGGCATGCACGGGCAGAAACACGACACCGGGCATCGGCTGAGGACTCTGTCCGTTAGTTACCGGTTCTTCCAATGGGGGATGATGTGGCAGATCGCGTCGTCGGTGCACTCGGCGGGGTCAAGTTCCTCGCTGCGACTGATCAGGTTCTCCAGTTCTGCTTGAAGGGCGGCAAGCTCGCGCTGTCGCTTCTGCACCTCGAGCCGC
>DBQX01000108.1 GCA_002305415.1 Actinomycetales bacterium UBA1383 | reverse complement strand
GGAAGCGTCAGGAGAGCCCGAATTCACCGAGGTTCATTCCTGGTGCGGTGGCGCGCAGCGGAGTGGTGCGGTGGTGGTGTGGACCGCCGTCGGAGGGCCAGCAGCCGGGTCGAGGGACCATCCCAGCCGCTCCGCGAGCACCGCCCCGCGGGGCGGGTCGAAGTACGGCCGGACCGGTTGGATGTGTGGCACGACGCCCCGAACCCGCCGCAAAGAAGGCGTCCACGTCATCAACACGTTGGGAGGAGCCACGGCCCACGGTCAACGAACCTCTCCGCCAGGGTCGCACGCGCCATCTCGGCCGGGAGTGCGGCGGAGAACTTCAGCCCATCCACCGCCTCGGGGCTGATCGCGGGCACCGCCGTCTCCACTGGTGCGTTCCGGATCTGCTCCCGCGTCACGTGCGGTTCCAGCAGCACACGCCGGTTGTCCGTCCCGATCACGGCCCCCGGTCCCAGCGCCGCCGCCAACGTCTCGTTCGCGCGCAGGCCCGCCCAGGTCCAGTACTCACGCCGGTCCTCACGGTCCACCATGACCAGCCCGGCTGGGTCCACGACCCCGGCCATCTCCTCCCGCACCCGCCCCAGCCGCGCGACCGCGCGGCGGGACAGCACGACGTCCGGCGCCACCCCCAGCAGCACCTCCCGTTGTGCACGCACCAGCTCGAACGCCTCCGCCACCGGCTCTCCCGGCCACCGCACCGAACCCTTCTCCGGCTGCTCGGACACCACGATCTCGCGGCGCTGCCAGTCCACCGCCTCGACCTTCCACGCCCACCCCGCCAGCAGGATCCGCTGCGCCTCCCCCGCAGCGCCACGCTTCTGCAACGCCAGCGGTGACACCGTGCCGATCTCCCGCCGCCCGGCCACCACCCGCAACTCCAGGTCCGCGGTAAACGTGGCGAGCAGGTCCATGAAGTGCCGGCGCCCGAACTCCTTCTCCGCGCCCGGCCCGATGAACACCATGCCCTGGTCCTCCACCAGGAACTCCTCGGCCCGCAGGTGGTCCAGTACCGCCTCGCCGTCCTCCATGACCGCGAGATCCCCCCACCACTTCCGCCACGTCGCCGCCCCGAACCGGCCCTCCTGCAACGCCAACGCCATGAACTGTTGAGCCGCGATGTGCCGCGGCGACGGCGGCGGCACCACCGGCTCCACGTACCCGCGACCCCACAGCAGCAACACCGCGCACGCCCGCAGGAACCCGTCGTCATCCACAGCGAGGAACAACGCGTTCCGTGACGTCTCCGCACGCCGGCCCGTCCGCCCCACCCGTTGCAGGAACGCCGCCACCGACCGCGGTGCGTCGATCTGGATCATCCGGTCCAGGTCCCCGATGTCCACCCCCAACTCCAGCGTGGAGGTCGCCACGATCACGCAGTCGCTGGCCTCCGCGAACGCCCGCTCACTCACCCGCCGCTCGTCCGCCGACAGCGAGGAGTGCGACACGAAGGTCTCCACCCCCCGCGCCCGCAACTCGAACGCCAGCTCCTCCGCCCGCCGCCGCGACTCGCAGAACACCAGCCGCTTCTCACTTCGGTACAGCCGGGATAGCACCTCCGCCGCGTTGCCCACCGACCCCACGTAGTCCAACGTCACGTCCACCGGCGACGACGACGCCGCGCCCTCCGGCTCCCCCGTCACCACCACCCCGGGGTCGCCTGTGCCGGCGGCAGCGCCCTGCAGCCAGGTGAGCATCTCCTCGGGGTTACCGACCGTCGCAGACAAGCCCACGCGTTGGATCCGCTGCCCCGCCAGTCGCTGGATCCGCTCCAGCACGGCGAGCAGGTGCCAGCCCCGGTCCGCACCGGCGAAGGCGTGCAGCTCGTCCACCACCACGGCGCGCACCTGGGCGAACATCGCCCGATGGTCCACCCGGGTGGAGATCAACATCGCCTCCAGCGACTCCGGGGTCGTCAGGAGGATGTCCGGCTGCTCGACGAGCATGCGCCGCCGGTCAGTGTCGCCGACGTCACCGTGCCACACCCCCACCGACCGTCCCAGCCAGGCGGCATACTGCTCCAACCGGGGGTGCAGGTTGTTCAGCAACGCCTTCAACGGCGTCACGTAGATGACCGACAGCCCCTGCCAGTCCTCCTCCACCATCCGGGTCAGCAGCGGGAACACCGCCGCCTCGGTCTTGCCACCCGCGGTCGGGGCAATCAGCAGACAGTCAGCACCAGACAACACCGGACACACCGCCGCCTGCTGCAACGGACGCAACGACGGCCACCCGAGCGAATTCACCACGTGGTACTCGAGCGCGGCGTTCAGGATCATTGACCGCACGCCTCCCGCCTGCTCACCACGGCGACCACGCCACTTCTCGCTCCGCATCATGGAGTCCATCACAGAAGCACTGTCTCTGACCGGAGATCAGGCTGCTCGTCGGCGGTGGAAGGTGTGTCCGGGGCGGGGTTGCTGGGCGGGGTCGACGGTGGGTGGGGGGATGAACCACACCCTCGCGTCGTCGGGCGTGATGTGGATTCGCCACCCCTCGCGATGCACCCGATGGTGACAGTGGCAACACAGGAGGACCGCGTTGCGGATGTCGGTGGGCCCGTGGTCTCTCACCCACCACGCGACATGGTGGGCTTCCACCCAGCGGGTCTGGCCGCAGAGGGCACAGCCACCGTCGCGTTCCCACAGGGCGAGGAGTTGCGCCTTGGTGAAGTGCCGGGTGGCGCGGCCCAGGTCGAGGGGCAGCGAGGGCCCGCCCATCACGGCCGGGATGAGAGTCGCCCCAGCCGCCAGCTGACGGGCCGCCGCCGCGCTGATCGGCTGGGACTTGCCGTCCACGGTGGCGAAACCAGCCGCGCCGAGCGCTCCGAGGAGGTCCTCGAGGTCCACCCGGACCACCATCGTGATGATCGGCAGGCCAGGGACCCGGCTCTCACAACCCAGGGCGTGGCGAGCGAACGCCGAGAGGGCGTCAGCACGCATCTGCGCTTCGCTGCGGATCTCCACCGGCACCGGACCCGGACTGTCCGTCACCGCAGCGCCGTCCACGGCTCCCCCAGCGCCGTCCACGGCTCCCCCGGCGGTGGTCGCCGGGTCCGCGGAGGCAGACTCATCACGGTCCGTGGGCGCCGACTCATCAGGCACCGTGGAGGCCGGCTCGGCGGTATCCGCGAGCGAGGTGGTCGC
The DNA here is from genome assembly GCA_002305415.1 of Actinomycetales bacterium UBA1383. Lineage (GTDB taxonomy): Bacteria > Actinomycetota > Actinomycetes > Actinomycetales > Actinomycetaceae > UBA1383. The sequence goes on along the minus strand of DBQX01000108.1, from coordinate 9,621 downwards.
GCCCGCCGGCGAGGCGGGGTTCCCGGGGTGATTGTGGCCGCGGGCGGTACGTTCATGCGCCGTGACATAGGCCTCGAGCGCCGCCTTGATCGGTGCACCGGTGACAGGGTCGAGCACGCCACGGATGTGGATCATCCCCTTCGCGTCCTCACGCAACGTCAGGGAGCGGCGAGCGAACTGCTCGCTCTCGCGGGGTTCCAGCCCATCAGGATCGAGGGTGGCCGCCATCCGCCCCACGATGATCTTCAACTCGTCCAGGGTGAAGGTCCGGGCATAATCGGTCAGGTCCCGCTCGGCCCGTTCCAGTACCGCAATGTCAGTACAGTGGGCCACCCGGTTCAGCATGCCGACAATCAGGTGCGCGGCATCCACACTGACCTGCCCGGCGTGGAACGCGGCAGCGAGGTACGCCCGCAACGGGGGAAGCGGTTCCCCGGTCAGGGCGATCCGCTCCGCGACCTCTTCCCCGACCGCCACCTGCGCCATCACCCTGCCGAAGTGCCCACCGGTCGCAGCCGCCGCGAGCCGAGCAGGGGACGCGAACCCGAAGCGCCGCGCGAACCCCTCAACGCCCGCCTCCCGCGGGGAACGCCGCGCGACCTCCGCGTAGACCGCCGTCGTCAGGGCATCCACCTTCCTCGCCAGACTCGCCGCGGCGGTGACGACGGCGTACAACCCGCGGTCACTCATCTGCCCCAACACCGTGGCCGGCCCACCGTCCACCACCCCGAAAGGTGGCAGCGCACCCTCCCACTCCCCGACAAGAGCGGTCAGTTGCGTCTGCAGCGCGTCCAGTGGTGGCCTCACGTCACCCATCCTTCCCACCCCCACTGACAGAAACGAACCCCTGTTCGACCCTCCAACTGTGATCCCGCCCACACTTCGATGACCGCCGGTCATGACGACAACAGGAAGGGACCAGCAACGAGGGAGGACAGAAAACGAAGGGGCGGCAACGACACCAACTGGCGCGTCGTGGCCAAAGCGGGGGCAGGTGGGCGCGTCGTGGCCAAAGCGGGGGCAGGTGGGCGCGTCGTGGCCAAGCGGAGGCAGGTGGGAGCGTGAGCGTGCCAAGCGGGGGCAGGTGGCAGCGTGAGCGTGCCAAGCGGGGGCGGGTGGGAGCGTGAGCGTGAGCTGGCCAAGCGTGCGCGTGCCAAGCGGGCGAAGCGCAGGCGCGGTTCAGACGTCCAGCTCGACGTCGTCCACGTTCCCAACCCCGCGGCCGGGCCGGCGAATCTCGCCCAGCGCCCGGGCTTCGCGTTCGGTGTCACGCAACTCGGCCTCATCAACCGTCAACGCGTAATCACGGCGGGGGTGGAAGTCGGGGAACTGGTCGACCCGGTCCATGACGTCGACGAGCTTGCGGAGGAACATCCGGGGTGCCACCCCCACCTTCCCGCCAAGCTCCCCCGCCACGGCGGCAGCCAGATCAGCCACGTACGCGTCGTCCACAAGGTCACGCACCCGGCCCTCAGCCACAGCCCCGCCAGCGTAGATGTCCCGCACCCGCACTCCGAGCTCCACCAGCCGCTCCTGGGTGAACCCCATCAGCCGGATCTGCGGCGCGCGGGGGTTGTCGAACCTCGGATCCCCGGTGAAGTCAGTCGCGAGCCGCTGCGCCAACGGTGGCAGCCGGCGCATGCCCTGTTGTCCGTCGTAGAACGCCGGCGTCCCGGTGATCACGAGGTACAGGCCGGGAAAGCGGCCGGAGTCGATCTCGTCCATCAGCTGCCGCAGCGCGTTCAGGGACTTCTCCCGCACGTCGGAACGCACCCGCTGCAGCGTTTCCACCTCGTCCAGCACCACCACCATCCCGGCGTAGTCCGAGTCCCGCAACACAGCGAGTAGCCCTTGCAGGAACCCCAGCGCCCCGAAGTGGTCCAGGTCCCCGCGGATCCCGGCGGCCCGCCGCACTGCGGCGGCCACGTTCGGTTGCCCGCCCAGCCAGGCGATCAGCCCGTCCGCCTGCGCCACGTCCCCCGCCTGCACCGCGCCCCGGTACGCCCGCAGCGCCGCGGCGAACGCGGGCGCGGACTTCGAGACCCCCGCCAACCGCTTCTCCAGCAGGCCCTCCACCCCGGCCCGCACCGCCACCACATCCGCCCGATCCACACCCGCCGCGATCACATCCTGCTCCAGCACGTGGAACCACCCGTCGATCACCTCTCGCAGCGCCGACGGCGCCGCCTCCGCGGTGGTCAGGTTCTCCACGATCCGCCGGTAGACCGTCTCCAAGCGGTGCAACGGGGTCTCGGTCTCGGAGATCTGGATCTCCGCCACCGCGAAACCCACCTTCTTGGCCCGCTCGGCGAACCAGCGGGCGAAGAACGTCTTGCCGGACCCGTACTCGCCGCGCACCGCCTTCAGCTGCGCCGACCCCCCGGCCACGGCCTCCAGCTCCCCGTCCAGCGCGGTCTCGAACCGGTCCAACCCCACAGCCATCACGTCCAGGCCCCGTTGCGGGACGGTGCCGCGGCGTAGGGCGTCGACGACGTCCCGGCGCCGCCGCGCCGACAGCCCACTCACCGCAACCTCACCGCCCCAACTCGAACTGCTCGGCCAGCAGCTTCTCATCGAGCACGATGGTCACCCCGTCGGCGTCCTCCCCCACCACGGTGTACCCCTCCACGTTCAGCAACCGCCGCAACGCCGCCAGCCTCGGCTCCAGGCCCCCCACCGGCACCCCGGCGGCCGCGGCCACCGTCTCGCGGTGCGCCCGCCCACCCCGCGCCAGCAGCGCCCGCAGCACCGCCGCGACGACGTCGTCACCCAACGCCCGCCGCCCCGCCCGCGCCCGCTGTGCGGCGTACACCGGCGAGCCGAGCAACCGGTCCACCAGCCCACCACCGCCGGCCCCCGCCGGCAATGCCGTCAACGGGGCCGCCACCGCGGGCCCTGCCTGCGTCAGCTCCGGCAACAGCGACTCGAAGCCTTCCGGGGCGGGCGGCGCCGCCTTGCTGCCGCCACCCTTCTGCCGCCGCCCGGTGGTGATCGCAGCGGCGAGCTGGGCCTCCACCGAGGAGAGCTGCCGCCGACTCACCAGGGGATCGTTCCACCACGTCGGGACCTGCGGCGACGCGAGCCGCCATCCGGCGAGGTCGGGCCGGCCGCGGTAGTCAAGCACGATGACCGGCACGGTGATCTCCTGGAGGCTCGCGCCGCCGTGGTAGCCGGCCTTCTTCACGCCGTACCGCAGCTTCTCGTCCCACGCGAGGATCGCCGCACCACCCGGGGCCAACACCCGCGACCCGCGCACCAGCACCTCGCCAGCACCCGCGGTGCCGCCGCTGACCGGCCGCCACCGGGCCTCGGAACCGGCCATCGGCCGGTACTCGCCTCCGCGCTCCACCACGTGCCCATGGTCGGACGTGAGCACCACCACCCGGCCCGCCCGGCCCGCGCTGTTCAGCAGCGGGCGCAGGTGCTGCACCCGGTTCAGGTCCCAGCGGGTGCCGTCGGGGTCGTCGGAGTCGAGGGCGTCGTCGATGGTGTTGAGCACCACCCCCACCACGCGGTTCGCGGTGTTCGCGATCGCGTCCTCCACCGCCTGCGGCAGGAGGCTCCCGGCGGGCGCCCGCAGGTCGTCCTTGTGGAACAGCGGACCGTGCATCAGCGCCGGGAAGCGGGACTTCTCGGTCGCCTGCGTCCCGGCCCGCAGCCCACCCGTCAGCAGCGACGTGCGCGAGTACGCCGTCACGGACGGCAGCACGGACAACGCCACCGCCCGGCGTCCGGTCTCCCCCGGCACGAGTTCCGTCCAGCCCAGGTCGAGGACGTTCTGGGTGAGCTCGGTGGCCACGCGCAGGCTCATGCCGTCAAGTACCACCAGCAGCACCGGCGCCTTCGCCTGAATCGGGTGGACGACGTCGGCGAGCAGCCGCTCCACCGGCACCACCCCGGATGGAACGTCATCGTCCGCCCCCGCGGCGGCGAGCTGCCCAGCGGCCAGGTCATCCCGGGTAGCGCGCTCCGCGGCGGCGCGTTCGGCGAGCCGCCGATAGGCGGCCGCGACCGCCGGGATCGCCGAGCCCGTCCACACCGTGGCGAGCGCGCGGTCGGCCCAGCCGCCGTCGTCGGCCTGGAGGTGCAGCGACTCCCCCAACGAGGCGGGCGTGGGGTGCTCGCACCCGAGCCACCGCACGAGGCGGGTGGCCATGCGGGCGGCCTCGACCTCGCGGGGATCACGGTCGGCGAGCTTGTGCCCTACCACGAGGGCGAGGGCGTCCTCGACAGCCTTGCGGTCGCCACGGCCGGCGAGGTGGGCGTCGATGGCGGCGGCGAGGAACTCGATCCGGGCGGTGCGGCCGCTGGGAAGGATGTCGGAGTTGGCCAGTCCCTCCGCCCAACCCAGGTCCCGCAGCAGCGACTCGGCCTGCGTGAGGATGTTCCGCAGTTCGGGGTCGTCGGCGTCGTCCATGCGCAGGGCGATGTCGCGCGCGTCGCGGGCGAGCGCCCACGCGTGGTCGGCCTGGACGGGGGCGCCGCCGATGTACCTCTCGATGCGGGTGCGCGCCGAGATCTGGGCCTCCGCCACGTCCCGGGCCCGGGGCGGCCACAGCACGTCCATCGCCAATCCGATCGCGACCACCGAGACCGGGGTGCTCGCGGCCGCCGTCAGCGCCATTCGCGCCTGCGGCCCGAACACATCGGCGGCCCACCGGGTGAGGTGGCCCCGCAGTTCGCCGTCGACGGCGGCCCACGCCGCCCGGGTGTCGACGCGGCTGACCAGCTCCACCAGGTGGATCGCGTCGAGCTGGGCGGGCAGCGGCTCCCCGAGGAGGTGGGCGAGCAGGTTGGTCAGGGCGTGGTCCGCGGTGAGGACGCCCGCCGGCGCCACCGGCCAGCCCCGCGCCGGCCGGTGCTCCAGGAGCGCGACGGCGGGCCACCGCCCGAGCCGGCGCAGCGCTGGATCGATGGTGAGGGCGCCCGTCATCTCGGCGACGGCGTTCCAGTCGTCCGGCCGCTCCACCGCCCGGCCGTGGGCGCGCAGCATCACCGCCTCTCCGAGGTCCTGCTCCGTGCGGTCCGTGAGGATCACGAGGAAATCGCCGTCGGGGAGGTCCGCGTACTCGGACAGCACCGCCAGCGGGGAGACCCCGGGACGCACGTGCACGGTCCGGCCCTCCACGCTGAGGGTGGCCGGGCCGTCCCAGCGCGGCTGCGCGCCGAGGAGCAGCACCCGGGCCTTGCCCTTCGTGACCAGGGACCGGGCCCGCTCGCGCACCAGGCCGAGGGTGGCCGGCTGGGCGCCGGGGATGGTGGCGGTCACTCGAACCACCACTTCACCCTCAGTCTCCTGCCGGGGTGCGCCCGGAGCTGGGCGCGGAGCTTCTCGGTAAGCTCGCGGAGCTTCGGCTCGTGGTCGGCGAGCACGAGTTCGATCTCGTCAAGCGCCTCCGGCACCGGAATCGGGGGCGGCGGCACCGGCGGCTTCGGCCCGATCATGATGTCGTCGGCGCGCCGCAGGGCAGTCTGCAGCGCGGGGCGGAGCGGGGCGTGGAGCTCGTTCGCCCGCGCAGTCTTCGCAAGGGTCGGCAGCAGGTCCGCGCCCTCCGGCCGTGCGGCGGCGGCTTCGAGCACCCGCAACCGGTCCGTGCCGAGTGCGGCGGAGATGTCGGCGGCGGTGACCAGCGACCTCGCCACCGCCTGCGGCTCGGCCGGCAGCGCCGCGGCCGCCAGCGCGCCCACGAGGGCGACGTCGTCGTCGGCCGCCGAGAGGGCGGTGACCAGTTCGCGTGCCTCCCGGGCCGTGACGAGACGCGGGCTGGCCTCGTCCAGCCCGAGGAGCCCCTGGTGGTCGTGGAGGTCGTGCTCCACCTGCACGGCGGCGGCCAGCACGGAATGCACCTTGCGGCGCAGTGCCTCGGCGAACCGGCGCAGCGACGCCGAGGAGAGGTGCGGTTCCGGCGCGATGCCGAACACGGTCTGGCCCCGTTGCTGCGCCACGTTCCACGTCTGCTCGTCCGGCAGGACCGCGGATCGCAGGGTGTCCTCGGGCCGGAGCCCTCCGATGTCCGCGGCGCCCAGAGGGCTGTTGAACCGCCGGATCTCCCTGTCGGTGAGCGCGGCCCACGCGAGGACCAGCAGGTCCTGCAGGTCCGTCGCCATCCCGGTGGGCTGCAACCGGGCGCGCAGCTCACCCACGGTGACCTCGCCGCCGCGGCCGGCCTCGGCGGTGGCTCTCTCGAAGACGGGATGCCACCTGTAGGACGTCGTGCTGAGCGCGTACACGTTCTCCCGCGGGGTGCCCAGTCCGAGCGGTTCGGCCACCCGCCTCATGAGGGTGGCGCGCGTCCGGTCCAGCCCGTCCAGGCGGCCGGCGCGTTCCACCGTGTCGCGCACGACGGCGAGCGCGTTGCGGATCTCGGAGCGGCGTACCTCGGAGTCCGCGGGGAGGAAGCGGGGATGGTCGGGGTACTGCCACTCCAGCGCCGCACCCAGTACCGCGACCATGCCGTCGTGGAGGGTCGCCGCCACTGGCGGGTTCAGCACCAGGCCGGGCCGCAGCGGCACGAACATGTCCTGCGGGGCGATGCCCTCGGTCTCCACGTCCGCGTCCTTCGCGGTCGCGATGCCGTACGCCTGCCGCAACGCCCCAACCACGATCTCCCGCAGGGTGCGCCGCCGGTTCTCCAGGGCCTGCCGGGCGGGCTCCCGGTCGCCCACGGCGAGATGGGAGGAGTTCGCCTCGAACTGGTGCGGCGAGGAGAGGTGCTCCAGCAGCACCAACTGGCCCACGTCCTGCATCCGGGTACTGGACAGGAACCGCGGCAACCACACGATGGTGTCGGACTCCAGTCCGGCGTCGCGCAGCTGCTTCACCCGGAGCAGGTCGTCGGAAGGATAGTGGCCGGCGTCGTCGAAGGGGTAGTCGAGAACCACCCGCCACCGTCCGTCGCGGGCCCGCAGTTGCTCCTTCGGCACGGAGCCGGAATCGCGGACGTTGCCGAACAGCACGTCCACCTCCCGCTTGCTTCCCCGCCAGACGTGGCTGAAGTCGCGTTCCAGGGTGAAGCCCTGCGGTTGCCCCAGCCCGAGCTCCGCCGCCATCAGGTCCCGGATGAGCTCGCGCCGGTTGGCGGGCGAATCCTCGGCCTGCACGCGGTCGACGATGGAGTCGTAGTCCACGCCCGAGAGCTGCAGCGTGATCAGCGGGTTCGCCTCGGAACCCACCACCACGTCACCGAACTGCTGTGCCCACGACTTCGCCATCGTGGCCACCTGGCTGGCTTCCATGCCCGGGATCAGCGAGGTCACCGTGCCGTAGTTGAGCGCCGCGAGCTTCCCGGCCGTCAGGTTGGCCAGGGACGGCGTTCCCGGCGCGATGAAGGACACCAGCAGGGTCTTGACCAGCCGGTCCTCGGTCCGGAACGGCGCGTCCTGCGGCAGCGCGGCGGCTGCGTCCGGGCGCAGCCCGTACTTCTCGAGCAGGAACGGGAGCATCCTGGTGGTGTAGAAGTTCTCGGCCACGGCGAAGCGGCGCCGCATCTCCGCCGTCAGCGGTTTGGCGGGGCTGAGGACGGTCACCTCGAACAGCTCGCCCACGCCGATGACGTCCCGCACCCGCAGGTGATCGCGCCCGCGGGAGAGCAGCTCGCTCATGATCTTCAGTGCCGTGCGTTCCCGCTGCATGAGGGAGGACAGGGCGATCATCGCGTCCACCAGGGCCGGGGAGAACGGGTAGACGAGCGCGAAGTCCGCCTCCGTGGAGTTCGCCTGGTCGGCAAGCAGTACATTCATCGCCGTCCGGTCGGCCTTCACCCGCGCCACCCCGGCCGCGATCGCGCGGGCGGCCGCCTCGTCGCGTGGTTGCAGCAGCCGTTGGTGCACGATCTGCGGGAGGTCCGCGGCCTTCAGCTCGATGGGGTCGAAGCGGTCCTCCCACCACTGGAAGGACTGGCCGATGGCCACCTGCTCCGCCCCGTCGGCGGTGTTGCCGAGGAAGTCCTTCAGGTCTCGCTGCCGCGCCACGAACGAGATCATCGGCAGGGGCAGCGCGGCCATCTCGGACTCGACGAGCTTCGCCACCTTCGCCGTCTCGGACTGGATGAACGCCGTGTCCGAGAGGTGCTGGCCGAGCCAGAGCACCAGCTCGTCCAGGAAGAGCACCACGCCGTCGTAACCCAGCGACTGTGCATGCTCGGTCATCGTCCGCAGGCCGGTGGACATGTCCACCCACTCGCCCGCCGCCACGTACCCCCGGAAGAGGGTGTGGGTCAGCTGCTGGGCGAGCCGTTCCCGCTCCAGGCCGCCCGGCGGCTCCGCAAGCGCGCGGTCGAACCGCGCGGCGTCCCACGAGACCGCGCCAACGCCCACCAGGTCACCCAGGTCCCCGAGGCCCGCGAGGTCGTCCGACGCCGCCACCTCCCCGCCGGTCCCGTTCAGGGCCGCGAAGAACGCCGAGTCGCCGAACTGTCGGCGCTGCGCGACGGCGTCAGCGAACAGGCTGTCCGAGCGATGCAGCATCGGGGGCGCGACATCCGGGTGGTGCTCCCGCACCGCGGCGAGGTAGCCGTCGAAGATGGCCTCCTCCATCGACTTCTTGCCGAGCAGGTGGTAGTCGAGTGCGAGGATGCGGCGGCCCAGCAGTTCGCTGTGCTCCGCGACCACCCGCTGCAGGCCGGGCAGGGCGCGGGCGTGCGGGTTGCCCGTCAGGAGCAGGTGCAGCACCGCCATGAAGTGGGACTTGCCGGACCCGAAGGAGCCGTGCACGAACGCCCCGGACGAGGTGCGTTGCCGGAGTGCCTTGCCCACGAGGTCGAGCGCCTCGTCCATGGCCTCGGCGATACCGGCGGTGACCACGTAGTTGTGGAGCGTGTTCTCCGCGTCCGCCACACCGCGGTGGAGCTGGAGCACGAAGTCGTCCGCGTTGACGTGCTCCGGGATGTCCAGTACGTCCCGCAGCGGGGTGTCGAGGATGTCCTCACTCATTCGGTCACTCTCCCCATCAGGTGCGTCATCGTTGGCGTTCAGTGGTTCAGGGCTGGGCCCGCAGGTCCGCGCGGGTCTTGTGGAGGGCGGCGAGTTCGGCGTCGATCACGGTGGTGATGGTCTCGGCCGGGCTGGCGCCCACCCGCGGATCGACGGCGGCGTGCCACTGGTGCAGCCACGGCTCCAGCTCCACCAGCCCGGCCACCAGCAGCGCCCGGGCCTGGCCGTGCTGGTCCCGCAGCTGCCGGGCCAGCGCGATCGCCTGGTCACGGTGGTCCCAGCCGGCCCACCCGAACACCGGCGACGGGTCATCCGGCAGCTGGATCCCCGGGTAGGAGATGAACCGCTCCTTCGGCACATCCAGCTTCCCGCGCGCCCGCCAGATCGCCGTGGAGCGGAAGTCTTTCGGCCCGTACTTCGGCGGCACCGGGATGGTCACCTTCTCCCCCGCGTCCTCCCGGCGCTGCAGCTCCCACACCTTCTCCCACTCGGCGTGCTTCTCCAGCCCCGACGGCGTGTACCGCTGCGCCGCCAGGAACGGCACCGCCTCCCCGCTCATCAGCTTCCCGATGACCGCGGCGACGTCGGCGTCCGGCGAGCCCGTCAGCAGCGCGATCGCCCTCATCGTCGCGGTGTCATGACGCACCTTGTTCGCCAACTGCGTCACCGAGCGGACGACGACGTCCGCGG
>DBQX01000128.1 GCA_002305415.1 Actinomycetales bacterium UBA1383 | reverse complement strand
GAACTAACGACACGCCTCACTAGGCCATGATGCCCGATCGGATCGGGTCCAGGACTGCCTCCGGGGGTCAGGAGAGATTCAGGCGCCGCTCCACGCGCAGGGTGCCGGCGCCTCGATCCCCTCACCGAGGTCGTCGGGCGGGCCGGACGCGGTGCCGCAGGCGCACCGCTGGATCGATACCGGCCACAAGGTCGGCAACCTCGTGGTCTTGCCGGGGCGCCCCGATGACCCCATCGCCGGGATGGTGCTCGTCCTGATCGGCATTCTCTTCCAACGCACCCGTCTGGCCGCGCCAGGTGGGAGAGGATCGGTGAGATGAGACGACTGGCTGCAGCAGGCGTGGCGGCGTTGGGGGTGCTCGGCTTCGGAGGCACCTGTTCGGCGCCGCCTCCCTGGCATGACGTGAGCGGATCCTGGGTCGCAGCGAGTTCCGACGACGACGTGGCCGTGACGTTCGAGCGTGGCGGTGGCGGCTCGGTGGAGGCGGATATTGGCGTGGTGATGGTCCTCGAGAGCACGGTGCCGGAAGACCGGGAGCCACTCCCGGTCGAGGGCTGGGTGTGCGTGAGCGAGGACATCGGGCTCGGCGTTGCGGGCAGCTACTCGATCGATCCGGAGGTTTCCACGTGGGCGGGCTCGGACTACGGCGGGGCACGCCTCGACGTCGTCGCCCGGGCAGGGGACGGGCAGCTGGTCGAGGTGGCTCAGGCATTCATGGTGAACTCATCCCCGGACGAGCTCGAGAACGCGATCATCACCTTCGCCGCGCCCGGCGGGGACGCTCTCGGCACCGTGCGGTTCGAGGACTTCAGGCGCGCAGACGCGGCAGTGCGCTGTCCCTGACCCCCAGACGCGAGGGAGTGCGCGTCCCTAAGCTGGGATCCCCACAGTGTCTTACCGCAGAGGACGCCGTCATGCCCGACACCCGCACGCTGGTCCCGTCGCTCACCGGCCCGATCCCGGTGACCGCTGACAGCCACCAGTTCAACTCGACGCTCACCTATGACGTCCCGCTGGACCTGGGCCGGTTCGGGTTCGTCGAGGAGGAGTTCTTCGTGTCCGGGCGGTCGGCGATCTACGCCGATGACCTGACGGTGCTGCAGGAGGTGCCGTACACCAACCGGCTCATCGTGCGGCGGCCGGCGGACCCGGCGACGGCGTCCGGCGCGGTGTTCGTCGAGATCCTCAACCCGAGCAATGGCTACGACGCCGAGGGCATGTGGCGCCGCGGGTGGGACTACTACCTGGACCAGCGGCACACCTACGTCGCGTTCAGCGCCCGGCCGGTGACGATCGACGCCCTGAAGATCTTCGATCCGGTCCGCTACGCGCCCCTCTCGTGGGACCTCGACCCCGCGAACCCGCACGAGCCGGTCGGTCCGGACGTCAACCCGTTCGGGGTGGTGGAGGGGTGCGAGGAGGGGATCGTCTGGGACATCGTCACCCAGGTGGGCCGCCTCCTGCGCGATCCTGCCGGGGCGCCCGTCCTCGGCGGCATCGCCCCGCGTTGTCTCGTGCTCGTGGGCCAGTCACAGTCGGGCCAGTACCTCAACACGTGGCTGCGGCACTTCCATCTGTCGGTCCCTGACCTGTGGGACGCCTTCTGCTGCAGCGTGGGCTCGATCCTCGAGCGGCCGTTGCGACAGCAGCCAGTGGACGCCCACGGGATGTACGCCGTCGTGCAACCCGCGGAGGCCGCACCGGTTGCGGTGCCGGCGATGACGGTCACCTGCGAGGGTGACGTGAACCTGTATGGGGCGGTCGGCGTTCGGAACGTGGCGCAGCCCGGCATCGCCGACGGGCCGCTGCGGCGGCACTGGTGCGTGGCGGGCGCCGGACACACCGAGGTCACGACGCCGGTCATGCCGGGCAACGTCGAGGTGGTCCGGGCGGGCCGCAGGCCGCGCCGGATGACGCCGGAACAGGTCGCCGCCGGCAACATGTTCCCCCTCCAGCCCGCCGTGACCGCGGCACTGGACGCCGTCGTCGCGTGGGCGACGACGGGGACGCCCGCCCCTGAGTCCGTCTTCTTCATGCTGGACGATGACGGCGAACTCGCCCGGGACGCCGATGGCAACGTCCGTGGCGGGCTGCGGTACGGGCTCCTCGAGCACCCGGTTGCCACCTTCACCGGGTCACCCACGGGCGGTACGCTCGGCTCGCTGCAGCTCTTCGGGGCCGAGCGGGTGCTCCAGTCCTGGCCGACGCCGGAGTCCTACCTGGACGCCGTGGGGTCGGTGGACCGCGACCTGCAGCGGCGCGGCTACCTCAACGAGATCGGCTTCGCGCAGATGCAGGACGCGGCCCGCGAACTGTGGATGCGCGCAACCGGCCGGGACGCCTGATGGCGAATCCCCTGTCCGCCCGTCCCGTCCCCGACGAGGTGGCGGTCAAGACGTACCTGTACCTGCGGCTCTCGATCATCATGTCCGTCGTCCTGCTCGCGTTCAGCCTCACGGGTGAGATCACGCGCGGCGTGGGCTGGCTCGGCTCCATCAGCGCGTACTATTACACCCCCGTCCGGAGCATCTTCGTGGCCGTCATCGTCGGAACCGGCTTCGCGCTCGTGGCGATCAAGGGGCGGCCCGGACCGGAGGACACCTTCCTCAACCTTGCCGGGATGCTCGCCCCCCTGGTCGCGTTCGTCCCGACGCCGGTCTCGCCCACTCGCGACCTGCCCTGCCCCGGAGGCCACGCGCGATGCGTGCCGGCCGAGTTCGTGCCCGGGATCGAGAACAACGTGTACGCGCTGCTCGCGATCGGGGTGGTCGTCCTCGGGGTCGCGTACGCCACGGCTGCGCGCGACGCTCGGCCGGACCCGTGGACCCGCCGCGGCTTCGGCGTCTCGGTGGCCATCTGGCTGGCCTTCCTGGGCTGGTTCGGGTTCGGCGAGGGCTGGGTGCTCCGGGACTCATTCCTCCGGGCCGCCCACTACGCGGCCGCGATCCCGATGTTCCTGCTCATCGTGGCCGTCGTCTTCATCAACGCGAGCCGCTCGGACCCTGACCACACGCTCACCGTCGCCGGGCGTACGACGGACTACCGTCCCATCTACCGGCTCATCGCCTGGTGCATGCTCGGGTCCGCGGCCGTCGTCGGAATCGGGGCGCTCGCCACGAGTCGCGCCGACGCCGACATCGCATGGGTCTTCCTCATCGAGGCGGCACTCCTCGCCCTCTTCGCGGCCTTCTGGGTGTTCCAGGGCATCGAGTACCGCGAAGCGGGTGCTCCCGCGGAGGCCCTCGCCAGCGAGTGACGCCCTGCGGCGGCGTGTCCTGGTCAGGAACCGAACACGGCGTCGAAGATGTCGAGGGCGTGGCTGGTGGGGTTGGGCCGTTCGGGCTGGATCACGAAGGTTCGCTGTCCCTCCGGTGTGCGCTGCGGAGCGAGGAAGAGCGCGGAGTCCTCCCCGAGGAATCCCTCGACCAGCGGCTCCAGGTGGGTGACTGCCACCACGCGAACTCCTCCAACCAGCAGCCCCTGGAAGACCTCCCGGGCGATGTCGCCGCCCTCCCTCTCGTTCGTGCTCGTGAACGAGTCGTTGGACAGGACGAGGTCGCCGGGGGAGGCGGCGTCGACGAGCGCGCTCATGCGCGCGAGCTCCTCGTCCAGCTTGCCGTGCTCCATCGTGGTGTCCTCGCCCCGCCGGAAGTGGGTGTGCACTCGGGGAACGATGCTCGCCTCGAAGACGGACGCCGGGACCACCAGCCCGCACTGCATGAGGAGCTGCGCGGTTCCCAGGGCCCGCAGGAACGTCGTCTTGCCGCCTTGGCTCGCGCCGCTGATGATGACGATGCTCGACCCGTCGGCGTCGAGGTCGCTCGCCACCGGCGCGTTCCCGAGGAGCAGGGCGAGACCCGGGTCGCGGAGACGAGCCGCATGGAGGACCGTCCCGCCGCGCTCGTGTGGACGGGGGAGACAGGTGTCGACTCCACGATCCCGGAGCGCTGCGTGGAGGTTGAGGCACCTGAGCAGGAAGGCCGTGTCCCACTGGAGGGCGTCGTAGAACGCCCGGACGTGCTCGGCGCACTGTCCGAGGGCTTCGGCCACGCCCAGCAGCGCGCGGTCGCGCATCTCGCCGAGCGCCCGGGCGCCGGCGTCGTCCCGTTCGGCGATCGTGAAGGTGAGCTGGTCCGCGGGAGGGAGTCCGAGCAGGTCACGCCAGCGCCGTCGCTTCTCGGTACGGTGCGGGACGACGGCGGTCAGGGCGCCGTCGACGTCGAGCGAGGCTGTGAACGCCAGGTCGGGGTGGTACTGGAGCCGTGCGAGATGGTCCTCGACCTCCGTGAAGAAGGCCTCGTCGAGGTCCGCGAGGACGGAGTCCAGCAGCGCGGAGAAACCCGCCGATTCGACGACCGGACGGAACTCCGCCGCTCGTTCCCGCAGGCTTCGGAGGGAGGGCATGACGTCCGTGAGTCCGTGGACCGCCTTGCTGAGGACGCTCTGGACGCGCCGCCCACCGTACCGCCACAGGCGGCGCTGGCTCTCGATCGCCTCGTTCGCCAGCCGGTGGAGGGCCCGCACCACGTCCGGGTGGGCGAGGGCGTCGGCGGTCACCTCCAGCCGGTAGCGCAGCGTGTCGAGGTCGGTCACGGGCCGGGTGAGCTCGGTCCGGGCCACCAGTTCGAGGAACGCGTCACCGTCCGCCATTGTCTCGATGAGGCGGTCGAGTCCGAGGTCCTCGATCAGTGCGGGATCGCCGGCGGGAGGTTCGCTGGACCGGGGCGTCTCCCGGCCCGGATCCAGAAGTCGCACCCTCATGACCGGATCCTCGCCGTGATCGCCTCGCTCGTGAGCGCGTGCTTGCGGGCCAACGCCATGGCGTGGGCGCGACCGTCCGGCGGCTGCCTGCGCACCCGGAACGTCCTGATCGCCGGATCGTGCGGATCGACCTGGGCGACATAGCTGACAACGGGCTGCAGCGCCACGATCTCGTCGAGGAATGTCACCCAGACACAGAGTGCCCTGGCGTCGGACACTGAGCGCAGGAGGCGTCCGGAGAGCTCGATCGCATCGGGGAGCGAGATGTCGGAGAAGATCTCGTTCACGATCAGGGCCGTCCGGGCGTTCGCGCCGTCCAGCATCGCCCTGGCGCGCCGCATCTCGTCACGGAGTCCCCCGGACTCGTCCTGCGGCACCTCGGCCTGCGGGAAGTGCGTGCGAACGCTCTCGATGAGGGGGACGACGGCGGTCGTTCCCGCCGCGACGGGCAACCCGAGGCACGCCATCACCAGGGCGTGCCCAACCGCGCGGGCGAGGGTGGTCTTCCCACCCTGGTTGGGCCCGGTGACGACGGCGATCCGCTCCTGTCCGTCCAGGGAGAAGTCGTTGGTGACCGTCGGTACCCCGTCGCGTGCCTGCTTGGCCGCCAGGACCACATCGAACAGGGCGGGGAGGGACAGGGTCGGATCCGGGCTGACCACCGGGAGCGTGCCGGTGAGGCCGTGCTCCGCGAGTCGCTCGAACAGGTCCAGCACCGGCAGGTAGAAGGACAGCTCACGCTCGAGGTTCGACAGGAGCGGGTCGACCGGTGGGTCGTGGCGGGCGGTGAAGGTGTCCAGGGCAGCGAAGGGGTCCGGATGGAGGGTGGCCACCCGTTCGACGACGGAGGCCTCGACCCTGTCCCAGTCGGCCCGGGCCTCCGGCCGCTCGATGACGACTCGCGCGTCGACTGCCGCGAAGCGTTCGAAGGTACGGCGCACCTCCGCCGCGTAGTCGGGCTCATCCTGCGGGTCTCCGACGCCGACGGCCGGCCCGTGGATCTCCACCCGGAAGCGGACGCGGGCCAGCTGTGCCCGCACGGTGCGGGCCTCGTCACGCATGCGGACGTAACCGGGTGACACGAGGTACCCGCGAACCGCGGCCGCCACACCGGCGAAGCCCTCCGACGTCGGTGCGCCGTCGTCGAGCCCTCGTGCCAGGTCCTCGACGACCTGTGTCAGCTCGAGGATCGCCGACACCAGCCGCAGCTGCTGCTGGACGGGATGATGACGCCTCCTCGCGGTGGCGAGCAGGCTCCAGACGCCGCGCATCCCGCGTACGAAGCGGTCTGCGGTCTCCCTGACAGGGGGCGACTGCAGGTCACGAACCACCGCCTGCCGGTAGTGGATCTCGCGTTCCGTCGCAGGCTGGTACCAGAGGGGAGCGACTCCCAGCTCATCGGCGCCGTACAGGTCCTGCAGGAGCTGGAAGAGGTCAGGTCCTCGAAGGCGGCGGGCGGGCGCGGGACCTGTCCTGGTCCCGGCAGGTCGGGTGGGCGGAGCAGCGAGGGCATCTCCCGTTACCGTGCCTTGAAGGCGGATATGGACCGGCCGTGGCGAACACCAGTGAACATGAGTCCTCCTACCCGAGTGAGGTAGGGACCGTTGGCGCTGCCGCGCTGTTTGGGCGAGCCCCTCCGCCGTCGGCCCTCACACTACCCCGGGATCCGTCCCGACGCACGTCCCAGGGAGGCGCGTCCTCGCGCACTCGGCCTTCACGGGCAACGGGCCCTATCCTGCTGCGCAGAACACGTCACGGGGGAGCGCACCCGCCAGTCGCCGGGCGTGAGAAGGAAGCGGAGGACGCATGATGCGGCTCGGACCGCGCCCCTGGGGCGCTCGGCGCGTCCGAGCGTGGCGCACCGCGCGAACCCGCCGCCCTCTCACCCTCGCGCTCCTCCTCGCGGTCTCCCTGCACGCGGGTCCCGTCATGGCCGAGCCCACGGACGAGCCCGCTGTCACCGCTCCCGCTGTCACCACGAGCGCGCCGGCCGACGAGCCGACCCCGACGCCACCTGCCGGGGATGACACCTCGCCGCCCGCGGCACCGACCCCCACCCCGGAGGTGACGGCGCCGTCCCCCGATGCCTCCCCGGCGGTGACGAGCCCACCGGTCCTCGAGAACGCACCCCCGGCGGTCACCATCACCACGCAGTCCCCGTTCTCCTGGGCGATTGCCGGGGTGGCGCTCCTCGCGAGTCTCGCGGTCCTCGCACTCCTGGGCCGCCGGAACCGGACGGCGTGGCCCGCTGATGCCGGGACGCACCCCACTCCGCGAGTGACCACCCCATCCGACCCGGCGGCCAGGCTCGCCGCCTTGGAGGCCACCGGTGAGGCCATGATCGACGCCGGGTACTCGGTGACGACCGTACGCGCCGTCCTCGAGGACATGGCGCGGGTCAACGGCTTCCCGTCGGCGGAGATCGTCGTCCTCCCGACCGCCCTGTTCGTGTCCATCCGTGGTGTGGGAGATGTCCGGACCGGCGCGGTGTCGAGCGGGCACTCCCGCCTGAACCTCGGCCAGATCGACGACCTCGACGACGTCGTCACGGACGTCCGGCGCGCGCCGTCGGAACCGGGCGAGGTCGTCCGGCGGATCGGCGAGGTCCGGGCCTCACGGTCGCCCTACAGCGTGCCGCAGCGCGTGGTCGCCTACGGGTTCCTCTCCGGCGCCATCTCCGTGATGCTCGGCGCGTCCTGGGGCGGGGTGGGCGTCGCGGCGTTCCTCGGGCTGCTGGTCGGCGTGGCGCTGCAGCTCAGCGAACGGGTCACGCAGCAGTTCCAGGCCCTGGTCACGGTGGCCCTGTCCTTCGGGGTGGCCACCGTGGTCCTCACCCTGACCACACTGGGGATCGATCCCGGCGTCCTCCCCTCCCTCATCGCGCCGCTCGTCATCCTCCTTCCGGGTGGCCTCCTGACCACGGGAGTGATCGAACTGGCCACCGGCCAGATGATCGCCGGCGCCGGCCGGCTCGCGGCCGGGTTCATGCAACTGGTGCTGCTTGCGATCGGCGTCGTGGGGGGCGCCGCCCTGGTGGGCGTACCCCAGCTGGAGCTCAGTGGCTCGTCGCAGCCGCTGGGACCCCTCGGCCCGTGGCTCGCCGTCGCCGTATTCGGGACGGCGATCGTCGTGCACCAGAGCGGCCGGAGGCAGTCCATCGGGTGGACGCTCCTCGTCCTCTACGTCGCCTACGGCGCCCAGGTGATCGGGGACATCTTCTTCGGCGGTGTGCTCTCGGCCTTCATCGGCGCGTTCGCGATGACTCCGGTGGCGGCCCTCGTGTCCCGCTTCCGCGCCGGTCCGGCCGAGTTCGTCAGCTTCCTTCCCGGGTTCTGGCTCCTCGTCCCCGGTGCGCTCGGCCTCGTGGGGGTCGCCAGCATCCTCGACGGTGACTCCGCCGGCCTCACCACGCTCGTGACGACCACCTCCACCATGGTCGCCATCGCCCTGGGCATCCTCTCCGGGATGGCGATCTCCAGCCGCTGGGAACCGAGCCGTCTGCGGTGACCTGCGAGCAGCCTCGGGCTGGCAGGATGGCTTCCATGATCGGCTGGGGAATCATCGGGGTGGGCGACGTCACCGAGCGCAAGGCCGCGCCCGCGATCTTCCGCTCCACGGACTCCGACGTCGTGCACGTGATGCGCCGCGACCGCGACCGGGCGCGCGACTTCGCCGCGCGGCACGGGGTGGACCGGTGGTCCACTGACGCGCGAGCCGTCATCGAGGACCCCGACGTGACCGCCGTCTACATCGCGACGCCCACCGCCACGCACGCCGAGTTGGCGATCGCAGCCGCGAGCGCGGGCAGGCACGTCCTGGTCGAGAAGCCGATGGCGATGTCCGCTGCGGGCGGTCGCCGGATGGTCGAGGCCGCCGAGTCCGCCGGTGTCCACCTCTGGGTGGCCTACTACCGGCGGGCGCTGCCACGGTTCGCCAAGGTCCGGGAACTCCTCGAGGCGGGCGTGCTCGGCCGTCTGCTCGCGGTGCACTCGACCTGGCGGAAGCCCACCGACTTCACGGGGTGGCGGTGGGACCCCGCGCAGAACCGTGGAGGCGAGTTCTACGAGACCGCCTGCCACACCCTCGACGTGCTCGACTTCCTCCTCGGACCCGCTTCCGACGTCGCGGGCGTGGCCGCGGATGACCAGCACGCCGTGTCCGCGAGCTACCGGTTCGGCGACGTCGCGGGTTCCGGGTCGTGGGCGTTCGGCACCCCGGACGTCGTCGACGAGACAGCCCTCGTCGGGACCGAGGGGATCGTTTCGTTCGCGAGCTTCGCGCCATCACCGATCCGCCTGGTGACGGCCGAGGGCGGGGCCAGTTACGACGTCGCCGATCCCGTGCACGTCCACGGGCCGCTGGTCGCGACGATCCTCGACGAGCTGCGCGGCACGGGGTCCTGCCCGAGCACCGGGCACAGTGCGCTGCGCACGAGCGCCGTGATGGACGCGATCCTCAGAAGGTGAGGGTCTGGACGCCTTCGGGGGTGCCCAGCAGGCAGATTGACGCCTTCTGGTGGGCGAACACCCCGACGGTGACCACACCGGGCCAGTCGTTGACCGCTGACTCGAAGGCGAGCGGGTCGGAGATCCGCAGGCCGTGGACGTCGAGGATGTGCTGTCCGTTGTCGGTGACGTACGGCGAACCGTCGGCGGTGCGGCGCAGGCGTGCCTCGCCGGCGGTTCCGAGGACGCCGGCGGCGAAGCGCCGGGTCACCGCCGCCTCGGCCATCGGAATCACCTCGACCGGCAAGGGAAACCCACCGAGTACGTCGACACGCTTGGAGCCGTCCGCGATACAGATGAACCGGTCGGCGAGGGCCGCGACGATCTTCTCGCGCGTCAGCGCCCCGCCACCGCCCTTGATCAGGTAGCCCCGCGGGTCCACTTCGTCCGCGCCGTCGACGTAGAGCTCGAGACCCTCGACCGTGTTGGCGTCGAGGACCGGGATCCCGAGCGCCAGCAGCGCCGCGGTCGACCGTTCAGAACTGGAGACCGCGCCGGCGATCCTCTCCGGCATCTCGCCGAGCGCCTCGATGAAGGGCGCCACGGTGGAGCCCGTTCCCACGCCGATGACCGTCCCCGGGGTCACGTACGCGATCGCCGCGCGGCCCGCCGCCCTCTTCTGCTCATCCTGAGACACGTGCACCACTGAACCTGTCCTTCCGTGCGTTCCACCACACAGTGTGCCGGGACGTTGGCGAGCGATGGCGCGATTCGGCGGACAGTGAAGGGGACGGTTGCGAATCCGCCAACAACTTTCGCCAGGTGCACGAGAATGAGGCCACGCAGCTTCAAGGGAGAAGCACCATGAACGCCGCACACGCCAGCGATCGGCCGCCGGTGGGCCGCTTGGTGGTGTCGCATCCGCTCCCCTCCTGCCCATGGGGCCCCGCAGTCGCGTCCGCCCCGGTGGACAGGGATGGAGCACCTCATCGTCACGTGCGCCTCTGGAGGGAGGACGACCATGCGCACACGCTCACTGATACCCCTCTTCTCCGCGTCCACGGTCCTTCTCCTGCTGATGTCGGTAGGGGTATCCGCGGACGACACGACTCTCACCGACAACGAACAGCTCGGCAAGTCACTCTTCTTCGACGAGAACCTTTCCGTGAACTCCAACCAGTCCTGCGCCACCTGCCACGACCCCGCCGCGGGGTGGGTCGGTCCGGACAGCATGATCAATGCCCACGGGTCCGTCTATGAGGGATCCGTCGCGGGCATGTTCGGTGACCGCAAGCCGCCGAGCGCCGCCTACGCCACGCAGAGCCCCGTCCTGCACGTGGACAAGAAGGGCCTTTTTGTGGGCGGCAACTTCTGGGATGGCCGGGCCACCGGGGAGAAGCTCGGCAACCCCGCCGCCGACCAGGCGCAGGGTCCGTTCCTGAACCCCATGGAGCAGGCTTTCGCCGACAGCGCCTGCGTGGTGTACGAGGCCTGCATGGCGGACTATCCGGTGGCGCTCGTCGACGTCTGGGGGGCGGACGCCTGCGACATCACCTGGCCGGCGACCACGGGGACGATCTGCCACACCGTCGGCGGGACACTCCCCCTGGAGCCTGCCGACCGCGTGACGGCGGGCATGGCCTACGACCAGATCGCACTGTCCATCGCCGCCTACGAGGGCTCCTCCGAGGTGAATGCCTTCGACTCGAAGTACGACCTCTCCCTCGTCGGCCAGGCCCAGCTCACCAAGGAGGAGCGGCTCGGCTTCGCCCTGTTCCAGGGCCAGGGCAAGTGCAAGCTCTGCCACATCAGCAGCGGCAAGAAGGCCCTGTTCACCGACTACACCTTCGACAATCTCGGCATCCCGATCAACTCGGAGAACCCCGTCTACGAGCGGGACCCGGACTTCGTGGACCTGGGCCTGGGCGGCTTCCTGCTGACCCGGGATGACTACTCCGGCTACGCGGACGACTACATGGGCACCCACAAGGTTCCCACCCTCCGCAACGTCGACCTCCGCCCGACTGACGACGATGTGAAGGCCTACGGCCACAACGGCTACTTCAAGTCCCTCTGGGGCATCGTCCACTTCTACAACACCCGCGATGTGCTGCCCACCTGTCCGGGCGACTACACCGAGGAAGAGGCGCTCGCCGCGAACTGCTGGCCGGCGCCTGAGGTCGCGGACAACGTCAACACGGCCGAGCTGGGCGACCTCGGCCTCACCTACGAGGAGGAACTGGCCATCGTCGCTTTCCTGACCACCCTCTCGGACGGCTACACGCCGTAGCGGGCGGCGTGCAGACCAGCGCAGGCGCCTGTAGGAGAAGGGCAGCACCCCCGTCGGGGTGCTGCCCTTCTCCTACCGCTTCGACCCGTGGCCCATCCCGGCCCACACCACTGCCGCGACGATCCCGACGCACGCCGCGAGTTGCACCCACGAGAGGGACTCACCGAGGGCCAGCCACCCGGTCAGCACCGCGACCGCCGGGATGAGGTTGAGCGACAGGGCAGCGCGATTCGCTGGCAGGAGGCGGAGCGCCGAGTTGTAGAGCCCGAAGCCGACGAGGCTCGGGAAGATCCCGAGGTACACCACCGCAACCCAGCTCGCGAGCGTCACCTCGCCCCACGCGATCGGGCCGGACGCGAGCGCCAGCGGCGCGAAGAACGTGGCCCCCACGGCCATCTGCAGACCGGTGAGGAACCACGGGTCGTACCGTCCGGCCAGGTGACGGATCGTGATCGTGGAGCCGGCCGCGCCCGCCATCGCCCCCAGTTCGAGCAGGTTGCCGAGCAGCGGCTTGGGGGCCGTCTCGCCGGTCACCCCGCCGAACGCCAGGACCGCCACCCCTGCGATCGACACGACGATGCCCGCCACCGTCCGGGCCGCGAGCCGTTCCCGGAGCACCAGCCACGCGCCGAGGGCGACCATGAGCGGCGCGGTCGCGGCGATGACGCCCGCCTGGCTGGAGGTCGTGTACTGGATGGCGAAAGCCTCGAACGTGAAGTAGGTGCAGGGGATGAAGGCGAGCGAGAGCGCGAGCACCCGGCGATCACCGGGCCGGCGGACCGGACGGGGCAGCATCCGCCAGAAGGGCAGGAACACCACGGACGCGACGACCATCCGGAGCCACACCACTGACATGGGGGACAGGTCGCTGTACGCGGACTTCGTCGCGGCGAAGCTCGTGCCCCAGAACAGCACCGTTCCCGCCAGCAGCAGGTAGGGGAGAAGCCGGTGCTCGGACACCCGGCCGCGGTCCGCTCTCAGATCCGGCTCTGCAGCCATGCCGGTCCGATCACGCTGGCTCCCGCTGCCTCGACCCGCTCCCGCAGGCCGCGGTCGGCGGTGACGACGTCGACGGCGTCTCCCGCCACGCGCCGCTCCCGCACCTCCTCGACGATCGCGTCGTCGCCCGACCCCACGGCGTGCACGCACCGGATCCGCCCGGTGACCCCCTCCTCCTGTCCCCGCCGCGCAGCGCCCTCGAGGACGAGCACGATCTCGGCGTGGTCGAGGGTGGCGTCCAGCGTGGCGTCGACGAGCGCGGCGTGCAACCGCGCGGCCGCGCCGGCACGGTCACGCCACCAGCCGTCCGGCCTGCTCCCGACGACGTTCGCGCCGTCGACGACCAGCACGCGCACCCCGCACCACCTCCCCGGCAAGGCTATGCGCTGCGGGACTCCGCGATGATCTCCGCCGCGATGCTGATCGCGATCTCCCCGGGTCCGCGCGCACCGATGTCGAGGCCGATGGGGGAGTGGAGGAGGCTGAGCAGCTCCGGTGGCGTGCCCTCCCCGAGGAGGCGTGCGCGGCGGTCGAGGAGCGTGCGCCGGGACGCCATCAGGCCCACATAACCGAGCCGTCCCTCCTGCCTGATCCGCAGCGCCAGTGCGAGCAGGGGCACGTCGAACTTCTCGTCGTGCGTGAGGACGGCGACGGCGGTGCTCCCGTCCAGCCGTCCCGCCGCCTCCTCGGCGGCCAGATACCGGTGTGGCCAGTCCACCACCAGCTCGGCCTCCTCCGCGAAGCGCGCCGGCTGGAGGAACGCCTCCCGCGCGTCGCACACGGTCACACGCCGCCCCAGGGGGCCGCCGAGGTTCGCCAGCGCGACCGCCACCTCGTTCGACCCGGCGATGACCAGGCGCGGGAGAGGAGCGTCGTCCTGGAACGGCGGCACCCGGTCGCTGCCTGGGTCCACGCGCTCGACTGACACCACGATCGTGCCGCCACACGTGAGGCCGACGGCGCGGGCGTCGTCGTCGCCCACGCCGTACCGGACCACCCGTGCCTCCCCGGTGGAGAGGACCTCGCGGGCCACCTCGAGCACGTCCCCCTCGACGCACCCGCCGGACACCCCGCCGACCACCTCCATCCCGGGGCCGACCAGCATGACCGATCCTACGGGCAGGGGCGCGGCGCCCCAGGTCGAGACCACGGTGGCGCGCACGTACGGCCGGCCGGCGTCCCACCACGCGCGCTCCCGGGCAGCCACCGCGCTCACGGCTTGTAGAACGTCCCCGCGAGCGGCAGGGAGTCCCGCACCATGCCGTCGCGCCGGAAGTACGCGTGCGCGACCGCCGGGGCCGTGGGGATGAGGCAAATCTCGCCCACGCCCTTGGCGCCGTAGGCGAACGGCAGCACCCCCGGCCCGGTCACGGTGTGGACCTCCATCTGGGGCACCTGCGTGGACCGGAGGAGCCCGAGCTTCCCGAACGTGGTGCGCGGCACGGCGTCCTCCACCACGAAGTCCTCGGTGAGAGAGTAGCCGAGCCCCATGACGATGCCGCCCTCGATCTGCCCGACCAAGGCCTGCTGGTTCACCACCGTGCCGGCGTCGTAGGCGGCGACCACCTTCGCGACCCGCCCGTCCTCGGCCAGGTGCACGAGCTGGGCCCCGTAGCCGTAGGTGACGTGGCTGACCGGGTTGGGCTTCTCGGACCCGAGCGGGTCCGTGGGCGGGGCGAACTCGCCCGCGAACTCCCGCCCCTCCAGCGCCTCGAGGGAGCCGGCGTCCTCCAGCGCCTCCCGCAGCCCGACCGCCGCCCGCCGTACCGCCTCCCCGGTGAACACCGTCTGCCGGGAGGCGGTGGAGGTGCCGGCGTCGGGGGTGCGCTCGGTGTCCGGGGCCTCCACCACCACCCGGTCAGGGGGGAGGTCCACGGTCTCGCACAGCATGTGCTGGGCCATCTGCGCGATGCCCTGGCCCATGCAGGCGGCCGAGGTGCGGATGTGTACCCGCCCCTCCTCCACCGAGAGGATCGCCCGGCCCACGTCCGGCACGCCCATGCCGAGCCCGGAGTTCTTGAAGGCCACCGCGAGCCCCGCGTGGGGATCGGCGTCCCAGTCCGGCTTCAGTGCCCGCAGGCACTCCGCCAGCCCCACCGACTCGTCCGCGATCTGCCCGTTCGGCAGCTCCGCGCCGGGCCGGACCACGTTGCGGTACCGGAACTCCCAGGCGTCGATGCCGGCCTTCTCCGCGAGCAGGGTGACGGCACTCTCGATCGCGAACGCGGACTGCGCCACCCCGAAGCCGCGGAACGCGCCGGCGGGCGGGTTGTTCGTGTAGACGGCGATGCCCTCGGCGTCGAAGTCCTGGTAGTCGTACGGCCCGCCCGCGTGCGTGACGGCGCGCTGCAGCACCGGGCCACCGAGGGAGGCGTACGCCCCGGTGTCCGCGACGATCCGCACCTTCGCCGCAGTGAGGCGGCCGCCGGCGTCGCACCCGAGCGTCACGGTGATGTCCATCGGGTGTCGCTTCACGTGGTAGTCGAGGCTGTCCTGGCGGGAGAACCTCACCTTCACCGGTCGGCCGAGGTGCCACGCCGCCAGCGCCGCATGGTGCTGGACGCTCATGTCCTCCTTGCCACCGAACCCGCCGCCCACGAGCATCGAGTGGGAGTGCACCTGCTCCGGCGCCAGGCGCAGCATCCGCGAGATCTCGCGCTGCTCGTCGTAGACGCCCTGGCCGCCGGTGAACACCTCCACCCCACCCTCGCCCCACGGCTGGGCCACCGCGCACTCGGGCTCCAGGAAGGCGTGCTCCTGCCGGGAGGTGTGGAACGTGTGCGTCACCGTGAACGCGGAGTCCGCCAGCCTCGCCTCCGCGTCCCCGCGCTTCACCTGCTGGTGGGTGAGGATGTTCCCCCCGGGGTGGAGCTCCGGCGCGCCGGGGGCCAGCGCCTGCTCCGGAGTGGTGACCGGCTCCAGCACGGTGTAGTCCACCTCGATGAGGCCGAGCACTGCGTCGAGGTCCTCCTCGCGTTCGCACACCACGAGCGCCAGGGCGTCCCCGACGTACCGGGTGGTGTCCCCTTCGGCGAGCAGCACGTCCCAGTCGTGGACGAGGTGCCCGATCTTCCGCTCCGGCACGTCCGCGGCCGTCAGCACCGCGAGGCACGCGGGGTGGGCGCGCGCCGCCGTCACGTCGAGGCGCTCGATCACCGCGCGCGGGTGCGCCGACCGCAGCGCCTTCGCGTGCACCATGCCGGGGAGGCGGAGGTCGTCGGCGTACAGGCCGGATCCCAGCACCTTCTCGGCGGCGTCGATGCGGGGCGCCCGGTCGGACATCCGGATCCGCTCCGGCGGCGGGGGGATCTCCTCCATGCCGCGCATGATGCGCCCGGCGCGCAGCACCGCGTCCTCCACCATCCGGTAGCCGGTGCAGCGGCACAGGTTGGACCGGATCGCCGTGGCCACCTGTTCCCGGGTGGGGTCGGGGTTCTTGTCCAGCAGCGACTTGGACGCCATGACGAGCCCGGGGATGCAGAAGCCGCACTGCACGGCGCCCTCCTGCTCGTAGGCGGACACGTACACCTCGCGCTCGCGCGCGTCGAGACCCTCGGCAGTGGTCACCATCCGGCCCTCGAACCGGGTGACGTCCCGGGTGCAGGACTTCACGGTCTTGCCGTCCACCACCACCATGCAGGAGCCACAGGACCCGTCGTCGCAGCCGTGCTTCACGCTCGTGAGCCCCAGGTCCTCGCGCAGGAACGTCATCAGCGGCCTGCTGCCGGGGATCTCGTACTCGTGCCCGTTGACGGTGATGGCCATGGGGTCCTCTCAGGCGATCGACAGGTCGGGGGGTCCGCAGTGCAGGTACTCGCCCGTGGGAAGCTCGTCCCCCAGCCGGCCCCCGACGACGGCGTGGTGCCCCCGGAGGAACACCTCCCGCACCCGGCCGGTCACCTCCCGACCCTCGTACGGGGTGTGGTCCACGTTCTCGTGCAGCGCCGCGCGCGTGACCGTCCACCTCGTGCCCGGGTCGAGGACGACGACGTCGGCGTCCGCGCCGGCCACGAGGGCGCCCTTCCGCGGATACAGCCCGAAGTAGCGCGCCGCGTTGGTGGCGGTGACCTGGGCGTACCGCACGGGATCCATCCGGCCGGCCGCCACGCCCTCGGACCACAGCAGCACCATCCGGAGCTCGATGCCGGGCGCCCCGTTCGGGGTGTGGGCGAAGTCCGTGGCCTTGTCCTTCTGGCCCCGCAGGTCGAAGGAGCAGTGGTCGGTCCCCACGAACTGCACCTCGCCGGCGGCCAGTGCTGCCCACAGGGCCTCCCGGTCCGCGGCGGTCCGGAGCGGCGGGCTCATGACGACGGCCCGCGACTCGAGGCGGTCGTCGTCGGGGCCCCCGTAGGCGGCGACGTCGAGCAGCAGGTACTGCGGGCACGTCTCGGCGACGACGGCGCCCCCCGCCTCCCGCGCCCGCGCCACCGCGGCGAGGCCGGGGGCGGAGGACAGGTGCACCACGTAGAACGGGGCCTCGGCGAGGCCCGCGATCACCGCGAGCCGATCGATGGCCTCGGCCTCGAGCACGGCGGGCCGGGTGGCGGCGTGGAAGTGGGGCGTGGTGTGCCCGGCGGCGAGCGCCCGCTGCACGAGGGCGTCGATGAGGCGGCCGTTCTCGCAGTGGAACCCGATCGTGCCGCCGAAGCCGGCGGAGGCGGTGAGCGCCGCGAGGATGTCGTCATCCTCCACCATCATCGAGTGGCGGTAGGCCATGTAGAGCTTGAAGGAGGTGACGCCCCGGCCGGGCATCTCGCCCATCTGGGCGGCGAAGTCCTGCTTCCACTCGGTCATGGCCATGTGGAAGCCGAAGTCGGCCACGGCCTTGCCCTCCGCCTTGGCCATCCAGCGGTCGAAGCCGTGCGCGAGCGTCTGGCCGTGGAACTGGGTGGCGAAGTCGAGCACGGTGGTGGTGCCGCCGGCGAGCGCGGCGCGGGTTCCGGTCGCGAAGTCGTCGGCGGTGAGTTCGGCCCCGGCCTCGAGGTCGAGGTGGCAGTGGGACTCCACCCCGCCGGGGAGGACCCAGCAGCCGGCGCAGTCGAGGATCTCCTCGCCCTCCTTCGGCGCGAGCAGCCCGACCTCGGCGATACGCTCCCCGTCGATCCGGACCGACCCGCCCTCGATCACGCCGGCCGGGGTGACCACGTGTCCGCCGTGCAGCAGCCTCATCTCACAACTCCTCCCAGATCCGCTCGGCACGCTCCGCGGACCGCGCGAGGACCGCCTCCTCGTCGAGGCGGGTCAACTCGCGGTCCCGCAGCACCCACTCGCCCCCCACCATCACGTCGACCACCTGGTGCCCGCTCATCCCGAACACGACGTGGCCCCACCCGGAGCGCGCGTCCAGCGGCGTCGGCGGGCGGTAGTCCAGCGTGACGAGGTCGGCCACCGCGCCGGGGCGCAGCACCCCGATGTCGCACCCGAACACCGCGGAGGCGAGGGCCGGGTTGTGCACGAACAGCATGTCCACGGCCTCACCGAACCCGATCGTCGGATCGAATCGCCACCCGCTCGCCACGATCTTCGCGAGCTGCATCGACGCGAGCATGTCCGCGGTGTAGGCGTCCGTGCCGAGGCCCACGCGGACGCCGCGGCGCAGCATCTCCACCACCGGGGCGAACCCCACGGCGTTCCCCAGATTGGAGTGCGGGTTGTGCACCACGCGCGCCCCCCGCTCGGCGAGTACCGCGATCTCGCCCGGTGTGACGTGGATGCAGTGCGCGGCGATGGACTGGGGCCCGACCATGCCGTGGGCGTCGAGCCGGTCGACGACGCGGCGGCCCTCGTCCGCGAGCGCCCGCCGCTGGTCACCGGGGCCCTCCGCCACGTGGACGTGGAAGCCACCCGGCACGCCGGCGGCTGCCTCCGCGACGCGGAGGAGGCTCGCCTCGGACAGCGTGAACGAGGCGTGCAGGCCGAACATGCCGCGCACCTGCTGCTGGTCCGCGGTGTTGGCTGCGCGCATGAAGCGGACGTTCTCCTCCACGGCCTGCGCGAACGCCTCCTCGCCGTCCCGGTCGGACGTCTCGTAGCACAGGCACGCCCGCACCCCGACGGCGCGGGCCGCCTCCGCCATCGTGTCCAGCGAGCCGGGGATGGCGTGCGGGGAGGAGTGGTGGTCGAAGAGCGTGGTGACGCCGCACCGGACGGACTCGAGGAACGTCGTCGTGGCGTTCAACCGGACGTCCTCCGGTTCGAGCATCCGGTCCAGCGCCCACCACAGGTTGGCGAGGATCTCGTCGAAGTCCCGGGTGGGGGAGTGGACCGCCATCCCGCGGGCGTAGGCGGAGTAGGCGTGCGTGTGCGCGTTGACGAGGCCGGGCAGGATGACCCGGCCGGTGTCCGTGACCGGCTCGTCCGGGTGGGCCGCGCGGAGGTCGGCTGCGGGACCAACCGCCTGAATCGTCCCGCCCCGCACCAGCACGGCCCCGGCCGGTACGACCGGTGTGACGGGGTCTCCCGTGATGACGGCACGTCCCGTGATGATCATGGCGCCACTCCTTCCAGGTGGTCCGAGAGCGGGGAGAGGACCCAGGGGTGCTCCGCCTCCAGCACGGCGAGGACGGCCTCCAGCTCGTGCGGCAGGTCCGCGTCGCCCACGCGGTGGTGGACCACCGCGCCGCCCGGCAGGCGGACCCGGTAGCCGTCACCCTCGGCGAGGAACCCGGCGTTCGGGGAGTCGTCGAAGTCCTGGCGGGTCCAGAACACGGTGAGCTTGTCCCGGTAGGGCAGCCCGGCGTGCGGGCAGAAGGTACCGCAGTTGCCGCACTCGTTGCACAGCCCGTCGAGGTGGACGATCTGGCGCGGGTCCGCGAAGCCGGGGACCGCCACGGCCACGTTGGCGCGGTTCGGGCAGACCTCGGTGCAGATCTCGCAGACCTCGTCGCAGCGGAGGCAGCGCTCGCCCTCCGTGGGTGGCGCGAGGGGGCCGGCGAGCACGCCCCGGCGGCCCACGATCACGTCGTGGGCGGTGACCACGACGGCGGGGGTGGCATCGAAGTCGGGGCGGAGTCCGTGGGCCCGGAGGATCGCGCGGGCCGCCACCTTGGCGTCCGCGATCGCCCGCACCACCGTGTCCGGCCCGAGCCGGCCGTCGCCGATGACGTACACCTCGTCGAGGCCGGTGGCCCGGAGATGCGCGTCCAGCAGGGGCCTGCCCCGGTCGTCGGTGGCGATGCCGTTCGCGTGGTACGGCGCGGGGTCGATCGTGGCACCCGTGGCCCCGATGACGGTGTCGCACGGGAGGTCCACGAACCGCCCGGTGCCGCGGGCGGCACGCCGGGCACCCTCCCACCCGGCGAGCTCCGTCACCTCGCACCGGAGTACGCTGCCGTCCCAGGACACCGGCGCGAGGAGTTCGCGGATCTCGATCCCGTCGGATCTCACCGCGTTGACGTCCTCCTGGGCGGCGGGCATGAACGGCTCGGTCCGGCGGTACACCAGCGTGACATGCTCCACGCCGGGCGTTCGCAGCGCCGTCCGCGCGCAGTCCATGGCCACGTCGCCCGCCCCGACGACGGCGACGCGCCGCCCGAGGTGCGCCCCGCCGTCGGACTGGGCATCCCACAGGAACTCCAGCGCGTCGAGGACGAGGCCGGCGCCCTCGCGGACCGGTGGCACCCCGCGGCCCCACGCCCCGGTCGCCACCACCACATGGTCGAAGCGGGTGCGGAGCTCGGCGAGGTCGTGGTGCGGGTCGCAGCCGAAGTGGAACTCCACGCCCGTGGCCAGCGCCAGGTGGTAGTCCCGGTCGATCTGTTCGCGGGTGATGCGGAACGTGGGGATGATGCGGCGGACGATGCCGTAGGGGCCGTCCAGCTTCTCGAAGACCTCTGCGGCGACACCGTTCCGGCGAAGGAACATGGCGGCCGCGATACCGGCCGGGCCGGCGCCGATCACGGCCACCCGGGCCGGGGTGGCCAGGGGGGCGGGCTCGGTGGCGGCGATGAACTCCTCCTGTGCGGCATCCGCGGCGGCGAGCTTGACGCCGCGGATGTCGATCGCGGTGTCGTAGTCCACGCGGGTGCAGTGCGCCCGGCACGGCTCGGAGCACAGCACCCCGGTGATCGTGGGTGCGGTGTTGTCCCGGGCGATGAGGCGGAACGCGTCGGCGTGCCGGCCGGCGGCCGAGAGGGCGAGGTACTCCGGGATCTGCTGCTCGATGGGGCAGCCGCCGTGCTCGCAGGGGGCGGTGAAGCAGTCGGTGAGCGGGAGCGGGGAGGAGGTCTTCCGGGAGCCGACCTTCTCGCGGTGCCGCTTGTGCACCCGCTCGTCCGAGAGCACGCGTGCCACGAGCCCGTCGAGGGCAGCCACGTCCACCACGCCGTCGGAGTCGCGCATCGCGCCCGTGGCGAGGTGCGCCAGCTGGGTGAGGCGGGCGTAGCCGCCGGGCTTCAGGAGGGTGGTGGCCACCGTGACCGGGGCGATGCCGGTCCCCAGGATCCCGGCGAGGTTCGTGGCGTCCGCGCCGCCGGCGTAGGAAATGGGGAGGCGTCCGGCGAAGGCATGGGAGAGCCGCGCCGCGAGGGTGAGCGTGAGCGGGGCCAGCGCGCGGCCCGAGAGGTACATCTCCGAGGCCGGCAGCTCACCGCGCGTCACGTCCGTGGGCAGCGTGTTCGAGAGCTTCACCCCGAATGTCAGGCCGGCCGCCGTGGCCCGCTCGGCGAGGCGGGCGAACATGGGAACGGCGTCGTCGAACTGGAGGTCGCCCCGGAAGTGGTGGTCGTCGAAGACGAGGTGGGAGTAGCCGAGGTCGTCGAGGATGCCGCGGGCGGTGCCGTACCCGAGCATGGTGGGGTTGCACTTCACGAACGTGTGCAGCCCCTTGCCCAGGAGGTGGGTGGCGATCCGCTCGATCTCGTCCGCGGGGCAGCCGTGCAGGGTGGACAGGGTGACCGAGTCGCTGATGTGGGGCGAGAGGCGATCGAGGTCCGCGGTGGCGAGGTGGGTGAACAGGTGCTGGTTGTCCGCGAGCCAGGCCATGGCGCCCCGGAACGCCGCTGTGGCGGAGGCGTCCCGCAGGCCCTCGAGGAAGCCGTCGATGAGCGGACCGGAGATGCCCGCCAGGTCGTAGCCGACCGAGGCGTTGAAGGCGAGGGCGTCGTCGAGCCCCAGTTCGATCGCCAGTACTGCGATCGCGAGACGGGCGTGGATGTACTCCGTGAGCGCCTGGCCCACGGTGAGCTCGGTGGACCACTCGCAGTTGAAGCCCTCGTCCTGGGCGTCGATGCACGGCTTGGCGACCGCGAGGCGCATCGCCTCGCCGTCCATCACCTGGACGGTCTTCAGCTCGATGAAGCGGGCGCCGGCCAGCCAGGCTGTGATGATGTTCGGCGCGAGCTGGGTGTGGGGGCCGGCTGCGGGCCCGATCGGCGTGGCGATGTGGTGCCCGAACGGGTCCCGGATGGTGCGGCTGGCCTCGGGTACGAAGAAGTGCTCCGCGGCGAGCCCGAAGATCGAGCCGTGCGCGTGGTACTCGGCCAGGGCCCAGGAGACCAGCCGGCCGAATGGGACGGGGCGCATCACGTCGCCCATCAGGGTTCCACCTCGCTGTGGCGTGTCATCTACCGATCGTCCCGCTTCGGTGGGCCGGTGTCGAGGGACCTGAGGCCGATTCAGCAGGCCCTTGGCGTGAGGGAGGCTCCCCCCGCCGCCGCCGTTGGAGGTGGCGATCGCCAGCAGGCCCCCTGGCGTGAGGGAGGCTCCCTTGTG
>DBQX01000069.1 GCA_002305415.1 Actinomycetales bacterium UBA1383 | reverse complement strand
CCCGCCACGCCGCGCACGCCCCGCCACGCCGCGAACTGCGCAGTCCAACGACGGCACCGCGTGTCGGTCCAGTTTGGGGGGATTGTCTCTGGGGGACGTGAATCTGCTTCGCCCCAGTAGGCAGTCTCACGTCCCCGTGGGGGAGTTCCCTCGCGAGCACGACACGCCGCGCGCCCCGGCGTGATGCAGGGTGCGGTGCGCCGGTGGCGGGTGCCCACGCCCCCGCCGGGATATTCCGTGGCGTGCCGGCGCGGCCCGCTGCCACACTGGCCGCCATGGACGTCGAGATCCACCGGATTCCCCTGACGCCGGCGGAGATCGCGACGCCTGCCGACGACGCACGCGCCACCGCGCTCATGGCAGGCGTCAACGACCTCGCCCAAGAGTGGTTCCTGGAGGCCTTCGGCCACGACGACTTCCTCGACCCGGTCGAGGTGGTGCGCGCGCAGTACGCCGACCAGCGGTACACCCGCCGCGCGGTCTGGATCGCGCTGCCGCGCGGGACGGACCCAGTGTCCTTCGCCCCCTCCCTCGCGCTCGGCCGTGCCGCCATCCACCTCTCCCTGGAGGACAACACCCACTTGGTGGAGGCGGACGTGATCGTGCGCCGCGCGCACCGGAAGCAGGGGATCGGGACCGCGCTCGCCACCATGATCGCCCAGGAGCTCCGCGGCTCCGGCCGCACCACTATCGGCGCGTGGACCCCACACCCCGCCGTGCCCGCCGACCACCCGGACGCGCTCGCCGCGAAGACGGGCGTCGGGGTCATCGACCGGGCGGACCCGGCGGCGGCGTGGCTGCTGCGGCGCGGCTTCGAACTCGAGCAGGCCGAGCGCTACTCGGTGCTCCGGATCCCGGAGGACAGGGCCAGCTGGCTGGAAACTGTCGCCGGGTTGCGTCGCGAGGCGGCCAGGCGGGCAGGCACCGACTACGAGCTGCTCCGCTGGAGCGGGATCACGCCGGAGGCCTGGCGGGAGCGGATGGCGGAGCTGCACCGGCGGATGAGTGTGGACGCGCCCTCCGCGGGCTTCGACTACCGCGAGGAGTCCTGGGACGCGGAACGCGTCGTGCACCGCGACGAGCAGATGCTCGAGACCGGCCACACCAACGCCTTCGCCGCGATCCGGCACGTGCCCTCGGGCCACCTCGTCGCCTACACGGAGCTGCGGTGGCTCACCACGAAGCCGCACGTGGTCTACCAGGAGGACACCCTCGTCCATGGGGAGCACCGCGGGCACCGGCTGGGCATGCTGGTCAAGGCGGCGAACCTCGAGCACCTGTTCGCCCTGAACCCGCACGCCGCCCGGATCCACACGTGGAACGCCGAGGAGAACCGTTTCATGCTCGACATCAACGAGGCGCTCGGCTTCCGCGCGGCCGCGGTCGAGGGGGCGTGGCAGAAGGTCGTCGATCCGCTCTGAGCCTTCTCACCGCGCGGTGCCTGCGCTAGCGTGGGCGCCGAGCGGGGAGGGGAGCGATGCCCCCGGAGGCAGGGAGGGGAGCGATGACACCGGAGGACCTCGCGGAGGACGGCCCCCTCACTGGCGCCGACCTCGACCGCTGGACCGTCGGGTACGACGACGTCACCGCGGCCGTGGCGAACGTCATCGGCGGGCTGGACCTCGCGGAGCTGGCGGCGTGGCGCGCCGGAGCGGCCGGCTTCCTCACGTGGCGGCCGCCTCGGGAGCCGCGGGACGCCGCCGCCGTCGCCGCGCTCGACGACGGAAGGCTCGCCTGGCCGTTCGACACCGAACTCTCGGCCCGCTACCAGCCGCCGGCGGCGCGGCTCGCGGTCACCGGGAACGTGGTCCCCACCGAGGTGCTTCCCCGGCTGCAGGCCTGCCCGGGGCTGGGGTCAGCGATCCTGCCCGTGGTCCGCCCACCGGGAGCGCTGCGCCGCCGCCCCTGGCACTGGCCACTGCGCATCGGCGTGCTCGATGACGCGCTGCGGGACGCGTTCGCCGCCGTGCGCGGCGAGGAACTGCCACCGGAGCTCGTCGACGTCCGTGACGTCCGCACGGACCCCGGGGGTGTGGACCTGCTGATGGTGCGTGGCACCCCGGAGCGGGTCGCCGCGCTCGTCGCCGGGCGCCGCCAGGTCGCGAACGCGGTGCTCTGCGTCGGCGAGCCGGGGGGCCCCTGGCCAGCCGTCGACGCCCACCTCGCCCTCCTCCGCGCGACGACGGCGGCGATCGCGACTGCCGTCGTCCCGCCCGCCGCCCCCGAGGAGGTAGCCCGGCGTGTGCTGCGTACGCTGCGGGCCCTCGCGCACGCCCACCCGTTCGACGTCGCACTGACGGCCGGTTTCGACCGTCGGGTGCTCCTCGCCGGGGAACTCGCCGCCCTCGCCGACAGCGACCTCCCATCCCTCGTCCGGCGCCGTGCCCGGCAGCTGCGGCTGGACCTGGAGGGGCTTCCGATGGCGGTGGGTGCGGAGCCACCGCTCGACGAACTGGAGGCCCTCCCCGACGGCCGGTTCGACGCCGAGAGCCACGAGGCCTCCCGAGCACCGGAGCTTGACGCGGAGGTGGAGGCAGCGCTCGCACAGGCCGCGGTGCCGCGGTTCCTGCAGGTGCTCGTCGGGCCTGCCGCCGGTTTGGACGATGGGGTCGCCGTCGGCGAGAACGTGCTGCGGCCGGGGCCGAACGCCGTCGACGTGTTCGTCGGCCCGGAGGAGCACCTCGCGGTCGAACCGCTGCGGGGGCCGCAGTTCCCGGACGCGGAGGTGTTCCGGGACCCCACGCTGGAGAGGGTGCGTCTCACGGTGGTGCTGGTGCCGCTCCTGCCGCAGGGGGAGCCAGTGCGTGCCGAGCTGGATGTGCCGCGGACGGGACGCTCCCCGGCCGTGCGGCTGCTGTGGACGCTGCCGGGACGCGGGCGGGTGCAGGCCCGGCTCCTGGTCCTCCATCGCAACCGGCTGATCCAGACGGCTGTCCTTGCCGGCCGGGTCGGCGGACCGGCGCGGCTGCGGGAACGACTTGTCCTGTGGGGCGAGCTCGCCCGCCTCGATGACCGTCAGCCCTTCGACCGCACCTTCGTCCTCAACCACGACGACGCCGGTACGCCCGCCGTCGTCAGCCACGCCGACGGCGAGACCACCATCGAGGCGATGGATGAGATCGAGGCGGTGGCCGACCGGATCCGCGACCACCTGCGACGGGCGACGGCGCTACGTTCCGTGACGAGCGAATCCGCGGTGGCGACGGCACGCGAGATCCTGATCGACGTCGCGATCGAGGGCAATGACCTGTTCGTGCTGCTGGAACGGCACCTTGGGCGGCTCGGCGGCGCGCGGCGGCTGCAGGTGGTGACGGCGCGATCAGGACGATTCCTGCCGCTGGAGATGGTCTACGACCGGCCCGCACCCGAGAGCGGCGCGCGGGTGTGCGAGAACTGGCTGGCAGGCCGTGAGTGCGGCCCGCACTGCTTCGCGGACACCGACCCCGCGGATCCGGACGACACCTCGGTGGTCTGCCCCGCGGTGTTCTGGGGTATGAGTCGTGTGATCGAGCGGCATCACACCTCCCTCACCGAGCCGGAGGGCACCGCGTTCCTCGTCACAACCCACCCGACGCACGCCCAGCGCCGGCTCGGCGTCACCCGTGCCGTGCTGGCGGCGTCCGACAAGGTGGACCCGGCCGACGTGGACGCCACCAAGACCATGCTGCGGGTGCCCGCCGAGCGTGTGACCAGCTGGCGCGACTGGCGGGACGCGCTCGCGCGCGCGGGGGCGTCGCCCGCCGACCTTCTGGTGCTGATGCCGCACACCGATCCCGCGGTGGCCTCCCTGGAGATCTCCGCGGACACGCGCCGCCGCGGCCAGATCGAGAAGGCGCACGTCACGGGCGGCCGGGAGGTCCACCCTCTCGTGGTCCTGTTCGGGTGTGACACCGCGGGCTCTGATGAGGATCCCGCCGGGTACGCCACCCGCTTCATGGCCAAGGGCGCGGCGGCCGTGTTCTCCACGCTCACGATGCTGCTCAACACGCACGCGGCGGCACTGTCGCAGCAGTTGGCGGGCCTGCTCGTCGACCCCGGGCGCGCCGAGCAGCCGCTCGGGGAGCTGGTGGCGCGCTTCCGCCGTGATGCGGTGCGCGGCGGGCTGGTGAGCGCGCTGTCGGTGACCGCCTACGGCGACGCCGACTGGACGGTGTGAGGCGACGCTACTGGAGGAGCGTGTCGTCCAGCTCCCCGCCCTTGATGCGCTCGAACTCGCGCAGCAGCCCCTGCACCGTCATGCGGGACTTCTGCACCGGGCCGAGGTCGAGGACGATCCGGCCCTCGTGCATCATGATCAGCCGGGTACCCATGCGCAGGGCCTGCTCCATGTTGTGCGTGACCATCAGGGTGGTGAGTCCGAACCGTTCGACGATCTCCGTCGTGAGGCGCGAGACGAGTGCGGCGCGCTGCGGGTCGAGGGCGGCCGTGTGCTCGTCCAGCAGCAGGATCCTCGGCTCGGAGAAGGTGGCCATCAGGAGGGACAGTGCCTGGCGCTGTCCGCCGGACAGCAGGGAGACCCAGTCCTTCAGGCGCACGTCGAGGCCCTGTTCGAGGGCGAGCAACTCCCGCGCGAACCGTTCGCGCTTCGCCTTCGTGACCCCGAGCTTCAGGCCGCGGCGCTGGCCCCGCTCGAGGGCCATCGCGAGGTTCTCCTCGATGGTCATGTGGGGCGCCGTGCCCGCGCCGGGGTTCTGGAACACCCGGCCGATGTAGCGCGCCCGCTGGTGGTCGTTGAGCCGGGTGACGTTCCGGCCGTCGATCGTGATCGTGCCCGAGTCCGCGCGGTAGGTGCCGGCGATCACGTTCAGCAGCGTGGACTTCCCGGCGCCGTTCGAGCCGATGACGGTCACGAAGTCCCCCGGGGCGAGGTGCAGGGTGATGTCCTGCAGCGCCACCCGGGCGTTGACGGTGCCGGGGGCGAACGTCTTGGTGATGTTCTCGAGCCGGAGCATCGCTCAGTCCTCCTTCTCGATCGCGGCGCTCTCGGCGGCGGCGGCGAACCGGCGCCGCATCACCCCACCCATGCGGGAGAACCCCTTCCACTGCGGCAGCACCAGCGCGATGATCACGAGGATCGCGGAGATCAGCTTCATGTCGTTGGGGTTCAGGCCGGCCAGCAGCGCCACCTGGATGACCACGCGGTACAGCACCGAGCCGAGCACCACCGCGGAAGCGGCCACGGCGATGCTGGAACGGCCGAGGATCGCCTGCCCGATGATCACGGAGGCGAGCCCGGCCACGATCAGGCCGATGCCCATCCCGATGTCCGCGAAGCCCTGGAACTGGGCGATCAGCGCGCCGGAGAGGGCCACGAGCCCGTTCGAGAGCGCCAGGCCGAGGAGCTTCTGGGTGTCGGTGTTCACGCCGAAGGAGCGGATCATGTCAGGGTTGTCACCGGTGGCGCGCATCGCCAGCCCGACATCCGTGTGGAGGAACCACACCACCACCGCCAGCACCGCCAGCGCGACGAGCAGGAAGATGCCCACGCTCACCGCCGTGCCCGTCAGTCCGGCCTCCCGCAGGGGAGTGATCAGGGTGGTCTCCCGAAGCAGCGGCAGGTTGGCCCGGCCCATGATGCGCAGGTTGATGGAGTACAGCCCGATCTGCGTCAGGATCCCGGCGAGCAGGCCGTTGATGTTGCCCTTCGTGTGGAGCAGCCCGGTCACGAGGCCTGCCACGAGGCCGGCCGCGAAGGCCGCCACGGTCGCGAGCAGCGGCGGCACACCGTTGATGATCCCCACGGCGGCGACGGCCGCGCCCGTGGTGAAGCTGCCATCCACGGTCAGGTCGGGGAAGTCGAGGATCCGGAACGTCAGGTAGACGCCGATGGCCATGACCGCGTAGATCAGGCCCAGCTCGACGGCGGTGATCATGGTGGTCCTTCGGCTCGGGGTGGGAAGGGTGGGGCGGCCGGTGGCGGCGTCGGGAGATCGTGGCGGGCGGCGTCGTCGTGCGCCCAGTGGGGATGGCGATGGGGGCCGCCCATCAGGGCGGCCCCCATGCGCTATTCGGTGATGTTCGCCGGGTCCGCCTCGGCGAGCAGGTCCTCGGGGATCGTGACGCCCATGCGCTCGGCGGCTCCGAGGTTGAGGTAGAGCTGCAGTTCGGACTGCGTCTCGACTGGCATCGTGGCCGGCTCGGCCTCACCCTTGAGGATCTTCACGGCCATCTCGCCGGTCTGGTAGCCGAGCTCGTAGTAGCTGATGCCGTAGGTCGCGATGGTGCCGCGGGCCACGGAGTCGCCCTCGGCCGCGATCGCGGGGATCTTCTTGGTCTCCGCCACCTGGATGAGGGACTCGAGTGCGGAGACGACGGCGTTGTCCGTGACCACGTAGAACGCGTCGACGTCGAGCGACTCGGCGGCCTGCTGCACCTCGGCGGAGGTGCTGACCGCGGCTTCCACGATCTCGAGTCCGAGGTCAGCGGCGGCCTCCTTCGCCCACTCGACCTGCACCTGCGAGTTGACCTCACCCGAGGAGTACACGATGCCGACGCGGGTGGCGTCCGGCGCCAGCCGCGTCACGAGCTCGAGCTGTTCCATGACCGGGTTGGCGTCCGACGTGCCCGTCGCGTTCCCACCTGGCGCCTCGAGGCTCTCCACGAGGTCCGCGGACACCGGATCGGTGACGGCGGTGAAGAGGATGGGCGTGTCTGTCACGGCCTGGACCACCGACTGCGCCGTCGGGGTGGCGATCGCCAGGATCAGGTCGAGGTCGGCCGAGGCGAAGGTCCCGGCGATGGATGCCGCGGTGGAGGGATCGCCCTGCGCGTTCTGCTCGTCATAGGTGGCGTCGTACCCGGCGTCCGCGAGGGCCTGCTTGAAGCCGTCACGGGCGGCGTCGAGAGACGGGTGGCTGACGATCTGGGTGATGCCGATCGAGACGGCCTCGCCGGCCGCGGCGCTGCCGGTGGTGGCGCTCGTCTCGCCGTCGCTCGACCCACCGCCACACGCGGTGGCCAGCAGGGCGGTGGCGAGGACTCCGGCAGCCAGCCTCAGGGACTTGAGGAGTTTCACGGTGTTCCTTTCGCGGTGGGGGGCCTCGGCGCGCGCGGCGGGGGGACCCGCCTGGCCGCGCTGATGCCGCGACGCGACCGATGGTAGCGAGGTCCGGGGAGTGCCCCTCCGGGCGTCCAGTGCGTAGACGGGCGCTCAGCCGAGGTGGTCGGCCAGCCGCCCGAGCGCCTCACTCCACAGGCGTTTCGAACGCTCGACCGTCTCCGGATCCGGCAGCTTCGCGTGCTGCACCGCGAGCCGGACCGCGCCGGCAGGCGCCGCGGGATCCGGGTGATTGGCGTGGTCCGGGTGATTGGTGTGGTCCGGGTGATTGGGGTGGTCCGGGTGATGGGTGTGGCCCTCCGCGCCGCCGGACCGGGCCCGTGGGTGCTCGACGCCGAGCACCGCACTCGTGCCGTCGGGTGCGGTCAGCCGGAGCGACCTGCCCGCCGTCTGCCGGGCCACGACCCAGCCGGAGCCGAGCCACGCCTCCCTTGCGGCGTCGTCGACCAGGAGGGGCCAGAGAGCGTCCGCTGGGACGCGGAACGTGCGCGAGATGTTCGCGTCGAAGGTGCCGTCGGGCCGTTGGCCCGGCAGTCGCAGGCCCCGCTCCTGCTCGTAGGCGACGGTGATGCCCTGGCTCCACCAGCCCGGCACGCCCTGATCCCGCAGGAAGGCAGCGATCGCGGGGTGCCGCCACCCCTGCGCGCCGGCGGCGTCCAACAGGGCGAACCAGTGGCCGCGGGGATGGCCCGTGGCGAGGAGGACGCGCTCGTCGCTGACTGTCTGGAGGTTACGCCGCACCATGACGGGGAGCGTGACGGCCGTCTGGTCGCGCGTCCCCGGCACCTCTCAATAAGCTGGGGGCATCCCACCTAGGAGGAACGATGAGCAAGATGTCATTCGTGCTTGGTGCCGGGCTCGGCTATCTGCTGGGCACGCGAGCCGGCCGGGGACAGTACGAGAAGATCAAGAAGGTCTCCACCTCCGCGTGGCAGTCCAAGCCCGTTCAGACCATGGTCCACAAGGCCGACGAGACTGTCGGTGATCTCGCCCGCACTCAGGGGGCCAAGCTGACGGACCAGGTGGCCGGTGTGGTGAAGGAGAAGATCCACACCGTGGGGAAGAAGAAGGACACGGGCATGCCGACCGTCCCGACGGACTGACCCACCGCGAACAGAAGAACCCCCATGCCGATCAGGGCACGGGGGTTCTTGCTGTTCTGGCTGGTCCGTGGCGTGAGGGAGGCTC